>JBNKHV010000203.1:0-51741 GCA_050290545.1 Polyangiaceae bacterium | reverse complement strand
GCCTCTTCGCGCTCGATGTCGTCGATGCCACCGAGTCCTTGGGTGTGCTCCAAGTCGATCAACGTCAAGACGGAGACATCCGGTTCGGCGATCGCCGCCAAGGTGCCAACCTCGCCGGTCTGATTCGTGCCGATCTCGACGACGGACCATTCGTGCTGAGCTTGCAGCCCGAGGAGCACCATCGGAACGCCCACGCGGTTGTTCAGGTTGCCGGCAGCGAGATGAACTCGGCCCGGCAGCAATCGAGAGAGCAATGCTCCTGCGATGCTGCGGGTGGTCGTCTTGCCGGCAGAACCAGCAACCGCGATCACCTCTTCCCCCCAACGACGGCGATGCTCACGCGCCAACTGCCCGAGTGCCGTTAACGTGCAGGGCACTTCCACCCCCACGACGCCGACGGGCAGCTCTTCTGCAAGCACCGCAGCCGCCCCTTTGCGGAGCGCAGCCTCGATGAAGGTGTGGCCGTCGAAGCGCTCACCGCGCAACGCGACGAAGAGGCCGCCTTCGAGCGCCGCACGAGTATCGGTTTGCACCCCGACGAGCTCGGCAGCACCGACGAGCCTGCCACAGGTGATGCGCGCGACCTCTTCCAAGGTGAAGCGGGCGTCGTTTTGGGGGATGGGGGTGGCCATCGTCAGCTCTGGTCCTTATCGTCGGCTCTGGTCCCCATCGTCAGCTCTGGTCTGTGCGCCGGTGTGCCAGCGCGTGGCGCGCGACGATTCGATCATCGAAGGAGAGGCGTTGCGCTCCGACGAGCTGGTAGTCTTCGTGACCCTTGCCCGCGATCAGCACGACGTCGTTGGGAGCGGCCCCCAAGACGGCGACGAAGATGGCCTGCTCGCGATCCAAACAGACCTTGTACGCCGCGGGAACCCCTTTCATTCCCGCTTCGATCTCGTCGGCGATGGCCTGCGGGTCTTCCGTGCGCGGATTGTCGTTGGTGATGATGGCCGTGTCTGCCAAGCGCCCCGCGGCTGCCCCCATCAACGGTCGCTTCGTTCGGTCCCGATCGCCGCCACACCCGAACACGACGTGCAAGCGCGCGCCGCGTCGATCACTCAACGAGCGGGCTGCGCCGAGGGCGCGCTCGAGCGCATCCGGGGTGTGCGCGTAATCCACCAGCACGGTGATGTCGTCGTCCTGCCCCTCGCAACGCTCCATGCGGCCCGGCGCGCTGCTGACGGACTTGGAGATGGCGGAAAGCGCGTCGAGGTCGAGACCGAGTGCGCTCGAGATCCCCAACGTCAAGAGCCAGTTGTCGACGTTGTGTTCACCGACGAGGGTCGTCTCCAGCCGCAGCTGCGAGCCGCCGACCATCACTTCCAGACACGTCGAGTGGGGCCCGATCTCGCAGCGGCGCAGTTCGACCCCAGCCCCGTGGGCGCGCCCCACCGCGATCGCCCGTCCGCCCAGCTCGGACGCCAAGCGAGCGCCAAAGGCATCGTCGATGTTGATCACGCTGTGCTGCGGGCGCAGTTCGCGGAAAAGCCGCGCCTTGGCGTCGCCATAGGCCTCGAAACTCGCGTGATAGTCGAGGTGATCTCGGGTCAGGTTCGAAAACGCTGCGACCGCAAACGAGAGCGCATCGACCCTGCCTTGGTCCAACGCATGACTGGACACCTCCATCACCGCATGGGTCGCGCCCAAACGAACCACCTCGGCCAAGAAGCGCGACACGGCATCGGCCTCCGGCGTGGTCAGCGCGCCGCCGCGCACGATCTCCCCGAACTCGAAGCCCAGCGTGCCGAGTTGCGCCGTCGGGTGACCCAGCGCATCGAGACACTGGCGCAACAACGAAGCGGTCGTCGTCTTGCCGTTGGTGCCGGTGATGCCAACCAGCGCCAACTTTCGGCTGGGGTGTCCATGAACCGCCTCCGCCGCGAAGCCGAGAGCCCGCCGAATGTCGCGCACGAGCAAGAGCGGAACTTCGAGCGCAGGCTCCGGCTCGGAGCCATGCTCGAGCAAGATCGCAGAAGCCCCCGCGGCGATGGCTTTGGGAATGTAGTCGCGTCCGTCGCTGCGTTCACCCACGCGCGCCACGAAGAGCGTGCCCGGACGGACCTGTCGGGAGTCCTGGCAGACGTCGGAAACGCGCACGTCCTGCCCAGCGAGACGGGCATCGAACGCACCAAGCTCGCGCGCTATGTCAGACAGCAGGATCCCGGACGCGGCACTCATGAGGCGGGCTCGAATTCGACGACGAGCATTCCCCCCTTGTCCAACGCCTGTCCGGGTGGTGGTGACTGACGTGCCACGAGGCCCGTTCCGGTCATGCGTGGCTCGAGCCCGAGCTCCTTCGTCTTCTTGAGCACTCGACGCAGGGGCCAGCCGGTCATGTCCGGGATTTGCACTTGATTGGCCTTGGGGCGCACGTCCGCCACCGTCTCTTGAACGCTGGGGGGAGCCCCGCGGGCATGTCGTAGCAAAGCGTAGGTAGCGTTGGCCGGATCGGCGGCATTGGCCAGCTCGGAAATGTCCGCTTGCTCGCCGCCCTTCGGGGTCAGCCCCTTGTACTTGAGCGCCATCTCCGCGACTTTGCGGAAGATGGGGGCGGCCACTTCGCCACCTGCGTGGGCGACCATGGGCTCGTCCACCATCACGCTGATGGCGACGACGGGGTCTTTGGCGGGCACGAAGCCCACGAAGGACGCGATGTACTTGTCGAGCGAATACTGCCCCGTCATGGGGTCCGTCTTCTGAGCGGTCGCGGTCTTGCCCGCTACCTCGAAGCCCGAAAGCGCTGCGCTCGTGCCCGTACCGTCGCCCTCGGTCACAGCGACCATCATCTCACCTACCACCTTCGCCACCTTGGGCGAGACCGCGCGGCGGCGCACTCGGGGCTGGGCTTGCTGAATGACGTCGCCGTTGGCGGCGACCACGCGCTTGACGAGAATGGGCTGCATCAGCTGCCCTTCGTTCGCCAGCGCCGCCGTCGCCATGGCCATCTGCAGGTTGGTGACGCTGATACCTTGGCCGAAGGAAGCAGCCGCCGTCTCCACCTGCACCCAGGGTCGATTCCGCGGCAGCAGCACCCCCGCCGATTCACCAGGCACGGACAAGTCTGAATCGTGCCCAAAACCAAAGCGCAAGAAGCCCTCGTAGAGAGCATCACCCCCCATCGCCAGACCGATCTTGGCCGAGCAGATGTTCGAAGAAACCGCCAGCACCTGCGTCACCGTCAGCCACTCCGCGGGGTGCGTGTCTCGGATGATCACGTTGTCCACGGGCATGCGCCCCTCTTCGCAGTACATGCGTTCGGTGGGCGTGATGACCTTGTTGGCCAGCCCCGCCGCCACCGTGAATATCTTCATGGTCGAGCCGGGCTCGAAACGGTCGCTGACGGAACGATTGCGGCGTTGTTCGGGATCGCTCTCGGTGTAGTCGTTGGGGTTGTAGCCAGGCCAACTCGCCATCGCGAGGATCTCGCCCGTCTTCGGCTCGACCACGACCACCGAACCGCCGGCAGCCTCGTAGGTGCGCGCGGCGAGTGCCAACTCGCGCTCTGCCGCAAACTGAATGCCCTGGTCGATGGTCAGCTCCACGTCGTGCCCCACGAACGCACGATCGTGGTCCATGCCCTCGCTGAAGATCAGGCGTCCGTTGCGATCGCGCAGACCGTGCAAGCGTTCGACGCTGCCCTTCAACTCGTCGTTCAGGGAGTATTCCACGCCGTCCTTGCCCTCGCCGTCGGGAGCGACGAAGCCGAGCAACGGCGCGGCCAACTCGCGCCGCGGATAGTAGCGCTTGCCCTCCCCTTCGACGATGAGTCCGCGGATCTTCGGCTGGCCGTCGTGCCCGCGCATCAAGCGCCGAATCGATTCGGCCTCTTCGCGAGAAATGCTGCGCTTGAGCCAGGTGAAGCGCCGCTTACGAAGGATCTTGCGCTCCACCAACGCCGGATCGAGGCTGAGCGCCTGGGCGATGCGGTTGGCAGCCTGGCGCGCCACACTCGGCTGGTTCTGCAACGTCGTGCCACGCAGTAGTTCGTAGGCATCGAGGCTCACGCTGGGAACATCCACGCTGACCGCGAGCGCGCTGCCGTTTCGGTCGTACAGAGTGCCGCGCTTGGGTGCGACGTGCAGGCGACGCTCGCGTTGCTTTTCGGCCATCTCACGCCAATCGGCGCCGTCGACCATCGTCAGGCGGTAACCCGATGACACGACCACGCCCAGGCCGGCAGCGAGCACGCCGCACAACATCGCCATGCGCACGCGAATGCCGAGCCCTTGTCGCGTGCGAATGCGATTCGGAATCGGAACGTCGCGCAGCTTGTCGTCGCGGGCTCGGCTCATGGCGTCCTCTGCGCGACGTTGAGATCCGCGTCCGCTTCCGCGTCTTCGATGGTCGGCATGGGCCCTCCGGAGAAGATGCGATCCTCCGACGGTTCGCTCATGCCCAGCAGCGTGCGCGCCACGAAGTCGACGCGCTCCGGTGTCTTGTGGCTCGCGATTTCGAGCTCCAACACACGCCGGACCTCACGCAAACGGCCGAGGTGGGAGTGAGCGCGGCCGAGCTCGTAACCCAACTTCACGGCCTGCACTCGAATCGCCAAGTGCAGAGCAAAGGCTGCGGTGGTCGCTATCACCGCTAGGGTCCAAAGAACCAGAAACGGACGCCTACCTGCTTTCAGTTGGAGGATTCCCATGGATCGGCCCACTCCGGAGTCGGGGGTGGTACCTGCATTAGCCCGGTACGGCTCGCGACACGAAGTTTTGCGCTACGCGATCTTGGATTGTGGTCCTGTTCTGCGTCACTCGGGAGCAGTGGCTTGGACGACACGCGCTTCCAAAGCGCGCGCTCCTGAAAGCAGCGCTTGACCAGGCGGTCCTCGAGAGAATGGAAGCTGATGATCGCCGCGACCCCGGAAGGTCGAATGATCTCGTGAAGTTGACCGAGCAGACTCGCGATCTCGTCCAGCTCTCGATTGACGGCGATGCGGAGCGCTTGAAAGGTGCGCGTCGCCGGATCGATGCCGCGGGTGCGGCGCAAGCCGACCGCCTTGACCACGGCGCGCCGCAGGTCGAGCGTCGTCTCGAGTTCGCCAGCTTCTGCCGCTTGCTTGATGCAGGCGGCGATACGGCGTGAGCTGCGCTCTTCACCGAGCTGAAAGATGAGATCTGCCAGTTCTTCTTGGCTCGATCGCTCGATCAGGTCGCGCGCGGTATCTCCGCGAGTCGGATCCATGCGCATGTCGAGCGGCCCCTCGAAGCGGAAGCTCAAACCGCGCCCACCTTGGTCGAGCTGAGGCGAGCTCACGCCGAGATCCGCCACCAACGCGTCCACCTGGGAAATCCCGTTCTTGTAGAGCCAAGCCTTGAGCTGACTGAACTCCGAGTGAACCACCTGCACTCGTTGTCCGAAGCGAGCCAAACGCGATCGGCACGCAGCCACCGCCTCCGGGTCGCGGTCGAAAGCCACGACGCTGAGTCCCGGGTGGGCTTGCAGGATCGCTTCGGTATGGCCGCCGTAGCCCGCCGTCACGTCGATGCACAACCCGGCCTCGATGCCGCGAAGCGCATTGACGACTTCGTCTCGCATCACGGTTTGGTGCATCGGTGGTTTGACTTCCATGTTCACGCTCAGGGCTGCCAACGTCATACTCGAATCAACTCCTCAACCTTGTCTTGGAACTCGGTGAACTGCTCGGGAGTCATGGCGGTCAGCTCGTCGTAGCGCTGCTTCGACCACAACTCGATGTGGGTTCCCATTCCGACCCACAGGACTTCCTTGGACAGTTCGGCGTGCGCCCGGAGCTCGGGGGCGACGCGTACTCGACCGGAACCGTCGACGTCCATGTCCAAAGCCCTCGAAATGTGCAGGCGCCGAAACTGGTTGATGGTGCGGTCCAGTCTCGGCAGCGCCGAAATCTTGTTCTCGAACTCCTCCCACGCCTGGAGTGGGTGCAGGTGCAGGCAGGGTTCGAACGGCCATGGCGCGAGCACCACGCGGCGATCCCCCGTGCTTTCCAGCGCTTCGCGAAACCGCGCCGGCAAGCTGACTCGACCCTTGTCGTCGATGTTGTGGAGGAATTGCCCGCGGAACATTGATCCATGTTGTGGGAGGCCTCGCCATTCTAAGCCAATCTGTCCCACTTCATGCCCCGAAGGTACGGGCAGACGGATCCCGTGTCAACACCCGTCGATCCTCAGAAACACGATACAAAACAGCACCTTACAATTCTCACTGAAGCGCACATGGGTGCCCGTTCAGTGGGACGCGCAGGACCCCTCCCAAGCCGGTCATTCGGTTCTCCCCCATCCGATCTGCCGCCGTCTCGGGCGAGGAGCAGTCGCGCACCGTGTTGCCGCGGCGGTCCGGCGACGCCTCTGCTATGCGCGTGCGACCGTGACTGCCGCAGAGACCTCCGACCCCCGCCCCCCTCATTTGGAGGTTCTGTACCGAGACGACGCCCTATTGATCGTCAACAAGCCTGCCGGACTCTTGGTGCACAACGGCTGGGCCAAGGAGCGGTACACGGCACTCACCGCCGCCCGCGCCCTGGCCGGCACCAAGGTCTACCCCGTTCATCGTTTGGACAGAGCGACCAGCGGCGTGCTGGTCTTCGCCTTGTCCAGCGCATTCACTCGAAGCATGCAGGCCAGGCTGACGAGCGAGCAAGCCGAGAAACGCTACCTCGCGCTGGTGCGCGGAATCACCCCGGAAGCGGGCGAGATCGATCACGCCATCGCCAAGAAGCGGGACGGCGAAAAGCGACCCGCCAAAACCCTATACTGGCGCTGGGGCAGCTTCGAACGCTACTCACTCGTCGAAGCCCGCCCCTTGACCGGACGCTTGCATCAGATCCGACGGCACTTCAAGCACATCAGCCACCCGCTCATCGGCGACGTGCGTTACGGAAAGGGTGAACACAACCGCCTGTTTCGAGAACGCTTCGCGCTGCACCGTCTGGTGCTGCATGCTCACTTCTTGCGCTTCGAGCACCCGTCGAGCGGTGAGGAGCTCGTCATTCGGGCCCCCCTGCCCCAAGAGCTCGCGGCTCCACTATCGCAGATGGACTTGCTCGAAGTCTGCCGGGAGCACGGCGCACTCGTCGCCCCCGCCGCAACCGATACGGCGACGTCAGCGACCGACGTCGGCGAGCAGCCCAAATGAGCGTGCCGACCGAGAATCGCGCTCGCCCATTCAGCTGGCGACGTCGAGCGGTTCGACGTTGGCTTGCACCCACTGCACGATGTCGGTGAGCTGCGTCCCGGGACCGAAGATTTCTGCGACCCCGCGTTGCTTGAGTGCGTCTGCATCTTCCTTGGGGATGATGCCGCCGCCGAACACCTTGATGTCCGCGGCGCCCGCCGCCTCCAGCGCTTCGAGTACGGCCACGAACAACGTGTTGTGCGCCCCGCTCATGATGGACAGCCCCACGGCGTCCACAGCCTCGTCGACGGCTGCTCTCGCGATCATCTCGGGCGTTTGATGCAAACCCGTGTAGATCACCTCGCAGCCCGCGTCGCGCAGAGCTCGAGCCACGATTTTCGCGCCGCGGTCGTGGCCGTCCAGCCCGGGTTTCGCGACGAGCACTCGTATCTTCTTGGATGCTGCCATGCGATGCTGAGCTTACCAGCGCTCGTCACCGAGAGCTCGTTTCGCGCGCCCGGCAACCTGACGGGCCCAGAGTGCGCACGACGTGACGGCCAGAGCACTGGCCGCAGCGAGCTCCGTTCGGAGTACCAGGGGACCCAGACTCGCTCCCCTTGCACCGGCCGCGACGAGCGCAGCTTCCTCTTCACGCGTGAAGCCCCCCTCGGGACCGACCCACAGTTCGACGCCGAAGCTCGAGTCGCCAGCGCCGTTGGAGAGCAACTCCGCGACGACGTCCGCCAGCGGCGCGGCCTCCCCCTGTGGCCGCAATAGAATGCGATGCGTAGCGCGGGCCTCGGCCAGGGCTTCGTCGAACAGCACCGGCTCGGACAACTCGGGAACGTCGGAGCGCCCGCACTGGCGAGCGACGTCCACGGCGATCTCCCGCCAACGCTCGAGCTTGCTCGAGGCGGGCTTCGGCACCGTTCGGTCCGTGTGAATCCACCTCAAGCGCCCAACACCCAGCGCCACGGCGTCCCGCAACACGCGCTCGGCTTTGTCCCCCTTGCCGAGGGCCTGCACCAAGCTCAGCTCGGCGAGCCCCGGGCGACTCCCCGCCCGCACCTCCCCCACCTCCAGGGTCACCCGACGCCCGGCGGTCGTGACGACGGCATCCGCTTCCACGCCCCGCAAAGGGTCGATGGCGCATATCTCCGCGCCCACTCGCAGGCGCAGCACCCGCTGCACGTAGTGCGCGGCGGTCGTCTCGAGGACCAGTACCCCGGGAGCCAACCCTCTGACGACGACTCTGACACGCTTCGACACGGGAGGCGGAGCCTAGCGGCCGAGCCCACAGAAGGCGAGAACGCGTGAAAACGTCCCCGACGCTCACACCCGACACCTCCTTCCTTGCCACAGCTTCTTTGCCACAGCGGCCGCGGCGGAGAATACTGAGCTGATGGGTCGGCATGTCGGTCCCAGTCTCATCGCGTTGAGCGTGATGCTGCTGGTGAGCATCTTGTACTGGTCCGAGGAAGCACGTCGACCACCGGGAACGCAACCCGATGCAGGCGCCCGAGGCTCGGCGGCAGAGCAAAGTGGCGGCACCTCGGCGGACACGGAGAGCCAGCTCGAGGGCCTCGACAAGACGGTGTTGGAGAACTCGATCCAGCGGCTCGAAACCGCACTGAGGAGAGCGCCGGCAACGTCGGTCCCTGAGCACTACGCCAAGATCCGAGGCCTGGGGCCGAAGGCGTCCGAGGAAACCCTGCGCGCGCTCACCGAGGCGCTCGAGTCCGCACGACGCGACACCGAGCCCACGCGAACGGAGCTGGCACACGCCCTACTCGAAGCGCGCACCCCGCCGCGCCAGCTCGGCGTGGTGCAACTTCTGAAGCAAGCCCCGCCAGCGCTCGAACTGGATGACTCGCAACTCGCCCGCGAACTCGAGTTGCGCGCCCTGCTGGAGCGTCAGCTGCCTGCGCCCGAACGACAAACGCTACTTTCTCAACGCTTCACGCTCGTGTTGAACAGACTGGAGCACGTGTTTCGCGAGGGGAGCCCACTCTCGCTAGGTCACTGGCAGTTGGTCCAAGCTCTGTTTCGCAGCGCGCCGCGCATCCACGACGCGCACCTCACGCCCCAGCTGACGCGGGTGTTCGCCCTCTGCGCGAGAACGGAAGAACCCCGGGAGCCAACGCTGTTGGCTGCGCGGGTCGAGGCGCTGGCAACCGCGGCCGTTGCCGGCATGGGACGGCATGAATCCGTGCGCCGTAGCGTGGCCGCATCTGCCGCGAACTTGCTGCAACTGTTGAACGAGCAGCCCCCGGACTCGGAGCTGGCGCGAGCGTCGATGATTCGGTCCCTGCGGCTAGCGGAGCGGGCAGTTTTCGCCAATCCGTAGCAACGCCGAATCGGCGGCTGGCCGCCCACTGCCGGCCCGGAGCTCTTCTCACCGAGGCGTGATTTTACGAGTCCAACGGACTGTCCACCGCGCCCACTCAGTTCGCCGCACCAGCAGCCCGCCCCGCCGCGGATGGCATGCACCAAGCGCAGCGCAGTGGCCCTTTGGGCACACCGATAGCGCTTGCGACGCCGACGGCTTTAGTGATAGCCGTTGTCTCCCAGCAAAGGGAGCGAATTACATGCAAAGCCAGTTCATCCGCAATCTGCTGTGCCTCGGGCTTTTCGGGGTGACGAGCGCAGGCCTATCGGGCTGTGGTGCCGAAGAGGTCAAGTACGAGCCCAGGCCGGCCTACGCCGGTGAGAAGGCCGCGCTGCCTCCGGTGCCCAACGTGCCGCAAGACCCAATCAAGGTGGGCGATGCGTACACGGTATGGGGCGCGAGCTACCACCTGCGCAGCCGCGTCTACCACAGCACGATCGCCGGCAAGGACATCAAGCTGACGGGCTACATCGTCAAGACCAACATGCCCGACGCTCCCGAGTGTGCCGTGCATGAGACCGGCAAGGAAGATCCGGAAGACTGCAAGCCGCCGGTACCGACGTTCTGGGTCGCCGACAACGCCAACGCCGACCCCAAGGACGCGATCAAGGTGATGGGCTGGGCGTCCAACTACGCGCAGCTCTACGACGCGATCAAAGAGTACAAGAAGCGCGAGAAGCTCAAGGGGGACGACGAGAAGGAGCCCCTGATGGACAACTTCTGGGGCGTTCAAATCCCCGATCCATTGCCCATCAAGGGTGCCAAGGTCACCGTGAAAGGTGAGTACAAGTCGACCTTCACCAAGGCCACGACTGGCGCCGAAGCAGATCCGATCATGGGCGTGATGACCTACCAGAGCGTCGAATACCTCGAGAAGCCTGAGGAGAAGGCAACGCTCCCAGGCATGAAGGGCTGAACGCCTCGACGTACCTCCCGTGCAGCGTCGGCACTTGCCGACTCGACGCATGACGAACGCACCGCGCACTCCGCGGTGCGTTCGTGCATTTGGCCGCCGGAGGTGGGCGTCTGCCTGCCGTCGGTCCGCATGCTCGGTGCACGCGGGGTGGCGTGTTCCGGCAGCGGTCGCCCGCGAGCGACTCGCTCTGGAGGCAGGTGCTTCCGCTAGTGGCGCGTTGACGGACGCTCGCGCGCATCGCGTTCCGGTGACGAAAGATCGGGCCTGTCGGGCGCTCGACGTCGACGAGTTTTCGACCATGTTCTTTGGTGTAATCTGCCGGTATCACTGTGCTCCATTCACCCCACCCGTCGCCCCCCGGACCGAGCCGTCGTCCCAAGCGCTGGTCCCCGGTCTCGGGCGCGGGTCGCCGCGGTGCAGTCGCGATCCTCCTCGCGCTGTCGCTTCCAGCGTGCGCGTTTCGCAAGGAGTTCCCGCCGCAGCCCGTGGTTGCCGAAGTGGAGCTGCAGGGAGCGACCAGCGTCGAGACGAGCCCGATCCTCGCGGGTTTGGCAACCACCGAGTCCCAACGCTTTCTCGGGATCTGGGACGGTGTCGCTTTCGAGTACGAAGTCTACGACCCCGAGTTGTTGAGCAAGGACCTGCTCCGAGTCGAACGCTACTTGCGGCGCAAAGGGTACTACGAGGCGAAGGTCGTCGCGGCACGTGTCATTGCTCTGGATGAGCATCGTGTACGGATCGAAATACGCGTGCTCGAGGGGGCGCCGGTGATCACGACGTCGGTAACGCCCAGGGGGCTCGAGGCGCTCCCCATCGACGTCAGTACCGAGGCGCTGCGGGGTAACGTGTTACGCCCGGGCAAGCCCTTCGACGAAGACGCCTACACGCGCTCCAAGCAACGCATCACCGACGTGCTACGCGACTCGGGTTACGCCTTTGCCAAAGTGCAGGGCAAAGTCACGGTGGACATCGCGAGCCACTCCGCGCAGGTCGAATACGACGTGATACCCGGCGTCGTCGCGCACTACGGCGCCATCAGTGTCGAAGGGCTCGACGAGGTTCCGGAGAGCATCGTACGCGACAACTTGGCCCTGACGACGGGCGAGCGCTTCTCCCAAGAAGAGCTCATCGACGCGCGCAAGGCGCTCAGCAACCTCAACGTGTTCACGAGCGTCGCCGTCATCGCCCAGACGGACGAAGCGCAAGGCAACGTCGTACCCATCAAGATCAGCGTCGACGAAACCGATCTGCGCACGCTCCGGGCCGGCGCCGGTATGCAGATCGATTCACTGCAGCTTTCAAACCACCTGACCCTCGGCTGGGAGGACAAGAACTTCCTCGGCGGGCTGCGCCGCTTCGATATCGATGCAAAACCCGGCCTGGTCTACTACCCCACTCGCTTCGGGAACTTGGTGACGCCCACTCGAGGGTTGTACCAACAACAGATCCGGGCGCAGCTGCGACAGCCATCGCTCTTCGAAGGCCGTACCTCGGGGATCCTTTCGAGCAGCTTCAGCGTCTATCCACTCTTGTACGCCGACAGCGGACCAGACGACGAGGTGATCGGGTTCTCCGAAGTCAAGGCGTCCGCTGCCGCGGAACGCGCCTTCTTTCGCCACCGGGTGGTCGTCTCTCCCTCCTACAATTGGCAGCTCGCCATGCCGGTGGACTACCAGAAGCTCACCATCGGCCCAGGGGTGCCGTCGCGCGACGACCTGCTTCAGAACTTGATCATCGCCTACCCGGAACTCGCCGTCAGCCTGGATCTCCGCGACGACCGCTTCGACCCGCACGAGGGCGTGTTGCTCAGCGCCAGCCTTCAAATGGCCTCGCCAATCTTCGGCAGCGACGTGAGTGACTATCGCGTGCTCCCCGAAGCGCGCTTCTACGTGCCGATCTCCAAACGAGTCACTTTCGCCAGTCGCTTCACGACCGGCTTCCTCTTCGCGGATAACTACGGACAGACGCTGCAGGCTACGGAAGCGGACATCCCGGATAGGGAGCTGGCACAAGATCAGCAGAAGCTACTGTTTCGCGGGTTCTTCTCAGGCGGGCCCAACTCCAACCGCGGTTACACGCTGCGCGGCGTGGGGCCCCACGGTGACGTACGCTTTCTGTCGAGAAACGTCGACTGCACGGCAAACCCGACCGTCAGAGATTGCAATCGTCCGTTGGGTGGGGTTTCTCTGTGGGAAGCCTCGGGGGAAGTTCGCTTCGTCGTCCTCGGCCCACTGGGCGGCGTCCTCTTCGTCGACGGCAGCGACGTGTTGCGCGAAGTCGGACTCGACTTCTCGGCCCCGCACCTCTCCGTGGGTTCCGGCCTTCGCTACGCAACACCCATCGGTCCGGTGCGGTTCGACGCAGGTTATCGCCTACCATTTGCACAGGACTTCAACCAGCAGGCGGCCGAGGGCAATCCGCCGACACTCTTCGGACTGCCCATCGCGCTTCATTTGACGCTGGGGGAGGCGTTTTGAGCGAAACCATACCAGCTCCCCCGCGCTCGTCGCCGCTGCGCACAGCGCTGTGGGCGGTCGCGTCGGCCCTCGTCTTCCTGACGAGTTCAGTCGGCGGACTCCTGCTGCACGTCAACGCGCCAGCAATGCGCGCCACGATAGCCAGCCTGACGAACGAGCTCTTGAGCGACGTCTTCTTCGGTCAA
Source organism: Polyangiaceae bacterium (assembly GCA_050290545.1). Classification (GTDB taxonomy): domain Bacteria; phylum Myxococcota_A; class Polyangia; order Polyangiales; family Polyangiaceae; genus SZUA-265. The sequence continues at coordinate 38,682 of JBNKHV010000203.1, read as the reverse complement.
CTTCGACTGGAGACCGTAGAAGACATCTCAGCACGTTCGATCCAACTGGGCCGGGTTCGACTCTTCGACGAGCAAGGTGAACAGGTGCTGGCGTTGCAAGACGCCGAAGTCAAACTCGCCTCAGCGGCGCTGATCTACGACATCTTCTTCGGGGGCACCCGGCTCGACATCGTACTGACCCATGCTCGCATAGAAAACGCCAACGTCAAACTCATCCCCGAGCCAACGACCGGCGAGCCCACGCTATCGCGAGCGTTGACGCCCCGCCCCACCGAAGCCGAAGGCGACAAGAAGAAAAAAGAGCGCCGCTACGTGCGCGTCTACCTGCCCCTCGTCGAACTCGGAAACGTGCAAGGCGAGATCGATCTGGAAGGACTCGAGAACGTGCGGGCGACCTTGGCCAACGTTCACGGCAAGGTCCTGTTCAGCCCCAAGGGCATCGCCGTCGACGTCGACCGCTTCGGTACCAACGTTTCTGGCATCTTGGGCATCGACGTTCGGGGCTCGGGTTCGTTTTCACTCCGCGCTCCAGGACCTTTGCAGCTCGACTTCTCCGGTTTCGCAGACGAAGCGGAAATCCAGGCACGCGTGGGTGTCGAGGATGGACGGCTCGATGCGGAAGCGACGGTTCCACGCCTTGCGCCGCGCACGATGAAGAAGTGGATTTCGGCCTGGCCGCTTCGACAGCCCGTGAGTGCACGCGTCAAAGCCGCCGGCAAACTGCCCCACCTCGATACGGAGGCCAAGTTCAGCTTGGGCGACGCGGAGATCGACATCCGTGGACCGTTGGAGCTGACCGACGCCGTCGACGCCAATCTCGACGTCCAACTCCACGACGTCGAACTGCACAGCCTGATCGAAGACGCCCCGCGCGCTCGCGTCGAAGCGTCGGCCAAAGTGGAGGTGCACGCCAAAGGCGACGACTACCGAGTGGGAATCGACGGAACGACGGAAGCGACCTCCATCGAGGGCGTACTCGTGCCGGCCGCACGATTCACCTTGGTTGCAGCCCCCGAGAGTCTCAGTGGTGACGTTACCCTGCTGGAACCAGGGGGCACCATCTTCGCCAAGGCGAAGTACGAAGACGGACGCCTCGACGCCAAAGCCCGCGTGCCTGAGCTGCGCTTGCGCAATCACCGGCGACTTCCGGAGGGACTGCGCGGAGTCTCCTCGCTGGAGGCACAAGTGCAGCTCGAAGGACGACGATTGCACGCGACCGCAAAGGGTACCGTGCGCGACTTCGGCGTTGCCCCCGTCACCGCCGCCAGCGCGGCGTTCGAAGCGAACTTCGATGCGGACACGGAACACCTGTCCGAAGCCCAATTCTCGGCGGACGTCGACGCCACGGGCTTGGGGCTCGGTGGTCTGCAATTCGACCACGCAGAGGTGAGCGCACGGGGCAATCGGCACAGCATCGACGTGGAGACGAAGCTATCCGCGGCGGGAGAACGGCGAATTGGCGCCCGAGGGCGACTCCACAGCGACCTTTCCGTCACCAACGCGCACGTCACGCTCGCGCGCGGTCCAGTCAGCGCCGAAGCGGACGTCGCCAAGTTCGACTGGAAACGGCGCATCTTCGACATTCCACACGTCGCCATCCGCGGACGCGAGGGACGCCTGGAGGGACACATCCAACTGCAGCCAGGGCTTGCGGAAGGCGCCTTGTCCGCCCGAGACTTGAACGTCGCCCGCGTCCTGGGTCGCCTCGTCGGCACGGCCGTGCCCGTTGCTGGGCGCTTGGATCTCGACACGGAGTTTGCTATCGGCAGCGACCTGCAGCGCGGACGCCTGCAAGCATCCGTTTCGGGGTTGGCCGTCGACAACTGGGGGCACAGCGACGTCACGTTGCTCGCCCAGCTTGACGGTCGACAACTGACCGGCGCCCTCCGAGGCAAGGACGAGCTCGGCTTCAGCGTCGACGGCAAGTGGGACGCGCTCTTGGGTGGACACCCGTTGGAGTGGGCGTCCTTCGAGACCGTGACGGGCACGGCCGAGGTAGCGCTCTTGGGCGTTCCGACGGGGCCAATTGCATTGGCCCTCGACAACGAGTCCTTGCCCGAACTGGAAGGCAAACTCGGCGTGCGCGCACTCTTGCAGCGCACCAGTCCGACGGGGTTCCCCAACGCCTTCGTCGAAATCGGGGCCAGCGTGGAGCGCGCCCGCATCGCCATCGGCGACGAACCCGAGGTGCTATCCGACGTCAACACGTACTTCAGTGCCGCGTTCGACGCTGGAGCCAACCAGCTCAACGGCGCTGGCAGCGTCAACGACGTACACGGGGCGCTGGTGAATCTCTCGACGGCGTTGCCATTCGACCCCGAGGCTTGGTTCAGCGACGCTCGAGCCGCGTACCGGGAATTCAAGACCGAGCCCATCAACGTATTGGCCAACGTTCCGGCGCGCGACATCTCGCAGCTTCCATTGGTTCATGCGGAGGGCGTCAAAGGCACGGTCGAGGCGCAGATCGCGCTGTTCGGCACTCTCACCGAACCACGCATCTCTCTGCTGGCGGACGCCCGGGACATGCAAGCGCCCGGCCTTCGCGCTGACACCTCGGTGTCCGTGAACCTCAATGGTCAATACGCGCCCACGACGGGTGACGTGGATCTCAAGGTGGTGGGCTCTTCCAACGGCCGCAGCGTACTGCTGGGTCGGCTGTATGGCACCGCCCCGTGGAGGACCGCGGCAACGGGCGAGGGCTGGGCGGTGGCGGCTCGAGCCGGCATCGACCGGATGCCGCTGCAGCTGTTCACTCCCCTCGTCGAGCAGGACCTCGCCGGCTCGGTCAGCGGCCAAGTCGCCCTCCTCCAAGGCAGTCACCCGGAGCTCAACGCGACCCTCGACTTCGACCAGCTGAGCTCTGGCCGCGCCGTCCTGGGGCACGGCATCCTCCAGCTCAAAGGAGAGCCTGGTCGAATTCTCGGAACGTTCACCCTCGACGATCGTCTTCGCACCCTGAGGGTTCTGCTGAACGCGGGCGCCGACACCACTCAGGTCCCCCTCCCCAATCAACTCGAGACCGCCGACATCTCAGTGCAGGCCAACGACTTCGATGCTGCGGCCTTGGCGCCGGCAGTGGAGTCGGTGCTGGCGCGGCTGAGCGGCGACCTCGACGCCGAACTCCGACTCTATCTCAAACGCGTCACGTCCGTGGAGCCCGGCGTGCCCCACGAGTGGAAGACCTCGCTCGAGGGTGAGGCGCGCTTGAGCGATGGCAGCGCGTACATCGAAGCGTTGGGGCTGGAGCTCCGCGACATCTCGCTCAACGCCATCGCTGAAACGTCGGCGGCAGGAACGACACTCAGCCTCGAAGACATGCACGCCAAAGCGCGCTCCAGAGAGGAGAACCTGGAGGGTCAAGGTCGACTGCTCGTGGAAGGGACGACCTTGAAGTCTGGGACGGCTGCCGTGCGCCTGCGTTCCGTCCCCATCACGCTTCAGGGGCTCAACCTGGGTAAGGCGCGTGGGCAGGCACTGGCCAAATTCGAACGTCGCCAGGGTTGGGACAGGCCCGATCAATGGCATGGCAAGGACTACATGCTGTTCGAGATCGATCTCCTGGACTGGCAAATGGAAGCGGCGACCTCCGCGTCGCGGGAGCTGATCGATCTATCCGACAACTCCGACATCATCATCGTGCAGACGGCCTCCGAGGAGCAGACGGATCCAGAGGCGATGCCCGTGCGCTTCATCGTTCACCTCGGCAAGCGAACGACGTTTGCGCTGGCGGATCTGCAAGTGCCGCTGCACGGAGACGTCGCCGTAGACATCTCCGGCGAGTCCACCATGACCGGCGAACTGACCCTGCGCCGAGGGGGACGCGTGCCCATCTTCGGCCGGGTCTTCCGTATCGTGCGCGGGAGCCTGAAGCTCAATCCGCGAGAGCCGTCGAACCCGAACATCGACATCACCCTCGCGGGCCGCAGTGGAAGCGACGAGCCGATCTTCGTCAGCATCACTGGCACGCTCAAGGACCCCATCACGCAACCCGGGCCAGCCGAACTTCAAGCATTGCTCGGAGGTGGCGCGGCAACGGTCCTCGGAAGCGGGGTGCAGGCTCTGGGTGTCAACCAGCTTCTCGGCAACTCGGTGCAGCTGAGGGTCAACGCCGCGGATGAGGAGGACGCAGAAACCAGCTACGGCGCCAGTATCCAGCTCGACGACGACCTGTGGTTCGAAGCGGCCTATCAGCGTGGCCAAGAGGCCACCCTGAACCAACAGCAAGGCGAGGTCGTCTCAGGAACCCTCGACTACCGCTTCCAAGAAGACTGGTCACTGCGCACCAAGGTCGGTAACACCGGCGGCAGCATCGATCTCTTGTGGCAGTACCGCTACTGATTCGTCGAACCAGCGATCTCTCGTGGCAGTACCGCTACCGAGTATCGAACCATTTGAAGCCTGCACGAAGGGCGAGCAGTAGCGCGCCGAGGCTCACACTCAGCACGGCACCGACGTACCGCAGCTTCACGGTCGCCGCGCGCTGGCGCAGCCGATCTTGACCGTCAACGAGAAGTCGCCTTCTGCGAAGTAGCTGTCCACCGCGTCGCAGACGTAGCTCAACGGCATCGAGAGATCGAAGTTGCCGAGAGTGGTCTGCAGCTCGGGAATGATCAGCAGGCGAGTCGTCGGATCTTCGATGAACGCGCGCCCGCCGGCAAACGTCAGCTCGGTGGAGACCACTTCGACGTCCACGTCCTCCAGGCCCACACTCTCGAGTTCCTCCGAAAGGGTCTCGATGCTGGGACGCCCGGCCATCGCGACCTCTACCGCCTGCGAGAACTCACCTTGGTCGTACTTCAGTGCAAACTCGCGAAAGAGATCCCCCAACTCTTGAAACGAACCTCGCAGAGGCATCGAAACGAGCACCTGCCCTTCGCTGTAAACCAATCGCATCATCTCCGAGAAGAGCTGCGTACGCTCCAGGGCCGTGCCGATCGGGTGCAAAGACAAAGCATGTGAGAACGTGCCGGGCTGAAGCTGCGTTGGATAGCCATCCGTCAGAACGTAGGAGAGCCCTTCGCGTGGCAAGGTCGCTGCCTTGTTTCGGGCGAGTTCGATGGCCGCTGCGGAAGTATCGACGCCAACGACGTGGCAACTCGGGACCTTCTCCAACAACAACGCGTCGGGATACCCCGTGCGGCAGCCCAGGTGAACGACGTTGGCTCCCTCTCCCACCAGCATCATGTCCAAAGCGACGGCCCCGAATGCCGCGAGGTAGCGCGGAACGACGAATGTCTCGAGCACCGCGACCTCGGCAGGAGTCAGGATATCGCTCTGCATCGACATAGAGCTATCAAGCGCCGGCCCACGACGCAAAGAGATCGATGTCGCAGCACAGCGAATAAGCGCTGAAATCCCCGGCGGCTAGCGTATGCTCCCCGTTGTGGTGCGCTGGCTGAGTGTCGTGTTGGTCGCCGTCGGCTTGATCCTGTGGTTGACGGCACCACCCCGAGCGACGTTGTGGGTGCGATCCACAGCTGCTCCCGTGGGTACCGCCCGCTGTCCCCAGGGAACCTTGGAAGATCACGGCGCGTGTGTCCCCGTGCCTGTCCTGACGGAAACGGCAGTTGCGGAGTTCGTGCCGCGTTTGCCCAACTTGCCCGAAAGTCTGGACGCCTACCGGCTGCCGATTCACGGCAGCGCCGAGGTTGTCTCGTGGTCCAAGGCCCCACTGCCCAAAGCCCTGTCGTTGCCGGGTCCGGGCGTCGTCATTCGCCCCGCCACCGAACTGCGCTTGACGAGCGCCAACCTAGGAACCGTGGGCGCCACCGAAGTCGTCGCGCTAGAAGCACACGAAGGCTGGATGTTGCTGAAAGCAGACGAAAGGCCATCCGGAGGCCAAACGATGCTGCTTCTAGTCGCCGGCCTCTCGGAGCTGAGCGAGGGGATGCAACCCGGTGCCCCGATGCCAGAGACGGATAGCCCAATCGCTCGAGTCGACGACGCACTCTGGTTCGCTGTTCGGCAGTTGCGACCAGAAACGAACCCCGACTCCGGAGTGGGTGCGTGGAGCGATGCCGCGAGTGTCGCCTTGGACCCGCGCAACGCCCTGCAACGAATCGATACCGCCGCGCCCTGACTCCGCTGCGTAGCCGTGTCGCCCACCCGTTTCGAGAACGCCGAATGGCGCACTGGGCTTTCGAGCTGCTAAATGAGCGAGCGCGATTCTCGAACGGTTTTGCCGCGCCCCCAATGGGGCAAGGGCGCGACAAAACCTCCTCTACGTCGACTTCGCTCGACACATGTCGGTCTTTTTCGGGGGCTTCCCAGCCCCCGCCCCAGTGAACTGGGGCCCCACCCTAAAAATGAGCGATCGAGAATCTCGCTCGCTCATTTAGCGCCGTCAGACGACCAATTTGTAGCCGTGACCGTAGACGGTCACGAGGTGTTCAGGAACATCGGGGCGACGCTCGATCTTCTTGCGCAGCTTCAAGATGAAGTTGTCCACGGTGCGGTTGGTCGGGTTCGCCGTACCCCACACGCGATTGAGGATCTCTTCTCGACTGACGGCGTAACCTGCGCGCTCGTGAAGAAAACGCAGCAACTCCACCTCGTAGGACGAGAGCGGATGTTGAACCCCGTCGACGTCGACGTGATGTGCGCTGAGATTGACCGTGGCACGACCCACCGTGAACACCTCGGCTGCAGGTCGGCGCTCCATGCGGCGAAACAAAGCGCGGAGTCGAGCCACCAACTCCGCTACACCGAACGGCTTGGTGACGTAGTCATCCGCCCCCACGTCGAAGCCCCGTACCTTGTCTGACTCTTGGCTGCGCGCGGTCAGCATCACGATGATGGCGTCAGGATCCGAGCGGCGGATCTCCTCGCACACCTGGTAGCCGTTCTTGTCGGGCAACATCAGGTCCAACAGGATGGCAGCGGGTTGCTCACGCTTCGCCAAAGCCACGCCCGCTTCCCCGTTGTCAGCCGTGACGACGCGGTAGCCCTCGAACTCGAGCGCGTCGGTCAGCCCCAACACGATGTGCGGCTCGTCTTCAATCAGGAGGATCGTCTTGTCGGCCTGCTGCATGCCTTGACCCAATGACTATACACTCCAGACCCAACACGGGCGCGCTGATCAGCCAACCCTCGAAGCAAGGTCCGATTCCAACCGGTGCCAGGCCAAAAGAAAACGGGGTGACCGAAACTCGGCCACCCCGCGATCTACTCGGTGCGCACGCCTATTACTCGTCGGCGAACGCGGCGCCTGCACACGCGACGAACGTCACGGTACCGGGCTCAGGCGTTCCGGCGCCGATGAAGCGCAGTTTGCGGCGCGCGGTGGGCGGGCACTTCTCCACCAGGGAATCCGCACCGAGGTCCTTTGCCGGATCCACGTAGCACCAGCCGTCACCCTGAGCGATATCGTCGTTCAAGCAGCTCTGGCTCGACACCTGGCTGATCTCACACAGCTGGAAGCGGTTGCAGTCGATGTTCGTGTTGCCACCGCACTGGAAGGTCTTCTCCAGCTGATCGCGCACGACGGGATCGATTTCGGCGGCCAAGGGCGCACGCGCGGCCGTGGCGCAGCTGGGCGTCTCCCCGGCCTGCAAGGCAGTTGCTTCCACGATGATGCAAGCTGCTTCGAGCTGGTTGTCAGCGTTCTGCCGCACCGAAAGCTCACGGTTCAGGCACTTGTCAGCCAGCTGCTCCTTGAGGCGGTCGATGATGGCGGCAACTGCCGGGCGGTAGCCGAAGTCACGCGCATTCTGGTTCGTCGTCTCTTTCGGACAGATGGAAGCAACGATCGAGTTGCTGCCGTAGTCGTAGAGCACCTGCAGCTGACGCAGACTCGGATACGCCTTGGCGTAGCGCTGTGTCTGGTCGAAGGCGCCGCCTTGCGCTTGGCACAGTGGGTTCTGGAACATGTCGCCACCGAAGTCGGTGCAGTCGCAGTTCGGCACCGCGGCGCCCGTGTCGATCAGGTTGCGGAACTCCTCCTGGGAGATGCACGGCTTCTGGTCAGCGAGCGGGAAGATGCACGCGTACTGCAGATCGCTGTTGTCCGCGACCGTCCACTCGTGACCGTTGATTGAGTTCGCCAAGAAGCCCGCCCCGGGGTTGGCGAGCGCTTCGCCGGTGGCTGGGTTCGTGCCGCTACGCGGCGTCACGGACTCGAGCATCAAGGGGTCCTCGGGTCTCGGAAGGCCACCTGTGTTTTCGACCGTGCGGTCGCCGATGATCCAAGGCCAATTGATCTTCTGCTCGGGCGCGAGATTCGGATCGGCACGGTTGACGCGATAGACGAGTTCGTCGCCCGGGTTCGGTGATACGGCCACGTCTTGCCAGGGCACACCGACGATGCCAGCGAGGAAGATGAGGTTCTTCGGTCGTGCGACGGCCGGGGTTCCATCGAAGTCGGGATTCATCGCCAGCTGACGCTCGTACGGCAGATCGCGGAACAGCGGGTTGATCACCGGCGTCGTGCCATCTCGGCAAACCGCTGGATTGTTCGGATCCGTCGTCAGGTCGTCCTCGAAGGGACAGATTTCCGTTTCGCGCAGAGCGTTGGCGTAGCGCTCGACCGGGTACAGATAGTCGACACCGAAGCGGACCTTCTGCTGGAAGCAACGCAAGTTGGGATGGTCTTCCGCACCGTCGCTACCGTAGCGACGACCGCCTTCACACCCGGCGCCTACGACCGTGCCATCTTCGAGCATTCCCGTCGGGCAACCCGCAGGCACGCTCGCCTGACCACAGGAGTGACAACATTCGTGGTTGGGACCAAACATCGGGTCGCTGCACGCGGACGTGCCGCGGAACGCCGGGTTGAAGCCACCGTCTTCGTTCACCGTTTGCGACAAGCGCCACATCTGTCCGCTGGACTGGAACGAGCAGTCGTTCTCGTCCGACAGCATGACGACGGCTAGCAACGAATCCGGTCGCAGGAAGTCGGCGCGCTGGTTGAGGATCGTTTGATCGACGAGGAGATTTCCAGCAGCGTCCGTCTCCGGTCCTGCGCAGAGGTTGTTCGCGTCGCTGGAGTTGCAAGGCTGCCGCACGATCTGGGTGTACGGGTAGGGCTCGATCAGGAAGCGGTACCAGGCCTCGAGCGTGGCCTCCCAACCGCAACCGAACTCGCCAGACTGCCGCACCAAGTCAGCGAACGCCGGCACGAAGGTATCCGCGGAGCTGTTCTCCATCCAGCTCAAGAAGCCTGTCGTGGCCGCGGCGGGCGCAGCCATCGCCCCGCGAGGCAAGGAGCCCAGCAGGTGGGCCAAGTCCACACTCTGCTCGGATGCCTCAGCGCTGCTCTGTTGACAGTCCGCGTAGGCGCCATAGCCACCCAAACTGCTCGTCACGACGCCGATGTGGATGTCGTCGATCGGATTGAACTCGCGTCCGCCCTGGGGGCAAGGCTGACTCGCGGAAGCCGGCGTCGTGCCCGTGTCGTTGCCGTTGGCATCGACGCAGGTCGGGTTCACCAAGCGACCCACCAAGTCAGGCAGAGCCAGCGCCAGGATCTCCTGCTTGTCAGCCATCGAAATCGAGTTGTCGATGACGAAGAGCAGGTCGATCTTGTCCACCGCCGACTGCACCAGCTGGTCGACAATCACGTTGGTAGTTCTCGGCTGCTCACGCCCGATGGGGCGTTCGAGGCAACCCGTCGTACTGACGACCGTCGCCAGCGCGAATGCGCTCAACACCAGTGCTTTGGCTAGCCTGGGCAAGGAAAACAGTGATTTCATGTCGTTTGCGGCCTTGAATCTAGGGGTGGCTGTCTTTCGGTGATTCGCTGTCGTCTCAGGCGGGCCCCAAGCAAGGTGCCGGTGCCTCCGCTGTCAGCGGAACGCCCAATGCACTGGGAGCAGTCCGCCGGAAACTGGGCGCGAGCCTAGAAGGCCGCGACCAGAGCGTCAATGCCGCCAGTACCGCCCCCAACGGATTGTGCTCCGTCAGCGCTAAGATGCGCTCATCACAGGAAATTCCGCTCGGGGCTGTAGCGATGGTCATGACGCCGTCAGGGTCTCTTGCAGGGAGTGGGCCAGCGCTGATCGAGCATTGAGGCGCGCCACTCAGCGACGCTGGTGACAACTTCGTTGTCAATACCACCTACACACTGACAACTCAGTCGTCGCTGGACATGCTGGGTCCTGGGACCGACCAGTGCTCTCGCAGCGCGCGCACGTGGCGGCGATCGACACCCGGTAGGGCCAGGAGCTCGTCGTCTGAGGCCGTGCGGATGTTGTCGATGCCACCGAAGTGCTTCAATAACGTCTCTTTGGTCTTCGGCCCGATGCCGGACACGCTGTCCAATGCCGACTCCATGCGTCGCGCCTTGCCGATCTTCTTGCGACCGCGGTTGGCAAAGCGGTGCGCTTCGTCCCTCGCCATCGCCAGCAGGAAGAGCTCGGGACTGTTGGGTCTGAGGGGGATGGGGTTCTTTTGCTCGGGCAGGTACACGCGGTCGACGAGCTTGTCCCCCGCGACGTTCTCACGCTCTTTCGCGAGTCCGGCGAGTTGCAGGTCGAACATCCCCAGGTCGTGCGCGGCCGCGACGGCTACCGCGAGTTGCCCGCGCCCACCGTCGACCAGAAACAGATCAGGCAAATCCCAATCGCCTTCTTTGTCGTCGCGACCGCGCCGAAAACGGCGACTGAGCACTTCGTACATCGCTGCGTAGTCGTCGCCCTCCACGGCCGCCCGCACCCGATAAGTTCGGTAGCGCTTCTTGTCGACCGCGCCGTCGAACAACGCCACCACGGAGCCCACCGTGTCCTGCCCCCCCAAGTGCGAAATGTCCGTGCACTCGATGCGGCGCGGCAGCGTGGGCAGGCGCAAGCGCGCTTGCAATCGGTTCAGGCGCTCGTCGATGTCCTCCTTGGCGCGGCGCTTCTCATCGAAGGCATGACGCGCGTTCTCCAACGCCAACTCGAGCAGCTGCCGCTGGTTACCGCGTGCTGGAGCGTGCAGTCGCACTCGACGGGGGGGCCTGCCCCCCGGCTCCGCGAGTTCCGTGCGCCGCTCGGAGAGCCAGTCTTCGACTCCCGCCGCACCCTCGGGCAACTCCGGCAACAGGATGCGGTCGGGGATGGTGCGCGCTCCGACCTCCGCCCCGTACGCATCGCGCAAGTAGGCGGCGATGATCTCCTCGTTTTCGACCTCGGCACCCGAGTGGGAAAGGGTTGCGGCCTCCACCACCCGGCCCTCGCGCACGGTGAGTACGGCGATCTCCACCAATTCACCTTCCCGGTACAGGGCGACGACGTCCTGGTCGAGCTCATCGACCGTGACGACTCGCTGCTGTTGTCGCAGTTTGTCGACCGCCGCGATCTGATCGCGATAGGTGGCGGCGGCTTCGTAGCGCAAGTCCTGACTGGCATCCGCCATTCGCTCGCGCAGTTCCTTCGTCAGACGGTCGTGTCGCCCCGCTAGGAAGAGACTGACGGCGCGCACCTGCTGCTGGTACTCCTCGGCGTCTACTGGCAGGACACAGGGCGCCGGGCAACGCTTGATCTGGTACTTGAGGCACGGGCGCTTGCGCGAGCTCAGCTCACGGTCGGAACACGTGCGCAATTTGAAGTGCTTCTCGACGAGGTGCAGCGTGCGCCGGGCGGCCGTGGCCGAATGGTAGGGCCCGAAGTACAGAGCGCGGTCGTGCTTGGGACGCCGAACCAGATCCAACCGAGCCCAGCGCGCTTTGGGATCGAGACGCAGGTTGAGGTACTCCTTGTCGTCTCGGAGCTTGACGTTGTAGCGCGGCTGATGCTCCTTGATCAGACTGTTCTCGAGGATCGCTGCCTCTTTTTCCGTCTTCGTGATGATGGTCGTCAGATCGGCGATCTGGGATATCAGAGCCGGCAGATAGGCCCGCTCGTCGCTGTTGCCGGCCTGGAAGTAGCTGCGGACTCGGGAGCGCAAACTCTTGGCTTTGCCGATGTAGAGGATTAGACCGGCAGCGTCGCGAAAGACGTAAACGCCCGGACGCGCCGGCAGGGCCGCCAACTTCTCGGTCAAGCTGTCCGCCGTGCCTGCTTGGCTCACCTCGAAAACTCCGACATCGAGCACGTCAGGCGACCGGCGCCCAACCCTCCCACCCGATCGTGAACGACGACCCCAAGAGCCCGAACGGGAACGCAACACCCCCGTCGGCAGAAAGCCGAGGCTCCTCCGGCGAGCATGAGCTCGGAGCGCTGCAGCGAGCCCTATCCGCTGCCACCACACGCTCCAGAAGCGGGCTGTCGGCGATGCGGGTTGTTTGGAGCAAGTTACGACGGCCGCGCGTCCCCAACCGCGTCAAGAACGCGCTTGGGAGTTCTTCTTGGGTGTGGGTGGTGGTCTGCATCGCTCTCGGCATCGCCGCCGGCGTATCGTCGTTGTTCTTGCTGTCCGACGATACGCCGAAAGAGCAAGGCTTGCCGCAACTCAGCTTGCTCGGCAAGCCCTTGACGCTGGATGCCAAAGCGCCGAAGCGGGCACTGTCACGCCTGAGACGGCGGGTGGGCGGCGTGTTCGGCCTCACGCTCCCCGGTGGCGAGAGCGTGCGCGTGGGCTACGGTGATCTCGGGGTCCACATCGACAAGGCTCGATTGGCACAGCTGCTGCGCGACTCCGTCGACCGCACCAGCCCGCTGTCACGCTGGCGCCGGCGTCGAGGACTGGCCATGTCGGCACCGATGGACCTGCCGGTGCCCTACGCCATCGACGTGGAGCGAATGGTTCAAACCTTGTTGCCGCTCAAGGACGAGTACGATCGACCCAGCGTCGATGCCCGACTCGATCTGGAGAAGCGCCAGGTGCTACCCAGCTCAGATGGGCTCGTGCTCGACATCGACGCGAGCGTGCGCAAACTGCAGGCCGCCCTCGAGCGCGGGGACGTGGAGAGCGAACTGGTCTTCGAGCGAGTCGCCCCCAGACGCCGCACGGAAGAACTCGCCAACGTGCGCTTCGACCACGTTCTGGCCTCCTTCGAAACCAACTACGACATCTCGATGCGCTCGGAAGCCCGCACCTACAACCTGCGGCTCGCTGCGTCGAAGCTCGATGGCACCGTGCTGATGCCCGGGGAAGTGTTCGACTTCAACGGCTCCGTCGGGCCTCGTGACGAGGCCAATGGTTACAAGGTCGCGCCTGTCATCGCGCAGGGCGAGTTGGTCGACGGCATCGGCGGCGGTACCTGCCAGATATCCGGCACCCTCCACGGCGCGGCATTCTTTGCGGGATTGGACATGGTCGAGCGTTACCCCCACACCCGCCCGAGTTCCTACATCAAGCTCGGTCTCGACGCCACCGTGGTGTACCCGACGATCAACTTCCGCTTCAAGAATCCCCACGACTTCCCCGTCGTCCTACATCAAACGGTCAAAGACGGCCGGGTGCGCGCCGAAGTGCTGGGACCGAAGACCGACGGCACCGTGACGCTGATCCGCAGGATCCTCGGCGCCAAACCCTACGAGCAGATCGAGCGCAGCGACGATCGGCTGCCCAAAGGCAAGAGGGTCTTGGCGCAACGCGGCGTGCCAGGGTTTCGAGTCAAGATGTACCGCATCCGCCGCGACGGACCTCACGCGGAGCGCGACGAGTGGACAGCCAACTACCCCCCCACCACCCAAATCGTTCTGGTCGGCACGGGCCCCGCCGATCAGGGCACCGCCCGGCGCGACGACCCGCACCCCGAGTACAGCGCCGACGAGCTCTTGGTCCTGACGATGGATCGCGAGCCGGGCAGCGAGGAACCCCAGGTCATCGAGCAGCGCGAGCCAGGACGGTACGGGGACGCTGGGTGGACGAAACGTGCCGGCATGCCCGTCTTCGAGGGCCCGTGAGCACGCGCGGAAGTTGCGCCCAACGCCCCTTGGAAGGCCTGCGTCCCGAAAGCGGACGAGCCAGCTGAACCCTGTCGGAACTGTCACAAGCTTGATTGATATTGGTCACTTACCACCATTTGGGCCAGTGGGCCGCAACAGGGTAGGACAAAGGCCCTTCCTTTTGGTGATGCAAAGGTTGTATTAGGGCCCGCACAGACCGGCACCGGCCGGCCGTTACCGAACTTCACGGCACATCGACCACCCGGGAGGCACCCCGCGCCGGTCGACTGACCCGAGACAAGATATGAACACGCAAGACCTCGCTGTACCCCAGCACCACCACCCCGAACCCCCCCTCGAAGAAACGGATCCGACTCCTCGTACAGTCGATTGGAACAACCCCCGCGTCGCGGCCATTCTCGAAGCTGCGGCGAAGTGCTTTTCGCGCAAGGGTTTCAGCGCCACCACGCTGGCGGAGATCGGCAAGGAGCTCGGCCTGCGAAAGAGCATCGTTCACTACTACTTCGCGAGCAAAGCCGCGCTCATCCACGAGGTCCAGAGCTACACGTACCACAAGTACTTGGAGCGGGTCCGCGCCTCGATTCGGCCGGACGCAGCGCCTGCAGAGCGCTCAGCTCAGGGTATTCACGCGCTGTGGGAGGCGGCGGGTGACGGCAACGTGGGACTCAACATCGAGGTCTGGAGCGCTTCGCGCAACGACGAAGAGCTCAAGCGACGTGCCGCAGCCTTGCAGCGTGAGAAGCGCAAGCTGGTCGCCCGCAGCATCGCCGACATGCTCGGCGCCGATCCCTCCCGCATCCGTGAGTCGCTGTGCACCTTGGTCTTGAGTGTGCTCAACGGTTTGAACGTGTGCGAATACGTCGAGGGCGAGCAGGCTAAGGCGCAGGAAGCATTCGACATCTTCGTGTCGCTTCTGCGGGCCGGGCTGTCGAACTTGGACACCCCCCAGCCCCCGCCCATGCCAGCGACTGGAGTCGTGCCCCAGTCTTCCTGAGCTCATCAGCGTCAGCGGGAGTTGATCCCCTGCATTGCTCTCGCATGCACTGCGGCCGTCCTCTGGGCGGCCGCACGCGTTTGTGCGATCAGGAGTGCGTCATGGTTTTCGACCACATTCTCGGGCAGGCTCCAGCCATCGAGATCCTGCGCCGGGCACTCGCGGGTGACCGCGTGCATCACGCCTACCGCTTCGAAGGGCCTTCCGGTGTTGGCAAAGAGATGGCCGCCTTCGCCTTGGCTCAATCCTTGGTGTGCACGGAGGAGGGTAGCGTCGGGTGTGGCACCTGCCGCGCCTGCCATCGTGCCGTGACGCTGGCGGACGAAGAGCCCCACGTGCCGTTGCATCCCGACGTGATTGTCGTCGGTCGTGGCGTGTACCCCAAAAGCCTGCTCGGCACGAAAGAAAGCATTGGCATCAGCGTCGACCAGATCCGCAAGGTGGTGCTCGGGCGAGCGGGCTACACACCGCACGAAGCACGCCACCTGGTGTTCATCGTGCGCGATGCGGAGGAGCTGACGATCTCGGCGGCAAACGCGCTGCTGAAGACTCTGGAAGAGCCTTCGCCTCAGGTTCACTTCGTGTTGCTCACCAGCAGCCCTCATCGCCTGGTGGATACGATCCGCTCACGCTCTCTGGCGGTCCGCTTCGCGCCTCTCGCAGACGGAGTACTGGAGACGATCTTGGAGCGGCATGGCTGCAGCTCCGAATGGGTGGCGTTGGCCCAGGGTAGCGCCGAGGCAGCTCTCGAGCTCTCCGATCCCGACAAGCGACAGCAACTTCAGGAGTTCGCCGACGAGCTGCGGGCCGCGGTCGGGGCCCGCGACATCGTCGCTGCACTGGAGGCGGCCTCCAAACTTCCCAGCGACCGCCACGTGCTGCGTCTGAGGCTGGCGGCGTTTTCGCAACTGCTGGCCATCGAGGGCCGCGACGCCGCGCGGAACAACCCCGCCTTGGCCGAGCTCCGAGCAGAGCAGTATGCGGTGGTGCAGCAAGCAATGAAGGCGCTGGAGCGCAACGCGTCCCCCACCCTCGCCGTGGAGGCGATGCTGGTTGCACTTCGACGTCGGGCGACGCCGTCAGGAGGCGCCAACGCGGTCGTGTAGGCTCCTGGCTCGCTCGACGATGACGTCGCGACGTTCGTGGAGCAGAGCCGAAATCACCGCCACGAGCTCGACCTTGCCGAGCAGGGGCTCCAGGTTGTCGTCGGTGATGCCGCCGATGGCCACCAGCGGAACCCCCGCGCCTCGACAAGCGACGTGGGCATCAGCGAGTTCATCCAACGACACCGTGGCATCAGGATTCCGTTTGGAACGCGTCGCATACACGGGACCGAAGGCCACGTAGTCCGGCTCATCGCCGAGCGCCTCCCGCACCTGTCGGGCGTCGTGAGTCGAAACGCCGACGAGCAGCGATCCGCCCAGCTTCCGCACGTCGCGTACAGGGATGTCTTCCTGTCCCAAGTGGACGCCCCCGCAATGCGCCAACAACGCCAAATCGGGTCGGTCGTTGGCGACGAGCACCGTGGGCGTGGAGGCGACCATGGTCTGCATCTCGCGCAGAAGCTTCAAGCTCGCGCCGCTGGCTTCGTTTTTGGCCCGAAGCTGCAGCAAGGGCGGCTCCACCGCGAGCACCGCCTCAGTGACGAAGCGCGGGTCCAGCTGGCGCGCGCGGCACGCGTCGAGATCGACGATCGGGTACAGACCTTTCACCCGGCGCAGAATACACCGGGGTCTGCACTTTGGGACAAAGCCTGGCCGCGTTTGCAGTCGGTGCTTGCTGCCTGCCCTGCGGCGTGCGTCCATACGCGAACGATGCGTTGGTGGATCCATGCCGCACTGATCGGACAATTCTGCTGGTTCTTTTGCCTTCCCAGCTCGGCTGAGCCCAAAGAAACGGTCGCCCAGAAGCTGCGCGAGAGGCGTCTGCAGGACGTCGGCAGCTCCGCCAAAGGCAAGTCCAAGCTCCGAAAGCTGGACCGGCAACGTCGTAAGAGCCGCCACTCGACGCGCAGCAAGGCCAAACCCAACGAGAAGACCGCCGGCACGAACCAGAGCCCGCCAGCGGAGAAGAACGCAACGGGGAAGCCTGTGACAGCTCGCCCCAGCTCCAAGCCCGACCAGCCCAGTGCCGCCCCCCAACCCCGCAAGCCGCGAGCACCCATCAAGCCCGTACCACTCAACCCGACGGAAGAGGCACTGAGTCGGGCACTGCAAATGCGAGTGGAAGACCGGGGCCCGAGCTTACCGTGGAAGGTTACCGTCACCAACGTCGGAGCGAGCCCGGTGCGCGTGTACGAAGACATGCGGCTCTTGTGGTTGTCGACAGTTACCCCGACCCAACGAGGGAAGACGAAAGACGTCGAGTGTCGTCTCCCGACCAGCATGGTGCCGACGTTCGCCCCCGACAGACACCGAGTCACGCTGGCTTCGGGGGGCACCCTGAGTTTCGAGGTCGACCCACGCTTCTACTGTTTCGATCGCGAACGTCCTCGGGTGCTGCAGCCCGGCACGCGCGTCGAGCCGCACTACGGCTGGCCTGAAAAAGCGCGCAAGGTCTGGCGCGGTGGCAAGCTGACACGCGTCCGCCTGGGACAAGAGGCGCCCTTTGCCTTCAAACCGTCACCCGAGGGCGATCTCGGTCTGCGTGAAGTGAGCGCCCCAAGCTTCGAGTTGGACGAGCGCTACGCCGTCTGGCAACCCGAACCCGGCAAGACTCGGGGCGACGTCGACCCGGACAAGGCGTTTCGTCTGTCGATGACCCAAGGGGCTGACGCTAGCGACGCCTCATCAGTCAGCGTGCGCGTGCGTCTCGAGAACCTGACCCAAGTCACGCAACGGGTGTACTTCAAGGAAGACCATCTGAGCTTCATCATCAGGGGGCCCGACGGGACAGTGCGTTGCGACGCCGATACCTGGCGTGGAGTGCCCGACGCGCAGAACCTGAGCATCCTGGGTCCGGGCAAGCACAAAGACCTCACGGTGCGACTGCGGGAGTTTTGCGCTGACCCCATCTTCACGCGTGCAGGCTTCTACTACGTACAAGCCGTTTTGCCGCGTCCGTTGACCCAGGCCGAGTTATCCTCGGGCGACGAACAGAGCGACGACGAGCGACCAGAACTGTCGACTCGAAGGCCCGCCCTGGTGCGCATCCAACGCGGCGAGGAACCTTTCGTACACTGGGCCCCACAAAGGTTCATCGGCTTTGCGCCCGCAGCTGCTGCAACTCCTTCAGATTCTCCAGCACCCGAGGGTCACTAGGATCCAGGCGCTCCGCGCGTCGCAGGGCCCGTTCGGCGTCACTCAAGTTTCCTCGCGCGACCTCGACCAACGCCAGATTGATCCACGCTGATCCGAGCTTCGGATCGCGCGTCGTCGCCTTCCGACACCAGTTCGACGCCTCCTCGACCTGCTTCAAGCGCAAGTGGGCGAAACAGATGTTGCTCATGAAGGTCGCCTTTTCGGGAGCCAGCACGTGCGCCTTCATCAGATGCTCGAGCGCCGCGTCGAACTCGCCGGCCCCGAGCAACGCCGTTCCGAGATCGCCGACGGCCCGGGCATCGTTCGGAGCCAGAGCGACCGCACGCGAGAACATCTCGATGGCCGTATCGACGTCACCCTTCATCACCATCGCGGTTCCCAGATTGGTGACTCGCTGCACGTCGTTCGGTTCCAACTGCCACGCGCGGTGGAACCCGGCGATGGCCGCATCGACGTCACCCTGCGCCAACCTGGCGACAGCCATGGCCGAGTGCACTTCCGCGTCGTCAGGCGCGAGTTGATAGGCGCGCTCCAGGGCTCTGATGGCCTCCGCGTCGCGCCCCAAGACGAGCAGCAACTGCGCCTGCAACACGTGCGCGCGAGCGTAGTTCGGGTCCAACCGAATACCGGTCTCGAGCAGTTCGAGAAGCTGGGTGACGCGTTTGTCTCCCTTAGCGACCGCGTACTCGAAGGGCAACCCGAGACCGCCGAAACGAGCCGACACGAGACCGACCAACGGTGCCGGGTGCCTGGGGATCAGCCGCCGCGCCGCGCGGTAATGCTGCAGCGCACGTTCGTAGTCGTCGCGTGCGCTGGCGGCATCACCCAACGCCAGCTGTTCGTCCGCTTCGTCACCCATGCCACGCACGAGCCCGCGCGGCGGCGCCGCACTCGCCCCGACGTCAGCGGCCGAGGTTACGTGACTCGATGTACCTGCCGCACCCGCCACCGAGTCGCTCCGTGCCCCCGTCGCGTCCACTGCCGAGCCATTCCGTGCGCCTGCTACACCCGCCGCCGAGTCACTCCGTGGCCCCGTCGCGTCCGAGTCACTCCGCGCCCCCGTCGCGTCCGCGCCGGGGCCACTCGCTGAACCTGTCGCTTCCCCACCCGACGGCTCCGCGGCTGCAACTGAAGCGCCCGCACGGCGTTGGCCGGCAGGATCTGCAGCGGCGCCTCGGGGAGCAGCCGGCTCTTCGACGTTTCTCGCCGGGCTCGCCGTGGTCCCGGCGCAACTCAGCACCAGGCCTGCGAACACCACAGCGAGCGCCCAACCGCCGACATCAGGGAGCTCGCAATCGACCCACGCCGCCGCCGATCGCTGCGGCACGGTCGTTTACCCTCCACCCTCCACGACGCTGTGCTCCTTGCCGTCGTAGCGATAGAGGATGGGCTGCGACTCCTTCTTGCTGCGAAGCACGACTGGGCGCTTCCACAGTCGATTCAAGGCCCGCATCGCCTCACGGCCGTAGTCATCCCTGAGGTCGATCCCGCGATGTTCGTGGTTCAGCAACAGCTCACCGCGATTTTCGAAGTTGGAGTCCTCGACCAAGATGAACGGGTTGCCCATGTTGGTGAGCTGGAAGAGCAGCTTCTCTTTGACCTCTTTGAACTTCCGAGAGTGGATCTCGTAGCGCTCATTTCGCGGCGACCATTCGAAGGTGAACAACTTGTGCTGCAGCGCGAACTCGGGAGTCAGGAACTCGTCGATGAACGTCACGTCGTTGTACAACGCTCGCACCTCGAAGACCTTCTGCCGCCCGAGGCCCAGATGTTGGTTCCAGCTGGCTTTGCGGTCGAGATTGTCGACGGACTCCCACTCCTTGCCGAACTGTCCTCGGTCCCAGCGTTCCTCGATGCTGCGATAGAGTTCCACCCCGAGCTTGTAGGGGTTGAGCCGTCCACCACTCGTCGCCATCACGGCGGCGTTGTTGTCGGCGTAGTCGAGGATTTCGCTGGCGTCGCACACGCGCTCCGTCATGAGCTTGGAGTGCCAGTAGGAGGCCCAACCTTCGTTCATGATCTTCGTCTGCATCTGCGGCAGGAAGTAGTACGCCTCGTCGCGAATGATGGAGACGATGGCACGCTCCCAACGCTCAAGCGGCGCGTGCTCGATGAGGAATGCCAACACGTCACGCGCCGGCTCCTTTGGCACCTTGCCCTTCTGAGTGGCGCGGCGTTCCTCCATCCGTTGCTTCTGCTCTTGCAGGTATTCTTCCGGATTGATGAAGGAATCCATGTATTCCTTCGCCTTGAGCTTGGGCACGACCATCTCGACCGGACCGCTCTCCTCCTCGTCGACCTCCGGGGCCGTTCTGACCACGAACGGTGACCAGGGGTCGATCAGGTTCTCCAACGATAGGCAGTGGTCGATCAGTTCTTCCACGGGTTCGAGCCCGTAGCGATCGATGATGCGACGAACCACCGACCCGTGGTTGGCCATCTTGTCCACCCACTTGCGGTCGGGCTCGTAACTCGCCCCGCCGCCCACCGGGGAAACGACGGGCCCCGAGACGTCCAAGTCCGTCGAGCGAAAGCTGAAGTTGTTCTTGAAGAAGTCGACGTGCCCGTAGACGTGACACATGACCATCTTCTGATCGGTCAGGCTGTTACCCTCCAGCAAGTAAGCGATCGCCGGATTGTTGTTGATCACCAGCTCGTAGATCTTGCTCAGACCATATTCGCTGCTCTTGCTGAGCTGCTCGTACTCCATCCCGAAACGCCAATGGGGGTAACGCGTCGGGAAACCGCCGTAGGACGCCACTTCGTTGATCTGGTCGTACGGCAGCATCTCGAAGATCGTCGGAAAGAAGTCCAGTCCTTCGTCCCGAGCGATCGCCTCGATCTTCTCCTGCTCCCGTGCGAGATACAGTGGCAGGCGTGTTCTGGTGGCAAACTGGGCCATCTCAGCGCCCCTTCCCCAAAAAGTCTTTGATGCTGTTGATGATCCCTTCCTTGTCGGGGATCTCACTCGTCACCACGCGTTCATCTTCCCCCAGGTGCTCACGCAGGTCTTTGATGAATTGACCTGAGCCGTACGGGCTTTCGACCTGGCCGTATGCAAACATGTTCACCCTGGGGAGCAGGCTCTCTTTCATCAACTGCACGCAGGTCAGCGTATCGTCCATCGACCAGTTGTCGCCGTCGGAGAAGTGGAACGGATAGATGTTCCATTGGTCAGGCGGGTAGTGGTCGTCAATCAGCTGATTGGCGAGACGGTACGCGCTGGAAATCATCGTTCCACCAGATTCACGGGTGTGGAAGAACGTATCTCGGTCGACCTCTCGCGCCACCGCGTCGTGGATGATGTAGCGACTCTCCAGACCGGTGTACTGCCGTCGCAACCAGGTATCGATCCAGAAGCTCTCGATACGGACAATCTCCTTCTGGTCCTCCCCCATCGAGCCCGAGACGTCCATCATGTAGATGATGACCGCGTTGGCGACGGGTTCGTTGTGCTCCTTCCAAGAACGAAAGCGCTTGTCCTCGTGCTGCGGAATGATCAGTGGGAATGACGCATCGTAGGTGCCCGAGGAAATCGCTCTCTTGAGCGCTTCACGGTAGGTACGCTTGAAGTGCCGCAGCGACTCCGGGCCAACCCGCCGAATGCCGGTGTAGCGCTCTTTCAAGGAGCGG
Organism: Polyangiaceae bacterium; assembly: GCA_050290545.1. GTDB lineage: Bacteria > Myxococcota_A > Polyangia > Polyangiales > Polyangiaceae > SZUA-265. The sequence goes on along the minus strand of JBNKHV010000203.1, from coordinate 17,026 downwards.
ATGCGGCTCTGCCCCTTGTTCTGAATGTCCGGCAGCTCCAGCTCCTCTCCGAGGATCTCGGCCAGCTCGTCCAAAGTCACATCGACTTCGATCGCATGCTGACCTTCGTCTTGGCCGGCCTGGCCCCCGCCGTCTCCTTTTTGAGGATCGCCCTGCCCTACGGCGTCGCCCACCTCCCCGTCGCCTTGACCGGTGCCGCCACTTTGCTGATCACCGTAGACGAAGCGAGGGATGTCGATTTGTGGGATGGGGATGGAGACGATGTCTTTCCCCTTGCGCCCGAGCATCTCACCTTGGGTGATGTACTTGCGGAGGTTCTTGCGGATCCTGCCTCGGACGATCTGGCGAAATCGCGAATGGTCCCGATCGATCTTCAGCGACATCTTTGTTGGCCTAATTGGAGTTGAAGCACCCTGCTGCTTGTCGGAGTCGTGTTGCGTCTAGAGCATGATGGCAAGGCGCCGCCGTGACAAACGCCCAGTATCAAAATGTAGCGGAGCGTCAGGAACAGATCGAGCCGGAATGGGCAGCGTCGGAACGACGCGGTCATCGCGCACGATGACGCCAACGCCGCAGCGCCATGCCACGCGCCTGCTCATGGTCATAGGGCACACGCCTCGCACGCGGAACCGCATGCCGGTCGCTCTGTGCCTGCATGCAGGACGCAAGCGATGCAGGCCGGCCCGGGGACTGAAATCGAACGCGAGGTTGCCATCGCTCGACGTGTAGGTGGAGCACCCAGGCGCCTCAACCGCTCGACGAATGAAGTCTCTCGAGGCCCCTGCGCCAACCCCACGTCGCTTGTTAGCGCTCTCAACCTGCCGCGACGAGCGATCGCTCACGACCAGCAACGAGAGCTAGCCTCGTAGCAGCCGCGCGGCCTCGAGCGCGGCGTAGGTGAAGATGATCTTGGCGCCAGCGCGCCGGAACGCGGTCAGGCTCTCCAACAAGCACTTGTCGTAGTCGAGCCAGCCCTTTTCCGCCGCGGCCTTCAGCATCGCGAACTCCCCACTCACGTGATAGACGGCCACCGGTAACGCCGTCGCTTCATACACGGCACGCACGATGTCCAAGTAAGGCAGCCCGGGTTTGACCATCAGCCAGTCGGCGCCCTCGGCTTCGTCGGCGCGCACCTCACGCAACGTCTCCCGCACGTTGGCCGGGTCCATCTGGTACGTCTTCTTGTCGCCAGACCGCGGCTGGGAATCCAACGCATCGCGGAACGGTCCGTAGTACGCCGATGCGTACTTCGTGCAGTAGCTGCAGATGCCGACGTCGGTGTAGCCCGCCTCGTCCAGCGCGTGACGAATGGCGCCGACTCGCCCGTCCATCATGTCGGAAGGAGCCACGACATCCGCACCCGCTTCGGCTTGACTGACGGCCATCGCCGCCAGGATCGGCAACGTGACGTCATTGTCGATCCGCCCATCGATGACGACTCCATCGTGACCGTCGGAAGAATACGGATCGAGGGCCACGTCGGTAATCACGACCATCTCGGGGTGCTCCGCCTTGATGGCGCGAATGGTGCGTTGCATGAGCCCCTCGGGGTTGACGCTTTCTTTGGCGCGAGGATCCTTCAACGCGTCGTCCAACGCGGGGAACAGCGCCACGCCTTTGACCCCGAGCTCGAGTGCCTCGGCGCATTTTTCGAGCATCAAGTCGATGCTCAACCGAGCGTGCCCCGGCATCGACGCGATGGGGGTCGACCTGCCACTCCCCTCCTGCACGAAGACGGGCAATACGAGGTCGTCCGTACTGAGCGTGGTTTCACGCACGAGACTGCGCACGGATTGCGAAACGCGGTTTCTACGAGGTCGCGAGAGCATCGCCAAACGCTAGCACAAGTCCGCTCGGCGACGGCAACGGAGAAACCCGTCGCCGTTCGCCGGCTGGGGCACTCTGCCGTGCTCGCCCGGTGCTCGCAAAGCGCTCAGCCGACCCAAAGGCGCGCGTTGTCGAACAGGCGCATCCATGGGCTGTCTTCGCCCCAAGTCGATGGCGCCCACGAGAACTGGACCGTGCGAAAGACGCGCTCGGGATGCGGCATCATGATCAGGGCACGACCCGTGCTGGACGAAAGTCCCGTGATGCCGTCCGCACTCCCGTTGGGGTTTTCCGGATAGTGCTGAGTGACGTTGCCAAAGTTGTCGACGTAGCGCAGGGCGACGGCGGCTTGCGCCGAATCGCCATCGGAAAACTCCGTACGCCCCTCACCGTGCGCCACCGCGATGGGCAGCAACGAACCCTCCATGCCCTGCAAGAACAAGCTGGGGCTCTCCTCCACTTTGACCAGGGAGAGACGAGCCTCGAATTGCTCCGAGCGGTTGCGCACGAAACGCGGCCAGTGCTCAGCACCGGGAATGAGTTCCTTCAAGCCGCTGAGCGCCTGACAGCCATTGCAGATCCCGAGGGCAAAACGTCGCTCATCGGCAAAGTACTGGCTGAACGCCTCACGTGCTCGTGCATGATACAGGATCGACTTGGCCCAACCTCCGCCCGCGCCGAGCACGTCGCCGTAGCTGAAGCCACCACAAGCGATGACCCCGCGGAACTCGGAGAGCTCCACACGCCCTGACAGCACGTCTGTCATGTGAACGTCGATGGCGCGAAATCCCGCTCGAGTGAAAGCCGCCGCCATCTCGATCTGTCCATTGACGCCCTGTTCACGCAGCACGGCAACCTTGGGTCGTTCCTCGCTCGCAAAAGCGTCCAACTTCGGTCGCTCCAACTCGAAGGACAGAACCGGCGACAGCCCCGGGTCCACGTCGTCGCAGTTCTTCTCGAACTCCTCGGCGGCGCACTCGGGATCATCCCGCAGCGACTGCATGCGCAAAGTCGTGTCACAATGCAGCGCCCGCAAGTCCGCCAAGTCCGCTTGGTACACGGGCGCGCCGAAAACTCGGAACTCGAGATGCGGCTCCGGCGTGGGGCTACCGATCACGTGCACCTCGCGGCGCCAAGAGAGCTCGTGCTGCGAGAGCACAGCCAGCACACGCTCGAGATCCTTGGCTCGCACCTGCAGTACGGCGCCCAGCTCTTCGGCAAACAGCGCGCGCAAAGGGTCCCCGCCCACCCCATCGAGCTCGACCGAAAGCCCACACTTGCCGGCAAAAGCCATTTCGCACAGCGTGACGAAGAGCCCCCCGTCGGAGCGGTCGTGATAGGCCATCACGAGCCCGTCTCGGTTCAACCGCTGTAACGCGGCGAACATGCCGCGAAGAAGACTCGGGTCGTCCACGTCGGGTGGCGTATCGCCGACTTGGTTGAACACCGACAGCAGGGTCGAGCCCCCCAAACGATTCCGGCCCGCACCGAGATCGATCAACAAGAGCGCCGTATCTCCCTCGGGGTCCAATTGAGGGGTCAGTACGCGCCGAGCGTCCACCATGCGGGCGAACGCCGAGATGATGAGGGAGAGCGGCGCCACGACGGCCTTTTCTTGACCGCTCTCGTCGCGCCAACGGCTCTGCATGCTCATCGAGTCTTTGCCGACGGGAATGGTGAGCCCCAACTCCGGGCAGAGCTCCAAGCCGACGGCAGTGACCGCATCGAACAACGCTTGGTCTTCACCAGGATAACCAGCTGCCGCCATCCAATTGGCGGACAGTTTGACCTCGCTCAGCTTCGAGATGGGTGCCGCCATGATGTTGGTCAGGGCTTCACCCACTGCCATCCGCGCAGCCGCTTTGGAGTCGAGCAACGCGCACGGCGTGCGTTCGCCGATGGCCATCGCCTCGCCCGTGTAGTTGTCGTAGTCGGAGAGCGTCACCCCGCAATCTGCGACCGGGACTTGCCACGGCCCCACCATCTGGTCGCGAGCGACCAAGCCGGTGACGGTACGGTCTCCAATGCTGATGAGGAACGTCTTGTCGCCGACGGTGGGCGACAGCAAGACGCGCTGCACGGCTTCCTCCAGTTCGATGCCTTCGAGATCCGCCGCCTCCGGCTCGACCCGAACTCGCTCGAAGCTGCGCGTCATCTTCGGGGGTTTGCCCAACAACACGGAAAGCGGCAGGTCGATCGGATCCTCGCTCTCGGCGGGCGGGTTCGACAGCCGCAGTCGGTCTTCGGCCAACACCTCTCCAACGACGGAAAACGGGCAGCGCTCACGCTCGCAGAGCCGCTGAAACTCGGGCAACCGTTCGCGGGCCACGGCCAGCACGTAGCGTTCCTGCGCTTCGTTGCACCAGACTTCCATCGGGCTCATGCTGGGCTCGGCATTGGGGATCTTCGCTAGCTCGAAGTGCGCCCCTTTGCCCGCATCGTGGACCAGCTCCGGAAAGGCGTTCGAAAGCCCGCCGGCACCCACGTCGTGAATGGAATGGATGGGCGAGTCGTCTCCCAGTGCGCAGCAGCGGTCGATGACCTCTTGGCAACGTCGCTGGATCTCGGGGTTACCCCGCTGCACGCTGGCGAAGTCCAGGTCTTCGTGGCTCTTGCCCTGATCCATCGATGATGCGGCACCGCCACCGAGGCCAATCAGCATGGCGGGACCGCCCAAGACGACCAGCACACACTCGGTCCCGAACTGCTTCTTCTGCGTCAACGAAGGCCGAATGTTGCCGAGCCCCCCGGCAAGCATGATCGGCTTGTGATAACCGCGCACCGCCTTGCCGCCGATGCCGTCGAACTCCTGCTCGAAGCTACGGAAGTAACCCAGGATGTTGGGGCGCCCGAACTCGTTGTTGAACGCAGCCCCGCCGATCGGCCCCTCGAGCATGATCGAGAGCGCGCTCTGGATGCGTTCAGGCTTTCCGTAGTCGACCTCCCACGGGCGCACGTGCCCCGGGATGCGCAAGTTGGACACCGAAAACCCCGCCAGCCCCGCCTTGGGCTTCGACCCTCTGCCCGTCGCTCCCTCGTCGCGGATCTCGCCTCCGGACCCTGTAGCTGCACCCGGATGGGGTGAAATGGCCGTGGGGTGGTTGTGTGTCTCCACCTTCATCAACACAGGCGCGTCTTCGTAGTGCTTCTGGTATTCACCTTCAGCATTGGGCCAAAAGCGCGCCGTGGCGTAACCGCGCATGATCGAGGCGTTGTCTTCATACGCCGAGATGATGCCTTCGGGGTGCTTCTCGTACGTGTTCCGAATGCGCGCGAACAGAGAGCGTTCGTCGGGCTCGCCGTCAATCACCCAATCCGCCCGAAATATTTTGTGGCGACAGTGCTCACTGTTCGCCTGTGCGAACATCATCAACTCGGCGTCCGTCGGGTCGCGCCCCAGCTTGCGGAAGCTCTCCACCAAGTAGTCGATCTCGTCGGGCGCCAACGCCAAACCCCACTCCCGATTAGCGGCCTCCAACGCCGCTTTGCCGCCCGCCAGAAGTCCGACGCGACGCGTCTGACGCACAGTGGCGTGGGCGAACAGCCGAGACGCGTCATCGAGCGAGGGCAAGAGGCTCTGCGTCATGCGGTCGTGCAGGCGCGCTTCGAGTTCGGTATGCACGTCTTGCGCAACGTCGTCTGGCGAAGCAATGCTGCGGTCGAACACCAGCCGATGCACGACGCCGCGTTCGATCCGCCGCACTTGCGCCAGGCCGCACACCTGCGCGATGTCGGTCGCCTTCGACGACCAGGGTGAAATCGTGCCGAAACGCGGCACGGCGATGACCTCCAACACCGTGCCCGACGGCTCCGGCGCCGACTCGTCTCTGGGACCGTACGAAAGCAGTTGATCCAGTCTTTCTCGTTCACCCGCAGCCAGATTCTGCACACCTTGCTCGAGCTCGACGAAGTGGACGTAGTGCGCCCCGACGTGCACGAGTTCGGGAGCCAGCTCGTGCAGCTCCTTCAGCAGTTTGTTGGCACGGAAGGCGGACAGAGCTCGCGGACCAGTGAGCCAAAACATGACCGGCGTTTGTCGCAGTCGGCGCGTCGTGTCCACCGTCAAAGGCGCGGGGACCGGCCCACGACCCGCCAAGCCGCACGTCCGAAAACCATCCATGACACCACCGGAGGCCACGAAGCCCGCTGGAAACCTCCGACGTGGGGCAGGCCCAGTCTCTGCAACCCGGCGACCACAGCGGCGGTGGCCCGGCATGCATTAGGCAGGCGAATCGCACACGCTCGTCGCCGCACGGCACCAGGCTCCTCGGGGTGGCGCCGCGCCCAGCGGCCTCACCGCCAGGAAATGACCTATGATATTGGCGATTTGAACGCATCTCCCTCGGCCCGGCTAGAGTGCGACGTTTCAGCTGGCACACTCAGGTGGGCGACGACTAGGCTGCGCCGCTCATGCGCTTTCTGTGCGTCTCCGACATTCACGGCAACGTCTCCGCCCTCCGCAAGGTGCTCGACGAGGCGGACATCCGCGGCTTCGATCAGTTGATTGCCTGTGGCGACCACTTGTTTCCCGGACCCGAGCCGCTGGCAACTTGGAAGCTGCTGGTCGAACGCAACGCACTCTGTGTACAGGGGCTCACCGATCGCGCAGTGGCTACGGTCGAGCCCGGCGATCTGGAGCCGAGCAACCCAGCGGAAGAGGCACGGCTGGAGCGCCTCTTGAACTTCCACGATGAGTTGGGTGAGCTGATCGTGGCTCGCCTGGCAAGACTCAAGGACACGGCCCGCTTGCCACTGGAATCCGGACACGAAATGCTCGTCGTGCATGGCTCACCGATCGACCCGACCGAGTCGATGAGCGCCGAGATGGACGACGAGGAACTCAACGCCCTGCTCGGCGACGACCCCGCGGACGTGATCGTGTGTGGCGGAAGCCACGTCCCCTTCGTGCGGCAGTTGGACGAAATCCGCATCGTCAACGTCGGGTCGGTAGGCGAGTCCCCGACGCCCGGAGTCGCCAACGCGACCATCATCGAGAGTAGCCCTTTGGGCGTCGACATCCGGCCTTTTGACGTCGACGTTTCCGGAAGTTGACGCGGCGCCGAATGGGCCGAAAGCCAGCTGGACAAGCGCGATCCACAGTGGTAGCGGGCAGGTGCCAACACCACACGAAAGCGCCCGGAGGAATACGTGTCGAGCAACTCCCAGGATTCGTTCAAGACGAAGAGCACCCTTGAAATCTCCAACAAGTCCTTGAGCTACTACAGCCTCCCCAAGTTTGCGGAGGCCAGCGGCAAGGACATCTCCCGGCTGCCGTACGCGTTGCGCATCCTGCTGGAGAACCTGCTGCGTTGCGAAAACGGCGGCAGCGTCACCAAAGAGGACATCCTGGGTCTCGCCGACTGGGATCCGAAAGCCAAGCCAAGCAAGGAGATCGCGTTTCACCCCGCGCGTGTCGTGCTGCAGGACTTCACTGGTGTGCCGGCGGTGGTCGACTTGGCCGCCATGCGCGACGCGATGGCGGCCATGGGCGGCGACCCAGCCCGCATCAACCCGCTGTTTCCGGCGGAGCTGGTCATCGACCACTCGGTGCAAGTCGACGAGTACGGAACCGCCGAAGCTCTGGTGCGTAACACCTCGCTGGAGTTCGAGCGCAACCAGGAGCGCTACCAGCTCTTGCGCTGGGGACAAGAGGCATTGGACAACTTCGCTGCCGTGCCGCCCGGTACGGGCATCGTGCATCAGGTGAACCTCGAGTACCTGGCCCGAGTCGTCTTCGATCAGGATGGCGTCGCCTACCCCGATACTCTGGTGGGTACGGACAGCCACACGACGATGATCAATGGCATCGGTGTGTTGGGTTGGGGCGTGGGCGGCATCGAAGCCGAAGCCGCCATGCTCGGACAGCCCATCAACCTGTTGGTGCCGAACGTCGTGGGCTTCCGGCTGCGTGGGGCCCTGCCCGAAGGCGCCACCGCGACCGATCTCGTGTTGACGATCACGAAGATGCTGCGCGACAAGGGAGTGGTCGGCAAGTTCGTGGAGTTCTACGGTGATGGCCTGTCACATCTGCCCCTAGCTGACCGTGCGACGATCGCCAACATGGCGCCCGAGTTCGGCTCCACTTGCGGCATCTTCCCCATCGACGCGGAAACCATTCGTTACCTGCGCTTCTCCGGGCGCAGCGACGAGCAAGCCGAACGTGTGGAGGCCTACGCCAAGGCGCAGGGCTTGTTCCGCACCAATGACACGCCGGATCCCGTCTACAGCGATACTCTGGAGCTCGACATCTCGACGGTCGTGCCGAGCTTGGCTGGCCCCAAGCGCCCCCAAGACAAAGTCGCCCTGAGCGATATCAAGCCGACGTGGGAAAAGACGCTCACGCAGCTGCTCGAACTGTCGAAGTCCGGCAAGAAGGATCCTTCGGCGACCGTCCCGACGGAACTCGGTGGCGAGAAGTTCGATCTCGGTCACGGCGCGGTCGTGATCACAGCCATCACCTCGTGCACCAATACCAGCAACCCGAGCGTGATGATGGGCGCGGGCCTGCTCGCGAAGAACGCGCACGCCCGCGGGCTGACCACGAAGCCGTGGGTGAAGACCAGCCTCGCGCCCGGCTCCCAGGTGGTCACCGAGTACCTCGAAGCGGCCGGCGTATTGTCGGATCTGGAAGCTCTCAAGTTCAACGTCGTCGGCTATGGCTGCACGACGTGCATCGGCAATAGTGGACCGCTACCGGAGAGCATCGCCAAGTCTGTGGAAGCGGGCGATCTCGTGGTCGCCTCCGTGCTCAGCGGCAACCGCAACTTCGAGGGTCGCATCAACCCGCACGTGCGCGCCAACTATCTCGCGAGTCCGCCGCTGGTCGTGGCCTACGCCCTGGCGGGACGCATGGACTTCGACTTCGAAACGGAGCCCCTAGGTACCGACGCCGACGGCAAGCCCGTAATGCTGAAGGACATCTGGCCATCTGCAGCAGACGTGTCCGAAGCGCTGTCGACGTCGCTCTCGCGTGAGATGTTCCAAAGCAAGTACGCCGACGTCTTCAAAGGACCGGAGCAGTGGCAACAACTCGACGTGCCCAAGGGCGACCGTTTCGCCTGGGATCCGAAGAGCACCTACGTGCGGCTGCCGACCTTCTTCGAAGGCATTCCCAAGACGCCGGCCGCACCCGTGGACATCCAGGGTGCACGAGTGCTGGCCAAGCTCGGAGACTCGGTAACCACCGACCACATCTCGCCCGCGGGCTCCATCGCCAAGAACTCACCAGCCGCCAAGTACTTGGCGGACAACGGCGTGGCACAGAAGGACTTCAACTCCTACGGTTCGCGTCGCGGCAATCACGAGGTGATGATGCGCGGCACCTTCGCCAACGTGCGCCTACGCAATCAGCTGGCGCCAGGTACGGAGGGCGGCATCACCCGTCACCTCCCCGACGGCGAGCAGATGACGATCTTCGACGCTGCGGAGAAGTACAAGGCCGACGGCGTGCCGCTGGTCGTTCTGGCCGGCAAGGAGTACGGCACGGGTTCGTCTCGTGACTGGGCTGCCAAGGGTACCTTCATGCTCGGCATCAAGGCGGTCATCGCGGAGTCCTTCGAACGCATTCACCGCAGCAACCTGATCGGCATGGGCGTGTTGCCGCTGCAGTTCAAGGACGGCGAAGGCGCCGAAGCGCTCGGGCTCTCCGGCGAAGAAACCTACGCCATCGAAGGCATCGCGAACGACCTCGCACCCGGCAAACTGCTGAAAGTGACGGCAACTGCTGCCGACGGCTCGAGCAAGAGTTTCGAGGCATTGACCCGCATCGATACCGCGGGTGAACTCGACTACTACCGACACGGCGGCATCCTGCAGTACGTGTTGCGGCAGTTGCTCGAGGGCTGAGGGCGAGCCGATCGAGCCCGAAGCTCCCACCCCGGCGGCGCGCGAAAAACGACGCGCCGCGGCCGACGAGGCAACGGCACCTAAGGAGTCGTTGTCTCGTCACGCACAGGGGGGCGAGCTCTGGCGGCGTCTGAGGCTGCAGGGGGTGGGCATCGTCGCACTACTGGCGGTGATCGGCGTGTACGTCGATTTGCGGCAAGAGGTGGCGCGGCTGAGACGGCAGGTCGAGCAACTCTCTTCGGATCTGCCCGCAGGCACCTCCGCCGGCGAGTCGAGCGCGCCTGAATCCGAATCGGTGGAGCGGACTACCACTGCTGCGACTGGGCCAGGCGACGTCCAACCTCGGAGCCAGCCGTCCGCGGACAGTAGCCGCATCTGCGTTCATCGCCGCTCGCTGGAATCAGTGGTCTGTTCCACCGCGCACGGCTGCACCCCATTGTCGCAGATGCGTCCGAGTTACGTGCGCCGTGTCCAGGCGCGCGTCGGCAACGGCAACGTGCACGTCTGCGACTGAGTGAACCCGTCCGCGACCGCTCGTGCACGTCGGCGACGACTCCGCGGCAGAGCAAACACGTCCGCGCTCGTTCGAACACGTCTGCGACGTCTCCGCGACAGAGCAAAGAACGTGCACGACCTTTCGAACACGGCCGCGACGTCTCGAAACTGCAACGCCGCGGGGTGGTTGGGAACGTTGCCGCGGACCGGGGTGTTTCTCCGACGGAGTTCCGTGGGAGACGTGTGAGCAATCCGTAGCCCAAGCACGTGTGAGCAAGTGTGTGGAGCGCTCGCTTGGTAGATTGCGCGGGCATGTCCCCTACCCTCCGCGCGGCGCGCTTGTTATGACGGCCGTGAGGAGAGGATCTCGCATGATGAAAACACGGAGCTCCATCGGGAGCGCTTTCTGGGCTTTGTTGGGTGTCGTTCTGCTGTCTGGTTGCACCAAGGCGATGACAGGAACCTTGACGCCAGAGGGTTACGAGCACGGCAAGTACGCGATGGCGATCGACAACAGCGCCGGAGCGAGCCTGTTGCCCGAAGGTTGGCGCTTGGACTCCGCGTACGAGAAGCACGGCAAGTTGAAGGCGAAGAACACGCCAGACTACGAGACCAAGTTCAGCTTCGACACCGACGGCGACGACAAGGTCGACACCAATCGCACGGAACTCATCTACGACCTGCGCTACGTGCACAAAGTGCACAGTGGCGTCATCTGGCTTAGGACGGTGCCCATCTCGAACGAACTGCGAGAAAAGGAGCTCCGTGTGCTGATGCAGGACTACGTGGATGAGGTTGCCGGCGCGGGCTACGAGGTCGTCAACATCGGCCAAGCGAGACTGATGATGGAGAAGCGCTACGCGGCGGAAATCCTACACCGTGGGCGAGGCGAGATCGGCAGCGCAGAGGCCTACGGAGCGAGCTTTGCGGTCGCCAACATCGATCAAGTTCAGGTCGACAAGGACGCCCGACGCGAGCGCGTGATGGTGGTCATCAGCCGCCCGGGTTTCGAATACGAGATCGGTCCGCACTCGGGTTCGAAAGGCACCAGCTATCCAGTCTTGTTCATCGCGGGCTACTCCAGCCTGCCCGACGACTTCGACGCGGGCATACAAGACTTCCAAGCCCTGCTGCAGCGGGTGCGTTTCGACGGCAACGCGGGCTACGCGATGAACTGGGAAGGCTCCGACGAGGGTTCGGAAAGCGAAACGGAAAGCGCCGTCGCAGAAGCCAACCAGGAGCCGGCGGATGGCGACCCCGCAGTTGAGGCTGACGGCGCAGAGGAAGCGGAGGGTGCCCCCCAAGGCGAAGCAACAGGCCAAGACGTTGCCGCCGCCGAGGAAGCGCCCGTCGAAGCGACGGAAGAGGCGCCGGCTCCCGCCGCGCAGTGACGACGGGCGCAACGCTCCGGGGCAGTGACGACGGACGCAACGCTCCGGGCGTGAGCAACCGCTCCGAGGCGCGGTCAACCGCGTCGCACCGAGTGAGCTCCCATCCCACCGGCTGCGGCCCTCAATCTCTAGAACAAGGACCACAACAAGCGCGCTCCCGTCAGCGCCATGACGCTGATCAGAGCGGCGAAGATCAGCCGATTGCCACGTTCGACCGCCAGGCGAGCCCCCAGTTGGGCGCCTATCAGATTACCAGCGCCCAACACCAAGCCGGCAGTCCACTCGACCTGATCCACCCAGGCGAACCACAGCACCGCCGGCAGCGTCCAGGTGAAGACGAGCGCGAGCTTGAGCCCGTTGGCGTGCTTGAGATCCACCCCCAAGAACGACGGCAGCGTGGCCAGCAGCAACAGCCCGACCCCCGCCTGGAGGAAGCCTCCGTAGGCCCCGACGGCGAACAGCACGGGCCCCAAGAGCCAAGGCGACGAGGCTTTGACGGTACCGAGCAGCTTCTGCCGTTGAACCCACATCAACGCCGTGAAGCCGAGAAAGAACACGCCCACGGCACCGCGAAACGACGCAGGCTCCAACGCGCTGGCAACGTAGATCCCGAGGCACGCACCCGGCAGCAGGATCGCCACCGAGCGCTTGAGGGCACGTCCATCGATGGGCACCTTCTGATGGTAGAGCCAGGCCGCGTAGGCCGTCTGCATCAGGATGGCGACACGATTGCTGCCGTTGGCGACGTGGTCCGAAAGACCCAACAACAGCAGCGCGGGAAGCGTGAGGAACGACCCGCCGCCGGCAATCGTGTTGACGACGCCGGCGATGATCCCCGCCAAAACGACGAGTACGACAAACCAGGGCTCGACCATCACCGTGCAGGGCCGACCCTAGCTCCCCTGCGCGGTGGTGTCGATCCGCTTCAGCCCGTATTGCGCATGCCTGCGGCGATCCCGTTGACAGTCACCACGAAGGCTTCCCACAACATCGCGTCCGGAGGCCCATCGCCCTGCTGTGAGCGGATGCGTCGCAAGAGCTCGACCTGCAGCACGTTGATCGGGTCCATGTAGCGGTTGCGCAGCTCGAGCCCCACGCGGATCTCGGGGTTGTTTTCGAGTAGGCGCTCGTGGCCGCTCGCTTTGAGGACGGCGGCTTCGGTGTTGCGCAACCGTGCCCGCAATTCGTCGCCCAGACTGTGCAACTCCGCCGGTACCAGGCTCTTGTCGTAGCCTTGGGACGGCGCGGGGTCGGCTTTGCCCAAGACCATCTCGATGAGGTCGATCGTGGAGCGGAAAAAGGGCCAGTTCGCGTACATCGTGCGCAGTTCCTGCTCGTGCCCTTGCTCGATGGCGTGGGCGACAGCTGCCCCCGTGCCCAACCACGAGGGCAGACACAAGCGATTCTGCGTCCAAGCGAAGATCCAGGGGATGGCGCGCAGAGTCTCGATGCCGCCACCCGCGCGACGTCGCGCGGGCCGGCTACCGATGTTCAGCGACCCTAGTTCGACCTCAGGCGTCGCCTTGCGGAAGTATTCGACGAACCGCGGCTCCTTGCGCACCACCGCTCGATAGCTCTCGCACGAAGTGATCGCCAACGTGTCCGCGAGCTCACGCCAAGATGCTTCGGGTTTACGCGGTGGGTCCAGGGTCGCGTCGATCGTCGCAGAGACGTACGTCTCCAACGTCGTCATGGCGACACGCGGAGTGCCGAACTTGGCCTGGATCATCTCGCCTTGCTCGGTCACTCGCAACGTGCCGATGATCGAGCCTGCAGGCTGCGATTGGATGGCCAAGTGGGTCGGGCCACCTCCCCGAGCCACCGTGCCCCCGCGACCGTGGAACAGGGTCGGATGCACGCCGAACTCCTGACAGGCGGCGACGACCTCCTCTTGGGCCTTGTACAGCTCCCAGTTGGCCGCCAAGCGCCCGCCGTCTTTGGCGGAATCCGAGTAGCCAACCATGATCTCTTGTTTGCCCTGGATGTGCTGCAGGTACCAAGGGATGCGGAAGAGGCGGCGCATGACGTCGCCTGCCGCACGCAGATCATCGATGGTCTCGAACAGAGGCGCCACGCGTTGAGGCGTCTGATTACCTACAGCCTTCTGCAGCAGTTCCACCGCCAACACGTCGGAAGGCTGACGCGCCATCGAGATCACGTAGGCGCCGAGAGGCTCGGGACCGATCTCCTTGGCCACGCGCATCGTGTTGATCACGTCTTGCACCTCGGGCGTCATGGGCAGATCGTGAGGGATCAGCGGTCGCTTGTTGGCTAGCTCGGCAATCAAGAACTCCTGCCGCTTCTCCTCTGGCCACTCCGCGTAGTCGCCCAGATCCAGGTGCCGGGTGATGGCGGAAAGGGCGTCGGTATGCCGACTGCTCTCCTGGCGAATGTCGAGCCGCGCCATCGTCAAGCCGAAGCACGAAAGCCGCCGAATGGTGTCCAAGAGCCGCCCATGCGCCACGGACTGCTGCCCCACGGCACACAACGAGCGGTAACACAGAAGCAACACATCGCGCAGTTCGTCCGCGCGCGTGTAACACTCCTCGTCGCTCGGGCTACGCCCCTCGAGTAGCGCCTCCATCCGCGCCTTGGTGTTGGCCAGGCGGTCACGCGCCTCGCGCAACAACTCACGGTAGGGTTCGGACACATCGCCCACGCGGGCGCGCAGCTCGGCGTTGCACGAACGAGACGAAAGCTCGGAGCGCAGAGCGTCGATCTCTTGCCCGAACAGAGATGCCGCCATCCAACGCCCGAGCCACGTCGCCTGCAGAGTGATCTGAGGTGTGACGTTCGGGTTACCGTCCCGATCGCCGCCCATCCAGGAACCAAAGCGGATGGGTGCCGCATCCAGCGGTAGGCCGCGCCCCGTGTGCTTGCGCAGCGTGCGGTCGAGCTCGCGCAGCCACACGGGGAGCGCGAACCAAGCCACCTGCTCCAACATCACGAGACCGCCGCGGGCCTCGTCGAGCGGTGTCGGCTTCTCTCGATTCACTTCGTCCGAATCCCAGATCGAAGTGATTTCTCGAGTCAGTGCCTCCTCCAGATCCAGATCGGAGAATGCCCAGTGGCGCTCAGCGGAGTCGCGACGCGCCAAGAGCTCCGTCAGCGCGTTGTACTTCTGCAGCATCGTGCGGCGCACGACCTGGGTCGGGTGCGCCGTCAACACCAGCTCGACCTCGAGGCGAGTCACCGCGTCGTGGAGCTGGTCCTTGGTGACGCCCTTTTCCAACAGAGCGCCGAAGGACTGGTCACAGCTGTGGACGAGCCCGCTCTGCCATCCGGTGCCCGTCTCCTCACCTCGCTGCGCAGCGAGCACTTCTCGCTGCCGATGGTGCGATTCTGCGATGTTCACCAGCGTCAGAAACAGGGAAAACGCCCGCGCCACCGGCAGCGCTTCGCCGACCGGAAGACTGGCGAGAGTGCTCGACAGTCGCTCCGCCGCGATGGCATCTCCTGAACGGGCGCGCTTGGCCAAGGAGCGGACGTCCTCGACTCGGTCGAAGATGGCGTTGCCCGCATGCGTCTTGAGCACTTCCCCAAGCAGCGCCCCGAGGTTGCGAATGTCTTCACGAAGCGCTTGAGGTTGTTCCGGCATTTCTTTCTCCTCGCTGTGGCTCCGCGCAGCACTCGCTGGCGGAGTCAGGTGTCGTCGAGTTCTTCCAGCTCTTCGTCTAGGCGCTTGTCGAGCGCTTTTCGATCGGTTGGAGGTTTCTCTTTCGTTTCACGTCTTGCGGGCTCGTTTCCCGTCGCCTTGCTGGGCTTGATTAAGACCCGTAGTAACAAGATCAAGAGCAGCAGCGCGACCACCGTCACCAATACCGGCAAGACTGAATCCAGGGCCGTGCTCGGCGCGCCGGTCAGATCCTTATTGGTCCTCTTCTTCAGTGCGGCGCGGATCTCCTCACTGCTCATCCCTTCGGCGACCATGTCGCGGATGTCTTCCCGCCATTCGGCGGCGTAGGGGCTGGGGCAGGAATCCAACGTTCTGCCGGGGCAGAACGGACTCATGATGGTTCGCGAGAGATCCTGGGAGCGGCGCAGCTGCTCTTCGTTGCTCTCTTTGCTGGGGTTTTCGGTTTGCGCCCACCCCAGCGACACGACGCCTAGCTGAAACCAAGCGATGGCGACGATTGCCAGAACCTTTTGCGCCGAACTCCACATGGCGCCGAGCATAGTCACAGCCCTGGCCGAGCGGGAGCCGAATCGGCCCTGGCTCAGCCGGAGTCGGATTTCCAACCCGGGCCGCCCTAGAGTACAAGCCCACGCCATGCAGCGGATATCGGAAATCCCGCAGGCTTCGTTCGAGCGAATCGAAGGACTCCTGTTCGACCTCGACGACACGGTGCTCGACCACGGCCGGTTGGCGCTGCCGACCTACGCGGCGCTGTGCCGCCTCGCAGCGCGAGAGGTGCGTCTGGTCGGCGTCACGGGCCGCCCAGCGAGCTGGGGACAGGTGCTCATCAGACAATGGCCCGTGGACGGCATGATCACCGAGAATGGTTCCATCACCCTGCACAGAGAACACGGCCGAATCGTGGTGAGCGACCGCTGTACACCCCAGCAGCGCAAGGAACGTCGAACACGCCTACACCAGCTCGCCGATCAGCTGATGGCCCGCTTCCCGTCGCTGGTCCCGACGGACGACTCCTTCGGTAGGCTCGCCGATTTCACCTTCGACATCGGCGAAAACCAGAACCTCGAACCCGACGAGATCCAACGGGTGAGCACCGCAGCACGAGAGCTCGGCCTCAGAACCGTGCATTCCAGCGTGCACTTGCACATCAGCTTGGACGTCGACGACAAGGCCAGCGGCAGCCTACGATTCCTGAGCCGGGTCTTCCAAATCGAGCCCGGTCTGGCTCGCTCTCGCTGGGCGTTCATCGGCGACAGCGGCAACGACGCCGCTTGCTTCGCCGCCTTCGAGACGACAATCGGCGTCGCGAATCTGCGCGGGCCGTTCTCACTGCCGCCCCGCTACATCACGCGGGGCAATGCCGGAGAGGGCTTCGTGGAAGCCACCGAGCAGCTCTTTCCTGCCTGACCAGTCCAGCCGACACAGTCCAGCCGCAGCTGAAGCTCGAGACTCCGGACTCGCGTGCCGACTCAACGAGCCAACTGCGGGAAGGTTTGCGCCACTTCACAACCCAACACGATGTCGATGCGCGAGCTGGGGTCGTTCATGACCGCGTCGCACGAAGTCGGGCACAGCAGGATGCGGGTCGGATCTGCGTTGTCGTTGTAGTACCAGCCCGCGAGGTCCCCACATTCACCCTCGGCGTCAACCCGACCGAGCGTCGCGTCCTCGCCACTGAGCGTGAGGGTGACGTTGACCTTGTCGGTATCGATCGTGACGTCCCCGCTTGGCTGCGGCATCTGGATGTCGCAGGAGGCGACCTCGCCGCGGATTTGGGTGAGCGCGTCGAGCAGCTCCTGACCTGCGTTCTGAGAGCCGATGAAGATGCCGG
>JBNKHV010000202.1:0-4274 GCA_050290545.1 Polyangiaceae bacterium | reverse complement strand
CTGCAACGCAGCGAGCGTTGATCATCGTGCATTAGTGTCTTCGCGCTGATTGCCCGCGGGAAGCTGAGACCTGATCTCGAGAAGCTTTCTCCCGGACTGGTTCGTAGCGAAGCGCGGAGGAGCGGGAAGCGAGTCCGTGTTTGGGGCCGTCGTTTTTCGCGCCTGGCGACGAAGACCGCGCCCGAGTGTCGGGCACGTGCCTTGGGGATCGGACAGCTCGTGTTTCAGCGGCTGATGCCGAGCTTCTTCATGCGGTGGCGCAGCGTGTTCGGGTGGAGCCCCAAGACCGAGCTCGCCCCCGCAGGTCCCGATAGTCGCCATCTCGTTTTCTCCAGAACCTGGAGTATGTGCTGCCGCTCCACGGCATCCAGCGTTGGAAGTTCAGCGAGTTCCGGCGCTGGGGGAGGTTCACTCGGAGGAGTTACGCGCTGTGAGTCGGCGAGGGACGTGGTGGCAGAGGGCGGGGCACTGGGCGCATCGAGCAAGGCAGGCAAGGTCTGGCCGGGGGCATCGGCGAACGCGAGCAGCTCCTCCGGCACCTGGACCTCCAGGTCATCCGACAAGATCGCGGCACGCTCGACGACGTTCTGAAGTTCACGCACGTTGCCGGGCCAGTGGTAGCGCTCGAGTCTAGCCAACCCTGCAGCGCTGATCTGTCCCAGCCTCCGTCCCAGCCGAACCTCCAGCTGACGCAGGAAGCGGTCAGCCAGCGCGGAGATGTCGGAAGTTCTGTCTCGAAGCGGGGGCACGTAGATCGGGACCACACTCAGCCGAAAGTAGAGATCGGCCCGAAACGTACCCTGACGGACCAGCGCTTTGAGGTCTCGGTTCGTGGCGGCGATCACGCGAACGTCCGCGGTCAGTGTCTCGTTGCCGCCCACGCGCTCGAATTCCCGCTCTTGGAGCACGCGCAGCAGTTTGGACTGGGTGGAAAGCGAGAGTTCGCCGACCTCGTCGAGAAAGAGCGTGCCACCCCGCGCTTGCTCGAAGCGCCCGGCACGCCGGGCAACGGCGCCGGTGAACGCCCCCTTTTCGTGACCAAAGAGTTCACTGTCTGCTAGCTGCCCAGAGATCGCAGCACAGTTGACCCGGATCATCGGGCCGTGGTGGCGTTCGCTCATGCGATGCACCGCACGAGCGACGAGCTCCTTGCCCGTACCAGTTTCTCCTTGGATGAGCACCGTGGAGTCCGTCGCTGCGAAGCGGATCACGACACGCATCATCTCTCGCAAGACGGAGCTCGTGCCGACGACCTCTTGGAGCCCGCGTGCGTTTTCGATTTCGAGGCGCAGGCTGGTGTTCTCGCGCAGCAGTTGTTCCTTGAGCCGTTGCACCTCGGACAGCGCTTTTCGGAGGCGGTCCTCCGTTTGCCGGCGCAGGGTGATGTCCCTGAAGACCACGACGGCGCCGACGAGTTCGGCGCCGTTGTAGATGGGAGTGCTGGTGTATTCGACGGGAAAGCAGCTGCCGTCTTTGCGCCAGAAGACTTCGTCGACGACGTTGCGGATCATGCCATCGGCAAACGCTGCGTAGATCGGGCATTCCTCACGGGAGTAGCTCTCGTGGTCCGGGTGCGAGTGATGCACGACATCGTGCATCGGTTGCCCCAAGAGTTCTTCGACCGCGTGCCCCGTCATCTTGGCCGCGGCCGGATTGACGAAGGTGCATCGCCCGTCGAGGTCCAATCCGTAGATGCCTTCACCAGCGGCGTTGAGGATGAGCTCCGTTTGGGCGCGCCAGTCTTGCGCTTCGGACGAGCTATCCGGCGACGAGAAGTTGGCGATTAGCCGCGGATAGGGTCGGGTCAGCTCCAAGCGACTCGGACGACGGGCGGCGACCTCATTCACGGATCGACGCCTACAACGTCGCGTGTGGCTGGCCGTCAACGTTCCTGTTCCGCCCAAGTTTCGTCGCGGGAGGACGACGGAACATTCGCGAAACCAACGGCGCTACTTCGCCCGCCCAGGTCAGTGCTGCGCTTGTGCTACCCCTGCACCGAGGGGATCGCCGGCTGTCATGGGTGCCCCCTCCGCCGGTATGCCTCCCGCGAAGAGCTGCTCCACTGCATTGTGGGCGAGGCGCAAGTCGCGCAATGCGACGATGCGTTGACGCTGCACGTCCAGCTCGTCGTTTTTTGCCGCGAGCAGCTCGAACAAGCCGATGTTCATCGCGTTGTACTGAAGTTGCGCCTCGTGCACCAAGCGGCGTTGCAACGGCAGGAGCTCCTCGTCGAGGTACGTCAGGCGCGCTCGGGTCGCTGCCAATCGCTGGAACGCAACTTCCGAGACGTTGCGTATCTCGATCGCCTTGTCCTCCAGCTGGGCTTCGATCTGTCGCGCCATGGCTTCCGCCGCGTCGACCTGACCTTGCCCCTGGTAGAACAATGGCAGCTCGAGTTCGAGCGCAGGCCCGACGCCCCAAGCGTCCTCTTCGCGTTCCGCGGCAACGCCCGCCCGCAGTTCTGGTAGCCAGCCCTTGACTCGACTGTACGTCAGCTGCTGCCGCGCCGAGTAGTGCCTGTGTTCCAGCGCTCTGAGTTCGAGGTTGGCCGCCAACGCGCGCCGCATCGCGTCCTGGGTCAGTGGTGACGGCAGCTCCTCGTTCGGCGCCGCGACGTCCCAGGTATCGTCGGCTCCCCACAGGCCGAGCGTGGTGGCCAAGCGCTTCTTTGCTGCAAACAGATCGTTTTCTGCGTTGGCGGCTGCCAACCGTGCTTGCTCGTATCGGCTCTGGTGTCGGGCCAAAGACAGCTCGGTGATGTTGCCCGCCTCACGCATCCTCGTTGCGCCTTCGAACGCGGCATAGGTCGAGGTGAGCAGTTGCTGCTGCAGCTCGAGCAGCTGTCGTTGCGCCTGGTAGTCGTACAAGCTGGCGCGCGCTCCAAAGATGACTTTCACGATCTCATGGGCCGCGTCGTACGCTTCTGCTCGCAGCGCGGCGTCGGCTGACCCTTTCCTGCGCGGCAGGAGAAGGAGCTCCGTCAAGTCCTGCATCACGCCCACATCCAAGCTGGTCGAGTCGGAGTTGAAGCGCAGCGCAGCATCAGCAACGGGATTCGGTAGCGCCGCGGCTTGCACCAGTTGCCCACGCGACACACCCACTCGCTCCATCGCAGCCGCCACCTTCGGGCTGTTGATGACGGCGAGGCGCGCCGCGCTCTCTTCCGTCAGTGGGCGACCGAGCAATTGCCGGACCTCGGGGCTCGGGGTGGTCGGCTTGGGATCGGCGCTGATCGGGATCCCCGCTTGCCGTTCGACGAGCCGTCGCACGTCTCGGTAGCCGGCGTCTCGGGGGATGCACGCGGTGGCGCTGGTGAATAGTGTGGCGATGGCGAACAGTGACGTGAACAGGCGTCGCCCGATGGGCTGGGACTTGCCAGGCTCAGTGAACATGTTGGTGATCTCCGGTCGCAGGGGGCGCTTGGCCTTCGGGGGGCGCTTGGTCTTCGGGGGGCGGTGCCGCGCTGGCGTCGGGCGCTGTCGTCGTAGTGGTGGACGGCGCTTGGGGCGCGTGATGGTGGTGATGATGGTGCCCCTGTTCTTCTGGCAGTGGGGGCACGTAGTGGGGTTCGAGGGAGCGGGGCGCTGGGGTCGCTCGTGTGTCGTCGGTTTGGGTTCGGGCGGGATGCCCCTCGGGATAGGCGATCGGCTCAGGGGCGCAGCCCAAAGCCAGCACACCGGCGAGCGCCGCGAAGGGAACTGAGAAGCGTCGAAGTAGCGTCGTCATGCCTTGATACCGTCCTTCTGAAGTTCAGCGGTCGTGGCGGGCCTGGCCATGGTTTCGGCGGGGGCTTGGAACCATTCCCCGTCGCGGCTCGGGTTATCCCTCACCTTCAGGATTGTGAACATGCCGCCCATCGTGATGTAGTCGTGGGGTCCTTGGGCACCGACCATGGGCAGGCTGTTGTCCGGGACCCGCATGCCCATCGTGGCCATGTCGCCCATGCCGTCTTGTCCCATCGTCATGTAGCCCGGGACGACACCGCGAGCTCGCTGGTCGAGCTTGCCGGGCTCCACGCCCAGCATGTTGGGGAAGCCGTGACCCATTTGATTCATCACGTGGTGGGTCATGTGACAGTGCATGGCCCAATCCCCGGGTTCGTTGGCGATGAACTCGACTGTGCGCGTGCTGCCGGTAGGCACGAGCACGGTCGTCTCCGGGACTTGGGCGGAGGGTGGGATCGGTCCGCCGTCGGTCTCCACGACCTTGAAGTGGTAGCCATGAAGGTGGATCGGGTGGTGGTCCATGGCGCTCAAGTTGCCGAAGCGGATGCG
>JBNKHV010000201.1:0-4591 GCA_050290545.1 Polyangiaceae bacterium | reverse complement strand
GGATCTGTCCGAATGAGTTCGATGCGTATCTGAGGTGCGCCGACGGAGGTTTGCCCATCATGTGTGTGGCAGGCATGAATCTCGGGATCTCCTCCAGTTGCTTGGCTGAAGCCGCAGCGATCCAGGCCTGCGCCGCATCTGGGTCATGATCAGAACCGCGGCAGGCAACGGCGCGAGCATGATGAGCCCACGCTGCCACGCACGCTCCTCAGTCCCCAGCGCGCTGGCAACCACGAAAGCCCAAGCACCAGTGCACACCAAGTCAGCATCAGGCCAGCAAACAGCAACCAACCGCCGAAGCCTCCGGCGCCGTCGTGCCGGTCGACAGGCGTCAGCGAGACCAGGGACTGCGAATCGTCGACAGTCCCAGCAGCAGTGTCATCGAGCCCGATGACGGCCGGAGTTGGCGAGGTTGACAAGCCGCCAACAGTAGTACGCTCAGCGCATGGCTGAGCGTGACCGGCCCCACTCCGACTTGGTGTGATTGCCTGAGGCGACTCGGTGAGACAGCGGAAGTCTTCCTTTCCAAGGACCCGCGCGGGCTTACGATCCTCAGCAACCGACGAGGACGGACTCGCTGGACCTGTACCTCGAACCGCAATGGTCAGCGATAGTAGACGTTGCAGCCGAATTCGCTGACGACCGCTTCGGTGTTCGGTTCTAGGGAAATGTGGTCACCCTCTGCGGACTGTCCTCCGCAAGATGCGCGAAGGTCATACTCGCCTGCCTGGAGGCTGAATGTCTTGCCGTTGGGCGGAATTCGAAAACTGTACGACTTAGTTCCGCTGAGGGTGAGAGTGAAGCTGGTATTGCCGCTGTTCTCGACGGTCAGACTTGCAGGGTTGAACACGCTGCCCGTGTACTGATACTCGACTCGTTCATCTTCCCCCTTGGCCAGCTCGTGTTGATCCGTTCGAGAGGCGCCGGGGATGGTTGCCGTAACTCGATACTCACCAGCGAGCACTTCGACATCCTGAGTTTGTAGTGGCCCCAACTTCAACGACTTCTTCGTGGGGCCCGCGAGACTGACTCGAAGCGTCGCGCGACCATTGTTGACGAAGGTGAATGTGGACAGTGGCAGCGTTCCGGATAAGTCGAGACGATAGTCGGCGCCCCCCTCGAAGACTTGCCGATCGACGATCTTCCCCAAGGCGCCTTCGATGGCGACTTCGTACGCGCCCGGGAACACGGGCACCATTCGCGAGGAGTGAGGTGGGAGTGTCGTCTCAGGATAGGCCGCCCCATCGTCTGGTTTGAATTTGAGAGTGAAGGGATGGTCGGTCGTGTTTTGAACCAGCACCTTCGGTAGCTCAGGGAAAAGGAGGCCGAGACCTGGTTGAAGCGCGAAGGCCCTGTCCGTTTCGCGGCTGCGGGTGAGGCGTCCGCCGGCAAGTGCTTTGGCCAAGTCGAGTTGCAGGCGGCCGTCGTTGGGCCACACCTGCTTGGCTCGCTCGGCGGCTCGCAACGCCGCTTTCATGTCGCCGAGGGCTGCCTGCGCTGCAGCCTCGGCGGCGTACGCCCTTCCCAGATTGGGAGAGGCACTGACGGCTGATCGGGCGGAGCTCAGGGCCTGTCGCCCTCGCTCGTTTCCTTCTGTCCCCGACGCCTTTTCGAACTTGAACAGTTCAACCTGTGTCTCTGCTTTGGCGGCCAGCGCCAACGCGTAGTCAGGGGATTTCTGCAGCGCGGCGTCGAAAAGCGCCAGAGCGCGTTCCAGCGACTGCTTGGTGCCGAGCGCGCGCTGCTTCTCTCCGCGTGAATACAGGTCGTACGCTTCTTCCTGGGCGACGTTCGCCAGCACGCTCTTGATGTTCTCCGCCTCGGCACTGCGGATCGGAATGGCGAGTTTGGACGTAATCGCGTCGGCGAGCTTGTTCAGCATCAGCGAGTATTCCTCCGGATACTTCCCGTCGACGGAAATGACTTGCGGGCGCCGCGCCGACTTCCCGAAAAAGAGGATTCGGGCGTCCACGTGCAGAAGCCCTGGCAGGAGCTGGTAGCTACCGATGATGGCCAATTGTAGCGACAGGTGCTGAGCCATCGACTCGACTCGGGCGTCCTCTGTCTCAACTCCGCCTGGGGGGAAAGTCGCCATCGCCTGCACTACCGTTTGACTATCCGTGACTGACAGCTTCGACACACTCTTCAGAGCGTTCGTCAGGCTGTCGGCGATGGCGTCGCCCAGCACCGCGCCATTGCCGTCGTTGCGATGCTCGAGTGCGTTGCGGAAGGGAAATACGGCTAGTCGTGCCGGCGTATTCTGTGCGCGCGCTTGTCCTTTGCCCGCGGAAGTATTTGCGCTGAACGCGAGGATTGCAAGCAGCGTGAAGACGAACAGCAACACGCCGGGTGGTACTCTGACTGGTCGCTTTGCCATCTAGGGATCCATTCCATCGAGATCTGATACCTGGAGTCGATTCTTCAACTTCTCGAATTGAATCTGGCGAGTGCCTGGTTGCCCATCTCCCGGCTCCGCCGGACTGCCGTCGACGGTCGAATCGGGGGCTTGTGTGTCGGAGGCAACGGGGCCCAGCTCAGCGGAGCTTGGAAGGACACTCGTCTCGGAAGGCCTTCCCGACCTGGCGACGTAGTATGAAACGACCAACATCCCAACCAAGAGCAAGGCAGATCCCGCCCTTACGATTCGAGCGCGTTCGACAGACAGCGTCCTTGCTCCAGACGAAGTCATGGCCGGACGGGGGTGAGGCGTGGACTGGTTCGGGTGCCGAATCGACTCGTAGAATTTCGATGGGGGCAGGTGTCCATCACGGGCGTCATGGTATTGGATCGACTCGACAGAGAGCCACGACTCGCCTGCCAGAAGGACGGGAAATAGGCGCTTGGACTTGCGCAGTGCTCGGGCAAGTTCGTTCTGGACCCACAACGATTTCTCCGCGCGCGGCGTCATGAGCACGATCACTGCGTCGCTTTGGTCCAACGCAGCCTGGACTGCGCTGGGCCACTCTTCACCGTAGTTGATGCGTTCGTCGAGCCAGGCGCGGAAGCCGTTGGCGTTCAAGGCCTCTGCCAAGCGCCGAGCGTAGTGGCTGTCCGCATGGCTGTAGCTGATGAAGATGCGATGCACGTCTTCCCCTAGGCTGACTCGGAGCTGGGCCAGAGCAAGTGGGGCGAGTGTACAGCACGTGTGTCGCTGTGTGTCAGAATTCTGGGAGCGAGTGGCGCAGCGTCACGGCTTCCCGGGCGTGGCAGCGCCAGATTGCCCACTGTAGCGCGGGGGGTGACGCTGCATTGCGACATTTGCTGAGACGTCCGTCGACGCGGTACCCAGGCACCCAACCGACCGAGCAATCTCGACTGGCAGAGTGCTTTGGGTACACGTTCATCCTCGCACCCGACAACGCTCGCCAACTAGCAACAGGTCTCCGGGCGCGAGCACCAGCGCGCCCCCGTCCTTCCGCGCTTTCCTGAATGCGAGCAACCGCTCGCCAGCAGAACATCGGGCGAGTGCCTCCTGCGCGATTTGAGGCCGAATGATGTACTTCGCCAGCCGCCCCAGCTGTTGACAGTCCTGCCGTGCACCAACCGCACCCACGGCCGACCCCGTGTTGCATCACCGTCACCAAGCGCTCCAAACACATCGACCAAACTTTCACATTCTCACCATCTCAACCCGTGGGAGAACCCACGAAACCATCTCCCACGAGGTCTCTCAACATCATCGCAAGACCAAAAACCCACTTGTCACCATTCCTGCGCGCGTGTATGCCGGGCCGCATATCAATCGGGCGCATGGGGTGCACCGATGGCATCAAGAGAAGGGTGGAATCCATGGCTTCAAAGCTCGTAACGGATCGTCAAAAGGGTGCAGACGCGGTGGCAGCGATCGCCGAGGCGCAGCTGCAGACTCTGACAGACTCTCTAGCTCGCGTACTACCGAGCGGCGATCCCACTGCCATGCAGAGCGTGGTGACTCAATTGAGAGCAACGCTCGTGGGGCGTCGGGACGAGATGGTCAGCGCGGACGAAACGCACGAGCGAGAGTTGGCCGATGACGCGCCGGCTCGGGCCGAACGAGATGAGGCGGCGGACAAGTTGACGACCAAGCTCGTCGAGCTGCGTGAGGTGTTGACTGGGCTGTTCGGGCAAACCGTGACTCGAACCGTGCTCCCAGAAGCCGCACCACAAGATCCGGTCGTCCTCGAACGCTTCGCCGGTCAGGTCAGCACCGCGCTCGCGACCGTCAATCTGCCGGCGCCGCGCGTGGCGGGCGCTGAAGTGAACACTTCCGCAATCGCAGAAGACATCAGCGACGCCCAATCCGAACTGCGCAACCGACTCGAACTCGTGGCGCGAGAAGTCCGCGAAGCTCAGGACACTCTGGCCAAGAAGAACCGCGCGATTGAAGAATACGACCGCGCATTCCAGGGCGTCGCCACCGTCCTCACCGGGCTCTTCGTGCTCGCCGGCCAAGATGAACTCGCCAACAAAGTGCGCCCCTCCGCGCGCCGCCCCGGCCGCACGGAGCAACAGGAAGAAGCCGAACAAGCCACGGCGTGAGAGGGTGACGCAAAGCGTCACGTCGCTTAGGAACGCGACTTGTAAGCCCCAATCGCGTTCCTAAGCCTCATGA
>JBNKHV010000200.1:0-4664 GCA_050290545.1 Polyangiaceae bacterium | reverse complement strand
GAACAGTGCGCGGCGGACTTCCTTCGCTCCTTCGGTGCCAAGGCATTCCGTCGCCCCGTCACCGACGCAGAGGTCGAGAACTTCGTTTCCGGGCCGACATCGCCCTATCACGTGGGCGCCGACGGCTACACCTACGAAGACGGCATCGATGTCTTGGTGCGCGCGGTCCTGCAGTCCCCGGGATTCCTCTATCTGACGGAGTTGGGTGAAGGTGCGGGCTCCGACCCCGTGCAATTGAGCAACGACGAACTCGCAACACAGCTTTCATACCTGCTCACGGGCGCTCCACCGGACGCCACGCTCCTGGAGCAGGCAGCCGCCGGTAACCTGACCACAGCAGAGGGACGCGAAGCGGAGGCTCGCCGATTGCTGGACACTCCCGCAGGGCATGCGCGTTTCGTGCGTGTGGTGCGCGAATGGCTCGGTATCGATGACGTGGCCAGACGTGAGAAGTCCGCGAGCATCTATCCGGAGTTCGCCGATGCCAGCGAGGCGATGGAAGAGGAGAGCCGCGCTTTCATCGAGGAAGTGCTCTTTCGCTCCACGGGAACGCTCACCGAATTACTCACCGCCGATTGGACCATCGTCAGCGAGTCGTTGGCGAACCTGTACGGTGTGCCGTGGGGAGGGGAGGGTCAGCGAACCTCGCTAGCGGACGCTGGCCGACGCGGGATCTTGAATCAAGGCGCATTCTTGTCCGTTTTCTCCAGCAACAACGGCAGCCACCCCGTCTATCGCGGCGTAGCGTTGATGCGTCGAGTGGCGTGTTTGGAAACACCGGACCCTGGGGCACTCGGCATCGTCGTCAGTTTCCCTCCGCCGGATCCCAATCGGACGACCCGTGAGCGCTTCCAAGTGCACACCGAGGCGCCCGGTTGCGAGGGCTGTCATACACTGATTGATGGTCTTGGGTTCACGATGGAGAACTTCGACGGCATTGGCAAAGCGAGAACGACGGACAATGATCGCCCCATCGATACTAGCGTCACCCTCGACGTTGGGTCCGACATCGACGGCAGCTACGGCGATAGCACGGAGCTACTCGCCGTCTTGGCCAAGGGCGATGATGTGAAGCGTTGCCTAGCCCGCCAACTCTTTCGCAGCACAGCCGCTCGCAGCAACGAGACCGTAGCCGTCGCCGAGGACGCGTTCGTCGACCTTTGGAAAGAGCTGCCTGCTGAGAGCCAGGACAACTTGATCGACGTTCTCATTGCCTACGTCGCCAGCCCATCTTTCATTCAGAGGAGGCCACTGTGAAGAAGCCTTTCGTCCGTCCCCAATCTGCGCGCAGCGCCACCCGGCGCTCCTTCCTGCGCGCCGTCGGCATCGGTGCCACTACACTGCCGTTCTATCGCTTGTTGGAGGATGCGTTCGCCCAATCCGCCGGAGAGGCGCTCCCACTCAAGCTGGTGACCATGTACCACCCGCACGGCGTGGCGTACGAGTACCACTCGATGCGCACTCCGGACTCTCCGGATATTGCAGTCGAAGGACTCTCGCTACGAGGTGCGGATACGGAAACCGAATGGGACATTTCGTACCCGAACTGTTCCTTGCAACCCTTCGACGACCCAGAGACATTCGGCAAGAGCTTCAAGGACCGATTGCTCGTCATCGAGGGCATGGATCTCCCCGCCGACGGGCACGACGCCACCTGCAGCATCTTGACGGGTAGCCCCCTCGTCAACGGGCAGCCCGTCAACTCGTCCCTCGACCAATTCCTTTCCGTCGAGTCTGGACTCGGTGCCGCCACCACCAAGAGCAACGTCGTACTCGGCGTCGGAGATCCCAACCCTCACGTAGGTATTTCGCTCTCCTTCAGCACTGGCGGTGTTGGCGTCAGCAAGATCATCTCGCCCTACGAGGCGTTCGACTACCTGTTCGGCGGCTTTGCGCCTGCGGACGACGCGGATGGTCAGGCGCAGCTGATGAGACGCAACGCCCTGGGACAGAGTGTGATCGATGCCGTGCGCGACGATTGCAATCGATTGCGGGAGCGCTTGTCACCGATCGAGCAGCAGAAGATGGATCAACATCTGGCGGCGCTCCGCGACCTGGAGAAGTCGTTCGGAAGTGTCGGCAGCGGGCCCTCTTGTACCGAACCGCCTCCGCGCCCGGCTGCTGGAGAGTTCCCTTCGGAGATCCAAGCGCTGATGCGCTACAACGGTGGCGAGCCGACCTTCGACGCCGTGACGGACTTCTTCATCGACCTGTTGGCGCAGGCGTTTGCCTGTGACGTAACTCGGTTTGGAACGCTCGTCATGAACGACTTGCCGTGGGATGTGGCGAACAACGCGCAGGTGGACTCACTGGGGCTCGGGTTGCCGTCAGATCTGCACAACCAAGTCGCGCACCAGTACGTGTCGCCTTCTTACGACTGGCAAGGCACCCTGTCAGGAACCGGTGACCCGTCCACCTGGTTGCCGCTCGCCAAGTACAACAAGTACTGCTACCAGAAGATGGCGCGCTTGCTGCAGCGGCTGGACGAGATGGGAGCACTGGATAGCACGTTGGTGTATGCTTCGAGTGAACTCGGGAATCCAGCGCTGCACGCATCCTCCGGCGTGCCAACCGTGCTGGCAGGAGGTTCGAACGTTCCGTTCCGTTTCGGCCGGCGGCTTCGGGTTACTCCGGACTGCTTGCCACCGAACGATTCCTGCGGGCCACGGGACAGCGCGTACGCTGCAGGTGCGAACAATCACCTGCTCGTGTCCATCGCCCAAGCGTTTGGCGTCGAAATCGACAGCTATGGTCAGGGACCCGATAGCTCGTTCTCGACCGGCGCTCTTTCCGACCTGGCGTAGTGAGAACTTCGTCTCTCCTGAAGGCCCAACTCCGCGACCGTGATTCACTGACAGGTATCACGCAGCTTTTGAGAAGGATGGTGCTGCTTCGGTGAGGGGGCGCCAGATGTATGCGGTCGGGTAGGCGCGTGCGTTGCCCAGACGAGCTAGGGCCCCGTCGACGAGATGGTGACGTCGTCCACGTAGAGCGTGTTGTCCGTTGGCGTCAGCATCGCCGCGTAGTTGCCCACGTACCATTCGGCGGTCTCGGACTCGTCCGTCACCAAATCCGTCACGCTGACCGCGACCGCGCCGTCGATGTAGAGCGCGAAGGCGCCGGTGGGATCTGCCGCGCGCTGCCAGTACACCACCATGTGAAACCACCTGCCCACCGGCACCTCAGCGGCATCAGCCTGCAACGTGTCACCCCGCAGAAAGTCGACCACGTAGGGGCGAAGAACGCCATTGCCGTCCAGTTGGAGTGAATCTGCTCGACGACATCCCGGAGGGGGACGGCACCATGCTGGACAACAGCGCGACCATTTGGTTGCCCGAGCTGTCCGACGGCAACGACCACAACATCAACAACCTGCCCATCGCCATCGCAGGCAGCGCTGGCGGCAAGCTCAAGCAGGGCGTGGCGGTCAACGTCGAAGGAGGTACGGTCGGCGCGGGGAACAGCGAGAACGGCTGCAACGAGCAGATGAACACGTCGGGCTTCACGGGTTCGGAGAACGGGCACGTTCCGATCAACAACACGAACCCCGGCGACGTTCCGGAGCTGAAAGCGTAGCTGGCGCATGGACCTGGAGGGTCTACCGTGGGCCCCCGAGCAGCCCTCCGAAGCTCAGTTCGTCACCCCGCCTGAATACCACCGGCCCTGGTCAGCCCACAGAGATGCCCGCCACGGGATGCTTTCGTTTCGTCGCTGATCGCTCGAGTCGATGGTCCGTTTTTCGCCGTCACGCAACTAGCACACATGATGACGAACAGAAGACAAGAGAGCGTCCCAAACGAGAACCACCCCGCCGGGAGCCTTCGCCCAACGGAGTGTGCCATGAGGGCCGGACAATTGCGCTCTCTCATCGTGCTGGCGCTGTCGCTGGCAGCCCTACCCCTCGAGGGCTGCGGCGGCGACACTTCGAACGACATGGGTGCCGGCTCCCCGCCGGCCGAGACAGGCGCAAACGACGTCGCCGATGAGAATGAGGGCCTGGAGCAAGGGCAGCCTGTCGCTGACACCAGCAGTTCATCTGCGACGACTTCGGCCGAGCGCTCGAACTCCAGCCGTGCATCGGAGCGCGATTCGGATGACGCCGCCTCGACGGGGGACGGCACGGATGGCAGCAACCCCGCGGAGGGGCTCATCGAACCGGAGCCTGCTGGCGGCGGTGCCGGCGGCATGTCGAGTGATGAGTTGATGGACGCGGGCACCGGTGGAAGTGCCAGCACAGACGCCGAAGATGCGGGTGGCGCCAGCGGCGAAGACGCCGGCACGTCACCGGAGAGCGCCCCAGCGGACACGTGCACCGAACTCAGGGGTGCGTGCACTTCCGTAGGGGAGTGCCTCCAAGAAGATGGCTACTTCACGCCGGAATCCGTCTGCGGCGGGCCTCAGGCAGTCTGCTGCGTCCCACATGAGCGGTGCGGTACCGAGACCATCGTGTGCTGCGGGGACGGGGTGACGTTCCGCCCTGCGTGCAACAGCGATGGTGAATTCGTTTGCGTCGTCGGCGAACCTGCGCATTTCGGCCAACGTGGACACACAAACCGGGCATCGCGGACACCGTTCCCGGTCACAGGGACGGAGCGTAGCGACGCTTGGGTTCGGTGCTGGTCTTTAGCTCTTGGCGTTCTCCTTTCTTCCTGAGGCTCCGCTCA
>JBNKHV010000199.1:0-7781 GCA_050290545.1 Polyangiaceae bacterium | reverse complement strand
CGATCGGGGAAGGAACGCGTGCCCCTGCCCCATCCCACGCGAACAGGGCGCATCGAAGGCCAGCGGGAGCTCCGCGCGACGTGGCCGACAATCGCCGCCCCCGTGGGCGTCACCAGTTCGGCTTGCAGCGCGGAATCGACGGTATCCAGGCCCTCCAAACACAACAGCGTGGCCGGTGCTGGTATCGGGATCAGGCCGTGCTGACACTTGACCATACCGCTGCCGAGCGGAAGCGGTGAACAGGTAACCTGCGCTTGCAGATAGTCCAGACAGGCCGCGGTACCGACGATGTCGGCGAGCGAATCCACCGCGCCAACTTCATGAAAATGCACATCTTCTACCGCGGTGCGATGCACTCGAGCCTCGGCCGCCGCCAGGCGGGCGAAGACCCCGAGAGCCAGTTCTTTCGTGCCGTCCGACAGTGGCGACGACTGCAACAACTGCCGGATCTGCCGATAATCGCGCTGTGGTTGCTGTGCTTCGATGAGCACGTCGAACTTCGTCGCACCAATCGCACCGGCCAGCACCGGGCGTAGCCCCAGGCGCACGCCGTCGAGTCCCAGGCAATCCACCGCTTGCTGCACGACGGAAAACGGCACCCCGAGGTCCACGAGCGCCGCCACACACATGTCACCCGCTACCCCGCTGAAAGCGTCGAAGTGCAGCACTTTGCCATGCGCCGCGCCGCGCGGCAGCGGCGTGCGGTGCGCCTCTGGCTCTGCGTCCAGAACGACGAGCGAAGCTCCTCCATCCGCGGCGCCCCCGGCTGCGATAGCGTCAGTGTCGTGGGAGCTCCCGGGCTCGGCCTGATGCACGTGCGAGTGACCGGAGCCATGTGAGTGACCGGAGCCATGTGAGTGACCGGCCGCATCGTCGTCGTGGCGATGAAGCAGCGGTCCTGCTGACGTCCACATTGGGCTCACTCCGCGCCTGCTCCTTCAGAGGCTTCAGCCTGTCGTGACCTGACCGCGTGCATGCGGTCGACCATGCGGACCGCGGCGACGGCCGCCCCAAAGCCGTTGTCTATGTTGACGACCGTTATTCCAGCGGCGCAACTCGTCAACATCCCGAGCAGCGCGGCCACACCGCCGAACGCTGCGCCGTAGCCGACGGAAGTCGGTACCGCAATGACTGGAGCGGCAACCAGGCCCCCCACCACGCTGGCGAGCGCACCCTCCATGCCTGCGACGACGATGACAGCATCCGCCAAGCGCAGCCGCGCCACTTCAGGCAACAAGCGATGCAACCCAGCCACTCCGACATCGTTGAGGGTGTCCGCCTCCACGCCGCAGGCCCGCAAAGTCGACAACGCCTCCGCCGCCACCGGCAAGTCCGACGTGCCGGCGGTCACCACGAAGACTCGCGCCCGGGCTCGATGTTCGGGCATTGCGCCCAAGCCGACGGCCGTTCGCGCCGTCGGCTCCACGACGAGCTCTGGAAAACGCTCCGCTACCGCACTTTGCTGTGCCTCCGTCAAGCGTGTGGCGAGCACTGCCGACCCGCGACGGAGCAGCTCCTCGACGATGGCGACGACCTGCTCGGTCGTCTTGCCTTCTGCGAAGACGACTTCCGGAATGCCCTGACGCAAAGTCCGGTGATGATCGATGCGCGCGAAGTCCAAGTCCTTGAAAGGCAGATGTTCCAACTCTTCGAGCGCCTCGACGATGGGAAGCTCCCCTCGACTCACTTGCTCCAAGAGCGCGCGCAGCTTTCGTGCATCCATCAGAGGCTGGGGTGTAACACCGAGATCCCCATCACCGAGGCGTTTTTTTGGGCCCGGTCACGCAAAATGGCCGGGCAGCGACGCTCGTCTTGGCGGCGCTGTCAAAGCGTGCTCTGTTAGCGCCATGCCGGTCCTCGCGCTCGTCCTGCTGGGTATCTGCCAGGGGCTCCTGTTCTGCTGGGCGGCATCCGAAGACCTACGCCAGCGCGACGGGGTCCTGCGCTCGGAGGGGTCATGGGTGGTGCTGCTCTACTGCACCTTGGTGCAGGCGAGTTGTGCCGGCTATCTCATGACCTTCCACGGTGATTGGGCGCTCTCCTACCTGCTTTCGGCGGCCTCGCTACCGGGAGCGGTCACCGCTGGACTTTGCTTCGCAGGCGCGGCGGCGCCGTTCTTCGGCTGGGTCATGGGTAGCCGCTACGCACGTCAGCGACGCACCGCGCCGCTTTTGTACCTCGCGGGCTCGGCGTTGGTCGTGACCGTCGTCGGCTCACTGCTGACGTTGCGTCGACTGCTCGTGGTCGGTAGTAGCGTGGAGTTCCACAACGAGTTCGGCGTGCGCAGTATCGCCGGCAGCGCCCTGGGCTACTCGCTGCTGTGGATGACGGTCATCGTGGGAGCCGCGACGCTGTGGACCCTGGGAGCCCTGAAGCGCCTACACTTGCGACTCGACCCCGGAAGCCGAGCATCGACTGGGAGACTGAAGTGACCGAAAACGAAAACACGGACGTAGAAACGCGGACATTGACGGAGCTGGCGGAGCGCGTCGTTGCTCAGGCACAGCGAGCCGGAGCGGAGGTGGCAGAAGCGCAGGCTCGCGCTGGCTGGGAGCTATCGGTCAAAGTTCGTCTCGGTGAGCCTGAGCTGGTTCAGGAGGCGGGACAACGCCGCGTCTATTTGCGGGTCCTCAAGAACCAGTGTTCGGCATTGACCTCCACCAGCGACATCTCCGAGGCTGGCCTCGCCAAGTGCGTCTCCGACGCGATGGAGCTCTTGGAGCTGAGCGAACCCGATGCGATGGCGGGGCCGGCCGATCCCGCAGCTCTGTATCGCGGAGGTGGCCCTGATTTGGATCTGTTCGACCCGGCGATGGCAAGCATCGACGCAGCGGCAGCGATCGAACGAGCAACCCTGGCAGAAAAGGCCGCGTTGGATAGCGACGAGCGCCTGACGCTCAGCGAGGGGGCCACGTTCACCCGCGTCACCGGTGCTTCGGCGATGGTGCTCTCGACCGGCTTTTCGGGCGCCCATCGCGGCTCCTACGCAGCGCTCAACGTTGCGCCCGTCGTGATGGACGAGGGCGACAAGCGACGGCGCGGGCACTATTGGACGGCGCGACGGCACCTGGAGGATCTCGAGAGCGCCGAGGCCGTCGGTCATGAAGCAGCGCGCCGAACTCTGCGCCAGTTGGGGGCGCGCAAAGTCGAGAGTCAACAGGCCCCCGTCGTCTTCGACCGGGATGCGGCCCGCTCCATCATCGGAACGTTCGCGGGATGTATCCTGGGCGGCGCGCTCTGGCGCAAGAGCAGCTATCTGGTCGATAAGTTGGGGGAGCTAGTCGCGAGCCCACTGGTGACGCTGGTCGACGACCCCCTCGTCGTGCGCGGACCAGGCTCACGGCAATTCGATGGCGATGGCCTGCCCTCCAAACGCAACGTGGTCGTCGATGGCGGCAAGCTGTCGAGCTATCTGCTCGATACCTACAGTGCTCGAAAGCTCGGAATGCAGAGTACCCACAGCGGCAGTCGAGGCGGAGCCAGCGTGAGCGCCAGCACCTCCAACTTCACGCTCGCCGCGGGTGAACTGACGCGTGAAGAGCTCATCGCCCAAACCCCGCGAGGCTTGTACGTCACCGACATGATGGGCTACGGCTTCAACGCCATCACCGGTGACTTCTCCCGGGGGGCTTCGGGCTTCTGGATAGAAGGCGGCAAGATCGCACACCCCGTCAGCGAGGTGACCATCTCCGGCAACCTCGACCAAATGTTGAAAGGCATCGACGCGATCGCCGACGACCTCGACCTGCAGACGTCCGTCGCGGCACCGACCTTTCGCGTCAGTCAGATGACGATCAGCGGCACCTGACCGACCACGCACCCAGGCCGTGTTCGGTCACGCAACTACCCCCGGCCCGAGGTGGCGCGCTATTCCGACAGCGCGTTGGGGGCTCCTGGAGAGGCGCCAGGGGGCGCGTGCACGGCGAAGCTCGTGGTGGTGTCGTCAGGCGCCTCGAGGCTGCGGCGCGCCCAGCTCTCTCCTTGTCGCGAGGCGGACAGTGGCGGAAAACGGGAGGCGACCGCACCCTGCGCGTCTTGTAGCCACAGGGGTTCACCCGAGTTCGAGAGCCCCGACTTCCCGAGGCTGCTCACCCGAAGCAGTAACACATCGACGTCGGGAACCACGTCCCACCCGAGTCCTTCGTCGTAGTCTTCCCGAACGATGAGCGCATACTGTCCGGGACGTAGGAGTGCCGGCGGTAGGGCCACGGCACCAGCGCCGTCGTGCAGCTCGAAGTCCCCGACGTCCACTGGCTCTGAACCAGTATTGACGATCTCGATCCATTCCTGCTGCGGCTCGGGCCCCACCGGATTGGCGAGCACCTCGTTGATGACGAGGTGAGGCTGAGCCGCCGCCATCGAAATCAGTGCCTCCCCTCTCCACGCAGCGCCCGACGAGACGTAAACCTGAAGAGACAAGTGACTCGTGGTTCCGGGTTCGAAGCCGACGACGACCTGCTGCCGGTCCGGCTGCGTGATCACGTCCGCGCTGACATCCCCGTCCAGCCGCCACAACGCCGAGCACGCGCCAGAGCGCAACGCGATGCGATCATCGAGCACCGCAACGCATCCTGGACCCAGTGTTTGCTCATCGTCGCCGCAGTCAACCTCGCAGCCTGCCTGCGTGGCTCCGAACCCAAACAGCGTGGGCTCGACGGCGCGCCCCAGAAACGCCGACGGCGAAACAGCGCCGAGGGGACCGGGGGCGCCCTCCAAGCCGAGTAGCGCGCACTTTCCATTCTCGCCGAGCTCCCAACGCGCCGCTGTCCCGTCACTGAGAGCAGTGATCGACGACCACCGGGAAGGCCACTCGGACTCAGTTCGGCAGAACCAGGCAAAGCGAACGGCAGCGCCGTTCGGCCACACTCGTCGCCAGAGCTCGGTCTCCGAATCGATGGCGATCTCCGTCACTTCGCCTGGGCCGGTAACCAGGCTGTAGGTCTCGTCGGCGTGCAGAAGCACGAGCGGAACAGCGTCGCTAGCGCGCTCCCCGCGTCGCACCCAAAGGGGCACGCGCCGAACCTCCAGTGTGGAGGGAAGCTCGGCGTCGACCGATCGACCCAGGTGGTAGTCGCTCAGGTGACCTTCGAACAAGCGCGGCAGCGGCGCGGCGTCGAACTGGCCTCTCGCTCGCCAGGCCTGGGGGGCGAGCCCGGAGTCGGTAAGCGGGACGACGGTCACGGGCTCCCGCTCCGAGTTGGCGGAAGGAACGTCCACCCCACAAGCCACGAGGCAACTCAAGCACAGCAAAAAAAACGAGTGAGATCGAAACGCCATGCGCGCCCCTCGGTCTCATTCGGAAACGGTTGCGCACATTGTGTAGGACCCTGGCCCCTGCCGGCGGCACTTGGAGTACGCTGTAGGCCCGCGGCACGGCCGACCCCGCCGTCTCCGTCGTGAGGAAATACCGCCGAAATATTGCGTGATGCACAGTCGCGCAAAAGGCATTCCCGTCCCGGGAACCAAAGTGCGCATGGCCAGCAATCTCCCTCAAGACACGTCCCTACCGTCTGCCGGCGCCTTCGGCCTCACGAAGCCCAGGCCGCTGTCCGCCACTCGACTCGAGCGCATCACGCCGACTGACGTGGCAATTCAGGCGCTTGGGGCCTGCCAGTACCCCACCCCCGTTGCCAGCCACCTGGGAGAAAGCGCCCTCGCCTTCGTCGGCAAGGCCGACAAAGTTCTCGTCAACGATCACCTCTCCTACGTCCAGCGAACCGAGCCCGAACAGTTGGCTGCGTTCGAGTTGGCGGGGCCGCGCGACAAGGTCTACTTCGACACGGCCCAGGTGCGCGCGGGGATCGTCACCTGCGGCGGGCTTTGCCCCGGACTGAACAACGTCATCCGGGGGCTCGTGATCGAACTCGCACGCGGCTACGGCGTCGAGAACACCTTGGGCTTCCGCTACGGCTACGCTGGCATGGTTCCCGGCGCAGAAGCGGATCCTATCGCCCTCACCCCCGAGAACGTCGCTCGCATTCATCACGCAGGCGGCACCATCTTGGGTTCGTCGCGTGGCTCCCAAGAGGCCAGCGCCGTGGTGGACCGACTCGTGGAGTTGGGTATCAACGTGTTGTTCGTCATCGGGGGCGACGGCACCATCCGCGGCGCGATGAAGATCGTCGCGGAGGTCGAACGGCGCGGGCTCTCCATCGCCGTCGTCGGAGTGCCCAAGACGATCGACAACGACATCCCCTTCATCGACCGCAGCTTCGGCTTCGAGAGCGCCTCTTCGGCGGCGGTGGAGACAATCCACGCCGCCCACATCGAGGCCACCGGGGCACGCGATGGCATTGGCTTGGTCAAGCTCATGGGGCGCCACTCCGGCTTCGTCGCGTGCGAGGCCGCTCTGGCATCGACAGAGGCGGATCTGGTCCTCATTCCGGAGGTGCCCTGGGGGTTGTCCTCCCAGACAGGCATCATCGCCTACCTGCGTCGAGTGCTCGACATGAAGGGCCACGCGGTGGTCGTCGTCGCAGAAGGTGCGGGGCAAGACTTGCTGCCTCCGTCCCAACAGACAGACAAGAGCGGCAACTCTCGATTGAGCGACATCGGCATCTTCCTCAAGTCGGAGATCGTCACTCGCTTCGACGAAGAGGGTCGCGAGGTTACCTTGAAGTACATCGATCCGAGCTACAGCATCCGAAGCGTGCCCGCGTCGCCCGCAGATAGCGTCTACTGTTGGCACATGGCGCGCAACGCGGTGCACGCGGCGATGGCTGGCAACACTGGCATGCTGATCGGGCGCTGGCACGGACGTTTCGTGCACGTCCCCATGTCGCTCGCCACGCAACGGCGCAAGGAAGTCGTGCCCGACGAGGACCTGTGGATGAGCGTGATCGAGTCCACGGGGCAACCGCGCTCGCTGCTCTGAAGCGGCGTTCTCGACGCGGACTGCCGGGCAGCATCGGCGAAAATCTCACGCTTCCGGAGCGATGCGGTATAGCCGCACCATGCTCCTCCGAGACCTGACGCGCTACTTCTTTCGCGGCGCTTTCCTCACCGCGCCGATAGCCCTGACGCTGTACATCCTGTACTGGCTGTTCCAAGCTTTCGACCAGTTGTTGCCGATCGGCATCCCGGGGCTCGGACTGGTCGTGACGCTGGGGTTCGTGACCTTGCTGGGCTTCCTCAGTTCGAACGTCATCGGGCGCACCGCCTTCGACTGGACCGAGCGGCTCTTGCGCAGGGTCCCCTTCGTGAAGCTGCTCTACTCCTCGATCAAGGACCTCGTCGGCGCCTTCGTCGGCGACAAGAAGAGCTTCGATCAGCCCGTGACGGTGCGCATCAGCAACGACAGCCCGCTCCGCCTGCTCGGTTTCATCACCCGAGCTCAGACCGGTGCGCTCGGGTTGCACGGTCACGTCGCGGTGTATTTTCCTCAGTCGTACAACTTCGCCGGCAACCTGGTGCTGGTTCCCCGCGATCTGATCGAACCCGTCGAGGCGTCGAGTGCCGAGGTGATGACCTTCATCGTCTCCGGTGGTGTGTCCGGTCTGGGCGTCGGCGAGTCCGTATTGCCACCACCTCCCGATCCGACCTGAACGCTCGATTTTGCGGGCGTCGCCGTTCCCGGCTGCGCGGTGCAGCGGAACGGTCTCTCGGACACCGGGGTAACGCTCATCCGCGCCACCCCGGCAGTTCACAGCCCCCTCAGCGCAGATCCGAGTCCTCTTCGTCCGAGTCCTCTTCGTCCGAGTCCTCTTCGTCCGAGTCCTCTTCGTCCGAGTCCTCTTCGTCCGAGTCCTCTTCGTCCGAGTCCTCTTCGTCCGAGTCCTCTT
>JBNKHV010000198.1:0-11920 GCA_050290545.1 Polyangiaceae bacterium | reverse complement strand
CGTCACTGTCGGAGTCGTCACTGTCGGAGTCGTCACTGTCGGAGTCGTCACTGTCGGAGTCGTCACTGTCGGAGTCGTCACTGTCGGAGTCGTCACTGTCGGAGTCGTCACTGTCGGAGTCATCCGAGCTTTCGTCCGAGGCGTTTTCGGTCGTTCCGGACGTGTCGTCGGTTTCCCCGTCTGACTCCTCATCGTCGCCGAGCTCCTCTTCTTCCTCCTCCAGAGCTTCGATGGCGACGACCCGCTCGTCCGTTGCGACGTGCATCACACGCACCCCCTGAGCATTGCGTCCGGTCTCACGGATCTCCGAGACGCGAGTGCGTAAGGTCTGGGCACGGTCCGTCATCAGGATGACGTCGTCCTCGGGTTTGACCATCGCGATCCCCACCACCGGACCGTTGCGGTCGCTGGCGTCGATCAGGATGATACCTTTACCGCCTCGGCGCTGAGTGCGGAACTCGTCGATGTGCGTGCGTTTGCCATAGCCGCGGGCGCAAATGGTCAACACGTGCGGTCGCTCGGGATTGGTGACCCCGAAGCCGACGACCTCGTCGTCTGCCTCGAGATCGATGGCTTTGACGCCAGCGGCGCCTCGCCCCATGGCGCGAACCTGCTGTTCGTCGAAGCGAATCGACTTGCCGCTCTTGGTCGCGACCAGGAAATCACTGCTGCCATCGGTCACCGCCGCTGCCAGCAGCTTGTCGTCGTCGGTGATCTTGACGCCGATGATGCCCTTCTCGCGGAAGTTCTGGTAGTCGATGATCGCCGTCTTCTTGATTTGGCCTTGGCGCGTGAGGGTAGTGACGAAGAGCCCTTCGTTGAAGCCCGCCACCGGGGTGATCGCGCAGATGCGTTCGTCGGCGTCCAGGCTCACGAAGTTGACGATCGCGCGCCCCTTGGCGTTTCTGGCGCCCTGCGGAATCGTGTACACCTTCTTCACGTAGACCTTGCCTCGGTCACTGAAGAAGAACACGAACGAGTGCGTGGAGCAGACGAAGAGCTGGCTGACGAAGTCGTCGTTACGTGCCTCCATCCCGCGGTTGCCCTTGCCGCCCCGCTTCTGCGCCTTGTAGGTGCTGAGCGCGGTGCGCTTGATGTAGCCTTCGTGAGAGATGGTGACGACCATCTGCTCTTCTTGGATCAGGTCCTCGACCTGGATCTCTGCTTCGTCTTCGATGATCTCGGTGCGGCGATCGTTGCCGTACTGCTCGCGGATCTCGCTCAGCTCGTTGACGATGACTTCCATCAACAGCTCTTCGCTGGCCAAGATGGCGGACAGCTCGGCGATCAGCTCGCTCAGCGTGGCGTACTCCTTGGCGAGCTTCTCTTGTTCGAGACCGGTGAGGCGGCTCAGACGCATCTCCAAGATGGCCTTGGCTTGACGTTCGCTCAGTCGGTAGTCGCCTTGCTCTCGGGCACGGGCGATTTCTTCTTCTGGGCGTCCTGCACGGCGCACGAACTCTTCCAGCCCCTTCAGAGGCAGGGCCATCAAACGCGATTTGGCTTCATCTGGGTCTTTGGATTCGCGGATCGTCCTGATCACCACGTCCGTGTCGGTGGTGACCATGCCGAGCCCCTCGACGAGCTCTTTTTGGGCCTCCGCCTTCAGCAGCTCGTAGCGCGTGCGGCGGCTCACCACTTCGCGTCGATGCTCGATGAAGTGCTCCAGGATCTCCTTCAAATTGAGCACTGCAGGGCGGCCGTTGACGATCGCGAGGTTGATCACCCCAAAGGTCGTCTGACAGTCGGTCATCGAATACAGTTGGTTGAGAACGACCTGGGGGAAGACGTCCTTCTTCAACTCGATGACGAGCCGCATGCCGTCGCGATCGCTTTCGTCCCGCGCCTCTTTGATGCCCTCGATGCGCTTTTCGCGGATCAGCTGCCCGATCTTGGCGTGCAGTCGCGCCTTGTTAACCTGATACGGCAACTCGATGAACACGATTTGCTCACGGTCTTTGCTGCCTTTGACGGGCTCGATGATGGAGCGCGCTCGCATCAGGATCGAGCCGCGACCCGTCGTTGCTGCCTGATAGACACCCAAGCGCCCGAAGATGAACCCGCCCGTGGGGAAGTCGGGCCCGGGCACGAACGTCATCAAGTCTTCGACCCGAGCGTCAGGGTTCTCAATCAGGTGCACGGTCGCGTCCAATACCTCACGCAAGTTGTGCGGCGGAACGTTGGTCGCCATGCCGACGGCGATGCCGCCCGACCCATTGACGAGCAGGTTCGGGTAGCGTGTGGGCAACACAACGGGCTCCGTGCGCGACTCGTCGAAGGTCGCCACGAAGTCCACGGTGTCCTTGTCGATGTCGGCGAGGAGCTCGGAGGCGATCTTTGCCAGCCTCGATTCCGTGTATCGGTACGCCGCCGGTGGGTCGCCATCCACGGAGCCGAAGTTGCCCTGACCGTCCACCAACGGGTGGCGCATGGAAAACGACTGGGCCATGCGCACGAGCGCGTCGTACACGCTGCTGTCGCCGTGCGGGTGGTACTTGCCCAGCACTTCGCCGACCACCGTGGCGCACTTGCGGTAGGGTGAGCTGGAGCTCAAGTTGAGCTCGCTCATCGCGTAGAGAATGCGACGGTGCACGGGCTTGAGGCCATCTCGGACGTGCGGGATGGCACGGCCGATGATGACGCTCATCGCGTAGTCCAGATACGAGGTCCGCATCTCGTCCTGGAGGCTGATGGGCAGCTCGTTGTGGCTATGGGTGGGAGTGTCGTCCGACATTTTTTTCTGCGTGGAGGGCGTCTCGAAGAGGGCGCGGACGGCCGTCCATCACGCGCCTCGAAAACGGTGCCTTCTTATACTTCGAAAGCTGCTTTTTTGGCGGGAAAAGTAGGCTCCGAAGCGCTTCTCGCACGCGTTGACGAGGCCCCGAAGCGGTTCCGTTTGTCGGCTTGTTGCGAGGCCTGCTTCGGGCACGGCGAAAGGCTTCGTCACGAGCCGGATCGGTCGTCCCGGTCGCACCTTCGCGCCGCACGGCCGAGCCCTTTCGGGTGCCAGCAGCGTAGTGCCGACCCAACGTGGCCGCTCGATCGAGCGCGAGCGCTCAGGCGTTCGTCACGGCCCCTATGAGCGAGCGATTCTCTGTCGGCTTTGCCTCACCCCATTGGCTGAGGGTGTGGCAAAGCCTCCTCCGGGGGAGACTTTTCGCTCTGCATTTCTAGTGTTTCTCGAGGGCTTTCCAGCCCCCGCCCCAGCTTCGCTGGGGCCCCACCCCAAAAATGAGCGACTCGCATTCGCGCTCGCTCATTTAGAAGAAGTTGCCGATCGTGAACTCGAAGCGTGACGTTTCTTCGTGGGGCAGCGGCGCGAAGGGGAAACCCCATTCGAAGCGAAGCGGCCCGAGTGGCGAGAACCAACGCAATCCGAAACCCCAACTGGTACGCAGATTCAGGGCGTCTTTCGGGAAGTCGAAGCAGGGGCTCGTCTCTTCGTAGCTGGTTCCGGTATCGAGGGCGCAATACTTGCCCTCCAAGTTCCAGGTATTGCCGGCATCGGTGAAGAGCACCCCGCGGATGCCGACCTCTTCGATCAGTGGCACCTCGAACTCGAGGTTGTCGTAGAACATCAAGTTGCCGCCGATGCGCGCGCCGAGCCCTTCGGGCGCGCTGTTCGGGTCGAGCGTTTGCGTCAGTGGGATGCGTGGGCTGATCGTGCGGAACGCGAAACCGCGCACGTCCAGGATGCCACCCATGAAGAAACGCGCGAAGATGGGAACGCCGTCCGAACTCGGGCTCGTCACCAGGCCGAACTCCGTGTTCAGCTTGATCACCGCACCACCGCCCACTGGGTAGTAGAAGCGACCAGTGAAGCGATTGCGCCAGAACTCGGTATCCGCGCCGATGCTGGCCAGCGACAGCTCGCTCGAGCCCCGCAGGTAGACGCCGCTCGTCGGGAATAGGCGGTTGTCCCGCGTGTCGTAGGTGAGCGACGGTCGAATGCTGGACGTCAAGCCGTCGTTGAACAAGTTGAACAACGGCAGCTGGCGAAAGGTCGTGCTGGGGATGGTCGAACCGAGGATGGAGCGCGTTCGCTGGGTGGAGATCTCGTTGTCCTCCAGCGTGTAGGTGACCGCAGCCGACAGTTCCGGTTCGATCAGCGGGTAACCCCAGGTCAGCGAGCCGCCGAAGGTCTCCTGCGCAAAGTCGATGTAGTTGCGCTGCTGGTTGTAGAGCGCCACCGAGAACTGGAAACGGCTATCCAGGAAGTACGGCTCGTAGAAGGAGAAGTTGACCAGGCGACGCACGGTGCTGAACTGCCCGTTGAGGGAGAAGTTCTGCCCGTTGCCCATGATGTTCGCCTGTTGCACCTGAGCCGTGGCGATGAAACTCTCGATGCTGGAGAAGCCAGCCCCGACCTGGAAGGTGCCCGTCGGGCGCTCGACCACCTCGACCTGGACGTTGACCCGATCGGGCGCGGTTCCGGGGCTGGTGCCCACGTCGACGCGTTCGAAATAGCCCAAGGCAGTGATGCGACGACGCGACTTCTCGAGCTTCGTTTCCGAGAACTTCTCGCCCTCGACGATCTCCATCTCGCGCCGGATCACCTTGTCGCGAGTCTTGGTGTTGCCGCTGACCTCGATGCGATCGAAGAAGACCATGGGCCCCCGCTCGATCGGCACGATGACGTCCACCTCGTTGGTTTCTGCGAGTAGTTTCGTGTCGGGGTTCGCGGCGACGTTGGCGTAGCCCTCGTCGCGGTACAGCGTGCGAACGGCTCCCAAGTCTTCGAGCAGTTCCGCGCGATTGAACCAATCGCCGGACTGAGCCCGAACCATGTTGCGCAGACGACGACGCCCGCCGATGGGCTCGACCTCCCTGCCGTCAGCCCCTCGCTCGTAGACACGGAGCTGGCGGATCTTGAAGCGTGGGCCTTCGTCGATCGTGATCGAGACCTCGATGCCGCTGCGGTCCGGAGTGAGCATCACTCGCGGCGTGTGGATCTGAACCGTCAGAAAGCCCCGGTCGTAATACAGGGCGTTGATGATGGCGATGTCCCGTTCGAAGGCGTCTTGCCGGAAAGGACCGCCACTGCCGAAGCTGAGCACGCTGGTCTGCCCGGTGAACATCACCGCTCGCAGTTCTTCTTCGGGGAGGTTCTCGTTGCCGATGAACGTGATGCGGCGGACGCTCACTTGGGTGTGTTCGGTGACCTTGAACTTCACCAACACTTCGTTGTTGCGCTGAGAGATGACCTCGCTCTCGGCTTCGGCGAGGAAGTAGCCCTTCTCCGCGTACATGTCGCGGATCTTCTGGATACTGCGCCCGATGGCGGGTTGACTGAGGATCGTGTCCGTCTTGACCTCGATCGCTTCCTCCAGGTCTTCGGCGTCGATCTCGTCGTTGCCCTCGAACTGCACTTCGGCGACGCTCGGTTTCTCGCGGACGATGAAACGCAGGCGAAGGCCGGTGTCCATGCGCTCCAAGTCCACTTCGATGTCATCGAAGAAACCCGAAGCCCACAGCTCTCGTACGTCCTGGGCGAGCACTTCGGGGGTGAAGCGCTCACCGACTTTTTCGTGGAGGTAGGCGAGCACGTCATCGCGGCTGATGCGACGGTTGCCCACCACGTCGATCTCGAGGATCTGCTGGCCCCGCGCGGAATCCGCCTCATCGCCGGCGCTTTGGCCGGGGTTCTGGGCGAATGCTGGGGGCGCCCAAACCAATAGCAATGCGGCTGCCAGTACCACACCAGCCCACATGAGGTGCAACGGCTGGGGCAGGCGGGTTCGATGCATGGCGTTCAGGGAAAGCGACTCCGGACGGATGCGGCCCTCGAGGGGGGTGTCCGGCTTCGAAATGGGGGCCCTGCGTAGCCCAGAGCGTGCCCATGTACAAGCATCCGCTGCCGGATTTCCCCGCAAAACTCGGGCGCCTGGCAGCACACTGGCAGGGCGGCGAAGAGCTGGCAGTGCCCGTCTCGGGGCGGGTCGGCCGAGTCGTTGGGTGGCCGGCTGGGAACCCGGCGTTTTATTGGCACTTCCTGAAGAACCCGGGTACCGACGGACAATCCATTCCCCCCAAGGCCTGTCTTTTGGCAAAGCGACGCAGTTCGAAGAAGTCCCCATCCTCTCCCACTCCGCCGGCCGAAGCCGTGCCGTTGCACGAGATCGCGCAAAGTCGGTACCTGAACTACGCGCTCAGCGTGATTACCAGTCGCGCGCTGCCCGACGTGCGCGACGGTATGAAGCCGGTCCAGCGGCGCATCCTGTACACGATGTGGCAGCAGCGGCTGACCTCGGACGCCAAGCACCGCAAGTGCGCCAAGGTCGTCGGCGACGTGATGGGTAACTACCACCCCCATGGCGACTCGGCGATCTACGACGCTCTCGTTCGCATCGCGCAACCGTTCTCGCTGCGTTTGCCGCTAGTGGATGGCTCCGGTAACTTCGGCTCCCTCGACGGCGATCCACCGGCCGCGATGCGCTACACGGAGTGCCGGCTCGCGGCGGTCTCCAGCGACATCTTGGAGGAGCTTCCGTACGGCACCGTCGACTTCCGTGCCAACTACGACGGGAGCAAAGACGAACCGGCGGTGTTGCCTTCGAAGCTGCCCGTCCTGCTGATCAACGGTGCTTCGGGGATCGCCGTCGGGATGGCGACCAACATCCCTCCCCACAATCCGGAAGAGGTGTGCAATGCGGCCGTTCGT
Organism: Polyangiaceae bacterium; assembly: GCA_050290545.1. Taxonomy (GTDB): domain Bacteria; phylum Myxococcota_A; class Polyangia; order Polyangiales; family Polyangiaceae; genus SZUA-265. The sequence continues at coordinate 5,259 of JBNKHV010000198.1, read as the reverse complement.
CTGCTCGACGCACTGGTCGAGGGCAAGGAGCTCAGCGCTCGAGAGCTGACACGTACCGTCAAGGGCCCGGACTTTCCGACTGGCGGTCAAGTGATCTCCACCACGGAAGAACTGAAGGCGATCTACGAGACCGGTCAGGGCTCGGTCAAGGTCCGCGCCACTTGGGAGTTGGGGGAGGAGACCCGCGCTGGCAAGGTCGTCGCCATCACCAGCGTACCCTACGGTGTCAACAAGTCGACACTGGTCGAGCGCATCGCCGACGTCGCCTTGTCTCGCAAGATGCCGCTGCTGCTCGACGTCAAAGACGTCTCCACCGAGGACGTTCGGGTCGAGCTGTTGCTCAAGAAAGAGGCCGACGAGCACAAGGTGCTCGCGTATCTGTTCAAGAACACGCCACTGCAATCGAACTTCAACTGCAACTTCACGTGCCTGGTTCCGCCGAGCGATAGCTCGGAGGAGGCTGGCCGCCCAGAACGCCTCGATCTGAAGTCGATGCTCTTCTACTTCCTTCAGTTCCGCTTGGAGGTGGTCACACGTCGCTTGCAGCACGAGCTGTCGGCGTTGCAGAGACGCATCCACATCCTGGAGGGCTTCGTCGCCGTTTTCGACGCCCTCGACCAGATCATCAAGTTGATCCGGCAGAGTGAGGGCAAGGCGGACGCAGCGCAGAAGATCATCAAGCGTTTCAAGCTCGACGCCGAGCAGACGGACGCCATCTTGGAACTGAAGCTGTATCGCTTGGCGCGTCTGGAGATCCTCGTCATCCAGGACGAGTTGAAGGACAAGCAGAAGCGTGCCCGTGAAATCAAGAAGCTGCTGGACGAAAAGTCCGGCAAGGGGCGCTGGAACCTCGTGCGGGACGAACTCGGCCAGGTGGTGGCGTCTTTGGGGCCCGACAAAAAGCGCCGCACCCTGATTCAGGCGCTGGACGACGAACCCGAGTTCTCGGCGGAAGACCTCATCGTGGCGGAGGACAACCACGTGCTCATCACGCGCGATGGTTGGGTCAAGCGCCAGAAGGAGATCAAAGACCCGTCCCAGACCCGGTTGCGAGAAGGCGACTCCGTGTTGGCAGTCATGGCGGGCTCCACCCGCGCCACCGTCGTCTTCTTCAGCAACTTCGGAACGGCCTACACTTGTCGCATCATCGACATCCCCGCGACGACGGGCTACGGCGAGCCGATTCAGAAGCTCTTCAAGCTCAAGGATGGTGAAGCCATCGTGGCGGCGTTGTCCCTCGACCCGCGTTCCATCGGCAGCCTGGAAGAGGATCCGGAGCACTATCCGGAGGCGTATGCGCTCGCCGCGAGCTCGGATGGTTACGCGCTGTGTTTCAGCCTGCTGCCCTTCGTCGAACCCAGCACCCGCAGCGGGCGGCGCTTTGCGCGTCCCAAGGGCGAAGCACGAGTGCTCGGGGTAGAAGTCGTGCACGGCGACGAGACGGTGATCGCGGCTTCCGCGAAGCGGCGTGCTCTCCTGTGTGCCGTGGAGGAAGTGAACTACCTGTCGGGCGCTGGTCGCGGGGTGATTCTGATGAAACTCGGCTCAGGTGATTCGTTGATCGGCTTTGCCGTCGCTCGGGCACCGTCGGATGCGCTCGAAGTCAAGACGGGGCGTGGTGGCACCCACCGCATCAGTGCCGGAAAGTACGAGCGCTCCAGTCGCGGGGGCAAGGGACGTGAAGTGATGAAGTCCGGGAGCTTCGAGGAGGTGGTCACCAAGGCCGTCGAAGCTCTGGCTCCGTTCGATGAAGCAGGTGAACAATGACTCGTTATACCGCCAGTGACATCTCCGTTCTCGAGGGGCTCGACCCCGTTCGCAAGCGGCCGGGCATGTACATCGGTGGCGTGGGTAGCGCTGGCCTCCACCACTTGGTGTGGGAGGTGCTCGACAACTCCGTCGACGAGGCCATGAATGGTCACGCGTCGGAGATCCACGTGACGCTTCACGCCGACGGTTCGAGCGTGACCGTCAGCGACAACGGTCGCGGCATCCCCATCGACAAGCATCCCAAGCTCAAGAAGCCCGCCATCGAAGTCATTTTTTCGACGCTTCACGCGGGCGGCAAGTTCGAAAACCAGAACTACAAGACCTCGGGCGGCCTACATGGTGTGGGCGCCTCGGTCGTCAACGCGCTTTCGACCAAGTTGGTCGCCAGCGTCAAACGCGACGGCCAAGAGCACGTGATCGAGTTTTCCCGAGGCGCGCTGACCAAGCCCTTGAAGAAGAAGGGCTCGGCACGTGGGACGGGCACGACGGTCTTCTTTTCTCCCGACCCGCGCATCTTCCCCAAGACTCAGTTCGAGGCCGCCTTGATCCGGGAGCGCCTCGAGATCGTCAGCTTCCTGCACAAGGGAGTCAAAGTCGTCTTCAACGACGAAGTGCACGGCGACAAGACGACCTTCGTGCACGAAAACGGCATCATCGACTATCTCACCAAGGTCCAGCAAGAGCGCAAAGCCAAGTCCGTTCACCCGGCGCCGTTTACCCTGACCAAGGAGAACGGCAGCCGCATCGAATTGGCGCTGCAGTGGACGGAAGCCACGGACGAGCGCGTGATGAGCTACGTCAACGGCATTCCCACGGCTTCGGGCGGTACGCACGAGAACGGCTTGCGCGGAGGCCTGCTCAAGGCGGTTCGCAACTACGTCGAGACCCACAAGCTCGCACCGCGCGGCGTGACGTTGTCTGCGGAAGACATCCGCGAAGGGGTGCTGGGGATTCTGAGCGTGTTCATTGCGGAACCGCAGTTTCAGGGTCAGACCAAAGACCGCCTGAACAACCCCGAGGTTCAGTCCATGGTCGACTCCGCGGTGCGGCCGGTGTTGGAGCAGTGGCTCAATTCCAACCGCACGGCGGCCGAGCAGATCGTCGCACGCATCATCTTGGCAGCGCGTGCGCGCGAGGCGTCGCGCTCCGCGGCGGCCTCGGTCTCGCGCAAGAGCGCCACCAGTGGGCGTTTGACGCTACCGGGCAAGTTGAGCGACTGCACGAGTTCCGCGCGGGACGAGACGGAGTTGTTCATCGTCGAGGGTGATTCCGCAGGCGGTTCGGCGAAACAGGGTCGGGATCGCAAGACCCAAGCCATCCTGCCGTTGCGCGGTAAGGTGCTCAACACGGAGTCCGTCAGTCTCGCCAAGTTGCTCGAAAACCGTGAGCTGGCGGACTTGGTCACCGCTTTGGGCTGCGGCATCGGCAAGAGTTTCGACTTGAGCAGACTGCGCTACCACCGTGTCGTGTTGTTGGCGGATGCCGATTCCGACGGGCACCACATCACGACCCTGTTGTTGACGTTCTTCTATCGCCACCTGCCGGAGCTGATCCGCGACGGGCGTGTGTTCGTGGCCGTGCCGCCGCTGTACCGCGTCGACATCTCCAAGGAGACGTTCTGGGCGGTCGATGAGGCAGACAGGGATCGCATCATCAACCAGCACAGGAAGGGCAACGCCAAGGTGGAGATCACGCGCTTCAAGGGTTTGGGGGAAATGATGCCGAAGACCCTGTGGGAGACGACACTGGATCCCAAGCGGCGGCGGCTGCTGCGCGTCGAAGTCGTCGACGGTCTGCACACCGATCGTGTCGTCAACGACCTGATGGGCAAGGATCCCACGGCGCGCTTCCACTTCATCATGGACCGTTCCGTGGAGGCAGCTGAGCTCGACGTTTGAGCCGGCGCCGTTCACCTGCGATCAGCGATAGTCGTCCAAAGAGATGTCGTAGCGTTTGAGCCAGCGGTGCACTTGCATGCGCGCTTTGCCCAGTTCACGGCCGACGGCGGCGATGTTGCCCTGATGCCGCTGCATCAGCGCCCGCAGGTCCTCTTCGGAGGGCGGGCCCTTGACGCTGCCCCCACTGGGGTGAACTCCCACTGCCCAGGAGCCGTAGTCCATCATGTCTTCCCGGATCTGGTCGGGGAGGTGCTCGATCTCGAGTGCGGCTGAGTCCGCCAGCGCAACGCAACGCTTGGCACAAGCCTCGAGCTCGCGAACGTTGTAGGGCCAGTCGTAGTGCAGGAGCGCGGTCATGAAACGGAAGCTCGGCTCGAGCTCCGGACGCCCGTGGCGTCCGACGAACGCCTTGAGCAAGAGGTAGACGTCCTCCTTGCGGTCACGCAGCGGTGGCAGCCGCAGCTGGTACTCGTTCAGACGCGCGAATAGGTCTTCGCGGAAGCGGTTCTCCGCCTGCATGCGCCTCAGATCGCGATGGGTCGCACAGATCACGCGCACGTCCACCGGTTCGGGTTTGGTGGCGCCCAGGGGGAAGACCTCCCGCGATTGCAGCACCCTGAGCAGCTTGGCCTGAGCGGCCATCGGCATGTCGCCGATCTCGTCGAGCAGCAGCGTGCCGCCGTCAGCCGTGCGGATCAGCCCGGGCTTGTCGCGGTCGGCACCGGAGAACGCGCCGCGCTTGTAGCCGAAGAGCTCGCTCTCGAGCAGGTTGCCCGGTATCGCCGCGCAGTTGACGGCGCAGAAGCCCCCGCTTCGTTGCGACAGGGTGTGGACCTCTCGGGCGACGACCTCCTTGCCCGTTCCGCTTTCGCCGAGCAACAGCACTGACAACGGGCTGGCGGCGATGCGCCCAATCTCGCCACCGATGCGGTCGAGTTGAAAGCCGCCGAGAAAGTGGGCGGAGCGCGAGAGGCGCGGGGCGGTCACGTCTGCCATCGTGCCGTCGATGCGGTAGCGGGCGTAGCCCGTGATATCCTGCTCGACGAACTTGAGAATGGCGTCGCCCACCCGGATTTCCTGCCCCGGCTCCAAACGAGCTTCACGGATCAGGTGGCCATCGAGCAACGTGCCGTTGGTGCTGTTCAGGTCTCGCAGCGTGTAGCCCGACCGTTCGTAGACGATTTCCGCATGAACTCGGGAGACGGCGTTGACACCGACGGCCACGTCCGCCGGTGGCTCTCTGCCGATGATCGTCTTGGCACCGATCAGCGGCCACGCTGCGGGCAGAGCAGGGAATCCTTCCGCGTAGAGCAGCACCAAACCCGCACTGGGGGCGCTTGGATCGGGCTTCTGGGTCGACCCCCATTGCTGCATGGCGCCGGTGGCGTCGGTCATGGCATCACGATACCGATTATCGGTCGCGCCGACCAGCTTGTCGCGGGAGTCTGCTCGGGCAACACTACGCCTCGATGGCAGAGCCACTGATGGTCGCGGCGGTGCAGCTGCAGAGTTCCGACGACGTGGCGGCGAACCTGGAGCGTGTCGCTCATTGGGTCGAAACGGCGGCCCGCGCTGGGACACGACTGGTGCT
>JBNKHV010000197.1:0-4263 GCA_050290545.1 Polyangiaceae bacterium | reverse complement strand
GACATATCACCAAGCGATCCCAGCTCGTCTGCAGTAACCTGGGGCGACTTGGAGGACGGAGAGTGGCAGTATCACGAAGCAGAGCCAGCGCCGCGCGCAAAACACACACCACCCCGCGCGCAAAGCTTCTCGAGGGTCGGCCCGCGCGTGGTCGCCAGGTCGTGCGCCAACTGACCATTCTAAGGGCGCTGGAGAATGCGCGCCGTGGCCTCACCATCGCGCAGCTCCACGAGCTGGTTGCCGAGGACTGCGTGCTGCGAACGATCTATCGAGATGTGGAGCAGCTGCAGCAAGCGGGGTTTCCACTGGTCGAGGAGGATGGTCGCTGGAAGGTAACGCTGGCGTCCACGCGCAAAGCTTTCCCTCTGCAAGCCTCGGAGGTCTTCAGCCTCCTGCTCTCCGAAGACCTCGTCACCCCAACCAACGCCGGTGCACTCGGCTCCCTACTCCGCGAACTGCGCCAGCGCTTGATGTCGTCACTCACCGAGGCGGGGCGCGGCATGATCGACGAACTCAGGACCAGCAACATCGCGACACTCGCCGCACCCTCGGTCGTCCCGAGCGCCGGAGTCTTCGACGCGATCGACGATGCGGTGGGACGCGAGCACTGCCTACGCATCAGCTACCAAGGCCCGGGCAAGGCGGCGAGTGAGCGAGTGGTCGAGCCACATCTGTTCTGGGTCCACGCTGGGCGCCCTTACTTGGTGGCTTACTGCCGCTCGCGCTCCGAGTTCCGCACGTTCGCCGTGCAGCGCATCGCGGAAGCCACCGTGCTCGACGAAGCCTTCGAACGACGGAGCGACTTCGACCCCAAGTTGTTCACCCGTTTGGGTTTCGGCGTGCTGCACGGAGACGTTCACCAAATGAAGATCCGGTTCGAACCCGAGGTTGCCCACCTCGCGCGCGAACGCCGCTGGCATTCGTCACAAAAGGTCGAGCCCACCAAATCCGGCGCAGCTCTGCTCACAATGGAGGTGGCAGGCCTGTCCGAAGTCGCCGCCTGGATCGCCAGCTTCGGTGGCAAAGTGCGTGCGTTGGAACCCCCGGAGTTGGTGGCAGAGATCCGTCGACTGCACGAGCGTGGGCTCCAGGTTCACGGGGGCTGAGTTCGACCTCGAAGAATCGAAAGCGCCTCGACCGAGCGCGGCAAATACTCGAGTTGGAACGAATAGAGGCAGAACGCCCGTGAACTTCTGGCCGCGCTGCCCGAGATGCCAGGACGCCGCGCGCGTCGCCCTAGGGGGACCCCCGGTGGAAAACGCCGGTGTTTCCCGAGCTTCCAGCCGCCCCCCGGCGCCCAGCAGCGTGGCGCCTGCCGGCGCCTCCGAACCGTGTCCGTCGCAAAGAGGTTCAGAAAAAGGCTATTTCTGTGCCGACCGACGTCCTCAGGGAGGAATTCTTCATCGACGCTGTTGGCCTTGGGCTCCCCCGTTTGCAGTTTTGGTTGCGTTCGGGAGGCGCCGGGGCTTCTCTCTCACTCTGTTCTCTCGAAAAGGCCCATTCTCATGACTCGCGACAGATCCATTTTTCTTCTTGCCCTATGCTCGTCCATCGCAGCACCCTTCACCTTCGCAGGATGCTCAGGGGAGACCGATGCTGACGAAGGAACGGCCGCCGTCACCCCTGGCGGCAGTAACACGAGCGCTACCCCAACCCCGAGTAGCCCCGGTGGCGCAACGGGCGGCACTCCGGCGAGCACCGGCGGCACCCCGGCCAGCCCCGGTGGCGTAGCGGGCGGCACCCCGGCTAGCCCCGGAGGAACCCCGCCTAGCACCGGCGACGCACCCGGAGGAACCCCGAGCAGCACCGGTGACGCACCCGGAGAGACCCCGGCTAGCACCGGCGACGCACCCGGAGAAACCCCGGCTAGCACCGAGGGCGCCGGCGGCAGCCCCATGGACGCCCCAGGAGGCGACACGCCTGAACCCGGCGCGGCGGGCGCAGGTGGGATGAGCGCGCTCGGCGGAGATGGCGGCGCGAGCAGTGGCGGCACCCCGGGCGAGGGCGAAGGTGGCGCAGCAGCGGGCGGCGCGAGCATGGGCGCGGGCGGCTCGGACGGAGGCGACACGCCGTCGAACCAGTCTGCCGGCTGCGGCACCGAGCCGGGCATCGCCAGCAACATGTACAACAACGGTAACCCGATACCGATTTCGGCCGGGGGCAGAGACCGTCGCTACATCTTGAGCGTGCCCGACGACTACGACAACACCAGGCCGTACAACTTGGTCATCGCGTGGCATCAGCTCGATGGCAACGACAAGCAGATGTACGACCAGAACTTCTACTGGATAAAAGACATCCCGGAGGCGGCGAGCAGCACCATCTTCGTGGCTCCCAACGGTGAGAAGAACGGTACGCCCTGCACGGGGATGAGTGTCGCCGAAGGCGGCTGCGGGTGGCCGGATTCGAACGGCTCGAACGTTGCGCTAGCAGATGCCGTGGTGGCCGAGGTCGAAGCCAACTTCTGCATCGACAAGAACAGGATCTTCGCCAACGGCTGGAGCTACGGCGGCAGCATGTCGTACCGCACAGCTTGCTCGCGCCCGTTGGACGGCGGGGAAGCCGATTGGGGCGTGCGCGCCGTTGCGGTCTACAACGGAGCAGCGCAGCTCAGCTCCGGGGGCTGTATGCCGAGCAAGTCGGTGGCTTTCTACGCGTCCCATGGCACCGACGACAACGTGCTCGGATACGACGGTGGCGTCTCGATGGCTACGACCTATGCGGAGCTGAACGGCTGCATGGTGATGACGCCGACCCGCGCCAACGGCAACCACGTATGCACCAATTTCATGGGTTGCGAGGCGGACTATCCCGTCGAGTTCTGTTCGTTCGTAGGTCCTCACACGCCTGACCCTCCTCGGGAGGGAGGCCAACGCTGGCAGCCGCAAGAGGTTTGGCAGTTCTTCAGCGCTCTCTAGGCTGAAGAAGGGCCACCTCAGGCGCTGCGACGTCCAACGCGAGGGCACACTCGTGCCCTCGGCGCTGGCCCGCCATAATTCTAGCCAAACTCCCATGCTGGGGTCTCGGCTTTGTCACTCCCAGGCCACTCCGTTGTTTGCCGAGCTCGGCTAAACGGCTACGGTCGAGTTCCAATGGACTGGGACGCTGTATTCGAGTTGGAACAGGTGGAGGCGAAACGTCAGAAGCTTCTGGCGGCGTTGCCGGAAAAGCTGGGTTACGCGGACGCCGAAGCGCTCTGCATCGCGCTCATGAACGCGGCCCACTGGGCGAGGAAGCGACAGGTCACACTTGCAACACGAAGCAAGACGGCCGTCGAACCCAAGACGGCCGTCAAACGCAAGAAGGCCGTCAAGCGCAAGAAGGCCGTTGGGTCTGCGTCCTCACGGGTGAGCGCGAAGAAGAAAGCGGTGGGACGCCCACGGAAGGGACGCTCGAAGAAGGTGTGATCGGGTGGCCCAGCTCCGTGAGGAGCGGGGGGGCGTGGATCCCCACGGAAGCCCCAGCCGTCACGCTGGATTGCCGCAGCATTTCTTGTACTTCTGGCCGCTCCCGCAATGTCGCCGCGAAGGTCGTGCTGTGAGCTCACCCACTGCAGTGGCGATGAAACTGCTCGACGCGGCCAAGGACGGGAGATTGTCGAGGGGTGATAGGTCAGGCGGCGAGGGTACCGCGTTCGAACTCTCGTGGTCCGATGAATTGGGCCTCGAGCGCATGGGGGAAGGTGTCGTAGAACTCCGCCAGGCAGGCCAGTATCAATCGGATAGTACTTCTTGTTGCACCGCCTGCTTGCGTTGGGATTGCGCAAAGTACGGAACGGAGAACAGCAGGTACGCCGACTCACACGCTTCGAGGTAACCCGCCGCCGTCTTGGCCGCCATCCCAGTTGCCCCTGCCAATGGGCGCAAGCTCAGCTCTGCGCCCAGCGACTCCCAAACCATGTGCACCACCTGCCTGATGGGCTGCGCCGAGCGAGCGCCGACACGTTCGCGGATGTCGCGGTCGATGATGTCGGAGAAGTACGGCCCCCAGTTGTTTACGTATGCTCGAGCTCTGGAGGCGGCAGGGCGACGAGTGCTGGGCACGTTCGTCCACTTCATGGTCGGCGGGGGCCTGGTCGAGGTGGGCTTTTCGCGCCCCCCACCCGATACTCAGAGTTGACACGGAACCAGCGCGCGGATGTACTGCGAGCGATGAAACCGACCGTAGCGCGGATGCTTGCGCAACTTCGACAACTGGGTGACGAACGCTCCGAGCTCCTGCCGTGGCTGCCAGACGCACTGGGGTTCATCTCTGTGAAGACCT
>JBNKHV010000196.1:0-8946 GCA_050290545.1 Polyangiaceae bacterium | reverse complement strand
CGCGCCCACGCGGCGAGCGACGAGACTGACCCCTTCGGGCTACGCCGGCGCGGCTCGCGTCTCTTCCCCGAGACTTGATGGTGATAGGTAACGGCCCCCTCACGGTGAGAGGAGGCTTACTTGAAAGAGCCCAGGGGAGTCAATGGGTCGATGTGAGATTTGACCGATTAGGGGCGTTAACTTTTCGCCATGTAATCATTGGCCCGAGAACCGGGGAGCACCGAACACTGCTTCGAATCGGTTTCGTCATCTGACTGGCATGCGTTAATAACGGATCACCGAAGTTTCGGGCGTTGACGAACCCACCACACGGGTGTTAGCCCTCAGCATCGGATGCACCGGGCAGGTCGGGGGCGCAAATGAGAAGAGAGCAGCAATGAGGGCGGCCGAGTTGAGCGAAGTTCGAAAGCGCCCGACGAACGACACCCACCGCGTTGGCGTTCTCGGCCTGGGCCACAGAAAGCTTTCCAAGCTGTTGGCCGGTGTGTTGCCCCTCGCACTTCTGGCTTCAGCCTGTGGCGAAAAACCCCTGGTTTCACAGCAAGAAGGCGGTAATCCCGTTCACTTGATACGGCAGCTCGGGAGCGCCGGTGGGGCGGGTTGCGGTGACGGGGTGTGGGACCCGGAATTGGAGGAGTGCGACACCGGCGGCGCGACGGAAGCGTGCTCCACCAATTGCACCGTCGAGACGATGCTGGCATCAACGGAAGCCGGCTCCGCCTGGCGCCGCTTGGGCACCGCCCGTAGCCCGGTAGCAGCCAACGCCTTCGGCGCAGCCGTTGCTTTCGTTCAAGCCGATCCAGCAGAGGTGTTGGACGCAACCTTGGGCACGCGCCAAACACTGCCCCCTCAACTCGGCGTCACTCTGTTCGACGTCGAGGGTTCTCGCCTGGGTGAAGTGTTGCTCCCCGGTGACTTCATCGCCACGCAACTGGCGGCGCCCTCCCTGGCAGCCATCGGCCAAGGGCGATACGTCAGCGCCTCCAGCGTGCTGGGTGAAGATGTGGATGAGAGCGGCATCGCTTTACACCTCATCACAATTGATGAGTCGGCGAGCATCTCGGTCTCGAACCCGACGCTGGCCAACGAAGTACAGGTATTCGCCCAGTCCGATCCGACCGCTTTGTGGACGGGTGCTGAGCTCGTGGTGGCTTGGGTCGATCACAGCGACGGCTTGACGGGGCCTGACATCCGCTACCGGCGTTTCGACGAAAACTTGGATCCACTGGGCGGCGAGGCCACGCTCGCTGGCGGCCTGGAGGTAGAAGGCCACGTGACCCTTGCCGCGTTGGGTGGGGATTGGGCGGCCGCTTATCGTGTGGGCATCGAGCCAGGAGTGGAAGTCGTCCGTATCTCTGCCCCCACTCTCGGTTTGGAGTGGGAAACGGAGCCTTACGTTTCACCCAGTTCTCATGACCGTCCAGCGCTAATCAATTTGGATGATGATTCGCTGCTTCTGACTTACGTCGAGCAAACGCAAGCAGCGGCAGACGACATCCCGCTCACTGGAAGCCTGCGAGTCGCCGTCACAACCCTGAGCAACACGACGGAAAGCGCTGGCCCGCTGAGTCCGTGTGTTCCGACTTATCCGGCGGGCATCTTCTTCGATCCGGAGGTGAGCCAAGGCAGCCCGGCCCTGAGCCGCACCGCCACCCAGGTCACCCTGGCGTGGCAGACGGAGGGCCTCGTCGGCAATCCCCTCGCCCAAGAGTTGTGGCAGCGCGCGGTCACCTGGCCCGAGGTCGCCAGCGATTGTTCCGAATTGACGTACGCCGATCCTCAGCCCTTGATGGGCTCGCTCGCAGAAGACGCGCCCGCTCGCCTGGCGGATCAACGGCAACCCGCCATCTTCTCATCGGGCGGCACCACCGTTGCCGCTTGGGAAGACTACGGCGATACACTCGGCAGCGCAGCGCTGCCGGACGTCGCCGTGCGCGTGGCTCCGGTAGAGCTCACTTGCTCGCTCGCCGATCCCTGCGGCCTGGGTGAGGGGCATTGCGAAACGGACGAGCAATGTGAGGGTGCGCTCAAGTGCGGCTACAAGAACGGCGGGGAGTTCGGCAAACGCCCGTCGCTCAACGCCTGCATCGCCTGCGGCAACGCCATCACCGAAATCGGGGAAGAGTGTGACGATGGCGTTCAGACGCCATCGTGCAACGCCAACTGCACCCTACCCTACTGTGGTGATGGCGTCGTGGGTGCTGGTGAGCAGTGTGACCCGGGCTTGGAGGGGGTGGATAGCGCGACCTGCAACTTCAACTGCACCGACGTGAGCTGTGGCGACGGCTACGTCAACGTGGTCGCGGGCGAAGTGTGTGAACCGGCCGTGGCTGGCACCAACGACGCGGGCTGCGACTGGGACTGCACCCCCGCACAATGCGGTGACGGCATCGTCAACACGGAGGCGGGGGAAGCCTGTGAGCTCTCCGATCCCAATTGCACCCCCGACTGCAGCGAACTCATCCTGCCGGAAGATTGCGGCGGGGGCGGTTGCCCGAGCTTGCTCTCCTACACCGTTGGCCCGGGCAACGACGGCGAGATCCACGTCCACGTTCAGATCGACAACAGCGCCGGCTCCGGCACGTTGGACTTGTCCCAGTTCGAGTTCCGCTACTGGTTCTACAACACGTCGACCACGCCGTGGGAATTGCAGGTCTACTACGACGCCGCCTTCGTAGTGGAAGGGGCGATGGAGATCGTGCTCATCACTCCGGTGACGGGCGCGGACAAGTACGTGCGCGTACCGCTCGAGTCGAGCCTCGCTCCCGGTGAACTGAGTCCGGATCTCGACTTCAGTTTCCGTCACACCAACTGGGAGACGATCTGGGAGCCCGACGACTACTCGTACCTGAACGTCAGCAGCTTCACCCCCAACCCGAACATCACCCTCTATTACCAGGGCACGTTGGTCTGGGGTCAGGAGCCCGGAGGCTTCAGCGGCGCGACCTGCGGCAACTCCGTCACCGAAGGTTCGGAAGAGTGCGACACGGGCGGCGCCTCCGCCAGCTGCGACGCCGATTGCACGTTCCCGGTGTGCGGGGATGGGGACGTCAACAGCGCCGCGGGAGAAAGCTGCGACCCGGGGGACGACCCGGATTGCCTACCCGACTGCAGCGGCCTGCAGTGCACGGATCCGAATACCTGCCTGCACGTTCTCTACGCCAACTACTCCGACGACAACCCCTCCGACGAACAGCTCAAGGTCAACGCGATCGTCGTCAACAACGGGCCCACCACCATCAACCTGAACGACCTGACGTTGCGCTACTGGTTCACGCACGAGGCAGCTGCGGGCGGCGGGGTGAGTGCCGCGTGCGATTGGTACGGCGGCAGCGGCGGCTGCAGCTCGGTCCTCGCCAACAAGGGCATCGCGAACGTCAGCCCGGCACGCACCAACGCCAACAAACGCTGGGACTTCGGCTTCCAGAACGCCGGGACGCTCGCCCCAGGTCAGAGCAGCGGCGTCATGGCCGTGCACCTGCAGAACGACTGGTGGACACCGATGAACGACTGGAACGACTATTCCTACGCCAATGTGGGCAGCTCTCCCTACGTCGTGACCACCACCATCACCGCCTATCTCAACGGCACCCTGGTTTGGGGTCAGGAGCCACAATGATGCGACTAAGACGCGCGAGCCCACCTGTCACGATCACGGCACTCTGGTGTTTGACCGCAGTCGCGTGCGGCAGCCGCAGCCAGGACGTCGACACCACCCGCGACCGCCACGACCCCGCAAAAGGGGCGAAGGAGGCAGAGGTGGCAAGACCAAGCGATCCCAGCCCCGAGGCTGACACAGGCGACAGTATGGGTGACGATACACCGCTGTCACCGCCAGGCGACGTCAGTCCCAACGCCGAACTCGACGCCATCACCAACCCAGCTGACGTCGCCTCCGAGGAGTCGGCCGTGGTCGTCGATCGTTCGGAAGACGACGCCCGCATCGCCGAGCTCGCCGCCAAGCCCAGCGTCAACCCGATGGACGCCGATGAGCTCGTCCCCTTGTGCGCCACGCCCACCGAGGCCGAGCTCGGCTTCCCCACCTACGGCACGGAGGCCGTGCGCCTGCATTGGAAGCCGGAGACCGGCGAGTGCACCTTCACCTCAGGCGATGGCACGCCCGACGGCTGGTCCGGTATCCTCACCTTCCGCCGCCGCGGCGAGGACACATTCCTCTCCACTCTGGGTCGTTGGCGCTACTACGCCCCGACCGACTTGGATCTCGACGACCTCGCCGAGGGGGAGACGTTCACGTTTTACCCCTACCTCGACGACTGGCAGTTCGTCGTCGACGTGCGCTACGACGGCCAGCTCGTCACCATCGAGCGCTTCGAGTACATCCAGGGTGAGCCCCCCGACGACTACGGCCTGCCCGACCGCACCTCCAACGATCCCCCACCCGGGCCGATGCTCATCCCCTGCAGCAGCCTCGACGACGAAGGGGGCGCGGAATGACTCGCCTCACGTCGGCAGGCGTCGCGCCCCCCGCACGGCGCCATCGCTCCCGCGCTCTCGTGCTTGCTTTGGCGCTGTGCTCAGCAGCAGCCTCGTCGTGTGATGCGCGGCAGGGCTCCGTCTTCGGTGCCGAGGTGCGGGAGGGCGAGTGGGCGCAGGTCCGTCAAGCCGTGTGTCTGACGGAGCCTCCGGCGGATCCGCCGTGCACCGCGGGCGACGAGATCCTCATCCCCTACCCCCAAGGCACGAATTACACCGACTTCACGCTGCTCGCTAGTGACTTGCTCGAGGTGCGCGACATCACCGTGACCGGTGCCGTCGCTAGTCTGGGCCTGGCGGATACTGTCATTTTTTCTGGGGCCACCATTGAAGACCTTTACAGTCGCGGCCTCGTCGATCTGCGTTCAGGTGCGACCGTCACTGGAGAGATCAATACCACGACGGACATCGCCGTGCAGGGCAGCGCCAACTACAACCCCGCCCTGGTCGACATCAACTACCCCTTCGATCCCGAGCAAACAGAGAGTCTCTGTTTCGCTGAGCCGAGCGACATCAATACTGCGGACAACATCTTCATCGACGTACAGCAGACGAAGAGCTACCCACCTGGCACCTACAACGACGTCGAGCTCCGCAACGACGCGACCCTCATCCTGACACCCGGCGTGTATTGGCTGGATTGGATCCAGGTGGAGCCGAACTCCGTCTTTCAGATCGACACCACGGGCTGCACCGAAAACTGCAGCGTCGTGTTCAACATCCGGTCGGAGCTCGCCATCCCGCTGCGCGGCAGTGTGCAACCGCCCAACAGCGACTTCGTGATCCTCTACCACGGCACACTACCGGTCACGCTCAACTCGGCCTTCGACGGCTTCATCGTCGCGATGAACGCCGTGCTGCGCATCAACAACAACGAGCCCCACGTTGGCGCCTTCTTCGCCAGGCAAGTCTACGCCGAGGCCGGGCAGACGATCACCAACCGCCCCTTCCCGCTCGATTCCGTCAAATCCTGGCAACCCTGAGTTGCCGCGGCCCGGCGCCAGCTTGCTTCCCCTCCAGAAGTTCCCTCACCCGTCCCAGCGCGACAACCGCTTCTGAGCCTCCCCTCCGCACGTTCCCCCGCCCCATTTCCCCGCTCAACAACTCCTCTCAGTTCCTTCGAATCCCATGTCCGCGGCCCAAGCCCTTCGTCGTCTCAGCCTTTCACTCCAACGCGCACCGCGCGCGCACTTGCGACTCGGCTCCCTCGCCATCGCCGTGCTGTTGACGGCGTGTGGCAACGGCACCCCGATCGTCGACGACGAAGACGCGGGCACGATGGTGCTCGAGGCGGACGCGGCCCCCCCGGCGCGACAACCCGATTTGCGTTACGAGCTGGGCGGCGTCGTGGATGGTCTCTCCGGCAGGGTGCTGCTTGGCCTCAGCGTCAGCTCGAGTGCCGACGACCCGCGCGACGACGAAGAGCTCGAACTCGAGAAGAACGGCGCCTTCACCTTCCGCCGTACCTTGCTCGACGGCGACGAGTACGAGGTATTCGTCATCGAACAGCCCGAAGACGAACACTGCACGGTGGAGGACGGCGACGGCGTGATCGACGGCGAGAGTGTGCTCGACCTGCTCGTCTATTGCGAACCAGGCAACCCCGGCATCGAGGGCATCGCGCTGAGCGCGGGTGAGCTCGATCCCGAGTTCGAGCCGATGACCACACGCTACCGGGTGGACGTGCCGCTGTGGACGGAGCGCATCGCGATCGCGCCAGATGCCGTCGACAGCGACGTCCAGATCACGATCGGCGAAACGCGCTACCGCGACGAGCCGCTGCTCGTGGATCTCGATCTCGGGCAGAACACCATCGAGCTCTTCACCCTGGCAGAAAATGGCGAGGAGCGTCTGTACGTGCTCGACATCTACCGCGCGAGCCGCGTCGTGGAAGAGGCCTACGGCAAGCCGGACATCCCCGTCGAAAACGCGCAGATGGGATACAGCGCGTCGTTGGACGGCGATCTGCTCGCGCTCGGCGCTCCCAATCACCCCAGCGCCGCCCCCGGCATCAACGGTGACGAAGACGACACGGACGCGCCAGGCAGCGGTGCTGTCTACGTCTTTTCCCGCGACGAAGAGGGGTGGAAACAAGAAGCCTTCATCAAGGCAGCATTCCCCGACGAAAACGATCTCTTCGGCTATGCGGTCTCCTTGCACGACAACCGCCTCGTCGTCGGCGCGCCGTGGGAGCGGAGCTCCAGCCCCGGCGTCGATGGCGACGAGGATGACAACGACATGCCCAATACCGGCGCGGTCTACGTCTTCGAGCGCGACGGCAGCGCGTGGGAACAAGTCGCCTACCTCAAATCCCACGACCCTCACCAAAGCGATAACTTCGGACACTCCGTCGCGATCCAGCGCGATGGCGAGCTCGCTGGCGAGCGCATCGTCATCGGCGCCTACCAAGACGCCAACAGTGCCGCCGGGGTCGAACCCAACTCGCGCGACGAGGACACCCCCGCCAGCGGCGCGGCCTACGTCTTCGAGATCCGCGACGGCGGCTGGACCGAGACGGCCTACATCAAGGCCTCCAACACCGATCCCGGCGATCTCTTCGGCAACAGCGTCGACGTCAGCGGCAACACCTTGGTCGTCGGAGCGCCCAGCGAGCGCGGCGACGCTCGCGAAGTCGACGGCGACCAGCAATCCGGCGATCTGCCCTTCGCCGGTGCGGCCTACGTCTTCGAATACGACGGCGACAACGACAGCTGGGTGCAGTCGGCCTATCTCAAGGCCTCCAACGCCAACTCCGACATGCGCTTCGGGCACACGGTGAGCATGGACGCCGACACCATTGCCGTTGGTGCCTACACGGAGCGCTCTTCCGCAACGCGCATCAACGGCAACGAAGACGACACCTCGGCGGAGGAGGCCGGCGCGGTCTACATCTTCGACCGCACGTCACAAGACGCCAAGACGGCTTGGGAACAGACCGCCTACCTCAAGGCTTCCAACACCGACGAGATGGACCGCTTCGGCCAAGCACTGGCTCTGCGCGGCCACGTGCTCGTCGTGGGTGCCCCGGGTGAAGCCGCCGAGAGCTACGGCGTCGACGGCAACCAGAGCGACAACAGCATCACCGGCGCTGGCGCCGTCTACGTCTTCACGCGCTTCGACGACGAGTGGTCGCAACAAGTGTACATCAAGGCCTCCAACACCGAAAAAGGCGACAGTCTCGGCTACGCCGTGGGCTTCGACGGCACCACCCTCGCCGCTTCAGCCCCTTGGGAGGACAGCGGCATCGGCGGCGTCGCGGATTCCGGCGGCCCCAACAACGTCACCGCAGGCTCGGGCGCCGTGTATTGGTTCAAGTAGAGGCGCCAGCTTGCTCGGCAAGCGCGTGCGCCGCACGGCGCCGCAGCCGCGTCAATCACACGGCGCCTCAATCACACGGCGCCTCAATCACACGGCGCCTCAATCACACGGCGCCTCAATCACACGGCGCTGCGCCGAAGGCCGCATCGCACGCGGCCTCGTCACTGCTCGATAGAACGGCGTGGTAGATGCGGCACGCGACGGTGTCGCCGGAGCTGGCGCTGTCGATGTCGTAACCCGAGTCGGCGGCGGCGCCGTCGAGATCTTCGCACGCTGCCAAACAAGCGTCCTCCCCTTCGAAATTCTCGGCGAACTGGGTCTCGCATAGGGCGGCAGCGAGTTTGCAGTACGTCTCGCAGTTGTCTTCGCCGCAATGCCCGTCACCCGCCGGCGACGTGTGCGTGCAGTGGGTGTCGGGCGCCTCGAGCGCGGCATAGGCGTGGTACGTGCGGCAGCCTACCGTGTCCTCCTCGGTGTCCGTCACTTCGCCGAGCTCCATCACCTCGCACGCCGCGAGGCACTGGTCGACGTCGTCGTAGACCGCTTGCTCCTCGACGCACGCCGTGGTGGCGACATCGCAGTAGTGCTCGCAGTTCGGCGTCGTCTCGGGCAGCGGACCACAGGGGCTGTCCGGGCGCGGCGTGATGCTCGCGTGCCAGCAGTGCGTTTCGGCGGCGCTCGGCCCCAAAGCGGCCGAGCTGACGTGCACCAAACGGCACTGCACGTTGTCACCGTCGTGGTGGAGTGCAACGTCGAAGTTGCCCTCATCGGGCAGCGCGCGACAGCGCCGCAGACACTCGTTGGCCTCGAGCACGAGTTCCGTCGTGTCCCCGCAAGCCAGTGGCTGAAGATAACAGTAGGACTCGCAGTTCGTGCCACACCCCTCGGCGCCTCGGGGCGTCGAGCCCCCCGGACCCGCCGCAGGACAGTGCACGTTGGGTTCACCCGTCGAACCCGCCAAACGCGCCTGCTCCGAGCGACACTCCACGGTGTTCGTATCGTCGCCAGCCAACGGCAACAGAGCGCACACCGCAAGACACGCCTCTTCCGAAGCATAGACCGCGAACTCGTCAGTGCAGTTCGACATGACGCGGTCGCAGTATTCGACGCACTCGTCCGAATCGCCGGAGCCCG
>JBNKHV010000195.1:0-10875 GCA_050290545.1 Polyangiaceae bacterium | reverse complement strand
TTAGGAGACCGATCGAAACTACCTGGCCTTCGAGCGCCGCTGCATCCCCGCCGGCTGCGTTACTCGTCGCTCGAATGCTTCAGCATGCTCGACTCCTCGCGCCTTGCCGGCATGGCGCATCGACGCCCTCGGGGCTCAGGTAGTTCCGACCGGGCTCCTTAGACAGCACCCGGCGTTGAGAGCCGGTCCATCTCCTGGCTAGTTGGTCTGGCATTCGGTACCAACACACGTACCGTCGGCGTCGGCACAATCGTCGTTGGTTACGCATTCAGCACAGTGGCCCCAACCAATGCCAGAGCACCGGGCCTGCCCAAGTTCTCCGGCAGATCCACTGCGTCGAACTCGCCTTGCCCGTCGTTGATTAGCACGGTGGGTTTCAGACCTCGCACCACGACGTCCATCGCGCCATCTGCCTTGACGTCTGCCAGGCCAACCACCAGCTCGAACCGTCATCTGACGGTGCGAACCAGACCAGGTCCGCGACTGCAACGGGGCAGTTTTTCGGGCCCTCCCCCCCACCGGAGGCCAGAAAAAGCTGTCCGACAATCATGCTCGCCCATTAGGTACGCGCGGGCGCTGCGTGCCTGGTCCAAATGAACGACCTTTGGTTGGGGAGCAGTCCAGCTCTCCCAGCATCGATGCCCACTTCGAGCCGTACTCCCATGGTCCAGCATGGCCCACCGGCGCTGCAACGGGGCGTCGTCCGCCAACCGTGCCAACGTCACGGGGAAGAAGCGTCCGCCGCGATGCGGCAAGCGGTGGGCGCGGGAACTCTTTGTTTGAGGAGGGCCGTGATTCTGCAGTGCCACGCGCGGGTTCGGTGCTTTGCGACTTCCACGACCTCGATTGAGAGCGCCCGCTCGCCTATCATCACGCACGCCATGCAGATCTTCACACAGCGTTTCACGTCGTGCCGAATCGCATTTCACCCCGCTGCGGTTGGATCGACCGGACTCGGGTGCGGGTCGTCTACCTGTTGTCGTCTCCCGCCCGAGCAGCAAGAGCTGCAACTCACGCCCGTGTGAAGCGGGCGACGCGCCGTGCCGTAGCGTCGTCGAGCCAGGCCGAGTCTCGGCTCGTGCGCCTCTGGGTTTGCGTCGCTCCAACTCCACGGCATGCATGCCCGGTGCCAGCGCGTGCTCGTGGGGGCGCGTTCTCGCGCGGGGGAAAACACGGGCCGGGCGGCGGCCGCACCCCTCTCTGATGCGTCGCTCCAAAAAACGTGGTCCACGAGGTGCAACAGGAACCGCCTCGAAGCATGACGCGTTGCTTCAGGACCCACCCTGCACGCGATGTAACACATGAACATCACTACCGACACCGCACTGCGATGAACATCCCTTCGTCTCGACCACAAGAGACTCAGCCGTTGACGGGATGCGGCAAATTCGTCCGCTGTGCCGCGTCAGAGCAACACCTTGCACTCACACGCCATCGTCACAGGCGCGTAGGAGTAATCCCAGAGCCAGCACCTGTTTGCACGAGCAGGGTTGTCAACTCTGAGCGTTCGTGTTGATAAGCGGCTCCACCAGAGGAGGATGAAGGCCATGTCATCAGCACAACCGCAAGTTGGTCCAGAAACACTCGAAGGAACGCCGGAACGTCTGCTGCATTTCCTGCTGGCGATCGCTCGCTATCCCACGATTCGACGTCGCATGAGGCGGCGCGGCTACGGCACCGTCCAGCATCGGCAGGGATATCGATTGTTGGGGGAGCTCGGTGAATACGACGAGCCGACCACACCCGACCGCAGTGATCCCGGTGTCAAGCATGCATTGCAGCAACTGAACGCAGCGGATGAAGACGCGCTGGCACTGGCGGGCGCGGCTTTGCGTTACAAGTTTCCTGCGCACCACGACTTCGTTCTGGAGGGGCTCTCGAGCAGTCGCGAGGAGGGCGAGGCGGCCAACACGATGGGTACGTTGCTCGACCGCATGAACAGCCTCGAAGCAGGCGATGTCCCGAAGAAGCTTCAGGCCGAGGCAGGCGCCGCCCTCGAGGCGATGGCGCAGAAGGGTTTGAACAGCGAGTGGCGCGAGCAATTCGGCGAGTTCTTCGAAACGGTGCGAACGCTGCCGGACGAGGGAGTCACCACGGAGGAACTCGAAGCCGGGGAGAAAGCACGACGAGCGAAGCTGCTCGAGATACGTGCCTTCTTCGAGGAGTGGACCGATACGGCGCGGGTCGAGTTCAAGGCTCGCCGGCAGCTCATCCGCCTCGGTCTCGCCCAGCTGCGCCGCTCCGATTCGGGCGACGTCGAAGTCGTCGAGGCGTTCGACCAATCGGAGGCCAGCGAGTTGAGCGACATCTCCGGCTCTGGTGAACGCGCCAAGGCGGCCGTCGCGGCTCAGTGAGACGGGGCGCCGAACTCCCGCGGCGCCACGGGGACGACACTCGATACGACAAAGACTACGCTCGCTGCCAAAAAGACCACAGTCCACGCGGCGGGGACTACGCTCGCTGCCAAGAAGACCACAGTCCACGCGAGTGGGACGGCACTCGATTTCGGGTCGACGAGTAGTCGACGCGAGAAACACCACACTCGATGCGGTGATCACTACAGTCGACGCGCCCGAAACCACGGTTCTGGCCGCGTCGACTGCAGTATTTTTGACCCCGAGCGCGGTGGCGGCGGCAGCGCGCGATATCGAATCGAAAAAAACTGCAGAAAAAGTCGTGTCGAGCGCAGTTGCAGCGGCGTCGAGAACAATTGTCGCAACGAAGCGGTGACGTTCGACAGGCCCGCACCAGAGTCCTCCAGAGCCCGACTGCAGTGCCGGACGGGGCGGGTGCGTGTCGAGCCCCGAACTCGACGGCGGAGCTAGCGTGAGCCATGGCCGCGCAGCTGGGCGTCACTTCTCTTGTCGACCTCGGCGCACGCGTTCTGTCCCGCGGAGCCCGAGGAGCGTCTCTGCGGGAGTCACTCATGACGATTCGGATAGCGATACGATACGCTTTGGGGATGCACCTGTTCAGCGCACTGGCGGCCTGCAGCGCCGGTGGCGCCCCCGGGGCGCAGATGAACGACTCGAATCCCCCCAGCAGCACCGCCGCTCCGACGACGACTCCCCCAGCCGCGCCGCCGTCGTCGTCCGTGGAGCCCGACCAACGACCCTCAGCCGATGAGGGAGGGGCGGCCTCCGCGTGTGAGTCGGGCCTCGACGTGGCCCAACGCGACGCACAGCAGTTGTTCGACTATGCCCACGTGCCGACCTTCGACTTCTACCTCCCGAGTGAACAATGGACTCTGCTGCAGGAGAACGCCCGGGACGAGGAGTACGTGGAGGTTCGCGCCTGCTTCGAGGGTCGACTCATCGGCACGGTGGGCCTGCGCTTCAAAGGCTACTACGGCTCGTTGTTTGGTTGTTTCGACGAGAACGACCAACTCATCTGTCCACGGTTGAGTCTGAAGGTGAAGTTCGACAAGTACGTCGAAGACCAGCGCTTCTTCGGGCTGAAGCGACTGAACTTCAACGCCTATCGCCACGATGACAGTCGCATGAAGGAGAAGCTGAGCTACGACCTGTTTCGTGCCATGGGCGTCGTGGCGCCGCGAGCAGCGTGGGCAGTCTTGCGAGTGAACGGCGATTCACAAGGACTGTACGGCATGGTCGAACAGATCGATGGCCGATTCACTGCCGATCGCTGGCCTGACTCCCCCGACGGCAACCTGTACAAGGAAGTCTGGCCTTCGGAGCCCGAGTCGGCTGCCATCCGCGAGGCTCTCAAGACCAACGAAGAAACCGGCGACATCACGAACTTCCTAGACTTCGCACAGACCTTCGCCGCCAGCAGCGACGATCAGGCGCTCGCGACGCTTGCCAGGTACATGGACCCAACCTACCTGGCCCGCTACATGGCGGTGGATGATGCCGTCGCCAACTACGACGGTATCACCTACTTCTGGACCGACGGAGTCACCCACAACAACCACAACTTCTACATCTACGAACAGGGTCCGAGCGACTTCGTGCTGGTCCCCTGGGACGTGGAGGCGACCTTCTGGATCAATCCAGATCATGCTACACCGCACTGGACGCAGCAGCCCGGGGACTGCAGTCAGACCTACCCCTACTGGGACGGATTGGCGCTCGCACCAGCATGCGATCCGGTGTTCAAAGCGCTGGGGCAAGATCTCGAAGCCTGGCGCTCGGCCGCCCAAGAGCTGTTGGACGGTCCGTTCACCCTCGACGAGATGCTCGCAAACGTCGACCGCCACGAGACGTTGATCGCAGAGGCAGCGCAAGCCGATCCAACGCCTCCGATGTACGTTCCCTTCGAGGCAGCGGTCGACGAGATCCGCAGAACGCTGCCCGATCTGAGAGCCCGACTTCAGATGCTGATCGGTCAGTGATTTGGCGGACGCTGCAAGGGCGTTCGAACGGTGTCTCTCGTCGCGAACGCAGAACGTCCTCGTCCCCTGGACCTCGAACCTTCACCTGGGCCGCCGTCACTCAACTCACCACCTCCCGCGATGGGGTAACCACAATCGAGTCGTTGACGATGCACCTCAGTGACGCGTGCGTTCGCTCCACCGTCGCGCGATCCGCTTTGGGATCTCGACGCAGCTCGAAGAGCCGCAACGCCACCGCACAAATGTTGCCAAGCAGTGTCAGCTCTTGACGCTTCCACGGGGAGAGACGCTGCTGGTCACGGTAGTCCACGATCAGCGCCCCCAGCAGGACCCCCTCGAACACGAGCGGGATCACGATGGTCGTCTTGATATCCTCCGAGATCACGAACTCACGATCACGCAACTTGCTCGTCACCAGGCTGCTGTGCGCGTCAGTGTCGACATGCACTCCTTTCAGCTGCCCGACTACTTCACGCACCTGTCTCCACTCCGGCTTGGTGACGAAGCGCCCAGCCGTGCACGTATCAGGGAAATGAAACGCGGTAACGATGTCGCTCCCGGTGAACGCATACACTTCGTTCGCGATCACTTCGAGCGCCCGCGCAAGACGCTCGTGGGAAAGCACCGCCTGCTCCAACGCAAGCAAGGCCGCGGCACGCTGGCGACTTCGAGTCGACCACAATCTGTCCGTGGCCGAGCCGATGACGGAGGAGCACAGCTGAGCAGCCTGGTGTGAACTCTGGATCAATGCTTCATCTCCTTCCCGAACCGCATGCAGGTACATCAGGCCAAACGCCGAGCCACCCCAGATCAGTGGATACACGAGTAGGTTCGTGATCCCGTACTCGAGCATGCGCGGGTTCCGCTCGCGTAGCTGCTCCTCACCCAGAAACACAGGGGTCCTCCACTGAAGCGCTTGGCGCCCAGCGCCCCGCATTCTCGGAGGCTTGTCCTGCGGTGGCTCGAGCTCCGTCACCCCTTCGTCCGCAGTCATGCGGAAACAGCACCACTGGTGCCGAGGGATCCCCATGACGTCCTGAAGTGATTCGTCTGGCCCCGCTTCCACGTTGCGTAGCTCGTCCGGGTTCAACCCATCTGGGAACAGATAGATGGTACCGCCCGCGGCAGCGCAGGCAGACACCATGAAACCCAGACACTTTTCCGCTAGAGAGCGCACGGTGGTTTCGAACACGCGCTTGGCACAGTCGCTGCTCACGCTCTCGAGAATCGCGACGACATCGCTTTCACTGATGACGGCATCCCGCGACATGACCAACGTGCCAATGACCTCCTTCACGAAGTGCTCTGCGATAGGCTCTGGTTCGAAGACCGTGCTACTGGCGTCTCCTCCGCACGATCGTCGTTCGCTCACCTTACGCCAACGCAACAGCTCCGGGCGATGGCGCCCCGTCTTGTCACGCACCACGATGAGCGGAACGAAGAGCTTCCAGTCGTCACCCTGCTCGGTCGAATCGTGCAGGTAACGAAAGTAGCGGGGGTCCAACCCCGGGCTCAGGCGCTCGGCAACCATCCGCTCGACGATATCCGCCTGGATGTCCCGCCGATGCTCCGAACGCTTCAGCGGGTAGCACAGCCGTCCTTCTAGCTCCCGCCGCTTGCCCGCGATGCTCATGAGCTCAATCGTTCCTCGGATGGGAAACACGACGTGAATCGCCGCACTCGTGAAGCCACCGCGCTCCTGCAGCACCTCTTCGGCAATCGCTCGCAGGGTGTCTTCCGAAGCTACCCCGGCAGCGGCATCCATCAGGCGCTGGACATCTCGATACCGCGGCTGCTGGGGCACCGTCACCTCGGCGACCCGTTTCGTCGAACAGTGCGCCAAGCGCACTAGATTCTCTGCGAAGTCCTCCGGTAGGTCCGGCAGTGGATCCGTGTAGAGCGCCTCCAGCGCTTCTCGGTACGGCTCCAGCGCTTCGCCTAGCTCTGCCTCGGAGTTCGCTGCTGACTGCTCTGTGTTCGCGTCGCTAACCATGGCTTTCCTTCCTTTCCAATCCCTCGTCGGCCATCACTGAGTCTTGGAGCGCGGCCGCCTCCACTCCCTCACCACCACTCTTGGTTTCAGAATCGTCGGGCAGGCCGTACGCGCCATGCTCGGCGCCGTCGCCGCCGTGAACGCCGGCGCCCCCTGAAGCGCCAACGTCTCCACGCCGTTGGCGGCCGTCGATGCCCCGGGCCTCTTCTGATGGCGCCAGCGAGCGCAACGCTGTTTCGTCCACTCGGACCGCCGTGTCCGTACCCAGGTCCGCGCAAGCAACCTGCCCGCCTAGAGCGGCCGCAAGTTTCGCCCGCGCTTGCCTTACCCTGCGGTTCGCTGTCGATCGGGAGATTCCCAGCAGGCGACCGATCTGCTCGCAGCTATGCCCGTGCGCGCAGGCTCCCAACGCCGACCGCTCGGGCTCGCTGAGCACCCGTTCGGCCGTCGCCTGCACCCACATCGCTTCCAGTTGCGATAGCGGTGTCGGCGGGCCTGCTGGTGATTCGATGATACTGCGCTGTTCAGTGCGCACACGCCGATCGCGGGCCCGACGCTTGTCCGCCCACGTCGTGCTGGTCACTTTACGCAACCACGGCCACGGCGGGGATGGAAAGGCATCCTCTCCGCGACGGCGAAATTCGTCCAGCGCCTTGAGCAAGACATTCTGAGTCACCTCCTCCGCGTCTGCGACCACCCGTGCCAACCGCAACGCCTCGCGCCTCACGGGATACATATAGTACCGGACGAACGCGTTTTGCGCGATGCAGCATCCAGTGCGGCATTGCTGGAGGGTTTTCGGATCGATCTCTTCCATACGGCGTGCCCTTCCTGTTGCTCGGTGTCGCGATTCCCACCATCGCTTACGTCAGACGCACGTCGCAAATCTCAAGACTCAGAGATAAATCCCAAAAAAGACAAAGCCACTGCCGTTGGCGTATTCGATACATGAACTCAGCCAAGCGTCCTCTGACGCATCCCCTCGTCGTCCTCGCCTGTTTCCTCGTCACGCTCACCGGTCTCGACGCGAGCGCCATTCACTTCACGGTCGCCGCGATCACGGTGGTGTTGTTCGCCGCTGTAATATTGAACCGCCCAATGGCCATCGAGCTCCGTCGGGACGCGGCAAAGATCCGCGTCCACCGAAAGCGTCGCTCCCGCGGCAGCCGAGCACCTGACGATCGTCTTTGACTCCATCGAGAGCTGCCAATGCGAGACGTGTCACGAAACGCGGTCGAGCGAGGGTCACTCACGACGTTGAAGCCGGGTTTGGCGCGTTGGATGTCTTGGCAACGAGCAGAAGCTACTCATCAACGGCGCAGGCGGCGGCCACTTCGGGTTCGTACGATCGGTCCAATTGTGACCATTCACTAGTTGTCTTCGCACGGCACGTGAAGGATAACGCGTTTGGGTAGCAAGCCGAGTGGCGTTGGGGGTGACCTCCGTGTGCATCGTGCGGCTGCGCATCGTTCACCATGTCTGTCGCCTGCTCGCCTTCTCACCAAGAACGTTCGTCCAATCTCTCCCTCGCAGTCTGGTTGAGCCTTTGGACCTGTCTCGCGTGTTGCCTTTCCTGCGGTTCACCATCCCAGCCGCATGGTGCGCTAGCGGTAGCGCCAAAGCCCGCCACGGATGTCCAGACGCCAGCGCCCGAGGTCGAGCGCATCAGCTCCCAACCGCTCAACCCGGCGTTGGTCATTCGCCAAGCGACGGTGCTCGACGTCGAGGACTGCAGCCTCCGCGAGGCACAAGATGTCGTCGTTCAGGGCGGAGTCATCGTCGGGCTGGGACCAGACGAGCCCATACCACCCGGCGCACGCGTCATCGACGAACCAGATCTGGTCGTGTTGCCTGGCTTCATCGATACGCACACGCATTTCTGGCAGCACGTTGCCAAAGGTATGGCCGCGCAAGCATCGCTGCAGGACTGGGTGAAAGAGGTCTATTCGATCGCCCCCTACCTGAGCAGTTCCGAAATGCAGACGGCCACTCGAGCCGCTGCGAGCGAGGCCCTGCTATCTGGTATCACCAGCGTCATCGACTTCACCATCAGTTACCACAGCGGACAACTCCCAGCTGTTGCCAGGGGCCTGCAGGCAAGTGGCATGGGTGGAGCATTCATTGCCTGGAAGCCCACCCTGTTCGCGGCAAGCGCAGATGCCGACCAATACCTATGGGAGCTGAAGCAGGCGGCCGATGGTCTGGAGGTCCGCGTTGGTTTCGGGCCCTTGTCGTTCTTCCCCCTACCGACGGTCAACGACGGTGTGGCCCTGGCTCGTCGCAATCACCTTCGGATGACCGAACACACGATGGAGAATCTCAACGAACAACGCGCCATCGTGTCGAGCCTCACGAACTATCTCGACAAACATGGTAGCGCCTTGAGCACGGCGGACTCTGCGCTACTCCGGTCCATCACCGAAAACGCGACGATTCCGAGCGATGACCGCCTCGCCGACATACGACGCTACGTGGACTACTCACCGCGTCTGAACGATGATGCACGCAAGGCACTTCAGCGTTTAGGGAACAACCGCTGGCGAACCGCAGTACCGCTCCTGGACGGCATCGGCGCACTTGACGACTCCTTCGTGGCCATTCATGCGGTTTGGGTCAGCCCGGAAGATATGCAGTTGTTCGCGCAGCGGCGAGTCATCGTGTCGCACAATCCTGAGTCCAACACCTATTTGGCTTCAGGTATCGCTCCAGTGCGCGCCTACTCGAAAGCCAACATCCCGGTCAGTTTGGGTACGGATGGCGCAGCCAGCAACGATCGCATCAGCATGTTCGACGCCATGCGCAGCGCGGCGACTCTGCAGAAGGTTCGCGAACTCGACCCCGAAGCCCCAACGGCTTGCGACGTCATTCAGATGGCGACTTTGAATGGAGCAGCAGCGCTTGCGCGGAGCGATGTGGGGGCAATCGCCGTCGGCAAGGAAGCGGATATCGTCGTCGTCAGTCGACAGAGGCTCGGCCTTGCGTCGGCAGTCACTCCGCAGCAAGTGGTCAACGGTTTGGTGTATTCAGCAACGCCGCGCGACATCGCCTATGTGATCTCCGACGGCCGAGTCGTGGTCGAGAAAGGTATGCTGGTTGGGGTGAACGAGGGTGAGCTGAGTCAGGCACTTTCCGACGCCATCGTGTCCGCTCGCAAGCGCCATGCCTCGGGGGCCCACCTGGACGGGACGTGGTTGGAGCGAGAGGGCAGACTTCCGCGCGCAACATGGTTCTCGGTGCTCAACGAGGATGTGGTCGATTTCACGCTCGAGCCGGAGGGCAGCCAGCGGCGGCTGCAGATCGCCTTCTCGGGCACCCTTTACGGGGGCAACACACCATTTTCGATGGCCGAATCCTCACTGCAGCGGTTTCCGGCCGATGCTCTCAGCCATTTCTCGATGCACGAGCTGAACGTACCTCCATATTCGCGCGTCACCGTCCGTAGAGGCTCCAAAGAAACCCACTGGTCCATCCAGATCGGCGAAGAGGTCATCGAGCGGACCGGTCCGGGGAGCGGCAATGAACAGGTGATGCTGCGCTGGGTCGACGCCGCCCCGGACAGGAAGCAGTGACCCCACGCCGCGGGCCGGCCAAGTCAGGGTGTCGCTCCCGTACACTCGACCAGTGTTAGCATCTCATTGGCTCGCTCGACAGCTGATGCAGCCGCAAATCGGCTCGAAGCGCGGCTCGCGGATTGTGTCGGGATTGAGTTGCACGAATTGCTCGAGAAGTGCGCGCGCGGTGCCGGGATCCAGACGCTGCCCACGGCATTTGGCGAGCTCTTCCAGAAGCGTCAAGCAGCGCGTAGCGAAGACCTGCGCTATTTGTGCCTCACGCATGAAGTTGTAGGAACCCAAAGCGATTCTCAGGGCAATTATCTTCCGGAGGTGTTCGTACTCGCTCTGCTTGATCGCGACGGTGACGATGTAGACGCGCGTGAACCGAGGTTGGTCCTGCTTGAACTTCGCCCATTGTTTCGAGGCGCTGCGGACGGGTGATAACTGGGAGAACTCCAGTTCCTTGCTTTGGGCAGAGTAGGTGCGTTTACTTCTTACGTCGACAGCTTTGACGGTGAACGGTTTGTCCAAGGCGGGTCCAAACCGGGGCCCTTTGAAGCGGGCCTTCCCCATCTCGAACTCGTAGACGCTCCAGAAGGCGTGGTCCAATGCCGTCATGTGTCCCACGTCCGAGGTGTCGCGATCGTTAACCCAGGCACAAAACTCGGTGTACTTCGTGGCAGCACCGTGCACGAGACGGAGGCGACTTTGGAGATCGCTGACCACGATCTTCACCCCGTTTTCCTTGCCCCAGGTGATGAGGTCGTGCATTGCACGGATCTCGTGTGGCTCAGGAGCCTCCTTTTTCTCCTCGCGGTGCTGCAACGTGCGCTGCAACTCCACGAACCGTTCCCCCATCACCGCGGAGCGCGGGTTGCCCAACGAATCGCACAATGGATCGCCAGCTTGTGAGCGTTTTGTCCAGCATGGCCAAGTTTGTGGTTCTGCGGGCACTTCCTTCGCACACGACGAAA
>JBNKHV010000194.1:0-18602 GCA_050290545.1 Polyangiaceae bacterium | reverse complement strand
TCCAGCACTTCTGCCGTGATGTAGGCCACGGCTTCCGGGTAATTCAGCTTCAGTCCTCGTGCCTTGCGTTGCTGGGCGAGCTGGGCCGCCACGAAGATCATCAGCTTGTCTTTCTCACGCGGAGATAATTCCATGTCAGTTTCTTCCTCCGTAGAATCTGTCGGTCACGTTGCCCAGATGCGGGGTGGGGCAGCGTCACTGCCGAAGTACAGCGGGCGTAGCGCCTGCCAGAGTTGAGTGAAGAGCAGTCGTGCTTTGGTGGCCGAGCGGCTGAGCACGCGCGCGACCAGTGTGTTCGAAAGCGTGTCGTGCTCCAAGAGCGTGGCCGCGAGTCTCAAATCGGACGATGTCTGATCTCGAGCGGCGTCGCGTAGCGTCTGCAGGGCTTCAGGCGGCACCGGATGCAGCGCCAAGCTGCCGAAGCTCGTAAACCCGCCGAACCCCCAAACGGCGTTCAGTGCGGGGTCACCTCCTTTGAGACGACAGCGCTCCAGCCACAGTGGGTGGCCCGCTTTCCACAACTCGAAGCGCTGCGACCAGTGCCCGCTCTCGAACGCCTCGCCAGCGGCGGGTCGGCCGAGGCACGTGAGCTCCCAACCGACGAATGAGGCCGACTCGTCCAGGTCGATGCGCGTTGCCACATCGGCATGTGCACCGTCGTACACGATCGTTTCTTGAGGAAGCCACTCCAGACGGGCACCCGCCCCCACTTCGAAGCTCTGCCGAGCCTTGGCGACGGGTCCGGCGGAACGGTAGAACTTGGCGGCTCCGGGTGCAGTCAACAGTGCACGGCTGCCCGTGCCGAGGCGCCCGTAGACACGAAGCTCGTCGCCGCCGACGGCGCCCCCTGGCGGATTGAGGACATAAACCTGGCAAGCGCCGTCAGGCTCGAGGAAAGGGCGCTGCACTCGTAATGGCCCCACGTGCCGGGATCGGGTCAGCACCGTCTGAGCGCCCATTTTCTCGAAGCTGAGTTCGAGGCTGCCAAACCAGCGGCCGTGGGGGTTATCCATGCGGCGGCTATACTACAAGGTACCGCTGAATGATGTCTTCGGTCAGTGCGGACATTTCGCCGTCGGCGACGTTCCGGCCTCGGTCCAGAATGCAGAAACGTTTGCCGACCCGCCGAGCAAACGGAAGCTTCTGTTCGACGAGCAGGATCGATAGCCCTTCGCCGTTCAACTTCTGCAACACATCGCCGATCTGACGCACGATGTTCGGCTGGATGCCCTCCGTCGGCTCGTCCAAAATGAGCAGTTTGGGGTCGTTCATGAGTGCCCGGCCGATCGCGAGCTGCTGTTGCTGCCCGCCGGAAAGGTCACCGCCGCGCCGCTTGAGCATTTCCTTGAGCACCGGAAAGAGGCCGAAGATCCGTTCGGGGATACCGCTGCCGCCGCCCCGTTTGCCAGCCAGCCCGACCAGCAGATTCTCTTCCACAGTCAGCTGGCTGAAGATGTCTCGTCCTTGGGGCACGAAGCCGATGCCGAGCTTGGCTCGATCGGACTGAGGGCGCTTGGTGAGTTCCTCCCCGCCCAGCTTGATCTTGCCGGAGCTGGACTTGAGTGCGCCCATGACGGTCTTCAGCAAGGTCGTCTTGCCGACGCCATTGCGTCCCATGAGGCACAAGCAGCTGCCTTTGGGCACGTCGAGTTCCACGTCCCACAGGGTGTGGCTCTCGCCGTAGAATTGGTTGAGTTTGTCGACTTCCAGAACCGAATCGCTCATTTTTTCATCCATCGCCGGCGTTCACTCGCCGAGGTAGACCTCGATCACACGCGGATCGTTCTGGATCTCGTCCATCGATCCTTCCGCGAGCACCGACCCTTCGTGCAGCACGGTGACCGTGCGCGCGATGCTGCGCACGAAGTCCATGTCGTGCTCGACGACGACCACGGTGCGTTTGCCCGCCAAATCGACCAAGAGCTCTGCGGTGCGTTCGACTTCTTGGTGGGTCATGCCTGCAACTGGCTCGTCCACGAGCAGCACCTTCGGGTCTTGGGCGAGTAGCATTCCGATTTCGAGCCACTGCTTCTGGCCGTGGGAGAGCAGGCCCGCTTGCTCGTTTCGACGGTCTGTTAGTCCGATCGTCTCCAACGTCTCGTCCACCTTCTCCAGCTGAGCCCTCGTGAGATGCGAGAACAGCGTGTGCCACAGACCTCGCCGGTCGAGCAGTGCCATCTCGATGTTCTCGAAAACGGTGTGCCCTTGAAAAACCGTTGGCCGCTGAAACTTGCGCCCGATACCGAGACCAGCGACGACGTGTTCGGGGAGTTCGCACAAGTCTCTTCGGTCGCCGCCGAGCATGAACACATGGCCTTCATCCGGTCGCGTCTTGCCTGTGATGACGTCCATCAGTGTCGTCTTGCCCGCCCCGTTGGGACCGATCAGGCAGCGCAGCTCTCCTTCGTCCAGAATCAGCGTGAGCTCGTTGAGGGCTTTGAACCCATCGAAGCTGACTGAGATGTTGTCCACGGCCAAAATGGCCCTCGCGCGCCTCTCCGCTATGGCGTTGTAGCGCGCCTCGTCGACGAGCTTCGGACGGAGGGATAGTCTGCCGAGAGCGCGTTGAGCACGAGTGGGAGTGATCCGCTCCGTGGTCTCCGTCTCCGGCTGTGCATCAGCTACTTGCATGGTCATGTGGACTCCGCCTCCTTTGCAGGCGCTGGCTCGGGGCTCGGCGGGGTGCTCCCGCGTCTACGCCACCACTCCTGCACCCCGCCAACGAAGCCGCGTGGGAAGAACAGCGTTACCGCGATGAAGAGCACACCCAGGAAGTACAACCAGTAGTCGGGGAATGAGGCCGTGAACAAGCTCTTCGCACCGTTGATGAGCAGTGCGCCGAGGGGCGCTCCCAACAGCGTCGCGCGACCGCCGACCGCCACCCAAATGGCCATTTCGATCGAGTTGGCGGGTTCCATCTCGCTGGGGTTGATGATGCCAACCTGGGGTACGTACAGTGCCCCAGCCAGACCACACAGCGCGGCGGAGAACGTCCACACGAACAGCTTGTACCTCAGCGGGTTGTAGCCGGTGAACATCACTTTGCCCTCGTGGTCGCGGATGGCGCGCAGCACGCGCCCCAAACGCCCCGTGACCGTGTAGCGGCAGATCAAGTAGGTCAGCACCAAGAACGCCGCCGAAAGCACGTACAAGCCCAGCTTCGTGCTCGGGTCAGCCAGCGTATAGCCGTAGAGGCGCTTGAAATCCGTCAGCCCGTTGTTGCCGCCGAAGCCCGTTTCGTTACGGAAGAACCAGAGCATGAACGCGAAGGTCAGCGCCTGGGTGATGATGCTGAAGTAGACGCCGCCGATGCGAGATCGGAAGGCGAAGAATCCAAATACCAGCGCCAGGCAAGCGGGAGCGGCGACGGCCATGACGACGGCGAAGAAGAAGTTGTCGAAGCCGAGCCAGAACCAGGGTAGCTCTTTCCAATCCAAGAACACCATGAAGTCTGGCAGGTCGCTCTTGTAGACACCTTCACCGGCCATTGCGCGCATCATGTGCATGCCGATGGCGTAGCCGCCGAGGGCGAAGAACACGCCATGCCCGAGACTCAAGATCCCGGTGAACCCCCAGATGAGGTCCATCGCCAGCGCCACGATGCCGAAGCACATGAACTTGCCCAAGACCGTGACGACGTAGTCGGGGATGTGGAGCGCGGACTCCTCGGGCAACGCCACGTTGAGTGCCGGTACGAGCACGCAGGCCAACAGCATGACCACCAGTACGGTCGTCCACCCTCGGCGACCGTGCACCTGAAAGAAGTGAGATTTGAACGTTTCCATTTGCAGCTCTGTGCGTCCGTCTAGAGCTCTGCTGCGCGCCCTTTGAGCGCAAACAGACCTTGTGGCCGCTTCTGGATGAACAGAATGATGAGAACGAGCACGACGATCTTGCCCAAGACGGCCCCCGCTACCGGCTCGAGGAACTTGTTGACCATGCCGAGCCCCATCGCTCCGAAGATCGTTCCCATGATGTTGCCGACGCCGCCGAGCACGACGACCATGAACGAGTCGACGATGTAGCCTTGTCCGAGTTCAGGACCGACGTTGCCGAGTTGAGAGAGCGCCACCCCACCCAGGCCCGCTACGCCGGAGCCGAAGGCAAAGGTCCACATGTCGATCTTGTCCGTGGGGATGCCGATGTTGCCAGCCATCTCACGGTTTTGAGTGACGGCACGGAGGTAGAGTCCGAGTCGAGTTCGGCGCAAGAGGTACCAAACGAACGCAACGACGACGACGGTGAAAGCGATGATGACCAAGCGGCTGTAGGGGAGCACCACCGTCGGCATGAGTTCCCAACCGCCAGAAAGCCAGCTCGGGTTGGCAACGGTCACGTTCTGCGCACCAAAGGTCAGACGCACCGTCTGGATCAGCAGCAGACTGATGCCCCAGGTCGCGAGCAGCGTTTCGAGTGGGCGGCCGTAGAGGTGTCTCACGACACCACGTTCGAGCGCCAGCCCAACGAGACCCGAGACCAGAAAGGCGACGGGAACGGCGGCGATGAGATAAAAGTCGGAGTAGTCGGGAAGAGAATCGTCGAAGAAATTCTGCACGACGAAAGTGCTGTAGGCGCCGATCATCAGCATCTCGCCGTGGGCCATGTTGATGACCTTCATCAGCCCGAACGTGATGGCCAACCCGAGCGCCGCGAGCAGCAAAACACTGCCCAGGCTCAGACCGTAGAACAGGTTCGCGACCATGCTGATGAGGCCGATCCGGCGCTTGATGGCGGCGACGGCGGACTTGGCAGCCGTGCGAACGTCGGCGTTGGGTTCGGCGTAGGTGCCGTCCTCGCGCTCGACCAGCAGGGGTTCGAGCAAGCCCTGATGACTCACGTCACCTTCTTCTTCGAACACCGCTAGCGCGGCCAGTCGTCGCTCCGTGTCGTCGGTCGTCAGATCGACCTGGGCGATGCCCAGCCGCAGCAACTTGGCGACGTCTCCGTCCGACTCCTTTTCTAGAGCTGACCGCATGGGTTCGAGCAGATCTTCGGATGGTCGCTTCGATATCTCCGCGGCTGCGGCAAACCGGGCCTGGGGGTCCTTGGCTTGCAGTCCTAATTCGGCCAACGCGGGCCGCAGAATTCGGCGCACGCCGTTGTTGATGGTCGGCTTGGTGAGCTCACCGACGGGCTCTGCCGGCTCGCCCGTGAGCGCGGCGGTGGTGCCCTCGTCGCCGACGATGAGGGCGTTGCCTTGGCTGTCGAACCTCAGCTTGCCGTCTTGCAGTGCTCGCAAGACCCCGAGGGCGCGGTCGTCACTGCTGTGGGCCAAGGCGATGACGGCTGTCTTCGTCTCGCTCAGGTCGCTGCCGCCGAGGGTAGCGAGCGATTCCTCGAAAGTGCTTGCGTGCAACGCTCCGACCATCAGCAACGAGGCAGATGCCAGGAACGAGAGCAGAAAACGCTTGATGCGGCGGACGCGGGCGATGTGATTCATGTCACGTCAGTGGGGTTGCGGCGAGCCCCCACCCCTTCCGTCTGGGACTCCCGGTGAGGGAGCCCAGCCCGGGGCGGGGGCATTCGCTCGACACAGTGTGTTGATGTGATTTGTTGTAGGTTTACTTGAACTTGGGCTCTTCGCAGTTGCCGCAAACCCAGGGGTAGGTCCAGTCCGCGACCTTCTTCTTGCTCTCCGGAACGTACTCGCTCCAGGGTTCTGCACGAACCGGGCCTTCCGTCTTCCACACGACGTTGAACTGTCCGTTGGCGCCGATCTCGCCGATGTAGACGGGCTTGTGCAGGTGGTGGTTCTTCTCGTCCATCTTGATGTCGAAACCAGACGGGGACTTGAAGCCCTGGCCTGCGACTGCTTGGCGGACCGCGTCCACGTCGGGCGTTCCAGCCTGCTCGACAGCTTGGGCCCACATGTGAATACCGATGTAGGTTGCTTCCATCGGATCGTTCGTCACGCGCTTGTCGGCGTCGGGGAGCTTGTTCTCTTTGGCGTACTTCATCCAGCTGTCGATGAAGCCCTTGTTGGTCGGGTTGTCGATGGACTGGAAGTAGTTCCAAGCGGCGAGGTGGCCGACGAGGGGCTTGGTGTCGATACCGCGGAGTTCCTCTTCACCCACGGAGAACGCGACGACGGGGATGTCCTCTGCCTTGAGACCTTGGTTCGCGAGCTCCTTGTAGAATGGGACGTTCGAGTCGCCGTTGATGGTCGAGACCACGGCCGTCGGTGTGCCAGCTGCGAACTTCTTCACGTTCGCGACGATGGTCTGATAGTCGCTGTGCCCGAAGGGCGTGTACTCCTCCATGATGTTGGCTTCTGGCACGCCCTTGTCCTTCAGGAAGTAGCGAAGGATCTTGTTGGTCGTACGGGGGTAGACGTAGTCGGTGCCGAGCAACACCCACTTCTTGGCGCCACCACCCGCTTCGCTCATGAGGTACTCGACTGCCGGGATGGCTTGCTGATTGGGCGCCGCACCGGTGTAGAAGACGTTGTAGGACGATTCCTCGCCCTCGTACTGCACCGGGTAGAAGAGCAGGCCGTTCAACTCTTCGAAGACGGGCAGCACGCTCTTTCGCGAGACGGAAGTCCAGCAGCCGAACGTGACGGCGACGCCCTCTTTCTGGATCAGCTCACGCGCCTTTTCCGCGAACAGCGGCCAGTCGGATGCCGGGTCCACGACCACTGGCTCCAACTGACGGCCCAGGACGCCGCCCTTGGCGTTGATTTCCTTGATGGTCATCAATGCGACGTCCTTCAGAGACGTCTCGCTGATCGCCATGGTGCCCGAGAGCGAGTGAAGAATGCCCACCTTGATCGGGCCGGATTCGCCTGCCTTGGCGGTTGCTTTGCCAGCAGCGGGCTTGTCTGCGGGTGCCTTTTCGGACTTCTCGACCTTTTCGGCACTGACCTCGGTCTTCTTATTGTCTGAGCCTTTGCAGCCGAACATCGCCGAGGCGATCAACGCTGCGGTGGCCATCTTCATCCAACGATTCATCTAACAATCTCCTGTGAATTACCGGGACTCGAGTGAGGGGCAGCTGTCTGAAACACAGCCGGAACAAAGTTTCTCGAACGTTTCGCGACTCTGGTGGCGGTCGCCCTCGAGCGGGGTGCCAGAAGGAATTGGCCGCTGATTGTGCGCTGACGCTTGGGCGTTTTCCTCGTTCCTGCAGTCTCGGTGTGGTGTGGGGTAACGCCCCACGTCGTAACGAGCGAACCTTGCTGCGACCGTTGTTTCCGCCAGATTTCGGTGGCGTTGTGGAAACGTATAAGACGAAAAAGAGTGGTCGAACGAGGGCTATGACGCGCTGCGCTGGTTGGTGTTTCAGAACTGTCTGCGTGCTTTGGGTGATGAGTTGCGGCAATGAATCACCAGGCTGCCGAGGGTCGTGAATGCGATGGGAAGAGTAAGGTCATGACGGGATGACTCGGATGGGTTAGAGGTACCGGTAGCTCGTTGGGGTATGGGGTGATGTGTTTGGATTGTGGAAGGTGAACACCGGGCTTGATGCCTCGTGCGGCCAGCTAGCCGTGCGTTGGGTTGGCTGTTTGTTTCTGGATGAAGCAAGTACGACACACGCCGTAAACATTCGGCACGACATCGTGCGACCGCGACACACAAGGCACCCCCGGGTGCACAACGCTGTCGAGGATGGTCCCGGCAGATATTTATGTGTCGATGGTGACCCGCGCGACCGGGCGTTCGCGCGTACAGAAACAAGCGGTGATAGAAAAAATGAGAAGACTGAATTGCTTTGTCCATTGCCTGGGGGCGAGCGGCATCGCGTTGCTTGCTTCACTAACTGCTGCGGCCCAAGGGGAAGCGCCTGCGGCACCCCCTGCAGCAGCTCCAGCGGCCGCACCCGCAGCCCCAACGGCTGCTCCTGCAGCTCCGGCGGCAGAGGCCGCGGCTCCAGCTGCAGAACCCGCACCCGCTGCAGAACCCGCACCCGCTGCGGAACCCGCTCCTGCCGCCGAAGCAGGGGCGTCCGCCAGCATGAGCCTGGGCGGCGAAGCCGACGCAGCTGCGACGGCCGAGCCCGCCCCCATGGAAGAGGCGCCGGCCGCCGGTGAGGCTCCCGTCGAAGAGGCCCCCACCGAAGAGGCCGCGGAAGAACCTGGTTTCCCATCTAGCCTGAAGATCGGGATCGGCATGCGCTCCGGTGTCGACTTGAAGTTCGACGATGCCACGGCGGACGGTCCAACGCTGTCTTTGGGTGACGGTGTGGTGAACCAGCTCAACGTGCGTCCACTGTTCAGCGGTCAGCTGACGGAGAGCATCGGCTTCACGTTCAACATGGAAACCACGCAGAGCAGCGTCGACGTCCTCGATGCCATCATTCAGCTGAAGGTGGCTGACGAGTTCCAAGTTTGGGTGGGTCAGCACATCCCGGCCATGGAGCGCAACAACTTCAACGGTCCGTTCTACAACAACGGCTGGAACCTCCCCATCAGCGTTCACACGCTGCCCTTCGACATCGCGGGTCGAGATCGGGGCGCTACCTTTTGGGGTCTGGTTGCTGGCGGTGTCTTGAAGTACCACGTCTCCGTCGTGGATTTGGCGCCAGCGGCGTCGACCACGGCTCCGGACCCAGACGATGCGACCACGGTACTCGACACCGAAGGTGCGGGCATCGGCAACGCGCGCATTGCGGCGCGTGCGACGATCAACTTGCTGGACCCGGAGAACTACTACTACACCTCGGGAACCTACTACGGCAGTCAAGACACGCTGGCACTAGGTGCGGTGGTCCAGTACCAGAAGGGTGTGGATGCCACGGACGGTACGGACTTGGACAACGACCTGATGGCCTTCACCGCGGATCTCTTGTTCGAAAAGGTGGTCGAAGGCAGCGGTACGTTCACCCTCAACGGCGGCTACTGGAACTTCGAAGGTACCGGCGACTACTATCAGGCCAACCAAGGCACCAGCAACTTCGGCAGTGGCCTGGGGCTGCCGGGCGGTTCGTCGAGTTATCTGGTGGGCGTGAGTTGGCTTTCGCCGCAACCGATGGGTGCTGGTCACATTCAGCCCAATGCCACCTTGCAGATTGTGGACGGCGATGACACCGCGACGGTGCTGGACGTTGGCGTTGGCTACATCGTCGATGGCTTCAACCATCGTTGGTTCCTCAACTTCCGCAACGCCGATCCCGGCGGGGATGCGGACGCTGAGCAATTCCTGCAATTGGGTGCTCAGCTGCAACTCTGAGTCGGCGTAGCCCACGGTTCGACCGAGGCTGGCGGAAATGCTCGTCTGCCTCTGCGACAAAGCCCTCGTGCCGAGAGCGCTCCTGGTGGAGCGCCTCAGCCGAGGGCTTTCTCTTTCGCACGCTGCTCGGTCGAGCCGAGGCAGCGGTGCCTCACGCCGTCGGGGTGGTCGGGCTGCGGAACAGCTCGATCTTGTCCAGCATTTGGTCGTCCTTTGGCCGATCGTTGGCACCTCGTGGCGCGTTGGCGATCTTCTTGACCACGTCCTGTCCAGCAACGACGCGGCCAAAGACCGAGTGCCGCCCGTCCAGGTGTCGGGTCGTGTCTTCGGTGATGAAGAACTGAGAACCGTTGGTGCCGGGTCCCGCGTTGGCCATCGAAAGAATGCCAGGCCCGGTGTGCTTGAGCTCCGGGTGGAACTCATCTTCGAAGCGGTAGCCTGGGCCGCCGGTGCCCCAGCGGTTCGAGGAGCCGGGATCTCGACTCAAGGGGTCGCCGCACTGCACCATGAAGCCGGGGATGACACGATGGAAGCGGCTCCCGTCGTACATGGGCGTGCCCTGCATTTGCTTACCCGTGACAGGATCCTTCCAGTCGATGGCGCCGGTGGCGAGGCCGCAGAAGTTGGCCACCGTCTTGGGGGCTCGCTTCTCCTCCAGCGCGACGATAATCGTGCCTTGGGTGGTCGATAGACGGGCGTACAAGTCGCCCTCACCGGGAACGTTCACCGGGGGAAATTCCATGTTACTTCTCCTCACTAGTAGTTTTCAGCGCCGTGCGCTGCGCGCGAACCATACGGGCTCCACCCGGATTGGGCAACTTGCGCAGCCCCCGTGGTCTCGGCATGGCCGTCACCCGCCGTTCGAGTGGCGCCATTCGCGTTTGCTGCCCTGAGTACGTTGTGTGATGCTCGCGGCGCGGATGACGCCACAGGCTTTCACCGCGACGCTGCAGAGGGCGTTGCTCGCCGTTCCCGCGCTCGTGGTCGCGGGCGTTGGGGTGGGCTGGTTCGTGCTGCGAGCGCCGGCAACCCTGTGCGGAGCGCAAGTCTACGGTGAAGGCGTGTCCGGCCGGGTCGCGCTGCGCGCGGTGCTGCTCGAGGAATCTGACGGCCGGCGCGTCCCCCTGATCACGCCCGTGAGTCTGGAGCTGAGCGACATGCGTGGTGTGGCCAGTGTGGTCCACCTCGAGGCACACGCCAATGCCGAGGGGGTCGTCGAGTTCAACGCCGAGGTGCCTCAGTTTTCACGCGGCACCCAGCCTCGCCTCAGTCTGCGTTCGACGGGGGACGACGAGGCCGAGCCGCTGGCCCAGCTGGTGCTGGACCGGGTGGGCGACTGCAGCCCGACGCCGTGTGCCGGCGTCCGGGTTCCGGCCTCAGAAGAAAGCACGGTGCGCCGCGGCGGGTTCGTCGACGGCGAGGCGCGAGGGGAGATTGGGCTGAGTGTCGGGCTCGTCCAAGGCGTTCTGGCGGTGCCATTTCCCGGTAGCGTCGTCGTGGCGGCCACCCTGGACGAGCAGCCGCTGGAAGGGGCGCGCCTCTGGATCCGCGCCGGGGGCGCCGAAGTCTCGGCTGAGCAACCGCTGGTGACGGACGCTTCCGGGCTGGCGCGCCTGACGCTGACGCCCCGCGGGCACGTGGTCGAGCTCGTGCTGGCGATGCTGGGGGCTGCCGGCGAGGCCCAGCAAGCGCGCAGCGTCTTGGAGTCCGCTTCGGCTCTATCGTCACTAGCGGCCGAGAGTCTGCCCGCGGGGCGCTGGTACGGCGTGCTGCCGGTGGTGCCGGGGGCTGCGGTTGCCCAAATCGAAGGGGGGCGATTGCGGGTGCAATCGCCCATCAGCCGACCTCGCTTGTACGTGGATCTCCTCGAGCGTGCGGCGACTGAGGCGCCCGAGATGGTCGCGCGTCCGAGTGTGCTCTGGCGGTACAGCGTCGAGTTGG
Source organism: Polyangiaceae bacterium (assembly GCA_050290545.1). Classification (GTDB taxonomy): domain Bacteria; phylum Myxococcota_A; class Polyangia; order Polyangiales; family Polyangiaceae; genus SZUA-265. Next base: position 7,494 of record JBNKHV010000194.1, on the reverse strand, counting down.
AACGCGAAGGGATGTCGGGTCTCGTCCCCTTGCCCAAAGACCTCACGGTGCAGGACGCGTTTGCCGTGGTCTCGAGCGAGGCGGACATGCGGGCCATGGCCCTCGTTGGCTGGCCTCTGTCCGATGCGGGCGTCCACCAAACGTACGACTACCGCGCGCCGTTGATGGTCGATGGATTGGCGCAGGCCAGAGAGCGCGCGCAGCTCGCAGGGCGGCGGCTCCGACGTGGGATTGTTGTGTTCGGGGTCACCGGCAGCGTGCTGGAGTTGGGCCTCTTCCTGGCGCTACAGCTGTGCTTGCCGTCCGGTGTGCTCCCGGGGAGCGAGCGCAGCGTTCGGCTCGGGTTTCGGTTGGGCTGGGTCTTCGCCCTGTGCCTGATGCTGGGTCTGTTGGCGCTGGGGACCTTCGCGCTGTGGTGAAGCGCGGCTGATCCTTGTAGTCTGGGCTCGGTCTGGCGGATCGTCGCCCAGGCCCCGCCTGTTCATGCTCGCTCCGGACTTCGAACTCAGTGGTTTCACACTGGAGGACTGGCACCGCCTGACCCACCTCTTTCCGGACCCCTTGGCGCCATCGGACGGGGCAGCGGGATTGGTCGCCTTGGGGCGTCGGGATCGGCTGCTGGGGCTGTGGAAAGTCGGCCACGGCCGTCTCGACATTTCGAGCCAAGAATGGCCCGTCGCTTTGTCGGAGCTAGCCCGCACACATCGAGCGCCCTGGGTGATCAGTCTGCACCCGGGTGCCCTTCAAGAGGTGATGGAGCGTTTCGGCAAGCAGCTGCAACCAGAGCACGACCTCCAGGCGCAGTGGTTGTTGCTCTGTCGCATCGTCGCCGAACTAGCGACGGAAGCAGCCATCAACGTTTGGCCTCGCAAGCTCCTCAGTTGGGCACGTCTGACCAGCGACAACGTTGCTCGCCCGGCGTTGGAGTTGCTGTGCCCCGTGGGCAAGGCACTGGTCGTTGGAGCGTTCGATGGCGCCGGACTATTCACGAGTCTCGTTTTGTTCCGCTCGGAGGCAGGCTTCTCACGGGTGCTCGGGCCCGGAGCTCTTCGTCCGCACGTTGGACTTCTCTCCGGAGACTTTCGCCGCGACTACGTTCATGTTCTGCAAGCCGTCGAGCTGCATTTCGCGCCCGTCGCCGGTGGCTGTTTTGCCTTGGCGTCCACGTTGCGCGAGCTGCTGCACGCTCCTGCACCTGGAGGGTGGAGCGCAGCCATTGCCACCAGGGACGTCATCTTGCAGCCAATGAACCCGGTCTTGACGCTACCGATCGGTTTCGACGCTGGTCGAGCCGCGCTGTCCGGGATGCAGAGCCTGGCCCAGCGCCTATTGGGCTCCGGCGCGTTGGACGCCACGCCGTTGTCACCAGCCGTTCAACGCCTCAAGAAACTCGCCCGGGGTGAACAGGACCTCCAGGAAATCGTGGGCTTCGATCCTCTTCAAGCCCTGCTCGAGCTGATGAAAGACGGCAAAGGGTGAGAGCGACTCTCGGGATCCGCGGCCGCCTGGCGCTGGCGATTGTGCTGACGGCGACGATCCCCTTGGGGGCTGCGGTGGTTTTCGCGCGCAGCATGGTCCAGCAGGCCTCCGAGCGCTTCTTCGTTCCCGAACTGCGCCAGAATCTGGAGCGCGCTCACCAAATGTACGGCGAGTTGGCGCGCGCCACCAAGTCGACCATGCGGCTGGAGGCCGACGCGATCTCACGGGATCGTCGCCTTCTCGCTGCCGTTGGGCTCAAGCAATCCGACGTCATCCGTGCTCGGCTCGACGAGATCATGAGCGGCAACGACAGGCTGCTGTCGCTCGGGGTTCAGGATGTCGACGGCACCGTACTCGCCGAAGTCGAGCGAAAGCGGCCGTTCGACGATGCCAACGAACTGCAGTTGGCGATACCCAGATCGCTGTGGGTCGCACCGGAGCCGCCGAACGCGAATGGCGGTTCAGCGGAGTCGAAACAGGGGGCTGCTGTCGGAGACGATGGGCCCGACGCGCCCACACTGACGGTCGTATTGGCGACGGACAAGGCGCGCTTCGAGGGCCACGCCGAAATGGGCGAGTTCGTCGAGGCTTATTCGAAGTTGGAGCAAAGGCGTGCTGCAGATGAACAGACTTACGTGCTGGCCTTCGCCGCGTTGCTCGGCCTGACGATCCTGTCGGCTATCGGTGTCGGTAGCTTGTTGGCCCGGGGCGTCACGCGTCGCGTTTCGGAGCTCGCGCTTGCGACGCGTCAAGTCGGTGCCGGTGATCTCTCGATTCGCGTCAAAGAGGACTCCGTGGACGAGATCGGCGATCTGGGCAGGGCGTTCAATCGCATGCTCACGGAAGTGGCGGCCAGTCGCGAGCGCATCGAGTACTTGTCGCGTTTGGCGTCGTGGCAAGAGATGGCCAAGCGCCTGGCCCACGAGATCAAGAATCCGCTGACACCGATCCAATTGGCGGTCGAGGAGGTCCATCAACGGTTGGCGGATCTCTCGCCCGAGCAACGCAAGCTGATGGATGCCGCGCACGAAATCGTGCGCTCGGAGGTGCAGACCCTGCGTCGCTTGGTCGGGGAGTTTTCGCAGTTCGCGCGACTTCCGGAAAGCCGTCTGGAGGAGGCCGATCTGCTCGGCTTCCTCAGGGAGATGAAGCAGGAGAGTGAACTCGCGAGCGGCCTGGCCTTCGACGAGTCACGAGACGAGCTGGTGGGGGAGCCTCGCATCACCTTCGACCTGCCGAGTGGCGAGATCCCTGGATGCTTCGATCGTCAGCTGCTGCGTCGTGTCTTCATCAATTTGGCCAACAACGCCGCGGCGGCGTGTCGCGGACGCGAGCAGCCGGTGCACCTTCGCGTTTCAGTGCGGCGAAAGGGTCACTGGGTCGAGATCCTCTTCGACGACGACGGGCCCGGCGTGCCTGAAGAATTGCGCGCGGCGGTGTTCGAGCCCTACGTGACCACCAAAGACGATGGAACCGGCCTCGGTTTGGCAATCGTCAAGAAGATCGTGATGGAACACCACGGGAACATCGAACTCGTCGAAAGCCCATTGGGCGGTGCCAGAGTGCGTCTGAGCTTGCCGATCGCGGGCGGTAGCGGCCACCCGCAGCGCGCTCTTCCGTCTGGACATTGACACTCGGGGCGGCTTAGGACACTGAGCGATATCGAGCATGGCAAAAGAGAAACAAACGAGTGACCCCCGCCAGCTGTGGACTTTCTTCGGGCTTCTGGCGCTCGTCGCCGCGTTTTTCGGGTACGCCGTGCTTCCGTACATGGACCCAGGCGCCGCAGGGCTGGTGGGCAAACCCGCTCCTGATTTCACGCTCAGCGTGATTTCCGACGATGGTGGGGGCAACCGCATCCGACTGAGTGACTACAGAGAGCAAGTCGTGGTGCTGGATTTCTGGGCCAGCTGGTGCGGTCCTTGTCGAGCTCAGGCACCGATCATCGATCGCGTGAGCCAGAAGCTCGCAGGTAAGTCCGTCAGCGTGATCGGGGTGAACACCGGTGATCACGTGGAGGCTGCCCAAGCCTTTCTCACGGACGCGCATCTCAGCTATCCTTCCGTGCTCGACACGACGGGCGAGGTTGCTCGCGCTTTCGGAGCTAACCAACTGCCGACCCTCGTGCTGATCGACAGGGAGGGCAACGTGCTCAGCGTGCAGGCTCGCATCATTTCGGAGCAAGAGCTCGTTGCTCTCGTCGAAGATGCCCTCGAAGCGTCCTGAGCGGTCTACTCAGCTGGGTCTCAGAGGTTCGTCTTGAATTGGTTCGAAGTCTTTGCGCTGGGCGTCCTGCAGGGATTGACCGAATTCTTGCCGGTGTCGAGTTCCGGGCACTTGGCGGTTGGGCAGCTCTTGCTGGGGTTGCGAGAAGGCAATCTCGGGCTCAGCGTGACCCTGCACGCGGGCACTCTGTTGGCAACGTTGGTCTATTTTCGCCGGCGTTTGGCTGTGATCAGCGTCGACCTGTGGTCGAGTTGGAGAAACCCCCAGCGCGCGTTGGCGACGAGTGGAGGGCAGGATGCGAAGACCGTCGTTCTGGCGTCGCTCCCGACGGCGGTGATTGGTCTGCTGGTGGAGCCCCTGGTCGAGCAATGGACGTTGTCTCCCTCTGTCGTCGCGGGTGGATTTGCCGCGACGGGCATGCTGCTTCTGGCGACGTTGGCGCTCTCTCCCGGGGCCGACGATGGTCCCAGTACTCTGGGGGCGCTGTTGGTCGGTTTGGCTCAGGGAGTCGCCGTGCTCCCGGGGGTTTCGCGGAGCGGATCGACCATCGTCATGCTGTTGCTGTTGGGGGTGCGTTCACCTCGCGCCTTCGAGCTGTCCATGCTGGTGAGCCTTCCTGCGGTCGCTGGTGCGTTCGTGTTGGAGTTTGCTCATGGCGTCACTGCCGCTCGGCCTGCGGTCGAGCTCGTGTTCGGTGCGGTCGTTGCCTTCGCGGTCGGATTGGTGGCGCTCACCTTGCTGCGAGGGCTGGTCACGCGAGGGCGACTGAGTTGGTTCGCGTTGTGGGTGTTCCCTTTGGCGCTGTTGGTGGCTTTCGGCGTCGGGATCCGGTGACGACGCTCCGACGCTGGGCTACGGTGTGGCAATCATGAGTGAGGTATTTGCAGTAATTCTGGCTGGCGGCAGCGGAAGCAGATTTTGGCCCGCCTCTCGGCGTTTGCGGCCGAAACAGTTGCAGTCGCTGGGCCCCGGAGACGGGGCGTTGATTCGACAAGCCCTCGAGCGGCTCAAGCCGCTGAGCCCGCTGGACCAGATCTACGTTTCCACGGGTCAACACCTGGTGCAGGCAACCCAAGAAGCGCTCCCCGAATTGCCGCCCGCTTCGTTTCTCGCGGAGCCCGCCGCCAAGAACACGGCACCCTGCATCGGCTGGGCGACGGAGCGCATTGCTCGCATCAACGAAGACGCCATCGTCATCGTGTTGCCCAGCGACCAGTACGTCGCCAAACCGGAGCAGTTCGAAAACGCACTCCGCAAAGCAGTTGAAGTTGCGGCGGCGGGTGCGGTCGTGACTCTCGGCATTTCCCCGACCCGACCAGAGACGGGCTACGGCTATCTTCACGCGGGCGCGGAGCTCGGGCCCGATGTCTTCGAGCTTTCCGAGTTTCGCGAAAAACCCGATCGAAAGACGGCCGAAGAGTACCTGGCCAAGGGGGGCTATTTCTGGAACGCGGGGATCTTCGTTTTTCCCGCGAAGATGATGCTGGAGCAATTTCGCTCCTGCTTGCCGAAAATTCACGCCGGGCTGATGCGGATCCGTGAGGCAGCTTCCGAAGGCGCCGAGGCCGAGCAGCGCGCCGTGGAGGAGTTCTTCGCTGGCGCCGAAGGCATCAGCATCGACTTTGGGGTGATGGAGAAGATCGGTGCTCGGGGGCTGGTGCGGATGGTCGCCGCAGACGTCGGCTGGAGCGACCTCGGTAGCTTCCAAACCGCATGGGAACTCGCGGACAAGGATGCCACCGGCAATTGCCTCGAAGGGGTAGTGCTGACGACCGGATGTCGAAACAACTTGGTGCTGGACATGGCCAAAGGCGCGCCAGCGGTGATCGCCATGGTGGGCGTGGAAGACCTGGTCGTGGTGCGGACGAACGACGCGGTGTTGGTGGCCAAACGGCAGCAGTGCCAAGATGTCAAACACATCGTCGAGATGCTGCGTGAGGCGGGTCGCGACGACCTGCTCTAGCTTCGACCGGGGTCACGCGGGGGTGGTGTCGTCCGCCCGCTCCGTGTGCTCAGTACACGGCCAGTACGACGCTCAGATCCGCACCCCAGTACAGATCGGTGGCACCGCCGGCCACAGGAGGCGCCTCTTGCCCGGCTGCTGCGGCATCGGCAAGGGCGTCGAGGCTGGGCTGAAAGTCCAGCGCGTACCGCATGAAGTGAAGGCCCAGGCGGGCGCCCACCATCTTGTGAAACCACAGGGTCCCGTCGGCGTAACCCTGGAGCGCGAAGCCCGTCGTGTCGGGGAACCACTCTGGCGCTTGGATTTGACCGTACTCCTCACCCGCGCCCAAGAGTCCTCGGTACGCGCCGCCGACCTCGAACTCGAAGAGTTTTCCGACGAACATGCCGAAGTCCGCGCCCGCGTACCAGTACTCGTAGATCGGGTCGGGATGCGGGTTGGCTTGGGCATTGCCGGCGACGCTCAGTGCTTGCGCGCCTCCGCCGCCCACGAGTCCTAGGCGAAGCTGTTTCGTCAGCGGAATTCGGATGCGGCCGCCGAAGTCCAACTCTTCGAACAGGGTCGCTCGTTCCGCACCGTCCCCGGGAAATTGGCTCCGGGCCTTGTAGCTTCTGAGGTAGGCGACGGTGAAGCCAACGTGGCGCAGGAACGACTTGTCGTCGAAGAAGGCAACCGGGTACAGCCCGAGCTCGGCTTGCACCCCGAGCAGCGGCACGTCGTGGGTGGCCAGAATGGGACCAGCGCCAGGACCTGCGACTGGGTCGACGAGCTTCCACTGCCTTTGCAGGAACAAGCCGCCGACATCCAGCTCCAGTGCCGGGTCCTGCCGTTTGCTCTTGTCGCGGTGCCGCTTGAAGTCGTCGTCGAGATCATCGAGCTCCACCGAAGCCGTTTCCTCGGTTTCGTCGTCTTCTTTCTGCTCGTCTTCCGGCGGCGCTTCTTCTTCCTCTCGCGCTTCTTCGCGGGCTGGCTCTTCTTCCGGTTCTGCCTCCTTCATGGGCACCGGTTCAGGCTCTTCTTCCGCTGCACTTCCTTCGGGACCTTCGGCGCGGTCGAGTGGTCCTTTCAGCTTGCTCGCAACCTTCTGGTCGAGGGCTTTGACCAAACCGGGGTACCAACCGGCACCGATGGACGTCTTGCCGACGACCTTGCCCGTCTTGCCCTCACGCACCGTCAACGACGTCGACCAGCCCGTGTTTGCCATCTTGGTGTAGCCGAGCACGAACGCGCGGTAACCACCCTCTGCTGCCAGGTCGGCGAAGTAGGAATCCCCTTCGCTCGCATCCACGGTCGGTGTGCTCTTGTCGTCCACCAGCGAGTAGCCCTCGCTGCGCAGCTGTTCGATGACACGTTCACGGACGCCGACGGGTTTTGCACCGCCGAACTCCGCGACCACGATTTCGCCACCTGCATGGGCGCGGGGCGCCACCAAATCGATGCACAACCAGGCGCACAGAACCGAGAGCACCCGGATCAGGCGCACAAGATCAAAGCGAAACAAACCAATCCTCCAAGCATTGAAGCTGAGCTGCGGTCAGCGGTGTACCCGTTGCTGGGGGCATTGCTTCGCCGCAATTGCTGGGGTGTTCACCCCGAACCTTTAAAAGCATGTAGCTTTGAGTCGGATTCGTCAGATCGACGTAGTTCGTCGTGGAGTCGGCGCAGGTGGGGCGACTCGTGGTCAGCAGTTCGAACAGGTTGTCGCGCTCGAGGTCTGGGGGGAAGTTGAACGCACCACCGTAGTGGCAGATCGTCCCCGCGCAGGCCGTGCTGAACACCGTCAACACGCACTCGTCGATCTCCCCCGCAGGTTCGGGTTCCGGCTC
>JBNKHV010000193.1:0-40275 GCA_050290545.1 Polyangiaceae bacterium | reverse complement strand
ATGAGGGAGGAAATTCCTCCTGCGGCGCCAAGCTCGGCTTCGCTCCCTCGTTTCTTCGCAGGGGTCTTGAAAACACCCCTCCCCGGACGCTTCGCTTCGGGGACCCCTCCCCGAATCTCCGGGTTTCACTGATAGGATTCTCTTTCCCGGCGAGCCGTGAGCTTCCGGCACCACCTCCAAGCGCTTCGCTTTGGAGCCCCCCTCTGAACACTCTCCCTCTGGATCGCGATCTAGAGGGCCTCCCACTGAGGAAACCAACATGAATATCCATGAATACCAGGGCAAGCAGATCTTCGCCCGCTACGGGATCCCCATCTCCAAGGGCGTCCCAGCATTTACCGTCGACGAAGCCGAAGCTGCCGCAAAGAAAATCATCCAAGAGACAGGCAGCGAAGTCTGTGTGGTGAAAGCTCAGATCCACGCTGGCGGCCGCGGCAAAGGCGGTGGAGTGAAGGTGGTCAAGGGTGCAGCCGCTGCGCGCCAGACCGCCGAACAGATTCTCGGCATGCAGCTCGTGACTCATCAGACTGGCCCTGAAGGTCAGAAGGTGCGCCGCCTCTACATCGAAGAGGGATGTGACATCAAACGAGAGCTGTACGTTGCCCTCGTCGTCGACCGCGACGCTCGCCGCGTCGCCATCATGGCGTCGACGGAAGGCGGCATGGACATCGAAGAGGTCGCCGCAAAGACTCCCGAAAAGATCATCAATGAGCACATCGATCCGCTTCTTGGACTCACCCCATATCAGGCCCGCAAGATCGCCTACGCTCTCAAGGTCGGAGAAGGCGTTCCAGAGCCGAAGAAAACCGTCGCTCGGTTCGTCAAAGTGCTCATGGCTCTGGGAGAATGCTTCGGAAAGGAAGACTGCTCACTCTGCGAAGTGAACCCCATGGTCATCACAGGCTCGGGCAATGTGGTGGCCCTCGACTCGAAGATCAACTTCGACTCGAACGCGGAAGGTCGCCACAAGGAGTGGGCCGAGCTTCTCGATACTGACGAAGAAGACGCAGTCGAACTCGAGGCAAAGGAAGTTGGCCTTTCCTACGTGTCGCTCGACGGCAACATCGGTTGCCTAGTCAACGGCGCCGGCCTCGCCATGAGCACCATGGACATCATCAAGCACTACGGCGGCGAGCCTGCAAACTTCCTCGACGTGGGTGGTGGAGCGACAAAGGAAATGGTCACCAAGGCCTTCAAGATGATTCTGTCATCGGACAAGGTGAAGGGGATCTTCGTCAACATTTTCGGCGGCATCATGAAGTGTGACGTCGTGGCCGAAGGTGTCGTCGCCGCAACGAAGGAACTGGGCCTCCAGGTTCCGCTCGTCGTACGCCTCGAAGGCACCAACGTGGAGAAGGGCAAGGAAATCTTGCGCAACTCCGGTCTGAAGATTGAACCCGCGGACAGCATGGGAGACGGCGCAAAGAAAATCGTCGCCGCCGTCAGCTGAAGGCACCAGAAAGTCCAAAGGAAGTAGAAAAAATGTCAGTTCTCGTCGGAAAAGACACCAAGATCGTCTTTCAGGGCATCACCGGAAGCGCCGGCTCGTTCCACGCCTCCCAGTGCATCGCCTACGGTTCCAAAGTCGTCGCGGGGTGCACGCCCAATCGTGGCGGTGAAGTCTTCAAAGCAGACGGCCCCAGTGGCCCCGTGAACGTCCCCGTATTCGACACCGTCGCTGAGTCGGTGAAGGAAACGGGCGCGGACACCTCCTGCATCTTCGTGCCCCCCTTGGGAGCAGCAGACGCCATCCTCGAAGCCATCGACGCCGGTTGCAAGCTGGTCGTGTGCATTACCGAGGGCATCCCGGTCATGGACATGATCAAAGTGCGCCGCGCTCTCGAAACGAGCGATGCAACGCTCATCGGTCCCAACTGCCCCGGTATTATCACCCCCGGCGAATGTAAGATCGGCATCATGCCCGGCCACATTCACAAGCCCGGAAAAATCGGCGTCGTAAGCAAGAGCGGCACGCTCACCTACGAAGCGGTGGGTCAACTGACGGCTCTCGGCCTCGGCCAGTCCACCTGCATCGGCATCGGCGGCGACCCCGTCGCCGGCCTCGACTTCATTGATTGTCTCAAGCTCTTCAACGAAGATCCGGGCACAGAAGCCGTCATCATGATGGGCGAGATCGGCGGCAACGCGGAGCAAAACGCGGCGGCCTGGATCAAAGAGAACATGAAGAAGCCCGTGGCGGGATTCATCGCTGGCGTCACGGCTCCTCCTGGAAAGCGCATGGGTCATGCAGGCGCCATCATCAGCGGCGGCAAGGGTACGGCTGCCGACAAGATCGCGGCTCTCGAAGCTGCCGGAGTCAAGGTCGCCCCCTCTCCGGCGGAGATGGGCGCAACCCTCAAGAGCCTGCTTTGAGGGCGATCGCCCCTCGCGAAAGGGAAGAGCCGTGAGTAAGCAACGAACACTCTGCATCATCAAGCCGGATGCCGTGCGGGCACGCAAGCAAGGGGCCATCCTCCAGCAAATACTAGACGCTGGCTTCGAGGTGCTCGCAATGCGCCAGTTGTCACTGACACGAGCGATGGCTGAGGCGTTCTACGCGGTGCACGAGACGCGACCATTCTTCGGTGACTTGGTCAACTTCATGATCAGCGGTCCAGTGGTCGTCGCAGCGCTGCAGGGAGATGATGCCGTGGCTCGCTACCGCGAACTCATCGGGGCGACCGATCCGACGAAGGCGGCGGAAGGCACAATCCGCAAACTGTACGGTGCCAGCATCGACAACAATGCGGTGCACGGCTCGGACTCACCGGAGAACGGTGAGCTCGAAACGTCCTTCTTCTTCCCGAACTACGAACTCTGAGGCACCGCAGCGAAGGGCCCAGCGACACGCTGGGCCCTTCAGCGTGACTCGAGCCGAATGTGCGAAACTTCGGAGCGTCCGAACCGCGACTGTCAGCAACTCGGCAGTTGTTCCTGTGACCTCGAACAAAAAGCCGCTATAGTGACGGTCCGTGGTGAGGGAGACACAAAGCACGCGGGAAGCCCAAAGCGACGCGCAGGGTGCACTGCGTGAGGCGTTGAGTGCGCTCGGAAACCTGGAGCAACTGCTGCGCTCGAGGAACGTCGGGCCCAAAGCCATTTCTTCCGTGCTGCCCGACATCGCGACGAGCTGCGACCAGTTGTTGCAGCGCCTGAAGCCGTTCTACGAGTGCTCCAAAAACGAGCACAATCAGGAGTGCCTGTCCCGCGTGGACGAGTTGCTGAGTGTTCAGCTGGAGCAGCTCAGCAGCCTCTTGGGGAAGGCCACCAAGAGAAAGCCGCTCAATGCAACGACGCGCTTGAAGGTAGAAGCGGCGGTTGTGAAGATCGTTCGTGAGTTGGGTGGCGTCTTGCCACTCTTCGAACTGCTCGTCGACGCATCGCAGGAGGGCCCGACGATGGATTGGCTGGAAGCGCTCTCCCTGAGTCGGAGCGGCGATCAGTCGCTGACTCCTGGCACTACCCACGCCCGTGCCAACCTGCAGTCGGATTTCGAGACGGTGACCGCCAGCATGGCGCCACGCTTTGCACTGAATCTCGTGCGTGTGGGAGCCGCGCTCGTCGTTCGTCCCGAGGAGCCGCTGCGCTTGGCGTTCGGGCCGGGGCCCAACGGGCCGGAGCTGACCATCGATCGGCGGCCTGCCAACGGACCCAGCGTGGACCTGCTGTTGCCCTGCGTCATCGAGACGACAGCTGAATGCCTGGCGGCGAGCGCGATTCAACGAGGTCTCGTCGTGGCGCGAGACGACGACAGACTGACCTTCAGCTGGTCCGTCGCCCGCGATGAAGCGGCGCTTGGCGGGCACTAGGCCACGTGAGCGGGCGGCCACCCGCGGCCCCAGTTGGAGCGAGGGTCGGGTGCCGGCTGGAAGGCCACGACCCACTTGCCACTGAAAGGCCCGCCCAGTACACCGGCTGGCTATGGCTACAGACGCAGATGATCGTTCGCTGATTGAAGCCGCCTTCGAGGACCGCAGCCTCCTGGAAGAGCACCTCCACCGGCACGCGGTGACTCGCACGATTGAGAAGCTCGACAAGGGTGAGCTCCGCGTTGCCACCCAAGACGCACCGGGGAAGTGGACCACTCACGCCTGGGTGAAACAGGCCGTGCTGCTCTACTTCGGGGTGGCACAGATGGAGCGAATCCACTGCGACCCCTTCGAGTTCTACGACAAGATCCCGCTCAAGAAGGGTTTGGACGAAGCCGGGGTACGCGTGGTGCCACCGGGCACGGTGCGCTATGGCTCCCATCTGGAGCGAGGCTGCGTGGTCATGCCGGGCTACGTCAACATCGGGGCCTACGTCGCGAGTGGCACGATGGTGGACACCTGGGCGACGGTGGGTTCTTGCGCGCAAATTGGCAAGAACGTGCATCTTTCAGGCGGCGTTGGTATCGGCGGCGTGTTGGAACCCCCCGGAGCGCAGCCGGTCATCGTCGAAGATGGCGCCTTCATCGGCTCGCGCAGCATCGTCGTGGAGGGCACCCTGGTCGAGGCAGAAGCCGTGATCGGCGCCGGAGTCACCCTGACGGCGTCCACCCCCATCGTGGACGTGACCGGGCCAACCCCCGTGGAGCACCGCGGGCGGGTGCCGGCGCGCTCGGTCGTGATCCCAGGTATGCGGCCCAAGAAGTTTCCCGCGGGCGAGTTCATGGTACCTTGTGCCTTGATCATCGGTCAGCGCAAGGCCAGTACGGACAAGAAGACCAGCCTGAATGAGGCGCTCAGAGACTTCAACGTATCCGTGTAGTGTTTGCCCGCCCCGCGGCAGCTCACTGACACCCCTTCTCGGCATCGCTTTGCTGTCATGCGCTGTTGCAGGTTGTGATTCGGGATCCGGGGTCGACGGCGGCGGACCAACCCCGATGCTGACGTCAGTCATTCCGGCTCCGATCACGGCCCCTGCCCCGCAGACTTCGATGCTGCACGCGGGCCAGCTCAGCAAGGCCTTGGACGCCTTGCTCGCTCCGCTCGAGAAGCCCGTTCGCATCCTGAGCATCATCGCGCTGCCATCCCAGGTGGTGCTGCAGGTGCAAAACGCAGCCAATCCGGCCGAAGTCAATCAATACGCCTACAAGAAGGGCGAAGTCTCAGGGCCTGAGCGGGTGAAACTGCTCGGCAAGGGGTCATTGAAGGACAACCTCTTTCGCTTGAGAGCCGCCGATCCACGAGTCGCCGAAGAGGTTTTGGAAAAGGTGCGTGCGCAGCACGGTGACCCGATCAAGAAGCTGGTGATGATTCGCAACCTTCCCAAGTCGATGGACATCCAGTTTCGGGTATACCTGCAGACGAACGAAGGAGAGCTGATACTCGCCGCGGACAAGCGTGGTCGAGTGCTCGGCCCGATAGAACTGGCGCCAACATCCTCTCAATGAGGACGATGACGCCCCTTCCGCGGCAGGACGCGCAATCTGGACCAGGCAAGACCAAGGCAATGAGCGACCAACCGAAGACAGCCAACTCCACCGAATCGGTGCATGCCGGAACGGAGAGCCGTCGAGCGCACAACACCCTCGCGCCCTCGATCGCGCAGACGGCAACGTTCACCTTCGAGAACACGGCCGATCTGATCCAATACATGCGCGGTGAAGACGCCGATCCCGATCGCGAAGAGTACGCGCGCTACAGCAATCCCACGGTGCGCGAGTTGGAGAAGCGTCTGGCCGCGCTCGAACGCGCTGACGACGCCGTCGCATTTTCGAGCGGCATGGCCGCCATCACCAGCACAGCACTGACGCTGCTCAAGGCCGGCGACCACGTCGTCCTGTTCAACGACTGCTACCGCCGTACGCGTCAATTCGTCTCCACCACACTCACGAAGTACGGCGTGGAGCAAACGCTGGTGCCCGCAGGTGACATCGAAGGGTTGGCGGCCGCGATCCGCCCCGAAACCCGACTCGTCATCACGGAATCACCCACCAACCCGTATCTCTACTGCATCGACTTGGAGAAGGTGGTCGCCGTCACCAAGGCGCATCGTCGCGTCAAGGTGATGATCGACTCCACCTTCGCAACTCCCATCAACTACAACCCGCTGCACTTCGGGGTCGACTTGGTCGTGCACTCGGCAACGAAGTACCTGGCCGGACACAACGACGTGCTCGGTGGCTTGGTGGCAGGCCCGAGTCACCTCGTCTCGCTGTTGCGAGAAGCGCGAGGTGTCTTGGGTTCGGTCTTGGATCCCCACGCCGCGTTCCTCATCGCACGCGGCATGAAGACCCTGAACTTGCGCGTTCGCCAGCAAAACGCGACGGCCTTCGCCTTGGCCAAACGACTGGAAGCGCACGACAAGATCGAGCGCGTGTTTTATCCCTTGCTCGAGAGCCATCCTTCTCACGACGTGTGCGCAGCACAAATGCGTGGCGGTGGTGGCGTCGTCAGTTTCATCGTCAAGGGCGGCGCCGATGCCGCTTCGCGCGTGGTGGACGCCTGCAAGATCGCCAAAATCGCTCCCTCTCTCGGCGGCGTAGAAACGCTGATCGAACAGCCGCGCTACATGAGCTTCTTCGAGTTGGACGAAGAGCAGTTGGCAGAGGTCGGCATCCATCCAGCGCTCATCCGCCTGAGTGCGGGCGTCGAGGAAACGGACGACGTGCTTGCCGACGTGTTGGACGCCGTCGAACACGCCTGAGGCTCACAAGGCTCTGAGCGCCCGCTGAGGCCTGACTGACCCGTTGCAGGGGGGCTGCCTGGCCCGCCGCTGGGACCTGTGGCCCCGTCCCTGAATCTGCCGCTCGCTGGGGCTTTGCCCTGCGCTCCGCGCGCGGCGCTACCGGCCTTCGGCCGCTTACGCGCCGCGACCGCCGACCCCAAAGCTCGGCCCAGTCGGCGCGCGTGCAGCAAGGATGAATACGGCGAGTCCGAAACGTCTTCGCTGGCGGAGCGAGCCACGAGGCTCGACCTTTGGGGCATTCGAACCCCGAAAGACTCCACCGCGGCCGAACCGCGCCGCGCGAGTCATCCGCGCTTGCGCAAGATGGCGAGTTGATTGGCACCGAACAGGAAACGTCGATAGTGCACCAACTCCAGTCCGGCATCCCGCCCCAGCTCAGCAAAACCATCTCGATCGAAGAGCTCGTGGTGTTCGTCCGAGGCCTCGGGACTGAACAGACCAATGCGAGCGCCAACTCCGTGAACCCACTCCAAGTGCGGGTGTGGGCTCGTCAACACGATCTGCCCGTTGGCGTCGAGCAATGCGGCCAAATCGCGAACGAAGCTTCGTGGGTCGGGCACGTGCTCGATCAGAGCCAAGGCGACGGCGGTCTGAAAATCTCCGTGGTTCGGCATCTCCGTGGTGAACGTGTGATCCGGGAAGGCGCGACGAGCGTCCGCGACGCTCTCTTCGTCGATGTCGTAGCCTACGTACGAGCTCGGCGCGATGAAGGCTGCCAGCTTGCCGACACCACAGCCGCAGTCGAGGACCTTCCCCACGCAATGCGGGGCGGCGGCGCGAAAGCGCTGTTCACGTAGAAAACCCGACAACAAGCCCGTCGCTTGATCCGCCATGGCGCGATCTATAACTGCTCACCCAGCGAAGCAACAGGACTCATTTGGCGCCACTCGAGACCACTGCGCCACGCGGCACCACTGCGCGACAGCATGCGCCGCCGCGTCGCGCTCAGAACACGGGCGTGTCCGTGTGGCTGCCGAACACCTCACGCAAGACGTCACACAGCTCCTGCTCGGTGGCGTACGCCTTGGCCGCCTCGATGATCGGTGGCATCAGGTTGGCGCTGCCCATAGCCGCGACCCGCACGTCCGCAAGCGCCCGCTCGACGCGCGCAGCATCGCGCTCGGCCTTGACCCTCGCCAGAGCTTCGCACTGCTGACGCTGCACGTCAGGATCGACCTTGAGCGTCGGGATCGGCTCCGCCTCCCCCGTTTGGTAGCGATTGAGACCGACGACGACACGCTCGCCTCGGTTCAAGCGCTGCTCGAACTCGTAGCTACTGCGCGCGATCTCGCGCTGGGGGTAACCTTGCTCCACCGCGACGAGCATGCCTCCCATCGAGTCGATCTCCTCGATGTAAGCGAGCGCCCGCCGTTCGAGTTCATCGGTCAGCCACTCCACGTAGTAGCTGCCGCCCAGGGGATCCACGACGTTGGCCACGCCGCTCTCGTGCGCGATGATCTGCTGCGTCCGAAGGGCGATGGTGACGGCCTCTTCGGTGGGCAGCGCGTACGTTTCGTCCAGAGAGTTGGTGTGCAGCGACTGTGTCCCCCCCAAGACCGCGGCCATGGCTTGCAGCGCCACGCGAGCGACGTTGTTGTAAGGCTGCTGAGCCGTCAACGAAACACCCGCCGTCTGCGCGTGTGTCCGCAGTTTCAGGCTGGCGTCATTCTTGGCTCCGTGGCGCTCTTTCATGAAGCGCGCCCACATGCGTCTCGCTGCGCGAAATTTCGCAATCTCTTCGAAGAAGTCGTTGTGAACGTCGAAGAAGAAGCTCAGCCGCGGGGCAAAGTCGTCCACATCCAAACCACGTTCGACGGCCGCCTTCACGTAGGCAAGACCATCGGCGAGGGTGAACGCCAGCTCCTGTACCGCGGTCGCCCCTGCCTCGCGGATGTGATAGCCGCTGATCGAGATCGTGTTGAAGCGAGGCAACTCTCGGGTGCAGAACTCGACCATGTCCGTCACGATACGCATCGCCGGCTTCGGTGGGACGAGCCAGGCGTGCTGCGCGATGAACTCCTTCAGGCAGTCGTTTTGCACCGTGCCGCCGATGGCTGCGCGAGGCACGCCGCGCTGATCGGCCAAAGCGACGTAGAACGCCAGCAGGACGATTGCCGGCCCGTTGATCGTCATCGACGTCGTGATCCGATCGAGCGCGATACCGTCGAACAGTACCTCCATGTCGCGCAAGGTATCGACGGCCACACCGCACAACCCGACTTCGCCAAGCGCACGGGGGGAGTCCGAGTCGTAGCCCATCAACGTCGGGAAATCGAACGCCGTGGATAGGCCGGTTTGGCCTTGTTCTACGAGAAAGCGAAAACGCTCGTTGGTCTGCTGGGGGGTCCCAAAACCGGCGAACATGCGCATCGTCCACAGCCGCCCCCGATACATGCTGGGCTGGACGCCCCGTGTGAACGGATAACGCCCAGGCAAGCCCAAATGTTGCTGGTAGTCGAAGCAAGACTCCAGCGGAGTCGTCAAATCTGGCACCTCGAGGCCGCTCCAGGTCTCGTAGCCTTCGGGACGGGGCGGCGCTTTCTGCGCTGCCCGAGCCAACTCGCGCGCTCGCCAGTCCGAGACAGCCTCCCTCAGGGCTTCGATGTCCGCTGGACTCTCACCACCGGCAGTGAACCGTTCGCCTTCCTGGCCACTTTGCGCGTGGACGTCGTGCGTGCTTTGGGATTGCTCGTCCTTCATCGGGGATTGACCATAACGATACCACGCCCGTCGTGATAGGCTGGTCGTCGTGAGGCGTTGGCTACCGCTGCTCGTGTTGTCCGTGTCTTGTTCGGGCCATCAGAAGACGGCCCAGCCCACCGAAACCCCGACGCGACATGCGGGCACCAGCGCCGATAGCCCCGGGGTGTCCGCACCAGCAATCCACGTCGGAGCGGGTAGCCAGCCGGCGCCACGCTTGGAACCGCGAGCCACACGTCAAGGAAGCTACGGAGCCGGTGGTCCCATGGTGTTGACGGCCGCGGCACCTGCCCGAAATTGGCTCGTGCTGTGTGAGGCGCGCGACGACACGGATGCGAACGGCAAGATCGAAGTCACCGTGGGCGCACACGGCGAGCTCGCGGGTGACGAATTGGTCCCGTATCTCATCCGTGACGACGGGCGCGAGACCCGAATCAGTCAGTTCATCGGCGCCGATCCCACGGGGCGTCACGTCGCCTACCGCATCGACGACAAGCTCTGGCTGGAAGACACTCGTGCCGATCGACGGGTCGACCTGAGCAAGCTCGGGGCCGACTTGAACGACGACGCACAGAGCTTCATGCCTCATCGAGCCGTTAGCTTCGGTCCTTACGGACTGCGCATCGCCTACTTGCGCTCAGGCAACGACAGCAACGAAGTCGTGCTGCGCGACTTGCGTACCGGTGCGCAAGAAGGGATCGAAGTCGGGTCGCAGTTGATCGGCCGCATCGCATTCGAACGCGACGGTCACTTCATTCGCCTCGATGTGGTGCCGCGTGATAGCAACGGCAATGGCCGCGTCCAGTGGCCCTTTCCGCCAGCTGAGGACAAACGCGGACCGTGCGTTGGGCCCGTCCCGAGTTTCAACGTTTGGCAGTGGCCAGGCGACGACGCCGAAACCCAACTGTTGGACATCGCGACGGGCCAGGTCAAAAAGCCGCGAGGCTTCGTCGCGACCTTGGGCAGCGCGATCATCACGCGGGAGGAGAACACCGAGTTGTGGCTCGAGCAAGCCAACGGGGAACGTGTCCGCATCAGCTCGGATAAGTGCAATGGCCGTCTACTCCACGCCGACGCGGAGAATGGTTCCGTCTTCTTCGGATGTAGTGGCGCTTACGGCGCGCGACGCAAGCTCTACGCTCGCACGCGCACGCGACGCATGAGCCTCGGCTTCGACGTCGCGGCCTTCGAACTCGACACGAGCTTCTCCGGTCGGCCCGCTTGGCTTGCCCTGTACCCTCGAAACGACACGGTACTCGTCAGTACGCGGGATGGCACCGCCCACCGTCTGGCAACCGAGACTCGGGTCTTGGCCACGTACGAAGACACGGCCTTGACGGAACACGGGGGCGAACTCTCTTTCGTTCATCTAGAAGACGCCGACGGCAAAGGCTCGCTCATCGAGGAGGCACTGCACCAAAAACGCCCCAAGCTGGCGCACCTGTCGTCTCACGACAACTACGCGCTCGTGGAAACGCTGCTGTTCGACCTGAATACGAAGCGCTACGTCGGCAAGTTCGAAATTTTCCCGCTAGCGGTATCTCAGGACGGGCTCGGGCTCGTGCCCGAACGGGGCGGGGATGCCAATACCCTCGCGCACGCGCCGGTCCGATGGGTGAAACCCGAGAAGTGACGATTGCGCGTCGAGAGTGCTCGGAGTCTCTGCCCGCACATGTGGTAACCAAGCCCACAATGTTGCCTCGTTGATGAGACAGCGACCTGTGGCGCAAGAGCGATCGCGGCAGGATTGCGTTGCCCACGCGCGAACACCAACCCGTCCACTCCGACCGTAATGGGTGGCTGGCCCTCGTGCTCGTGCTGGGGATCCTCCGGTCGTGTTGCCCGTATGCTGGGGCACTGCTATCTTCACTTTGCTTACACAAGGGGAGCTTTGATGATTCTGAAACACACCACGCGTCGGTGGATGACGCTGCCCACCGTCGTGCTCGTCGCTTGCTCGACGGACCCGGGCGATGACGGCGAAAGCTCTGGCCGACCTGAACGCGTCGAGATATCCAGCCAAGGTGCTGCGCTGACGGCGCAGGAGAATACGGAGGCAGCCTTGCGCGGCGTGCTCAACGCTGGCGCCTTTCTGGCCGAGTCCACGACCATGGCGGAAAGCCTGGGTTCGGTCGCGGGCAGCAGCTCTGAGAGCTGCTACACGGAGGCCGTTCCCTGCGCGGACTGTGAGAGCGGCGTGCTCTACGAAGAAGTGTGCGACGTGGAGGAAGAGGAGGTCACGACAGCGGATCTCGAAGAAGCCCGCCAGGACATGCACGATGCGTTGGATGAACTGCTCAGCTTCCTGCGCGAAGACGTGTTCACCCCGGACAACCTCGAATCGGAAGATGCCACCGAGGCGGTCTATCTCCTGCCCGCCTCGATTCTGTGCGACGACGAAGACTCCGGCGCCGATCCGGGTTCCTCGCCCGTCGTCACCCCGGACGGGCAAATCACTGGGGATGTCGTGGCGATCGAAGCCGAGGCCGAAGAGGGCGAAAGCTGCGAGGAGAGCGTCGAACGATTGCAGCCGCGTTTGCGCCTCAGCTCTCCCGGCGAGGGCGACGTGGACGTCGACTTTCTACTCACCGACGAGCGCCGCAACCCGATGAGCTTCCAGCTCTACACTGACCGCGTCGGCGTCACCGTGGACTTGGGCGAGCTCAAGGCAACCGTCGAAGCGGCTGGCGAAGACCTCGAAGGCGTCCAAGAGCTGGACGGCGAGGTCGGGCTCGAACTCGTCCGCAACTCCGCGACGAACTACAGCCTGCGACTCAACGTGCTTCGGGACTTGGTGGTCGCTGGCGGGGACGCCGACGAAACCGTCGAGCTGATGGTCGCGGCGAGCAGCCCGACGATGGAGCTGAACGTCGATGGTGACGCGAAAGCACTGACCGGCACCATCAATTACGGCGCCATCAACGTCGCAGCTCCCCTGTCCGCGTTCATGGACGACGAGGAGTACGACGAGGCCGGCAATCTGCTGCCACCCAAGACGTACACCGGCATGATCGACGCCGTTCTCGGTGGGCTCAACGGCAGCCTCACGTTCGACGGAACGACCGATGTTCTGACCCTCGAAAACCTCGGCCTCGGTGACGTCAGCACGACGGTCTCACACGACGGCAACACGCTCATCTCCGTCGACGTCAATCCCGACGATGGTCGCCGCTTCGACCTTCAGATCGAGGAAGGAGAAGTGTCGCCGACTCTGACTTTCTCACCAACGCTCGATGTGCGTTTGGGTCTTGGGTTTACCCACATTGCAGATCAGGTCGACGATATTCCGACTGCCTTCTTGGATGACACGATCCGGCTTTGGTTCGAGGGCAACGAGCCCAGCGTCGAATTCGCGGACGCCGGGCTGAAGGTCGCGTCGGGCACTCTGCACTTGGAAAGCGCAAGTGAGAACGTCAGCGTGGAGTCAGGCATGTGCCTCGTCGAAAGCGCTAGTGATGAGGAGCCCAGCAGCTTGGCAGGCGCGTTCGAAGCGGGCGTCTGCGAGTGATCAGCGTCTGAAAGAGCTTCCCGAGAGCCGGTTCCTGGCTTCCAGTGCCAGGGCATTATAGCGCAGCGCGTAATAGCCATGCCTGCGAAGCAATTGGCACCCACCCCCCATGGGAGCTAACTTCAAGGGGTTGGAGGCCCGGGAACCCTACCCCAGACGCCGAACGCTGGCTCCCTCGGCACCTTCTCCTTCAACACGTGGAAATGTCACAGGAACTCGTCACCCAACTGAACTTCCTCATCGTTGATGACGAACCCCTGATGAT
Source organism: Polyangiaceae bacterium (assembly GCA_050290545.1). Taxonomy (GTDB): domain Bacteria; phylum Myxococcota_A; class Polyangia; order Polyangiales; family Polyangiaceae; genus SZUA-265. The sequence continues at coordinate 27,130 of JBNKHV010000193.1, read as the reverse complement.
CAACCTTTCGCGCCGTGTTCTGGAGGACATGGGGGCGCTGCACGTCGCCTCTGCCCCCAACGGCGCCGTGGCGCTGGAGCACATGCGAACCAGCGAACACGAGCCGGACATCGTGTTGTGTGACTTGAACATGCCGGAGATGGATGGCGTCGAGCTCACGCGCCACTTGGCGGAGTCTGGCTTCACCGGGAGCATCATCTATTTGAGTGGTGAAGAGGACGGACTCCTTCGCGCCGCCAAACAGGTAGCCGAAGCTCATCGCCTCAACGTGTTGGGCACGCTGCAAAAGCCCGACATCGTTCAGCCGCTTCGCACAGCCGTCTCCAAGTACCAGGTTCAAAAACCCCGGAGCTGGACACCCGCTGGCCCTCAAGTTTCGGAACAAGAATTGAGTCGCGCGTTGGAGCGCGGTGAAATCGTGCTGCACTACCAACCCCAGCTGGACCTGGCGACGGGTAGCGTGCACGCCGTCGAAGCGTTAGCTCGGTGGGAGCACCCGGTGCACGGGATCCTAGCCCCTTGGCGCTTCATCCCACTGGCAGAGCACACTGGGCAAATCGAGACACTGACGGACCAGGTGATGATTCAGGCATTTCGGCAGTTGGCGGATTGGCGGCGGCGGGGGTTTGATCTCGCAGTCTCCGTCAACGTACCGATGCAGTGCTTCGAGCACTTGCCATTCGTCGATTCGCTGGCCCGAGCAGCCAAGTCCGAGCAGATCAACTTGGAGCATCTCACGTTGGAGGTGACCGAGAGCCAGCTGATGAAGAACCTGGCGCGGTCGCTGGAAGTTCTCGCCCGCCTACGCATCAAGCGCGTGTGCCTGGCCATCGACGATTTCGGCACCGGCTACTCCTCGATGCAGCAGCTCAAGCAACTTCCCATCCAAGAGCTCAAGATCGACCGCGGCTTTGTCACCGGAGCCACTCACGACACGCGAGCGCGCGCGATCCTGGAGTCTAGTGTGGCGTTGGCCCAAAAACTCGGACTCCGCACGGTGGCCGAAGGCGTAGAAACCGAAGACGAGTACCAGCTGGTACGCGATCTGGGCTGCACCTTGGCCCAGGGCTACTTCTTCACTCGACCCTTGTCGGGTGCCGATTTGGAAGTCTGGGTAGAGAAGCGCCTTTCGGCCTGACGGGGCACGAGCGGCGTGTTTCCAGCCACGCCCCGGACGAACGCGTCACGTCCGAGGCAAAGCAGCGTCCGAGGCTCGGCAGTGCTCGACTGTCAGTTGCCGGACGTGACTTGTGGCGGGAACACGCCCTTGGCGCGAGCGCGGTCACAGCCGCGGGACACGCCCGTCAAACCCGTATCCGTCTTGACGATCTTGAACTCGACGCGACGATTCTTCTCCCAAGCTTGGGCATTCGACGCGTCATCTAAGGGACAGAACTCGCCGTAGCCCTGAGACACCAAGCGCCCGGAATCGATGCCGCGCTTGACCAGCGCGTCGACGACCGCAGCGGCGCGAGCCTTCGTCAGGTGCAAGTTGTGCTCATCCGTGGACCGCTCGTCGGCGTGGCCCGCAACCTCGACCAACTTGAACTCTGGGTGATGGTGCAGAGTCGCGACCACGGCTTTGATGATCGGGAAGGACTCGGGCAGGATCTCCGAGCTATCCGTCTCGAACATGATCTTGTCCAAGATCACCAAGTCGTTGCCCTCGAGCAGGATGCGGCCCTTGTCGGGACAGCCGTCCTCGTCCTCGTGTCCGTTGTAGGTCTCCGGATCGTTGGGACACTTGTCGTTCACGTCGAGGATCTGGTCACGATCGTTGTCGATGTCGGGACAGCCGTCTTCGTCTTCGAAGCCGTCTTTGTCCTCGGGGTCTAACGGACACTGATCGTCGACGTCGAGGATGCCATCTTTGTCGTTGTCGGGATCGGGACAGCCGTCTTCGTCCTCGAAACCGTCGACGTCTTCTGGCTGGTCCGGACATTCGTCGACGGAATCGAGGATGCCGTCACCATCGCGGTCGTCTTCGCCGCCTTCGGGGCAACCATCTTCATCCTGGTCGCCGTCGATGTCCTCGGGGATGTTCGGGCAGCGATCATCGACGTCGAGGATGCCGTCCTTGTCGTTGTCGGGATCGGGGCAGCCATCTTCGTCTTCGAAGTTGTCGAAATCCTCGGGGTCATCCGGGCATTCGTCCTCGTCGTCCAGATAGCCATCACCGTCCCGATCGCCGATGGAGGGCTCGAAGATGAAGCCCATGAACAGACGCAAGTCGGCCGCTTGATAGCCGGTGGAGACCGCACGACGACCGCCACCGAGCAGCAGGTAGCTGTTCTTTTCGATGAACAACTTCACGCCACCGACGAGTTCTTCCGAGAGCTTCTGCTCATCCGCGGACTCGTCGTCCAAGAGCATCGTCGCGTACGACTCTGCGATGAGCTCGAAACCATCCCCCGCGCGCCACCCGAGCGCAAAGCTGCCCGTGCCCAGATCACCATGGCGTACGGCCCCTTCCGCAAGCGTGCCCGAACCGAAACCGGCGTTGTCCCCCATGTGCCCGCGGTAGCCGACGTTGGCCCCGACACGCAGACCGGTGTCGCCGAAGCGATGCTCCAACGCCAGCTGCGGCCAGTAGAAGAAGCCGGGATCGCCACCGAGATTGCTGCTGGCATCGCCGATGGGAATGCCCAGCTGGCCGATGAGCGCAACGCCGATGGTCTTGTCGACTCGAGTCAGACGCCACTTGGCGTGGGCGGAAATCGCGCGAATGCTCTCCTGATCCAGCGCTGCCGTGTTGTAGAGATCGCCACCCAGCTCGGGACCGGTTCCGATGTCGTAGGCAGGATCGCCCGTCATCAGCACGACGGGAACCTGAAGACCCACTACCACGGCATTGCCGATCCCGTAGTTCAGGGCGAACGTGCCCTGGAACGAGTTTTCGACCAACGCCGGGATCCCGTGGGCGCCCGCATTCATTGGGCCAACGGGGTTGCCGTCGCACAACCCGAGGTCGCACTCCTCACCGTTCGCATCCAACGCTGTATCATCGTTGTTGGTGCGCAGGATGTTCTGGCCGAAGTCCAACACCAAGCCGAAGCTGATGCTGCCGTTACCCAGAATGTCCGAACCGTTGGTGGTGATGAACCCCTTGGAGTCTACGGCGGGCCGAAAGAGGTGGGTATCCATCCCACCGCTTTGGGTACCTACCCGCGTGTCCTGTTGAGCACTGGCGGGGCGAATCGACAACACACTCAAAAGGAGACCCAAACCGATCGCCCAGCACTGCTTCAATCGCATATTGAACTCCGACAACGTAGCGAGCGGACGCTAACATCGCAGAAATCGGCCGTCAATTGAGGCGAACACCCGTTGCACCTTCAGTGACCCACACTTGACCACCTACACGGCTGCACCCAAGGCGGACCACTGCCACCGTGAACGAGATCCGCGTGACGAGTTTTGCTAGTGTTCACTCGACGTGCGAAAGGCATCGCCACTCCATCAGGCCCAATGGTTGTTCGCCGTTGGGCTTCTGCCGTTGCTTCCCGCGACGGCCAAAGCGGACGTGCGTCCGACCCTGACAGGCCGCTGGGAATCCGGGCCACTCCGGGTGCAATTGTCTCTCGACAGCTGGCAGGAGGGCTGCGGTCAACCTCCGTCGGAGGCCGGTGACGGCGGCGGCTACGTCGACATCCGGCAGTCGAAGAGCGCTCTGTGGATCTACGGCCACGACCGCCCCTTCTCGACGAGTGGTTGCTGGGAGCAGCGCCCAGGCCTGTCCACCGTGAGTCGCAACGGCGGAACGCGAGCCTGGAGCACCACTTGCCAAGCGCAGGGTGCGGACTCGACGACGACCGTGCGTTCCAAGGTCCAGGCGACGGACGACACCATTCGCTTCTCCGAAACCAGCGTGTACGAATTCCAACGCGGTGGGCAAACCTGCACCGCTCAGGCCCGCCGGACCCGGACCTACCACCTCGTCGAGCGGGGCCCCGACATGGCGCTGACCGAACCAGCGGCCTTCGATGTCGAAAACCCTGCCAAAGAGAGTGTGGGGACGGAAGCCTGCGGCGAGCCTGGACCAGCCACGATCTTGAACGTCGTCCCCACTAGAGAACTGGTCCCAGCGGGAGGGTCGGTGCGTTTCCGAGTCAGTGCGATGGACGCCCGGGGCTGCGCGCTACCCAAGCCAACCGTGCAATGGGCTCTGCCTGCTGACGTGGAAGGCCTTTCGTTATCGGATCCGACGACGCTCCAGCTGGGTCCGGAGGTGAGAGAAGGACCGCTGACGTTGACCGCAACGCTGGCTGGCATGCAGCGCGACGTGCGCGTTCGTGTGGTTTCGCGCGAACGCTTCGAGTCACTGCTCGCGGCCCAATCCGTGAGTGACGACGATCGAGATCCGCCGCCCGCAGCAAGCGACGCTAGCTCCTCCGTCACCGCCGGCATTGCCATCGCGGAAGACCGAGCCCGCCACCGCAAGTACCTCTTTGCGGCCATTGCCGCCGTCACCGCGACGTTGCTGGGTGCGTTGGGTGCGGTGATCATGCGGCGCACCAAGCGTCATCCTCACCCTACACCCACACCCATTCCGGACTCCTCACCCACTCGACGCGATACCCCATCGACGTTCGTGAGCCGCAGGATTTGCCCCACGTGTGGTTCGATGTATGGTACCGAAGCGGACTTCTGCGGAAAGGACGGTAGTTTCCTCGTTCAGGCAAACTAGCAGCCCCTTTGCGGGTCCAAGTACTGCCGCCCGCCCGACTGACGGAACGGGTTGGTCCGGAAGGAAGGTACGGCTATAAAGGGACCCTTAGCCGAAGCCGATCCCGCGTAGGCATGCGGACCAGCCCTCGCCCGGCAAGGACATTCATTCATGAGAGTTACGTGCAAATCCTGTGGCGCCCAATACAACCTGCCTGACGGCAAAGTACAGGGACGCAAAGCCAAGGTACGTTGCAAGAAGTGTTCGTCGACCATCGTAGTCGACGGCACGAGTATCGCACCTGCCGCTCCTGGGGAGAACGACTTCGACGACGAAGACGAAGCAACACAAGTCATGCAATCACCAATGGGGGCAATCGGCGATGCGGGACAGGGCAATCCAGACGATTGGACTGTCAACCTGTCGGACGACGACCAACAACAGATGAGCACGGATGAAGTCGTGCAAGGTTGGCTCGACGGGCGCGTCACCGATGATGCCTACGTCTGGAAAGACGGCATGGCGGATTGGTTGCCAGTGATGGACATTCCCGAGTTGGCCGAGAAGGTGCGAGCGGCCGAGGTAAGCCGCGCGCCTGCACCCTCTGCGCCGATTGCGGCCTCTCCGTTTACACCTGGCCCCGCGGCCCCCAAGGCGCCAGCTCCGGAACCGTCCGCTCCGAAAGCGGCTCTGCCGAAGGTAGCCACGAGCAAGAGCCAGGCTCGTCCAGCAACGTTCGACTTGTTTGGTCCGCCACGGAGCATTTCGCGAGATTCAACCCCTTCGGCAAGGCCCGCCGCGCCAAGCCCGAAGGAGCCCCAGAGCAGCGAGAACTCCGTCGTCTTCTCTCTGGATGCACTCAAGGCTGCCGCTGGGCAGAGTGACTCCAAGCCTGCGGATTCTCGAGCCAGTGAAGATCTGCTGACCCTGGGCAGTTTGGAGGCCCCGTCAGGATTGGGAGCTCCTCTGATCGAAGTCATTCCGACGGTAGCGCCGGAGCCCGAGCCCATTGCGCGACAGGCGAGCCCTGCCGCAGCACCGCTGACCGTGCAGCAACCGCCGCAAAAGAAGACCCCGCCATGGATCTGGGGCGCAATCGCAGCTGTCGTTCTCTTGGGAGGCTTCTTCGCGGGACGTACCATCATCAGCTCTCAAGAAGCCGAAGCCCAGGCAATGGCCGAAGAGGCAGCGCGCGTGGCCGCGGAGAAGGCCCGCATGGAAGCCGAAGAGAAACTCCAGAAGGCCGAGGCGGAGCGCAAGAAAGCAGAAGAGGAAGCTCGCCTCGCCAAGGAAGCCGCCGAGAAGGCTGCTGCTGAGCAGAAGGCCGAAGGCGACAAGAAACCAGAAGCGTCGACGCCCACGCCCGAAGCAGCTGGCCCCTCACCAAAGCCCAGCCCGAACAGCGGCCCCTCACCCAAACCGGCGCCCAAGGACAGCAGCGATGACAAGCCGTCGGGCGGGGGCAAGTTCAACGTCGGCGCAGCGAAGTCAGCGCTGTCTTCCGCCGCGGCACGAGCCAAGTCTTGCAAGAAGGGGGATGGCCCGACGGGTTCCGGCAAGGTGCAAGTCACCTTCGCCCCCAGCGGGCGCGTGACCAGCGCGCGTGTCGTCAGTGGACCCTTTGGAGGAACCAGTGTGGGTGGCTGCGTCGCCCGAACCTTCCGAGGCGCACGCGTCCCGGCGTTCAGCGGTTCTCCAGTGACGGTGGCCAAGTCGTTCAGCATCAATTGAGCTGACGCCCAGCAGCATGGCGCGACACGGGGGATCCGTCGCACTGCGTCTGGCGCCCAAACCCCACGTTACGTGCCGCAGGTGAAGCAAACGCCTGCGGGAGATGAAGTGCGATTGCCGCAGCAGTGGCTGCTGGCGTCTGCGCTTGTCTCGAAGTGCGTCACAGCAAGGCGCGCAAACGCTGAGCGAGCCAAGTGTGCCGTTCCTCTTTGCGAACCTCGCTCAGAGCCAAACGTACGGCACGCGGATCGGCCACCAGCACGCACAACCGTTTGGCGCGGGTCACCGCCGTGTAGAGGAGGTTGCGGGACAACATCGGAAAGTGCGCGGTCAAGAAAGGCACCACGATGGCCGGGTACTCGCTGCCCTGACTCTTGTGGATGCTGGTCGCATAAGCGAGCGACAGATCGTCGAGCTCGTTTTCCCCGTAGCTGATGCTCCGCCCTTCGAAGTCGACGCTGAGCTGGCGCTCCTGCTCGTCGACGTTTTCGACGAAGCCCAGATCGCCGTTGAAGACGTCCTTGTCGTAGTCGTTGCGGAGCTGCATCACCTTGTCCCCCGGACGGAACGCCTGTCCGCCGCGGATGAGTGCCGGACCTGTTGGGTTGAGCGCCTGCTGCAACTGCCCGTTGATCTGCAGCGTCCCGCTGGCCCCTTTGTGCATGGGACAGAGCACCTGCACGTCGACTTTGGAGTCGAACCCGAAGCGCTGCGGGATGCGATTGACGACGAGTTCGCCAATCGTTGCCGCAGCGCGTTCCGGATCGCTCCGTTCGACGATGAAGAAGTCGGCTTCTGGCGCGTCCTTCGCCGGCGACTGCGGTGGGTTGCCGGCCAAGATGGAGTGGGCGTTCTCGATGATCAAGCTGCCCTGCCCCTGACGAAAGACCTCGTCCAAACGCACGACGCAGATGCGCTCGGAAGCGATCAGATCGCGGAGAATGGCGCCGGGCCCCACCGAGGGCAACTGGTCGACGTCACCCACGAACACGAGCCGCGCCGGGTCGGGCACGGCGCTGACGAGTGCATCGGCAAGCGGTAAGTCCACCATCGACGCCTCGTCGATGACCAGAGCTTGTGCCTCGATGGGTTTGTCGTTGCAGCGCTGGAAGCGGCGCAACTTGGGATCGAATTCGAGCAAGCGATGCAACGTGACGGCTTCTTCCCCCGTTGCCTCGCTCAAGCGCTTGGCAGCGCGCCCAGTCGGTGCGGCCAGGCGCGTGGCGAGCCGAGCGGCACGAAAGACCTCGAGAATTGCCCGCACGATGGTGGTCTTGCCAACGCCCGGCCCACCGGTGATCACGACCACTTTGTGTGCGGCGACCGCATCGATCGCGGCACGTTGTTGTGGGGCCAAGGTGAGCTGGTGACGCCTTTCGAACTCGGAGACCGCATCGCGCCCCCGTTCCAGGTTCGGGGCCCCGAACTCGACGATACGATGCAGCTCAGCCACCACGTGCGTCTCCGCCGCGTGGAGCGTAGCCAGGTACACCCGCTCCTCTTCGACGACGACTCGACCGCCGGCCCACGCCGTATCGATCGCGGCATCGACGAACTCGTCCCCGACTCCGAGCAGCGCGACCGCTTGGGCGCGCAATTCACTTCGCGCCAGATGGGTGTGGCCTTGGTCCCGCCCTTGGTTGAGAACGTGCAAAACACCAGCTTGGGCGCGCTCGGGGTGTTCGCGACTGATGCCCATGCTGTTGGCGATGCGGTCGGCTGTCTTGAACCCTATTCCCGACACTTCTATCGCTAGGCGGTAAGGACTGGCCTGGACGATCTCGGCGCTGCGATCGCCGTATCGCTCCATGATGCGGCGCGCGAGCTGCCCTGAGATGCCGTGCGTCTGAAGTAGCAGCATGAGTTGACCCAAGCCGCGCTGCTCCTTCCACCACTTCTGCACGTCGGCGGTGCGCTGGGCGCCCAAACCAGAGACCTCGTTCAACCGCTCGGGGTGGTCGTCCAGCACCCGCAGGGTATCGAGACCGAACTTGCCGACGATGCGTCGAGCGAAGCCTGGACCCACGCCCGGAATGAGTCCGGAGCCGAGGTACTTCTCGATGCCCTCCAGGGTGGTCGGCTCGACCGTCACGAGGGTATGCACCCGGAACTGTTCTCCGCGCTTGGGATCCGTGACGAACTCACCGGTCATTCGGACGTTGGTCCCAGGAGAAACGAACTGAAAGTTCCCCACCACCGTGACGGTGCCCCGACGTTCGACGTCCACTTTGAGCACGCGAAAGCTGTTCTCTTCGTTTTCGAAGGTCACTCGAGCGACCTGCCCGCTGATACTCTCGCTCACGCGCCTGACTTTACAGGAGCGACGCGATTCGGTGACCCCAAACCCACATCCCATCCCGCCGCAAAGAAGATTCGGAAGTCGACCCACGGCGCCACAGCCAACCCCGCGTCGCCGGCGGCGATTTCGGGCTCCAAGCGTCGGCCTGTGGCTGCGATTGCGGGCGCCGAGCGTCGGAGCTTGGCTCCTCTTGCTCGGGACACCACGGAGCGCTATGCCGATCGCTCGTAAATGCTGAATCGACACCACGAATGCTGCGCTGGGTTGATGCGAGGCACGTTCTCGCTGCCCGGAACGGAACGTCAGTACGAGCGTTCCCTGCCCTTCAACCTGCTGCACGTCGATCTCGTGCTCACCGTGTCTCTGCAAGAGCGAATGGTGACCGGACATGCCACCTGGACGTTCGAGCGCACCGCGCCGCGCCCCGAAAAGCTCGTCCTCGACGCCGTAGCGCTCGATGTGAAGAAGGTGCTCATCCAGGGGCGCAGCGGCTGGAAGAAGGCTCCGTTCTCCTACGACTCCGAGCGCTTGGAAATCGACGTCGGTAAGGCCAAGAGCGGACGAGTCCGCATCGACTACTCGGCTCGTCCGGAACGCGGGCTGTACTTCCTGTCGCCAGATGAACACTACCCGGATCGCCCGACACAACTGTGGAGTCAGTGCCAAGACGAGGACGCCCGGCATTGGTTTCCTTGCCACGACAAGCCCCACGTCAAGTGCACCGCGCGCTTCGAGATCACGGCACCGCAGCGCTTCAGTGTGCTGTGCAACGGCACGCTCAGTTCAGAAAAAAGGAACGGCAAGCAGCGCGCGAAGACGACGACCTACGAGATGGCACAGCGAATGCCCAGCTATCTCTTCACGCTCGTCGTGGGTGAGTTCGACACGATCGAAGACCGCCCCGCGAAGCTCGCATCCGGCCGAAGCATTCCCGTGACCTATTGGGTCCCCAAAGGGCGCAAGGCGGACGGCAAACGTGGCTTCGCTCGCACTCCGGACATGATCGAGCTGTTCTCCGAGCTCAGCGGGGTCGAGTATCCGTACGAGCGCTACACCCAGGTGGTTGTCAGTGAGTTCATCTTCGGTGGCATGGAGAACACGACCGCCACGACCATGTATGAGCACGTGCTCTTGGATGAGCGGGCGGCGATCGACATCGACAGCTACGACTTGGTCGCTCACGAGCTCGCGCACCAATGGTTCGGTGACTGGGTCACTTGCAAGGACTGGGCGCATGCCTGGCTCAACGAAGGATTCGCCACCTACTTCGAACACATCGAACGCGAGCACCGTGAGAATCGTGACGAGTACCTGCTCGGGGTGGAGCGCGACCTGAACACGTACCTGGGCGAAGCGGCATCGCGCTACAGCCGGCCCATCGTGTGCCGCGACTACGAAGAACCGATCGACCTGTTCGATCGACACCTCTACGAAAAGGGTGGGCTCGTGTTGCATTGCCTGCGAGCAACGCTCGGGGACGAGAGCTTCTGGGCGGGAGTGCGCGAGTACCTGAGCGCTCATGCACAAAGCAGCGTCACGACGGAAGACTTGCGCGCAGCTCTCGAGCGACACAGCGGCCGCTCCTTGGACCGCTTCTTCGACGAATGGGTGTACCGAGCAGGACACGCCAACGTGCGCGCCAAGGTCAGCTGGGCTTCTGGACAGCTGACGGTGACCTTCGAACAGTTGTCCAAGCACCACTACGAACTGGATTTCGAGGTGGAGGTGGTCGACTCCAAGGGCAAGGCTCATCGCCTGCACCGCACGAGCGGAGACAAGCACGCTGCGGTCTCGCTGCGTCTCGATGCGCGCCCCAAACACGTGGTGGTCGACCCGGAGTTGCGCCTGCTCGGGCGAGTCAGCATCGAAGCCCCCACCGACATGCTCAAGGACCAATTGCTCCGTGCGACCAGCCCGCGGGGCAAGCGCCAAGCCGCACGCCTGCTCGCAAAGAAGAACGACTTCTCCGTCGTCAGCACCCTGCAGACGGTACTATCCCGCAGAAGCGAGAGCTGGACGGTTCGCGCCGCCGCAGCTCGTGCGCTGGGTGACCTACGCAACGACGACGCGTTCGAGGTCTTGGCGAAGTTCGGTAACGAGAAGCACGCCAAGGTGCGTCACGCCGTCATCGTTGCGCTGGGTAAGTTTCGTACGCGTGCGAGCTTCGAGCTGCTCAGCTCGCTGCTGAAGAAAGAGAAGAGCTATCTCGCTACTGCGGCAGCCGCGCGTTCTCTGGGCCAGACGCGACGGGGCGAGGCCGCGCGCTTGCTTCAACGACAACTGCGACAAGGGTCCTGGGGAGACGTGGTGGCAGCCGCTGCCGCCGACGGCATCGCGGCCCTGCGCCAGGACGATGGCGCCGGCATTCTGATGAAACACACCGAGTACGGACAGCCCACTCGTCTGCGCAGAACTGCGGTGCGCGCCTTGGCCCGACTGAGCGACGACAAGAAGACGCGCCAGCACCTGGAAGACTTGCTCGACGATCCACATCCCCACGTCCGACTCGACGTGGCATCGGCACTGGGCCAGCTGGAACAAAAAGAAGCACGAGCCGCGCTGGAGCGACATCTCGGTCGAGAAAAGGACCCTCGTGTGATTCGGCGTGTTCGTGAAATCTTGCGAGACCTGGGGCAGCAAGAGACGCACCGCGATCTCAAAGACAAGGTCTCTCAGCTGGAACGACAACTCAACGAGGTACTCGGACGCGTCAACGCACTCGAAGCCAAACACGGAAGCAAGAAGAAGTGACGTCCCCCCTCTCCGTCGAGCGACGCAACAACGCCGCCATCGTCACCATCGACCGCCCCGACCGCGGCAACTCCTTGTCCAGAGACACGTTGAAGGCGTTTGCAGCCCTGAAAGACAGCCTGACGCGCGACGAGGCGGTGCGCGCGGTGGTCATCACCGGGCAAGGCGAACGAGTGTTCTGTGCCGGCGCAGATCTGAAAGAGCGACGTTCGATGTCGAGAAGCGAGGTACTGGAGCAACTGCGCGCCTACCGAACGGAACTCGGCTGGCTGGCAGGCCCCGAAGTCGTGACCGTCGCCGCGCTCAATGGTGCGGCACTGGGTGGGGGGCTGGAGCTGGCAATGCTCTGTGACCTGCGGGTTGCTCATGAACATGCCTTGCTGGGACTCCCCGAGACGGGCCTCGCCATCATCCCGGGTGCGGGCGGCACGCAGCGCCTGCCCCGCCTGATCGGAGAAGCGCGCGCCAAAGAGATGATACTGCTCGGTCGCCGGCTAACCGCGCCAGAAGCATTGGATTGGGGACTGATACATGCCGTCGTGCCCTCTTGCGACGACCTCGTCGAGCACGCCTTGTCGTGGCTGACGCCAATCCTCGAGGGCGCGCCGATCGCACAGCGAGCCGCCCTGGAAGCGATCGCCGCGAGCCACACGCCGCTGGACGAAGGGTTGGAGCAAGAACTCGACCTGTATCAGCTCTGCCTCGACAGCGAGGATCGCCTGGAGGCACTCGCCGCCTTCGCCGAAAACCGCAAACCGGTGTTCGTGGGCAAGTGACTCGAGTCAAACCGTTGCTCGAGTCGTGCCGCGACGCGACTGACAACGAGCAACGAGGGCGCGCGAAGCGATGTCTCAGACTCTTTCGGAGGCCTCCGACGACTCGTCGCTTTCGGGCTGAACGACCTCGTCCAAACCGACACCTCCACGCACGGGGATCGCTCGCGCGGCTGCCACGCGTTCCAAAGTCGATTGCAGCTTCGCCCGGTTGCTGACCGCTGGCAGGAACTCCCGCCGGCCATCCCACAGGTCCAGCGCCACGCTGGTCTTCATGTCCAGAATGATGAGCTCCATCTGCGGCCATTGGTAACGCCGTACTCGTGGCACGATGAAGTTGTGGATCGTACGCGCCTCCACCCCATCAGCGTAAACCCGCACCCCACGCATGCCAGCGCGCAGAACGGAGGCGACAGCTCCGACGAGGAGCACCATCGCGAAAGTGCGCATGCTCATCACGCGGTACCTGTCTTGCGCCACGACGTAGTCGAACAGCACCGAGTTGGAGCTGCTGTTCTCACCGATGAGCACGATGGCGCCAACGATGAGAGCACACGCCAGGTAGACCAAGGACGGGATGCGAGCCGTCAACGGCGGGCCGAAGACGCACTCCTCGGGACGGTAGGTCATGTCGAACCCTGGGGGGCGCGACGGTCGCTCCGCGACCTGTTCGGGTGGAACGCTAGACATTGATTCGGAAGTGTAAGACACAGCTGCTCGCATGCCTGCCCTCGTTACCCGTCAAGCCCCGGCCTCACCGGAAATCCCATCGCGCCAGGTCAAAAAAATCGCCGAGCGCATGCTGGAAGAGCTCCACATCGAAACCGCCGAGCTCAGCATCCTCCTGACCGACGACCCGACGATCCGACAATTGAATCGGGAGCACCGTCAAAAGGACTCCCCCACCGACGTGTTGGCGTTTCCGCTGATGGACATGGATGATGAACAACTCAACACGCTCGACGGCGGCGCCTTGGGCGACATCGTCATTTCGCTCGATCGCGCCCTCATGCAGGCCGAGGCCCGGGGGCTTTCACTGACGGACGAGGTCCGAACGTTGCTGGCCCACGGCCTGCTCCACCTTCTGGGCTACGACCACGAGACGGATGAGGAGGAGGCGGAGATGAACCGGCTCACGGACAAGCTCCTTGCCGCAACGCGTTAGGGCTGAAGTCCAGCGGCAGTGAACCGCCCCTCACCGGCCGGGCGGCGCACGCAGAGCACGGCCCTTCCGCCGGTCTCCAACGCAGCGAAGTCGCACCAATTCCGCTTGAAAGCCCCAAAATGCCCTGTTACTCGTGGCCGAGCTGCTGCTGGTGTCCGAAATCGGGGAAGGCAGCGATGTTAGGAGGATTCTCATGGCTGGCAAGCGATTGACCAAAGCGCAGGTCGTAGCGGAAATCTCGGTAGTGACGGAGATGGACAAGAAGACCGTCACGAAGGTTCTGGATGCGCTCAACGATCTGGCAGCGAAGGAGCTGAACAGCCAAGACGTGGGAGAATTTGTCGTCCCAGGTCTGGTCAAGCTCCGCGTCGTCGAGAAGAAGGCCACGGAGGAGCGACAGGGCATCAACCCTCACACGCGCCAGCCGATGGTCATCCCGGCCAAGCCCGCCAGCAAGACGGTGCGGGCGAGCGTGCTCAAAGCGCTCAAAGACCAAGTCCAGTAAGGCCTGGGGCCCCGCTGATCGCGTCCGAGCGCACAACCCGTCGGGTACGTGCGCTCGGCGGGCGGTTCAGCTCGACTTGTGATTGGCGTTACAGCTCGAAGCTCGCACCTAGCCGAAGTAGGCCGCCGCCAGATGTGTTGGTGTGGCGACCTGTTCGTAAGTCTACGTATTCGGGTGGGTTACGACCGTCGATGCGACCGCGCGCGAATGCCAACCAATCGATGGTGAGACTCGTGCGGGCACTCAGCTCGATCGCAAGCCCGATGCCCAGATGAACGCCGAGATAGGCGAAGTTACGGGAAACGCCGTCTAGGTCGCTGTGCGCGAAACTCAAGGCGGGACCGAGGAGCACGTAGGGCACGACCCCGCGAGGACCAGCCCGAAGCACCACCGATCCGGAAGCCCACAGCTCCTGACGATCCGCGCCGACATAGTCGGTTCCTGCCGCGCCATCGAGAGCCATCTCGAACTCGACCTTGCGTTGCGGCGCGTAGCGAAGCCCCAATCCGGCGGCGAGCATGGCGGCGTCGCTGCTCGCCCCAGAGTCGAAAACCGGCACGCCAACGCGCGGCACCAGGCGAAACCGCCCCCAAGCGCGGGGGTTGGGAGGCGGTGGACGCGGTACATCCTGCTGGGGAGCGAGCATCAGCGGGCGCGGGGACGGCGGAGGCGGCGCCGGAGGCGCGTCCGCAGTCTCGTCGACACTGCGCTCCTCCGTCCGCTGCTCGGGTGGCGCCGCTTCGGCGACGGGCTGCTCGACGGGGCCCTCAGGTGTCGAAGCTTCGTCTTCAGGCAGCGCTTCGCAGTGAAAACCGGGCGGACAGGGCCGCGCCTCCTGCGCCTCAGCACGCCCGATGCACACGACGCCGCAGAAGAGAGTGGCGACACAAACCGCAAGAGCCGTTCGCATGGCGGCAGTGTAGCGTGCAGCTATCCCGACTCCCAGGCCGATGACAGCGTCGACGAATCCCGGCTGCACGAGGAGCGACTTCGGCGGCTCGTTCCCGCGATTTTTTCGGCCTTGCCCCCGCGGATGCCACTAAGTTAGCCGCTTCTCGAAATGAGCCACTCGCAATCCGAACTCGTCGAACTTGGACGCCGTTTTCTCTACCCGAACTACCGGCAACCGGACCTGGTCCTGGTGCGCGGTAAGGACTGTCAGGTTTGGGACAAGGAAGGGCGTCGCTACTTGGACCTGACGGCAGGTATCGCAGTCAACGCTTTGGGGCACGCTCACCCCAGGTTGGCCGAGGCGATAGCCCACCAAGCCGCCACCTTGAGCCACGTGTCGAACTACTTCTTCACGGAGCCGAACATTCTGCTCGCTCAGCGTCTCTGCCAAGCCACGAACATGGATCGTGCACTGTTCTGCAACTCCGGGACGGAAGCGATCGAGGCCTCACTGAAGCTCGTGCGCCGGCACTTTCATGCCGCAGGTCAACCGGATCGACACCGCATCATCGCGTTTCGTCGTTCATTTCATGGGCGTACCATGGGCTCACTTGCGGCAACGGGTCAGGAAGGCTACCGCGACGGGTTCGGACCGTTGGGTTCGGTAACCCACGTCGAGTACGGCAATGCCGACGCCGTGCGTGCTGCCATGAGCGACGACGTGGCGGGGATTGTCGTCGAACCGATTCAAGGCGAAGGTGGCGTCGTGGTGCCGCCGCAGGGCTTCTTCCAGGAATTGCGGAGTATTGCCGACGAAAGCGGCAGCTTCCTCATCACGGACGAAATTCAGACGGGCATCGGTCGCACCGGCAAGATGCTCGCTCTGTCGCATTGGAACGTCGAGGCCGACGTCGTCGCCCTGGCGAAGGGTTTGGGCGGCGGCTTTCCAATCGGCGCGATGGTGTGCAAAGCCAAGTTGGAGGGCGCTTTGCCTCCTGGCAGCCACGGCACGACTTTCGGAGGCAACCCTCTCGCCAGCACCGCAGCGCTGACGGTGCTCGACGTGATCGAGCACGATGGCTTGCTCGACGCCGTGATCGAGCGAGGCAATCAGCTGCAAGGCATCCTCGAGGGCCTCGTCGCCAAACATCCCAGCAAAGCCAGCGCGACGCGAGGCATGGGTCTGTTGCGCGCCCTGCAACTCGCGGAAGGCGTCGATGCGCGTGTCGTGCTCGGCAAGCTGCGCGACGCGGGCGTCTTGGTCACCATCGCGGGTGGCACGGCGCTGCGTTTCTCTCCACCCTTGGTCGTGACGGCCACGGAATTGGAAGAGGCCGGGCAGATCCTCGATGCGGTGTTGGGAGAGCCGACATGAGACATTTGCTCGATCTGTCCAGTCTGGGGCGCGAGACCCTACTCTCGCTGCTAGACGACGCCGATGAGTTCAAGAACGCCCGCGGCGCGAACGCTCATCGCGAGCTACTCCACGGAAAGTCCGTCGCGCTGATCTTCGAAAAGGCATCGACCCGGACCAGAGTATCGCTCGAGGTGGCCGTGGCCGAACTCGGGGGTCACCCGATGGTGCTGGGCAAACAAGGCACCCAACTCGGCCGCGGTGAGCCCATCGAGGACACGGCGCGGGTGCTCTCCCGCATGGTGCACGCCATCACCTACCGCACGTTTTCGGACGACGGTCTGAGAGCGCTCGCAAAACACAGCAGGGTTCCCGTGCTCAACGCCCTGACGGATTTGGGTCACCCGATGCAGCTGTTGGCGGACCTGCAGACCGTTCGCCGCGAATTCGGCAAGCTCGAAGGACTGCGCTACGCCTGGATCGGGGACGGCAACAACATGGCCAACTCGTGGATCGAAGCGGCCGGCATGCTGGGACTCGAGCTCGTCGTTGCTTGTCCCGAGGGCTTCCAACCCGACCCCGCGCGGGTTACCGCGGCCAACGCCAGCGGGGGCAAAGTCAGCTTGGAGCGTGACCCGAAGAAGGCTTGTGTCGGAGCCCACGTGGTGAACACCGACGTGTTCGCCAGCATGGGACAAGAGGATGAGGCTGAAACTCGACTGAAAGCCTTCGCCGGCTTCTGCGTCGACAGCGAGCTCATGGCTGCCGCCGATCCCTCTGCCATCGCGCTGCACTGCCTACCCGCGCACCGCGGCGAAGAGATTGCCGCTGACGTGATCGACGGTCCGCAAAGCAGAGTCTGGGAACAGGCCGAGGCGCGCCTCCATACTTCCAAAGCCGCCTTGTGTTGGGCTTTCGATGTCCGGCCTCGATGATCGGCTGGAGGCGGACGAATACCAGAGCTGCGCCGAATGCGGCGTAGCCGTGGACCCGCTGCGCGCGGCGAGAGTCCGCCTGATCGCGGACCGTTTCCATTACTTCTGCTCGTCGCGGTGCGCCGAGGCGTTCATTCCCAACGAGGATGACCCCGGGCGCATCTCGCGCCCGACGCCTCCAAAACCGCCACCAGCCGCGGATCTCGATGCGCTCTCACAAGACCATCCGAGGACCGTGACTCCCATTCGTGACGTGCTGTCACAGCTCGACACCTCACGCGGAAAAGCTGACGAGGGGTCCCAGCGCGCCGACGTTCAAACGAAAACGCCACGCAGCGGCGACGCGGAAGGCGGACTCCCATCGGCGCGCCCGGCGCCTGCTCACGAGCCAAGACGCGCCGCAAAAGAGCGCACACTCGGCGTGGCCAAGCCAACGACGACGGCTACCGACAAAGCGGCGCCCGACTCGAAGCAAGCGAGGGCTGAAACTTCACGACATCAGAGTGCTCAAGACCTCGATAGGCTACTCAGCGCTACCATCGTTTTGGCGTGTCTCACGATCGGCTTGCTGCTGGCCAAAGAATCGAGACTGACGGACTACTTGCGAGCCGCCACGCTGACACTGGGAACGGGCGCGTACTCGGTATACGCACTCATCTTCGAATCCAGAGAGGAACGCCGATTCGCTCGTGTGCCGATCGCCTTGAGCCTTCTCGCTTTGGGGCTCGCTCTCTTCTGTCTCTTCAGCAGCGTCGAGCATTGGAATGACGCAGCGAACTTCGCGGCCACGTCGTTGGCAGCCGCCGCAGGCACGACACTGTTGCTTCGCCGCTCCTTCGCCAGCGCCGACTTGGAACGACAGAAGCTGCGACAGTGGATCAATCATCCCGCATCGCGAGTCACCGGCGAGCGCGTCGAAACGGTCGAGCCCACGTCTCTGCGACCGGGCGAAGAGATCGTGGTTCATGCGGGAGAAACCGTTCCTGCCGATGTCACCATCGCGGCCGGCAAAGCGGAAGTCTATCCGTGGCGCGACGCCAGTACCGTTCACCAAGTGGGTACTGAGGACTTCGTCTATGCCGGTGCCCGTCTTGCCAGCGGTCAGATCCGTGCGATCGTGCGATGGACGGGCGCTGATCGCCACTGGGAACGCCTGACCAACGACCCGACACGCCGAGCCGACGTGCATTCACCTCTGGTTCTGCTGAGCAAGCGGCTCGCCTTTCGTGGGGCGCCAGTGTTGGCCTTGGTCTCTCTAGGGGCAGGCCCGCTGCTGCAAGGGGGTCCGGTCCATTGGGCGCTTGCCGTTCTGGCGGCAGTCGGTGCGCTGCTGTCACCCGTGCTGCAAGAGCTGCAGGCCTTGCGAGCGTTGACGACGATCCTGGACGCATTGCGGCAGGGCATCATCTTCCGAAGCGCCGAGGCTCTCGATGCGGCGGGGCGCGTGTCCATGGCCGTGTTTTGCGCTCGCGGCACACTGCTCTTGGGTGAACCCGAGCTTTCCAACATCGAGCCGTTGTCGAGCACCACGACGACAGCTGAGCTGCTGTCGATGGCCGCGGGTGCGGAGCACGCGCAACAGCATCCGGCAGCCGTAGCGCTGATGCGCGCAGCACGAGCTAGAGGCGTGACCCCCGATGCCGTGCGCAGCCCACGCCACGAGCAGGGTCTGGGCGTGACGGCGATCGCCGCCAATGGCAAGTCCCTCGTGGTCGGATCACGGGGGCTGCTGCTGAGGGAGCAGGTGAGCGTGGCACGCGCCGAAGCTCGCATCACAGAACTCGAAGCCATGGGCAGAACCGTGGTTCTGGTGGCGTTGGGGAATCACCTCATTGGGCTACTCGCGCTGCAAGATGGCCTTCGCGCCGGCGCGCGCGCCGCCGTTCAACACCTCCTCGACGCCGGCATCGAACCGGTGCTGCTGTCAGGGGATGCTCGTAAGTCGTGTGAAGCCCTGGGGCGCACCATCGACATTGAACACGTACGGCCGGAAGTCTTGCCTGCTGATCGCGGACGCGAGGTGGAACGCCTGACCAACGGCGGGGCCCAAGTTGCAGTCATCGGCAGGAGCCCGATCGATGAGGTCGCTCTCGCAGCGGCGAGTCTTTCCGTAGCTTTGCCCACTCCTGCCACGCCCAACACGGATCACGACGTCGAACTCGCCACGGAAGAAGTGCAGAAAGCCGCGCTGGCACTGCGATTGGCGCACCATTCCCGCGCCAAAGCCGTGCGCGCCTTGGTCATCGCCTTCGGAGGTACGGTGGGCAGCGTCTTGGGTGTCGTTGCCCTTTCCGCTCCGATCGCTTTCGTGCCAATCGCGTGTTTCTGCTTCACGCTCGCAGCGGCAGTCTCCCATGGAGGGCCGTCCGAGCGCCGAGGCACTTGACCGAAGGCCTGATCCCACGCATACCGGTCCAGATGGTGAGGAGTGAGACGCGCCGAGCACAAGCCGGAAAGCCCGCACGCAACCCCGACGTGGGACGCTTGCGCAACCAGCTCGACAGCTACATGGCGGAGCAGGGCCTGCGCTCGACGGGACAAAGGCGCGCGATCATCGAGGCATTTTTTGCCTCCACCGGCCACGCCACCATCGATGAACTGCTAGAACAGGTCCGCGCGAAGGACCCGGGCATAGGCTATGCCACCGTGTACCGGACGATGAAGATGCTGGCAGCCGGCGGCATCGCGACGGAGCACAAGTTCAGCGATGGCATGACTCGCTACGAGTTGGCCGACGAGGACGCCCATCACGACCATTTGATCTGCGTCGAATGCGGCTCGATTCAGGAGTTCGAAGAGCCTCTGATCGAGGAATTGCAGGAGCGTATCGCCCAACGCTACGGCTTCAAGATCGTGGACCACAAGCACGAACTCTACGGCTTGTGCAGTGACCCGAACTGCAGCCGGAAGAACAAGCAAGCTCGCTGAGCGCCCGAAAATCGGGGGCGCTCATGCGCCGTGCCGCTCTGCGCAAAAGTCGGCGCCGCTCGCCCATCGTAGCGGTGACTCAGCGGCAGGCGAACACGCCGTGCTCGGTGGCAATCCAGTCCATCACTTGGTCGTGAGGCTCGGTCGGGAGCTCTTCCAAGAGCTCCGCTTCGTAGCAACAGCCGACGACCCGCGCGGGTGGCCGAAACGAAGGCAGAACTCGGTCGTAGAAGCCGGCACCGTAGCCGAGCCGCTTGCCGGAACGAGTGAGCGCCAGCGCCGGCACGATGATGATCGAAAGTTCGCGCTCCACAACGCGACGACATCGAGCTGAAGGCTCGAGAAAGCCCCAAGGGTTCGCAACGAGCTCCGAAGTGTCGCCACATTGACGAAAGCCGAGCTCTCCGTCCTGCATGTACGGATAGGCGATCACCTTCCGCTGCGCGAGGAATGTGTCGTGTAGCGGTCGAAGGTCGAGTTCACGCCGCTCCAACATCGGCCAGAACGACGCGACACAGCGCGCCTGAGTCAGTTCGTCGAACGCCGCGAGCTGGGCGACGAGCGCAGCACAGCGTTCTCGATACGCTTCCGCCGTCAGTTCGAGACGTGCAGCTCGATTCTGCGCCCGGAGCGCCCGCTTCGTCGCGACGGAGTTCACCCGGAATGCCTCCCGAGACGCAGCAAAGAGCGCGTCCGCTCACGAACGACCGTCGACACCACGCTGACGACGATCTTCGCAGGGTCACGAACGTTGTGAAAGTGGGTCGTGCGCAACTCTTCAGCCGGATAGTGAACACCGACCGGGAGCTGCTCGATGGGCCAGCCCCGAAGCGCCGCCATCAGGAGCAACTCGCTTTCGAAAGCGAAACCAGACGCCCTAGCCCCCGAAGCCAGGGTGCGCTCGATAGGATAACGCCTCAGGCCGCACTGTGTATCCCACAGCTCTGCGCCGGAAAACGCCGATAGGACCAGATTGCTGAAACGGTTCGAGTACTGATTCGCCTTGGGCGCACCCGCTTGGCGCATGTTGCGGATCCCGAGCAACAAAGTGTCGACGGGAGCGGGGTGACGCGCCAACAGCCAGGCGTCCCGCGCCGCATGCTGCCCATCCGCGTCCAGAGTGACGACCGCCGACGCACCAGCAGCACGCGCGGCCCAAAACCCGCTCCACAAAGCAGCACCTTTGCCGCGATTGGAGCGGTGGCGGATCACCTCGGCCCCTGCCTGAGTCGCTCTTTTCGCGGTCGCATCTCGCGACCCGTCGTCGACCACGATGACGCGGGTCGGGCTGTCACCGAAGTCGAACAGACTGCGGACCACCTGCTCGATGGTGCTCTCTGCGTCGAGTGCAGGGATCACGAACACCGACTGTGGAGCGGCGTCAGACGGAGTGGGGGCCATCGTTCTGCTCCGAGAGCATTCCTTGGCGCAGCGCCAACCCGCGCACTTCCAAGCGATCGATGAGCAAGTCGCGGTTCGTCGCGACCAGCATCGTCACGTCCGGGTCGTCGCGGTACTCGCACAATATCTCGTGAACGATGGCTGCCGTCTTCGGGTCGAGGCCCACATCGGGGTCGTCGAAGAAGAAGTACGAGGGCTCGACCGCTATCGCTCGCGCCAACCCCAAACGCTTGCGTACACCGAAAGAAAGATGCGCCGGCAACGTGTAGTACTGAGACTTGGGCACGCGCACGCGCTCCAGTGCGTCTTTCGCGCGTTTTTCGACGTCAGCCAACTCGAGACCGAGCACGTCGGCGTGGTAGCGCAATGGCAGCGCGACGTTGGCCAAGGCGTTCATGTTCGAGATCAGGCCCCCCTCCTGAAAGACGACCCCACAACGAACGCCCTGTCGAAACAACTCCGTGGGGTGATGCGCGTCCACCCGCTGACTTCCCAGCCGCAGACTGCCCTTCTGCAGAGGGATGAGGCCGGCGCAGACGTACAACAGAGTCGACTTGCCCGAGGCGTTTGCGCCGATGACGACAGCACACTCACCCCGCTCCAACTTCAACGTGCAGCCCCTGAGCACGGGATGGTCATCGTAACTGAACCACGCGTTTTGAAGGGAGATGCCGGTCACGCGAGGAGCAGTCTGGCACACGCTTGGCACGAGGCCAATCCACACTCGGCATGCTCGGCGAGGACCGCAAGCACCCCCGCCCGACGGGCATGGCAGCGAACCTCAACGGATCGGAGGGCCGGCATACCAGTAGAACGCCACGGTAACGAAGGTGTTGAACACCACACACGCGAGCATGCCCGAGACCACCGCTTGACTCGCACGCTGCGGCACCTCGGTCGGCGATGCCCCCACTTCGAGCCCGAAGTGACAACACAACCAGCCAACGATCACTCCCAGGCCCGTTCCTTTGAGCACGAAAAGGGGCAAGTCCAGCGGCACCAAAGCGTCCGCGAAACCGCTCTGCATGGCCGTGATGGACGGGCCACCGATGATCGCAGTTACCAGATACCCACCAATGATCGCCAGAGCGCCGAAGTAGACCGTCAACACGAGCACGCTCACCACCGTGCCGATCATGCGTGGCAGCACGATGAAGCGATAGGGGTTGATGCCCAGGGACACCAAGCCGAGCACTTCGTCGTTGACCTTCATGTTGCCGAGCTCCGTCGCGATGGCGGTGCCCGAACGACCCGCGACGACCAGCGCCGTGGTCAATGGAGCGACCTCGCGCAAGATCACCGCCACGAGGACACGGCCGAGAATCTCGCCGGGCAGTGGCGAAACCAACTGGGCCTGGATGATGATCGTCGCGCCCACGAGCAGCGCCATCAGACTCACCAGGGGCAGCGCCTCGAAGCCGGTGAAGAAGACTTGTCTCACGGTCACACGTCGGGCAACGAGGGCCGCCGCCGTGCCGGGCTCGAAGTAGGCTCCCACGGCACGGGTCAGAGTGGCCAACAGTCGACTGTAGAAACGCCACGATCCCACCGTGGCCGCGCCGAGCTGACTGACCCAGCTCTGCTTGCGTCCCCCCGGGCGCTGCGGAAACAATGAGAAGTCTGTCGTCACGGCCTCTGTGCTTACAACGCAACGCCGACAAATGCCCATGCGTTCCGTGCGCCGGGGCTGGCGCTTCGCCGAAGCCGCACTCAGAAGGCGCCGCCACCTCGCCCGACTGAACGGACACGCGCACAATGCCCCACCTATCGTGCCGGGGGTTCTCCCCCTCAGCGCGCGGCTGGCACTCGTGCCGGCGGCGCCACCCGAGCTAACGCGTCACGCCAAACCAGGCGCCGAGACACGCCAAACCGAACGCAACTGGGGCGACCGCCAATGCAAACACGACGGCAACCGGTGCCGCCAGAGACAAGAGCGCAAGGACGACGGTGATGGCCAAGGCTGCCCCCATCGCCGCCTCCAGCACACTGCGGCTCGCACTGGCGCGCGCGACCAAGTAGCCCGCGACGGGAAACGCCATCAACACCGCTGCGCCCAGCAGCATGAGCGGACCGTTCGAGCGCATGTCCGCTTCGTCTGCTACGGAAAAGTCGATGCCCATTTCGTGGCCTGCAGCAACAGCCAGCGCCAGCGAAGCGATCACCACCCCGGTGGTCACGAACGTGCCGGCGATGATCCAGCGCAACATCAACGGCTGCTGCCGCCGACGCATGGCCGCTTGAAGTTCACGCAGGCTGGGGGGAGCCAAGCCCACCGGGCGAGGCACCCAGACTTCACCTTGGCGAACCTCGCGCATCAAGAGCCAACCCAGCACGACCATCATCACCAGCAGCGGCAGCGCGACGACCAACGTTCCTTCACCGCGACCGAAGACCACGTGGTCGAACAAGCCGTGCACGACCATGCACGCAAACCAGGTGATGCTGAGCAGATGCAATCTCGACCGCGTGCCCAGGACCACGCCCCACACCCCCGCGAAGAAGACGTGGGCACACGCTCCCAGCAACACCCTGAGCCAGACCAGCCCCAGAGGCGACGGCTGCAGCAAGTACAGAACACCCTCACTGGCAGCAAACCCCGCACCGACGGCGACAGCCGCTACCACGGCGTCGGCCCTCTTGCGCAATCGCCCCAGCTGGTGAACACTCCAGACGGCCAGTAGCTTGCTGCCTTCTTCCAAAGGCGCCGCAAAAAGCAACATCGCCAGGATGGACGCGAGCGCTACTTGGTTCGTCGCCACCAGCGACAAGCCTGAAAGGGACCAGAACAGCGCCTCGCCGTAGAAGCTCAACGCGCCGAGAGCGCCCCCGATCAGCAGCAGGAAGGCAATCCAAAGCCGCCCCAAAGAGAGCCCCGAGCGAAGGGGCCGCTCGGTCAGCGCAAACAGTGCGAGAGGAAACGCAACGGCAAGCAGGAGTGAGCCGACCTGCCCCACTGTGCCTCAGAAATGCAGACCGAGCACGACGAACGCGCTCGTCGTCAGGCCCATGCCCGAACCATCGCTCGAGTAGATCGTCCCGCTACCCGCGGCCAAAGTGGCGGCGCGTGACAAGTAGGTGAAGTCGGCCTCCAAGCGCGCCCCGACGGAAAAGACGGGCGTCACGAAGTAGTCCAAACCGCCTCCCAGTCGAGCATCGAGGCCGTGCATCGCCAGGTCCTCGGCGCGAGTCCCGAGCGCATAGACGTCATCCTCCGCTTCGAAGGAACGGGCGTTGAGGTAGCCTGCCCCGACGAAGGCGTAGGGCTCCAAGTTACCCATCGGAATGCGTAGCGCGCCTTCGAGACCGATCGACATCAAGTGAAAGTCGTTGAGCAGGGCATAGCGGAAGCGGGCTCCGCCGGTGATGTACAGGAAGCGAAGCCCCGCGCCGCCGCCCAACACGGGGCCCATCGAGTCCGCGGCCACGACGTCGCCGTCCAGCAAGTCCGAATCGCTGAGCAACGATAGATCGGCCCATTGAAAGCCCACCTCCGGAGTGAGCCACACGAACTGCAACCCACGCCCCGAATCTCGGCGCTCAGCCTCGTTCAACCGCTGCTCCGTCTGTGCTTGCTCGGGCCGCGGCGGTGGTGGTGGTGGCAACAAGACTTGGGCCTTCGCCTCCGACGCCAAAGCCAAGCCGCCCACCAAGGCCACCCCGCCAAAGAAGACCGCAGCGCCCGACTTGGGATCCTGACGGCGACCTCGTCGCCAGAGGCGTGAGTGGCGCGGGTGCGCGGACGCGATGACTTGCGGCAGCTTCATTCGGACACTCCTTCGGTGGTCGACTCGAGGTCTCGCTGGACTCGCTCGAAGAAGCGCATGTCGTCCAGTTCCCGGCACAACTCCTCGAGCCGCGACGGGTTCACCCCGTGGTACTCGAGGGCCGGCAATTCCTCCGCGATGGGCACGTCGCATCTTAGCGTCGCCAGACGCCGATACAACAGCGCCTCGTCGAAGCCTTCTCGTAGATTCTTCGCCAGCGCCGTCGCACCTCGCACCTTGACGGCCCACTGTTGCGGCTCTGGAGGGATGCGCTCGAGGTGATGGTAATGGGCCAGCAGCGTGGAGGCGCTCTTGGCTCCCCAGCGCGGGATCCCGGGAAAGCCGTCGGCGCTATCGCCCACGAGTGCGAGGTAGTCGGGGATCGAGGCCGGCTCGACTCCAAACTTGTCGACCACACCGGCGGGCCCCAATCGGCGGTCCCGGATCCGGTCCCAAAGCTCGACTTCGTCGGAAACCAGGCATTGGCACAGGTCCTTGTCCGGAGAGCAGATGACGACCCGCGAGACCTCGGGCAGCCCGACGAAACGCGCGCAGGCCGTCGCGATGGCGTCGTCGGCCTCGAACTCCACCATCGGCCAGGTGACGATGCCCAGCGCCTCGCTCGCCCGCTCCGCGAGTTCGAACTGAGAGTACAGTCTCGGCTCGAGCCCTTCGCCGGTCTTGTAGCCGGCGTAGAGCTGATTGCGGAACGACTCCACGACGTGATCGAAAGCGCACGCGACGTGGCTGACCTCCGTGCGATTCGTCAGTGCGTACAGGCTGCGCAGGAGCCCCCGCGTCGCCCCGACCTCTTGCCCCGCCGCGCTTTGAGCGGCAGGGGCTCCAAAGTAAGAGCGGAACAACTCGAAGGTGCCGTCGACCAGATGCACCTGTGCCCCCGAATCTGAGCCCATGCTCAACCGTGTACTGGCGCTGCCAAATCAGGGGCAATGCGCATGCGCAGCATGTTGGTTGGCCGGACCGTTTCTCGACGAAACAGGCCGGATCTCTGGCGCGCGGGGCGCCAGCTTGGCCATGCTCGAACAACCTTCTCGGCCACAGGCTGCTTGCTTGCCACGTGGCCGTCTGGAACACTGTTGCGGCTTTCGCAGCCGTCGACCGCCCGTCGGCGGCGAATTCATCGAGGTTGATTCATGCGTGTCTTGTCTTTGGGGCTTGTTCTAGCGTTCGTGGGGGCCACGGGCTGCACTCTGATTGCGGATATCGACCGCACGGAGATCAGAGACGACGTGACCGACGACGGGCCTTCGGGCAACCCCGACGGGGGTGACGGGACGGATACGCCGATGCAGACCGAGGAAACGGACGTCACGACGACCGATGTCGACGAAGCGGGAACGTCAACCGACGTCGAGGAGGCCGGTGCTCCCACCGAGGCAGACGGCGGAGCCGACGCGGGAATGGCCTCGGACGCCGGAGCTTCCGATGCCGGCTCGGATGCTGGGCAGACGGACGCTGAGCCGGTGGAGGCCGGCCCCGGCGACGAGCCGGTCGAGGCGGGCGCCGAAGCCGGTGTGCCGGACGCGGGCGACGCCGGCTGACATCAGGACATCAAGACCCGCTCCGTTCCCGGAGCCAGGCCACGCCGCCCCAGACGCTCAGCTTCGTTTCGTCCGGCGGCGAGCCGAGCGAAGCAGGAGCAGCGCCACGAGACCCGCGCTGAGCGCAGGCACGGACGACGGGCGCGAAGGCGGAGCCACGCTGAGACAGCCGTACTCGGGCAGCACGAAGGTGACACCACCCGTGACGCTGGGGTCGCTGGGGTTGCCTCCATTTTCGAGCTCCGCGATGTCGAAAGCGCCGTCTTCGTCGGAGTCTATGGGAGGCAAACCATCGGGGTGAGTGCCCGCTTCTCGAGCCCTCAAGTCGTCCAACATCGCCTGCAGCGTCGCATCCGGCTGCATGCCGACCAAGCCGTACTCGGTCTTCAAGGTCTCGGCGAACGG
>JBNKHV010000192.1:0-31620 GCA_050290545.1 Polyangiaceae bacterium | reverse complement strand
CACCGACGTCAAACGAGCTCACCCGACAGCACCCGACATCGAACCCAAGACTGCACGCTTCGCGATTCACGGTAGCCGCGAACGCGATTTGACTGCCGTTTCGTAGCCGAACGGCGGCCACTGATTTAGTCTAGGGATCCGGTATGAGTGACGAGCGCGACAACAGCCGTGCAACCGCCTCCGCGGGGAGCGACACGGAGCAGGCCAGCGAGCGCTCTGGACCCATATTCAAACCCGCGATGCGCCCCATGCAGGCTTCGGAGCTCGACGTCGATGCCCTCTTCGATGACCTGGACGAAGATCCCGAAAGCGTCGGTTCGTTGACTTCGGGCGCGAGTCGAGCGTTGACGGGCGGCGACTCCGACGCGGACGTCGCGACAACGGGCAGTGGCAGCCCCGACTCGACCGTGCCGCGTCCCGACGTGGGCGCGAAGCCTGCCGTAAGCCCAGAGCAAGACGTGGCCCTGGTTGCCGACGACCGAGACGAAGTACCACCAGACGCTCCGCGCGTCAGCACCGAGCTCCGCGTCGACGCCAAGCTCGACGAGGGAAACGATGCCTCACTCGCCGCCACCGACGACGAGGACATCGACCTGGAGCGAGAAGCGCTCCCCGCCCACAGTAGCGGTCGCCAATCGTTACCGCCTGCCCTGCGCGGTGCGGGGATCCCCGCGCCCCCGATGTCCGTACCTTCGCTTCGACCACCTGCGGCGGCGCCACCACCCCTGCGAGCATCGGTGCCGCCGAGCATCGCTCCGCCGAGCCGTCCGTCGTCACCTTTCTCGCCGCCCTTGCATGCGCTCGCCGGCGCTCCATCAGTGCCGGTCTCCGCCGAAATCGGCAGCTCGCCCGCACTAGACTCGGCAGCTGAACTCATCAGCGCTCCCGCGGTACCATCGCCTGCGGAACTCGCCGCCACTCCGGAGGCGCCCCCGCACGCACAAAGCGCGCCGCCACCATCGGTGCGCACGGCGTTGCCCGAGGCGGCACCAGCACCGAGCTTGCGCTCGCGGGCAACCCACGAGACCGCCCAGGCGTCACCCTTCGTCGCCATCCCGATGATGAGCGACGAGCAGACTCCGGCCAACGTGACGACAAAGACGCTGCCGAGTCCCGTGCATCAGCTGCGGCCCAGTACGAAGATGGACCCCTTGGAGACCATTCCACTGCCGCTCGAGCGCGAGGTTCCCAAGAAGAAGCAGAACAGAACCTTGCTGCTGGCAGGTGCGGGTCTGGTCGCCGTCCTATTGGGCGTGGTGGCCTTCTTGCTTTCACGGCCAGAACCACCGGGGGCGCTAGTCGTCTCCGTCTCTGGTCCGAACGCCGCGGCAGTGCCAAAACTCAGCGTCTTCGTCGACGAGAAAGTGGCGTGCAGCTACTCCCCTTGTCGAGTCGAAGGCTTGGAGGAGGGAACCCACGAGGTGCGCGCTGAAGCCCCCGGATACCTTCCGGGCAAACCTCAACTCCTCGTGATGCATCCAGGCACCGACGCCATCCACAACCTGGTGCTGTCAGAGAAGCAGAGGTTCGCGACGTTGAAGGTCGACGCGCAAGGAGAGGGCTTGAGCATCTTGGTCGATGGCAAATCGCTGGGTGCGCCCCCCATCGAGCTAGGCCAACTCACACCCGGGGAGCACGTGGTTCGCGTCGAAGGCGAGCGCTTCGTTTCCGAGGACCACACGGTAACTCTCGAGGCCAACGAAAATCGTCATCTCGGCCCATTCAAACCCAAGGTCAAGACGGGCTCGCTCACGATCAATCCGGGCACGGGTGCTGACGGAGCCGTCGTCACCTTGGACGGCAAAGTCGTCCCCAAACTGCCGGCCACCCATGCGCTCGACGGCCAGAAGACCCACCTGCTGGTGGCGGAGAAAGAGGGGTTCGACCGCTTCGAGCACAAGGTCGCCTTCCCGGATGGTAGGGCGGAGCTCAGCGTCGACGTCGCCCTGCTGGAAGCCTACGAGGAGAGCCCTGAAGAAGAAGAGCAGACGGCCGCGGACAGCACCTCCAGCAAGCCCATGCCGGCCAAAGCCAGCTCCGCGACCCTCAGCATGAATTCGATCCCACCTTCCCTGGTGCTGCTCGACGGCCAACGCGTCGGCAACACGCCACGCATTGGCATCCGGACCAAACCCGGGATCCACTCCGTCACCTTCGTGCACCCGCAGCGTGGCCGAAAAGTCAAACGTGTATACGTTGGCGCCGGCCAAAGTAAGACCGTCAGCGTACGCTTCTGAGGCTGCCACCGACCGCGGCGCTCACCGCACGGCCGCCGCTCCGGAAGCTCGGCCCAACCAGAAAACGCCGGTTCCCCAACGACGCGAAGCTCGCTAAGGTCCGGGCCGCCGTCACGGGCGAACTAAAATGAACTTGCGAAAAATGAAACTGCCCAATCGAACGAAGGTGGTCGCCACCCTCGGTCCCGCCTCCTCGAACGAAGCAACCATCACCGGACTGATCGAAGCCGGGGTCAACGTCTTTCGTCTGAACTGCTCCCACGCGGACCACGACCTACTGACGAAGAACGTCAAAACCATCCGGCGTGTCGCCAGGAAGCTGAAGATGCCCATCGGCATTCTCGGCGATCTGCAGGGCCCCAAGATCCGAGTTGGGCCGCTGAGCGAGCCGATCGAAATCAAGCGTGGCCAATCGCTCATCGTGACCACCAAGCCGGGCTACGTCGGACATCCCCCCAAAGGCACCGAGACGCCAAAGGTGGGAACGGGCTATGCCCGACTGTCGAAAGACGTCAAAGCCGGAGAGCAAATCCTGCTCGATGACGGCAATCTGGAGCTCAAGGTCGACAAGGTCAAAGGCTCGGACGTCCACTGCAAGGTCGTGCACGGCGGGCTGCTCAAGCAGTTCAAGGGTATCAACCTCCCCGGCTCCAACGTCTCTGCGGAGGCCTTGACGAAGAAGGACCGCGCCGACCTGGAGAAGTTGATTGAGTTGGGGGTGGACTTCGTCGCCTTGTCATTCGTGCGGACGGCGGCCGACGTGCTGCTCCTGACGGATCTCCTGGCGAAGGCCGGGAGCCAGGCGAAGGTCATCAGTAAGCTCGAGCGGCCCGAGGTGGTCGACAACCTGGACGCCATCATCGACGCCTCATACGGCGTCATGGTCGCTCGCGGCGACATGGGCGTCGAGCTCGGCCCGGAAGCTGTGCCCGCGCTTCAGAAGCGCATCATCGCCAAGGCCGTCGCAGCCTGCAAGCCCGTCATCACCGCCACACAGATGCTCGAATCGATGATGAGCAATCCGCGGCCGACGCGCGCGGAGGTCTCCGACGTTGCCAACGCCATCCACGATGGCACGAGCGCCGTGATGCTTTCCGGCGAGACGGCTGCCGGCAAGTTCCCGGTGCGCACCGTCGAGATCATGACGAGCATCATCCGCACCACCGAGAACGAGATATTCAAGGACTGGAACTACTCGCCGAACTGGCGCTCGGGCTTGACCGACGTCGCTTCCGTGCCGCGAGCCACGGTGCACGCCGCTGCGCGAGGTGCTCTGGAAGCAGGAGCGAGCGCCATCGCGATCTTCACGGAGAGCGGCTTCACTGCTCGCTACCTCTCCGCGGAACGCCTTCCGGTGCCGACCATCGTGTTTACTCCGAACGACCACACCGTGGCGCGTATGGCACTCGCGTATGGCATCATCCCGCGCAAGGTCAAGAGCGCCCGCACCAGCTTGGCCATGACGATGGAAGGTGAACGCACCTTGATGAGCGAGGGCTTCGTCACCGACGGAGACCGTGTGGTCATGGTCTTTGGGACCAGCCGTAGCCCCGGGTTTACGAACATCGTCAACATTCGCGTGATCGGCGAAGACCCAGAGCCTTCTCGACGCTTGCCTGCGCCGAAGAAGGCGCGCCTCGGTTGAGAGACGAGCGGGCTAGCCCCGCTCGCTCACGTTCATCAGCCCCTGAAGGGCTGGCGCTCAGGCAACAGAGCCGCCGGTCTTCTTTTTGGCGACTCGCGCCTTGAGGATCTGGAAGTAGCGGCGCGCGACCCCCGCACTCTCAGCGGCACGAGTCACGTTGCCGCCATGAGTGTCGAGCATGCGTTCGACGTAGCGACGCTCGAACTCCGCGACCACCATCTGCCGCGCCTCTCCCAGGGGCAGCTGCAGAGCTTGGTCGAAAACGTCGCCCTGCTCCTCCGTATCGAGCTCGGCTTCGGCAGCCTCGGGACCGCTGGTCTGCGTGATGTTGGCGAGCTCACCCAGCGCCAAATGCCGGGCCAACGCGTTGCGCAGCTCGCGCACGTTGCCGGGCCAGGCGTAGTCTTCCCAACTGCGACGCAGCTCCTTGCTCAAGCTCGATTCGTCCCCCTGCAGATCACGGCAGAAGTGACGCACGAGCAGCGCGATGTCGCCACGGCGTGTCCGCAGCGGCGGCAACTCGATGCGTGCAGCACTCAAACGCTGAAGCAGATCGTCAGCGAAGCGTCCCGCCACCACCTCGCGGTCGAGGTCCTTGCGCGTCGTCGCGATCACCCGCACGTTCGTCGGCACCGCCCGGTTGCTGCCAACTGGGCGGATCTCTTGGCGCTCGAGCGCGCGCAGCAGCTTGGGCTGGAGCCCCAAGTCCAAATCGCCGACCTCGTCGATGACCAGGGTGCCGCCAGCAGCCTGCTCGAAGACACCCCGGCGAGCGACCGTCGCCCCCGGAAACGCGCCCGCGTCGTAGCCGAACAGCTCCACCTCCAGCAGATTGCTGGGCACCAGGGTGCAGTCCAGCACGACGAAAGGTCCACCCGCGCGCGGCCCTTCGTGGTGCATCGACTCCGCCATCAGCTCCTTGCCCGTGCCGGACTCACCTTCGATCAACACGGGCAAGTCGGACTGCGCCAAGCGTTCGCACAACGGAAACAGGCGCCGCATCTCCGTGCTGGCCCCGACGACCTGACCGAAGTGCGTCTTGTTCGAAATCTGGATCCGAGCACCCGACTCCTCACAATCCAACCGAAATGACGTCGACCCGACGGTGATCAGCTCACCGCCTTCCAAGAAGGCCTCCGCGATGACGATGCCGTTGATCTTCGTTCCGTTGGTCGAACCCAGATCGGTGATGCGCACCCGACGCCCGACGATGTCCAACGCCACATGCCGGCGCGAAACCGTGCGATCCGACAGGCGGACACTGCAAGCGGCCGCCGTACCCACCAACACGCGCGAAGGCTGCGAGCCATCGAGCGCAAACGTCTTTCCTGCGTCTTCCCCTTCGATGACACTCAGACGGAAGGGCTCAGGCAGGGGGGATGGATCGAAACTGTGGTGGAGGAGAGCGGTGACCTCGTCAATTCCAGTGTTGATGCCGGAGCTCATGTTGGACCCTTCTGCGGATACTGTTCGCGGTGCTTGCTGCAGATGCATGGGCGGCGAATCTGACCGCCCAATGGATTGCTGCGGTCTGCCACCGCTGAGTAGCGGCGAGACTTCTTCCGCCGTGAAAATGCGTCTTGACTCAAAGATAGACGATGTGGTCGCCCCGAGTGGATATTTTTTCAAGCAGTCGACAACGGAATGTGGGCATCGTGGTTACACGAGCCGCACAGTGTGATCACACCCGCCAAAGCGTGGCGTGGCAACGTGGGCGATCTTGACTTTGCCCTCGATCATCGTTTCACCAGCAGCCAATGAAGTACGTTCTGCGACGCCTCGGCTTTTATCTGGTCGCCGCCTGGGTATCGCTGACACTCAACTTCCTGATCCCGCGCATGATGCCGGGTGATCCCGCCACGGCGCTGATGGCGCGATTTCGGGGACAGATATCCCCAGAAGCACTAGACGCACTTCGGGCCGCGTTTGGCTCAACGGACGCCCCACTCCACGTGCAGTACCTATCTTACATCGGCCACCTGCTGACAGGTGAACTGGGCGCCAGCATCGCGCACTTCCCCGCACCGGTCACCGACGTGATCGCCGCCGGCTTGTTCTGGACCGTCTATCTGGCGGGTGGTGCCGTCGTCGTCAGTTTTTGCCTGGGCACCGCTCTGGGGGTCCTTGCCGCGTGGAAACGCGGCGGGCGCCTCGATCAGGTGCTGCCTCCGATGCTCGTGTTTCTGGGAGCGTTTCCCTACTTCTGGTTGGCCATGCTGGGCCTGCTTCTCTTCGGCTACTGGCTGGATTGGCTGCCCCTGCGCCACGCCTACGACGACACGCTGGCACCCAGCTTCAGTTGGGAGTTCGCCGCGAGCGTGGTGGAACATTCGATTCTGCCGGGTGCAGCGATCGTGCTGGCCACCCTGGGAGGCTGGATGCTCAACATGCGCAACACCATGGTGGGTGTGCTGGGTGAAGACTTCATCGTCATGGCCCGCGCCAAAGGTCTATCCAGGCGCCGGGTCATGTTCGCATACGCAGCGCGCAACGCCTTGTTGCCCAACGTCACCGGCTTTGGAATGGCCCTGGGCTTCGTGCTGTCCGGCTCGATGCTGACGGAGATCGTATTTTCCTATCCTGGCGTCGGCTACCTGCTGCTCGAGGCGGTGCACAGTCAGGACTACCCCTTGCTTCAGGGGTTGTTCTTGTGTGTGACGTTCTCGGTGCTGGCTGCCAACTGGCTCGTGGACATCGTCTACGTCCTGCTCGACCCGAGGGCGCGCGCGTCATGAGGGGCTGGTGGACTCACTTGCTGCGCAACCAGGGTGCGTCCTGGGGCGCAGCCTTGCTCGCCCTATTCGTCCTGATGGCGCTGTTTGGACCATTCATCTCGCCCTACGACCCAACGGACTACGTGGGCGCACCCAATCTGCCGCCAGGTGGCGGGTTCTGGTTGGGCACCACCGGCGAAGGCAAAGACGTGCTGTCGCAAGTGTTGGCAGGAGCTGGCCCCACTCTGTTGGTGGGCTTCGCGACGGGCTCGTGCGTCATCTTCATCGGCGCGGCGCTCGGAACCGCAGCGGGTTACTTCGGCGGTTGGGTCGACGACGCGCTTTCGCTCCTGACGAACGTTTTTTTGATCATCCCGGGCCTGCCATTGGCAGTCGTGGTTGCCGGTTACCTCCCTCAAGGACCGCTGACGATCTTCTTCGTGCTCGTGCTCACGGGCTGGGCCTGGAACGCACGAGTGCTGAGAGCCCAGGCGCTGACGCTGCGCCAGAAGGACTTCGTCGCGGCTGCCATCGTCGTGGGGGAATCGCACGCGCGCATCATCTTCCGCGAAATCTTGCCGAACATGACGTCCCTACTCGCATCTCGCTTCATCGATGCGACGGTGTACGCCATCGGCGCGCAAGTCGGGCTGGAGTTTCTTGGGCTGGGGGACGTGAGCGTCGTTTCTTGGGGCACCAACTTGTACTGGGCATCGAACAACGGCGCCGTTCTCGTGGGGGCATGGTGGGCGCTGGTTCCAACCGGTCTGTGCGTCGCGCTGGTGGGGTTTGCCCTCGTGAAGTTGAACTCGGCCATCGACGAGATTTCCAACCCTCGCCTGAGCGCGGAACGTCGCTGGCGCCATCTCCTGCCGCGCGGAGCCAGTGCGGACGACAACACACCGGTGGTGCGTCATGGTTGAACCGTTGCTGTCGGTAGAGGCTCTGCGAGTGGAGTACCTGACGGAAGAGGGCTCCGTAATGGCGGTCTCCGACGTATCTTTCGACATCGCCCCCGGCGAGATCGTGGGCTTGGCAGGAGAGTCGGGAAGCGGGAAGAGCACCATCGCGCTTGCTCTGCTCCGTGCACTAGCACCCCCGGGGGTGATCACCGGCGGCCGTGTCTCTTTCCGCGGGCGAGATGTGCTGTCGATGACCGGCGCGGAGTTGCGCGAGTTTCGTTGGCGGCGGGTTGCGATGGTGTTCCAGTCGGCGATGAACGTGCTCAACCCCGTGCTCAGCGTGGGCGATCAGTTGCTCGACACACTGCTGGCCCACCAGAACCTCGACGCTCGAGAGGCTCGCCAGCGTGCGGCTGAGCTGCTGGGGCGCGTGCAACTACCCGCGAGTCTGCTTCAGCGGTTTCCGCATCAGCTATCCGGCGGCATGAGACAGCGCGTGGTGATCGCCATGGCCATGGCGCTCGATCCCGAGTTGTTGATCATGGACGAACCGACGACGGCACTCGACGTCGTCGTCGAACGCGAGATCGTCGACAACATTCTCGAGTTGCAGAAAGAGCTCGGCTTTTCGGTGCTGTTCATCAGTCACGATCTGTCGTTGATGTTCGAATTCGTCGACAGGCTCGCCGTGTGTTACGCCGGAAAACTCTGCGAACTGGGAAACGCCAAGAAGATGCTGCACGGAGCACGCCACCCCTACACTCGGGGATTGCTCGAATCGTTTCCGTCGCTGCACGGTGCTCGTCGCCACCTGACCGGCATCGGCGGAGCGCCCCCCGATCTGCGGATGTTGCCGAGTGGCTGCAGCTATCACCCGCGTTGCCCAGCCGCCCAACCGCTGTGCCAACGCGAGATCCCGCCGCTCATGGCCCCCGCACCCGGCGCGGGGCTGGTCGCCTGCCACTACCCCCTGGCACCCGCGGTGGCACCAGCTTCGAAGCCGCCCCAAGCCGCAACATCGGGCGCGGCGCAAACACCCAGGTCGAAACAGGACGAACCGGCATGAGCGCCCCCGACCGCCCGCCAGCGCTGGCCGCCGAACACCTGAGCAAGGTCTTCCACGCGGGCCACTCCTTGCCCAGACGGCGCCCTGCCCTGCGCCCCGCGGTCGACGATGTCTCCTTCGAGTTGCATCGGCACCGGATCGTCGCCTTGGTGGGACAGTCCGGCAGCGGCAAGAGCACCGTCGCCAAGCTGCTGGCGGGACTGCACGAACCGACCCACGGCGTGGTTCGTCTCGCCGGACAGCTCGCCATCAGCAAGCGCAAGAAGGCGACTCTGGGTTTCCGACGCCAGGTTCAGTTGGTGTTCCAAGATCCCTTTGCGTCCCTGAACCCGGTACACCGCGTGCGCCATCATCTGGCGCGACCACTGCTGCGCCACGGCGTCGTCAACGGAGAGCCGGAGCTTTCGCGCCGGGCTGCTGAGCTGCTCGAGCAAGTCGGACTCAACCCCGGCGACACGTTGGACAAGTACCCTCACGAACTCTCCGGCGGGCAGCGTCAGCGGGTCGCCATCGCTCGAGCGCTGTCGATCGATCCCCAAGTACTGATCGCGGACGAGCCCACCAGCATGCTCGACGTGTCGATTCGCGTGGGCATTCTCAATCTGTTTTCCAAGCTCCGTGACGAACACGACAAGAGCGTGCTGCTCATCACCCACGACCTAGCCAGTGCTCGTTATCTCGCGGATGAAACGATGGTCATGTACGCCGGACAGCTCGTGGAACGCGGCCCGACGGAAAGCGTGATTGCGAAACCCGCGCACCCATACACGCGCTTGCTGCTCTCGGCTGCCCCCGATCCCGAACGGCCCCGCGTCTCCCTGCCACAGGCGAACGCATCAGCCGGACACGACAACGGACTGTCCGACCGGGATGCGCCAGCGGGCTGCCCGTTTGCGGCACGCTGCCCGCTGGTAACGGCCCGATGTCGAGAACAAGTACCGAAACTCCGTGGAGCAGCTGCGAAACATTGGGTGAGTTGTCACGCCGCAGAAGCGGTCGCCGAAGACTGACGCACGCAGGTCAATTTCCTGCCGCTACACGCGCTGCGCTCCCAATGGCCCATCCAGAACCGTTTTCGGGCTTGACTGTATCGGAACATCGGTTGGACCGCCGGCTCCCCCTTTACAGCGAGGGGGCGCATCTGCCAAAGAGCGCCACCGGTTGGTCGAATCCCAAAACGGGTGCATGATCACGTCGAGGCGAAGATGACTGAAGGCAAACTTGGAATTCTCGCGGCGGGCGGACCCGCCCCCGGCATCAACAGCGTGATCGCTGCGGCGACCATTCGCGCGCGCTTGGCCGGCCTCGAGGTGGTCGGGCTGCGGGACGGCTTCCGCTGGATCATGAACGGCGACAAGGACCACACGACGGAGTTGACCATCGACAACGTCGGGCCGATCCACTTTCGGGGCGGTTCGTTCATCGGCATCAATCGAGCCAACCCCGTTCGCGAGAACAAACTCGAGACGACCGTGCAGACCTTGCTGGAGCTCGGCATCGACAAGGTGATCTGCATCGGCGGCGACGGCACGGCCTACACCGCTGGGCGGCTCCTCGAAGCCGGCAAGGGCGCACTCCGTGTGGTGCACGTTCCCAAGACCATCGACAACGACCTGCTGTTGCCCGATGACATCCCGACGTTCGGCTTTCAGACGGCGCGTCACGTCGGCGTCGGCATCGTGCAAGACCTACACATGGATGCCGTGACGACGTCACGCTGGTACTTCATCGTGACGATGGGCCGCCAAGCGGGACACCTCGCTTTGGGCATCGGCAAGGCAGCGAGCGCAACCATCACGCTAATCCCGGAGGAATTCCCGGAACAGGTACGGTTGCAAGAGGTCGTCGACGTATTGGCAGGTGCCATCATCAAGCGTCGCAGCCAAGGCCGGCTCGATGGCACCGCGGTACTAGCGGAAGGCCTGAGCGACCGCATCCACAGCGACGACATGGGCGGCGAGTTGGCGACGGCAGAGCTCGACATTCATGGCAAGCCGCGCCTCGCGGAGATCAACCTCGGAGATCTACTCAAGCGCAAGGTGCTCAAGCGCTTGGGCGACTTGCCCGGCGATCTCGCGACGACCATCCAGTCGCGCAACGTCGGCTACGAATTGCGCTGCACCGATCCCATCCCCTTCGACATGGAGTACACGCGTGACCTCGGGTACAGCGCGACCAAGTACCTGATCGAAGGCGGCGACGCCGCGATGATCACCATCCAGCGCGGCCAATTCGTGCCGATGGCGTTCACGGACATTCTCGATCCAGTGACGAAGCGTACCCGTGTGCGCAACGTCAATACGGATACGGAGAGCTACAAGATCGCCCGCCGCTACATGACGCGTCTGCGAAAAGACGACTTCCGCTCGCCAGAAACCGTCGCGCATTTCGCGGAAACCGCCGGCCTCTCGCCGGAAGAGTTCCGTCAGCAGTTCGAATACGTCGTGGCCAGCGAAGCACCACCGTTGAGCTACAGCTATGGTCAGCTGAGACCACCGACGGTCCCCCCGTCGCGCTGACGAGCAGGCGCAGCGCGACGGCTGCACCCGCCCCCACGCTTTTGAACCCGTCAAGCCAAGACGGAGCGCACCCAACCGACGAGTTCATCGTTGCCAGGACGCAGATCGACGCCCTGGGGCGCGGAGCGGAGGTACCAGTTCACCTTCCACGTAATGTCTTTCCAAGGCCCGAGCTTGGAATACGCTCCTTGCTGCTCGATCTCGATGTAGTCCTTCTCGCCGCTGGCGAATATCTCGATCATCGCTTCGCCGGGTGCCTGCTTGGCAGCGGGGACCGGCTCGAACTCCTTGATCAGGATCAGGTCGTCGAGCACGTGTGCCAGCCACCCACCGTTGCTGTGGATGAACAACTTCGAATCGGTTTCGATCGCCCGGCGGTCGTACTCGAACCAAACCACGCCCCGACGCTCCATGACCTCGGGCTCCGGCAACGGCGACTCCACACGCCCATGCCCCGACTCGAAGAAGGTCAGCCCTCCGGGAACACGGCTGATCTCCCACGGTGCCAAACGCAGGGTTTCCGAGCTCTGGTTGCTCATCGTATACTCGACGCACGCACAATTGCGGTCGGCCCGCACCGAGAAACGTTTGGTGACGAGAATGCCGAGTTTGGGGCTCAGTGACCCCGCACACAGGAAGCTGGTGTCACAATCGACGACCGCATATGGGCCACTGTCGATCTCCACGACCGGAGGCCACTGCCAGTCGCTCTGCGGGCTGGTCCAGAACGTCGAACCCCAATTGTCTGGGTCGATATCGGGCCCAGTGAGCACGTTCTTGCCGTTTAGGGAGAATGAACAAATCCGGGCCCCGCGGACCGGATCGACAGACATCTCCCACCCGCCGTGAGACAACCCCCACAGCTCGCCTCGTTCGAAGCCGCCGGGCGTTGCGACAGCACCTTCAGAGGGGTCGAACGACACCTGATCGCCACTATCACTCCATGTCGGTTCGAATCAACAGACAACCGGATTTGCTGCTCATGACCGAGGCTGTACGGTCGAATGTGCGAACGACACGCCATTCTGGCCGGCGAGCGTCAACGAATCGGCCAGCAATCTGGCCGCCATGCTACAGTCCCAACACGGGTCCATGACCGCCGCAGTCGCCCATCCCCCTCCGTTTCCCGAGAAGGTCGGGAAGTACGAGCTGTTGTTGCCCATTGGCACGGGCGGCATGGCGACGGTGTATTTGGCGCGAACGACCGGCGTCGGCGGTTTCGAGCGGCGGGTCGCTCTGAAACTGGTCCACGCCCACCTGCGAGCCGACGAGGAGAGCAAGCTACACCTGTTGGAGGAAGCGAAGCTCGCGGCTCTCATCCGCCACCCGAACGTGATCCAGGTGCAGGAGGTGGACGAGGACCCGTTCGGCGTCTTCCTGGTGATGGACTACGTCGAAGGCGAGACCCTTTCCGGCGTCGTACGTCTCGCCAAGGCCTCGAAGACGCGTTTCCCCCGGCGCCTGATGGCACGGGTATTGAACGACGCATTGCTAGGCCTGCACGCGGCCCACGAGCTGAGGGACCGCGACGGCAAGTCGCTCAATCTCGTGCATCGAGATTTCTCGCCGCAAAACATCCTGATCAGCGTGGATGGTCACACCCGCCTCGGCGACTTCGGGGTGGCCAAGGCCGCTGACCGTGCGGTGCGCACGAAGACCGGGCTGACCAAAGGCAAGATCGCTTACATGTCGCCGGAACAAGCCCGGGGTCGCGCGGTGGACCGACGCTGCGACGTGTGGGCCGCCGGGGTCGTCGCTTGGGAATTGCTCTCGGGCCGACGCATGTACGCCTCCGACGATGACGTCGCCACACTGCTCAGCATCGTCACGGAGCGCCCGCCGCGGCTCTCGACCGTACTCGACGACATCCCGAAAGCCCTCGACGATGCCCTGGCGTGGGCGCTCGAACCGGAACTCGAGCGCCGTTGCCCCGACGCGGACAGTCTGCGCAAGAGGTTGGAGGAGGCGTTCGCTGAGGACACCGGCACTGGGGACGCCGCTGAACTGTCCACGTTCGTGCGGGAGGTGACGAAAGGTGAGTTGGCCGAGCGCAAAGAACGCATCGCCGAGATGCAGGCACTGCGTGAGCGTATGGGCGAACTCACCCGGGCACGTCTGCTCGTCGGCACCACGCCGTCGACTCCGCCGGAATCGCAGCGCCCATCGGAATCGCAGCGCCCATCGGAATCGCAGCGCCCATCGGAATCGCAGCGCCCATCGGAATCGCAGCGCCCATCGGAATCGCAGCGCCCATCGGAATCGCAGCGCCCATCGGCTGAGCACATGGTCACGCGGACCGATACGCCGACATCCGGCAGGAGTTTTGGCTCCGCTCCGACCTCGCCAGCCACCGATGCGATGCCGCTCATTCCCAGGAACCCAGTACCCAGGGACTTGGTCATACCCGGACAGAACCCCGACGACCTTCCGACGCGCGTCCTACCGGTAAGCCCCCCGCGCGAGGGCGAGGAAATGACGGAGACCTCCGCTGTCGTGCCGACGTGGGTACAGCCCAAGTCACGCAGTAGAACGGCGATGGTAGCCGTCGCCGTCGCCATCGTGGGATTGGGCGTCGCTTGGATGCTCAATCGCCCGGAGGAACCGGCGGTGGCAGATACGGAA
The DNA here is from genome assembly GCA_050290545.1 of Polyangiaceae bacterium. Lineage (GTDB taxonomy): Bacteria > Myxococcota_A > Polyangia > Polyangiales > Polyangiaceae > SZUA-265. The sequence continues at coordinate 17,915 of JBNKHV010000192.1, read as the reverse complement.
GCGAGGGGGGAGCCGTCGACGGCCGCGGCCTCCAAGAAGACTGACGGAAACGCTTCGAGCTCCACGTCCCAAGGCAACGCCGACTCCAACGGTTCAGCGCAAGACGAAAAAGCGGTCACGGAGATCGACTCGCTGCCCTTGGCCACTCCCGAGGAGGCGCAGCCCGAAGCGGAACCAGCACCGCGCATCCGGCGCACACCTCGCCCCACCACAAAACCTTCGAAGAAGCCGAAACGTGTCCCGCCAGAGAAGCCGAAGCTTGCAACGAGCCCCTACGGAGAGTCAAAGTCGGGCAAGTAGATGCCCACTTCACGGATTGTTCGCCTGCTCGCCGCGCTGCTGTTGCCCTGTCTTTGGGTGATGCCAGCCGCAGCCCAGGAAGAAGCAGTGAGTGAAGCTCAGGACTTGTTCCGACAAGCAGAAGAGGCCTTCGCCGACGCTCATTATCTCGAGGCGGCCCAACTCTTCGAAGCAGCAGACGCCAAAGCGCCCCACGCCAGCGTCGTCTACAACGCCGCCGTCTCCTGGGAACAAGCGGGTGAGCGGGCGCGGGCCGCCGATGGCTATATGCTCGCCCTGGGCCGCGGAGGACTCGTCGAAGACCAAGCGCAACAAGCCGAGCAACGACTCGAAGCCTTGAGCAGCCAGTTGGGCTTCATTCAGATATCCAAACCAGTGGGCGGCCTGATCAGCGTCGCTCACAAATCCCAGGAGCCCATCCCGGCGCGTTTCTATCTCGCCCCCGGTTCTTATCGCATCCTGCTGGAGACCGACTCCGGCGAAACCACGCAAACGCCGATCTCCGTCAATGCCGGAGACACCTTGCGCGTCGAGCTCGTGATGCCAGAACCGCCCCCTCCACCGGCAGTGGACGTGCCCGAGCCCGTGCGCCCGCCTCCGCCGCGAGAACCGCCACCCGCTCCTGAATCGTGGCAGCGAACCCTGGGGTGGGTTGGCATCGGTGTAGGTGCCGTCGCCACAGGGGTGGCCATCTACTTCGGCACGGAGGCCCTGGCCGCGAAAGACGAGTTCGAGAGCCCGTCGAAAACTGCGCGTTACCGCAACCTCGCCCGCAAGGACGCCCTGGATTTCCAAACCAAGTCGAACGTCGCTTGGGGAGGGGCAGCGGTGTTCGGAGGGGCGGGTGCGGTGCTGCTGTTCACTGCTCCCAGCGTGCAGTTCTGATTCACCCGAAGGCCCCCGCAGCCGGGCCCGGCCGCCCAGACGACGCACTGACGGGGGATTGCCCTTGGTCTCCGGCCCGAACATCCCGTAAACCATGCGCTGTGACGAGGCGCACAGGGTTGTCAACGGGGCCATCGTCGGAAGCACCGCCGGTTTCCGAATCCCAGTGGTCCCTCGAATCGCTCCTGGTGGGTACGGAAGAGCAGCGTCAGGCCAAGGCGCTATCTCACGAACGTCTGACTCAGGCCATCCGAGCTCAACTGCCGAGCGTGGACCGCGCGCGGCGGGCCGCATCCGCACCCAGCGCCGATCCGCCGAACGCGAGCGACCTGCTGGGGGAAGACGTACGCCTGCTGGGATCGTTGCTCGGTTTGGTCATTCGTGAACACGCGGGCGACGACTTCTATCGCAGTGTGGAAGAACTGCGACAGGTCGCGAAGCTCGCGCGCCAAGAGCCCGGCGGGCCCAACTGGAAGGAGCTGGCCGACATCATCGACCGCGCGCTGCAAGACAAGAGCGCAGCAGAAGCGGTGGCCTGGCTCGGCGATTGGGCAAGCGCGTTTCAAACCTTCCTGGCGCTGTGCAAGCTGGCCGAGGGGGTTCACCACCAAAGCAGAGTTCGCACCATCGATCGTGTACTCGCCGAGTTCGGCAACGAGCATGGCGCCGACCGTCTACCAGAGGTCGCACACCCCGGCCTGCGGCTGGTTGCGACAGCACACCCCACCAAGATCCTGCGACATCGCATCCTGTCGCATCAACGCGAGATCTACGAGCTACTGAAGCAACTGCGAGACCCGCGCACGGAGACCTTGCTGCAGCAGGTGGACCTCTTGCAGAGGCTGGCCGAGAAGATCGAGGTGCTCTGGGCGACGCAGTTCTCCCGTGGCGAGAAGCCCAAGCTGTCGGACGACATCGACCACACCATCACCTTTTTCAGCCGCACCATCTACGAGACCTTGGCGGCGTTCCATCGCGATCTCGAGCGTTCGTATCGCTACCGCTGTGGACGTTCGTTGCCAAACCCGGAAACGCCGCGCGTCGCGTTGGGCAGTTGGGTCGGCAGTGACATGGCGAACAATCCGGACACGACACCGGAAGTCTTCACTGAGGCGTTGGGTAAGCAGCACCACGCCGTATTGCGCCGCTACGCCGCCGACTTGAAGGAACTAGCCCCGCGCTTCAGTCACGCAGCGTTCCGCGCGCCCTTGTCGCCCGAGCTGGAGCGCAGCATCGACGCGGACATGGAGGACATCGCCACGACGGGAGCGGAGCTGGCACCGTTGCTGCGTCGACGCAAGACGGAGCCCTACCGCCTCAAGCTGACGTTGATGGCGCGAAGGCTCGAAGCAACCATCACGGCCCCCTTGCTGGACTCCAGCGCGGCTCGCCCGACCTTTTGCTACCACAGCGCGGACAAGCTGGTCCAAGACATCGACTTGGTCGACAAGAGCCTCGAGCGGGACGGCTATCACCGTTCTCGCGGACTCGATCTCGAACACTTCCGTCGCAAGGTCCGCCTCTACGGCTTTCACGGCGCGAGCATGGACTTGCGCGAGCACTCACGCATCGTGACCAAAGCCGCGCGCGCCGTTCTGGAGGAGTCCAGGACCGAGACCCAAGGTCTCGACGACGAAACTCTGGGCCGGCTGTTCACCGACAGGGTGTTGGACAAAAACGAACAGTTTGCCCCGTTGTTCGCCGAGTTCGATCCCCTGCCCCCGGGGTTTCAAGAACCGGAAGTCCGGCGCCTATTCAGCATGCTCAACATCGCGCGGCGCGCTCAAACGACGCTCGGCTCGGACGCCGTACGCAACCTGGTCGTGACGATGTCGAGCGATCCGATGCAGCTCGTGGCGGGCCTGTTGTTGCTCAAGGCCCAGGGCTTGTTCGAGTTGGACGAAAGCGGCGCCCCGTCGCGCACGTTGGAATTGGTCCCCCTGTTCGAAACCATCGGGGACTTGCAGGCCGCGCCGGAAATCATGGCCAAGGCCTTCCAGAATCCGGCGTATCAGCAGCAGCTCACGGCCTGCGACCGATACCAGACGGTCATGCTCGGCTATTCGGACAGCAGCAAGGACGGCGGCTATTTCTCCAGCAACTGGGAAATCTACCGCGCACAGATGCGCTTGCTCGAGGTGGCCAAGGAACATGACGTCAAGCTTCGCTTCTTCTACGGCCGCGGTGGCAGCATCGGCCGCGGTGGTGGCCCCACGCACCGCGCGATCATGGCCTTGCCCGCTGGCGCGTCGGAGCACGAGCAAGCATTGACCGAGCAGGGTGAGGTGTTGGCACGCCATTACGCGCTGGCGGACGACGCCATCGCGCACTTCACGAACCTGATCGGCGCTCAATGGTCGAAGCGGCTGCTGGAGGGACGCAACGAGCAGCCGCACTGGTACGAAATCGCCAAACGCCTGGGCGAGCTCTCACAAGAGAGCTACCGCACGATGATCCACCACCCCAACTTCATCACCTATTTCGAGCAGGTGACGCCGAAGGAGGTGGAACTCGTCAAGATCGGCTCCCGTCCGCAACAGCGCGAGATGCCGGAGCGGGTGGAGGATCTGCGCGCCATCCCTTGGGTCTTCCGTTGGGTACAGAGCCGCCAAATGGTGCCGGCGTGGTACGGTTTCGGCTCTGCCATCGAAGCGCTCGTTCAGAGCAGCGAGGACCCCAAGGCCACCGTGTTGCAGCTCAAAGAGATGTACGAGCATTGGCCTTTCTTCCAATCCGTCGTCAGCAACTGCGAAACGGCCCTGCGGCACACGGACTTGGACATCGCGCGCTACTACGTGCACGGGCTGGCCTCGGACGTGGAGTCCGCCGAGAAGATCCTCAAGCTGATCCGCAATGAGTATCACACGACCGTTCGTGAACTCGAGGCCATCACCGGTCACACCCTTCTGGCCCGAGAAGAGGATCGAAACCTCGAGCACTCCATCGGCTTGAAAGAGCCCTACCTCGACCCGCTCAACTACATTCAGGTCGAACTCCTGAGAGACTACCGCAAGCGCGTCGCGGAAAACGCTTCGCAAGAACTGCTCGAGCTCTACGAGCGGGCCATCGTCTCGAGCATCGAAGGTATCGCGACGGGTCTCGGCACGACCGGCTGACGCCGCCAGCGATATCTCAAGTCAGTCAGCGCACGCCGCAAGCTCGAAGCACATGTGCCAGGCGGCGGCTACTGCCAGTGCCAGTCGAGGGCAAGCTGTGCGTCCAGCGCCGGGCGGAACATGTGTGCCAGAGCCCGTTGCTCAGTGAAGCTCGGTGTCTCTGCCAGGTCGTACGAGAACGTGAAGAGGAAGAGCACGTCCACGTAGGGAGCCAACGCAGAAGCGATTTCGGCTCTGCCGGACAGGAGGTACGCCTGCTGAGGATCCGCCTTACGACGCGGCAGGTCACTCCGGACGAGCGCCGTGCCGAGTCCCGGACCGATGCCCACGGAGACACTCGACTTCGGCCATGGCTCGAAGAGCCAGTGAGCCCGTGCCCCGAAGACCGGCAACGTGCCGACCCCGGTGGGCACCTGCACGCCGTGGGCGACCGCGTGCATGAACAGCTCCGGTTCCAAAGACCAGAAGGTGAACCAATGAGCCCTCAGCCCCAACCCCACGTTGATGGCCGGGGTGGTCTCCGCTCCTGCAAACCAAGGACCGACTCCGAGCCGTGCTGCGTACATCATGTCTGAACGCACGTGATAGCGCACCGGTGGCCCCCAGACGGGAGCGCCCAACTGACGTCTGCCCGGAGGACGACGTTTGGCGTTGGCGTCGGGCTCGAGTTTGGGCACTTCGATCGAGCGCAGGTACACCAACTCCACCACGGGTAGCACCGCGTGGCTGACGACCTCTGGTCCACGCAGATTGACGCGTACGTGACGGAAGCCGGCACCCCGTGACGCATCGCGCTCGAGCCAGACGCGGATCACCCCGAACTCCCCCTCGCGCAGCACCTGCACGGACGCGATGGCGCCAAACGCCGCCGCATGTCGGGCCAACTCGTGATCCGGCCCCTCGCGAGCCGGCAGCACCAGCACGCGCAAGCCTGTTGCCCGAAGTTCGGCAGTAAGTCGGCGCTCAGCGGCGAGCCACCCTTTGGGCCCTTCGGTGGGCACGATGCAGACCGTGCTCTCTGCCGCTCGCGCCGGAGCTGCGAGCGTGAACCAGCACGCCAGCACGAGCAGGCACGTTCGCAGCAGCAGGACTCTCGGCATCAATCATCCAGCAGGGACTTGGCCAGACTAGCATGGCCCCCGCTGGGATGATGCCTCAGGTAATCTTTCGCTGCCTGGCGCATCGAGCTTCGGTCGCCAAGCTTGCGGTAGGACAGCAGGATGCGCCCGCGCGCAGCCTCAGCCAAAGCTCCCGAAGGAGCATTCTGTAAGTAGGTCTTGAACCATTTGATGGCAGCCCTGTCCGTACCACCGCCATCCACCTCCAACCGGCCCAACGAATAGGCCGCCATGGTCGCATTGGCGTGGGAGGGAAATCGCCGCCGGATGGTCAGGAGACAACGCCGCGCCAGGGCGTTGGCCCCGCTGAGGCGCGCCGTATCCGCCAGCAGCAACAAATCCGACGGCGTTGCGCTCTGGATCAGCCCGTCCAAGTCCCCCGCCTTGGCCGCAGCCAGTGCTTCGGGGTAACGACCTGCTTTGGCCAGCTGACGCCAATCCGGAACGCTCGGTTCGACTGGCGTCGGCGCGGGCACGACTGGCGCGTCCTCTTCCGTCACCTCCGCCACCGAGTCGCCCTCGGGCAACACCGCACCTTCGAGCCTCGGCGCCAACCGCTTCTTCGCTGGCGGCTGAACTCGCGCGGGGAACGAAGGCTCAATCGCAGAGCTCTCGGGCAGTAGGACATCCAGATCGCCACTCGCTAGCGGCTCTGCCGGATCCTCCGCATCGGGGCGAGTCATCCTCAAACTGTCACCGGCCACGAGCACACGCTCGGCCTCCTCGTGCTCGGCGTCGGTCACTCGCACCTTGCCGCGAGTCACGTCGACCGACAGCTCGTGCTTCTCCGGCGACCAGTCGACGCTGAACACCGTGCCTAGAACTGCGACTTGGTAGGGCCCCGCCACCACCACCCAACGGTACGGACCGCCGGGAGTGATCGCGGCATCGACGCGCCCGGACTCGAGAGTCATCCGCAGGCCCTGGTCATCGAGCGCCACGACGCGTGCCCGAGCCTTGGGCGACAAAGCGATGCGGCTCGCATCGGAAAAGCGCAGCTCTCGAACACTGCCATTCGCAGTCACCCACGAGTCTGCATCGATGTGCTGACCGTCCAGCTCCGCCGTGAGCCCGACACCACTGGACCCGCCAGGGCCCAGCACCCCCAGCGCCACGAAGACGACACAGGCCGCGACCACGGCCAACCCCGAAACAGCCCAAGCCGGCCGCTCCCAAAGCAACGACAACCAGCTCGAGGAACGAGCCGAGCGACGCGTCGTCGCTTCGACCAGACGCGCGCGCTGCGTCAACAAGCGCTGCTCGTCGGGGCCAGCTCCCAGAGCCGCTTGGACGTGAGCACCGAAGCGCTCGAAGGACTCCGTGCGCTTCGCCGATTCGGAGCCAGGTCCCAGCTTGGTGCTCATTGGGACAGCTCCTCGAACGCTTGTCGCAGGTGTTCGACGCGTTGCTCCGCACGAGCCACTCTCCGTTTGACCGTGGCAAGTGAGCAGCCACAGAGCTCGGCAACCTCGGACAATTGCTTGCCCTCGATGTAGCGCAACGAGAAGGCCATGCGCTCGTTAGCCGGCATGCGATTGAGTTCTGTGTAGATGCGCGCCAACAAGTCCCGGCTCTCCAACGTCGCCGGTGCATCGACGAACTGCTCCGGCTTGCGGCTTTCGTTGGCAAAGAACAGTCGCCGCACCCCTCGCTTGCGCAGTTCGCTGTAGACGGAGTTGACCGTCACGGAGCGAACCCAACTGCGCAACTTGTCCGCCTCGCGAACCTTGTGCACGTGCTGCAACAAGCGACAGAAGACGACTTGGACGATGTCGTCGTGGTCCTGGTCGGGTCCGAGCAAACGCCAGACCAGCCCGTTCACTTCCCCCGAAAAGCGATCGTGCAACAAGCCCGCGGCGCCATCGCCGTCGCGGTGCAAGCGCTCCAGGAGCTCGGCATCCGAACCTCGAAAGCCGATGACTTTCACCGGGGCCTTGACCCGGGGAGCCGACCCCAGCTCACCTGGGTCTTCGCTCGTGTCGCGCTGCATATCGATGGCCAGTTGAATTGGCATACCTGATCTGCTGGACGCGGGCCGCGCCGGCAGTGGCTCGCCCAGGCCACAACCCGACCAGACGGCCGGAATCTGATTCGTACCAAGCTGATTCTGCAGCGATGAAATCCTCCGTGCCCTGGTCCATTCCTGCAGACCAGGCTATCCCACGGGCGCCCTCTACCCCGTACCCCGTCGGGACAACGATGCCTGATCGCTCCTCTATCCGGTCCTTGCTGAACAGCCTGTCGGCAGTCGCATCCCGCGCTCGAGCACCGCGTGCTGGTTCGGCGACGCGCGCTTCTCGGGTGAGACGCTGGACTCTCGCCTGCGTTGCCGCGGTGTTCGTCGCCGGCTGGGCGAGCTGCGCCGCGGCCCAGCTCGCCGAGCGCCCACCAGAGAACCGCATCTGGTTCGACCCTTCACCGCAGATCAGCGTGCTGACCTTCGGCCCGGGGGATGCCGCCTTCCTGAAGTTCGGGCACAACGCCATCCGCGTGAAGTACCCCCAGGGCGGTCCCGATTTGGTCTATAATTTCGGCACATTCCAGTTCGACGACCCGCTCTTGATCGTGGACTTTCTGACCGGGAAGTTCCGTTATTGGCTCAGCGTGGCCGCCTTTCCGTCGGTCTTGGCGCATTACAAGCGCGCCAACCGCAGCGTGGTGGAGCAGCAGCTGAGCCTCGGCAAACCCGCCGAATGGGACGTCGCAGAGAAACTGCGCATCAACGCGCTGCCCGAAAACCGCTACTACCTCTACGACTACTATCGCGACAACTGCTCCACCCGAGTTCGAGATGTCGTCGATGAAGCCTTGGGAGGCCGCTTCCGCGAGCGAACCCAGGCTCCCACTCAGCTCACTTTGCGAGACCACACGCTGCGACTCGTGGCAGACGACTTCTGGCTGTACGTGGGGCTCGACATCGCGATGGGGCCGTACATCGACCAGCCAGAGACACGCTGGACCGAGATGTTCATCCCCGAGAAGGTCGAACAAGGCCTCGACGGCCTCGTGTTTTCGGGGATCCACGGCACGCAGCAGATCGTGGAAGAACGCATCGAGCACTACCAAGCTCGAGGTCGTCCACAGCTCCGACGCCGCCCGCCCGATCGAACCTTGGGTTTCTTCCAGGCTGGAGCCGCAGGGGGAGCGCTGTTCGGCTTTCTGGGTTGGGAGGCCCATCACCGACGCAAGCAGTCGGCCCGCACTTTGCTGGCCTTGTTGCTCGGCCTCCTCGGGCTGGTTGCCGGCGTCCTGGGTCTACTGTTCAGCTCGTTGTGGGCCTTCACCAACCATGAGGTGACCTACCACAACGAGAACATCCTGCAGTGCGCGCCCTGGGCGATCGTCCTGGTCGGCTGCGCTTGGGGCATCCATCGCGGGCGCCTCGGGCCGATTCGCTTGGCGTACCGGGTAGCCATGGCAGCGCTCGCAGCATCGGCGGCGGGCCTGGTAGCCAAGTTCATGCCATTCCTGGAACAGCACAACGAGCGAATCATCGCGCTGTTCCTGCCCCTGTGGATGGGGGCTTTCGCTGCCCTGCACCTGATGCACATTCGCGCTCAGCGAATGCTCACCGTGCCCATCCAAGAGCCCCAACGTGAGGCTGCGGAGCTGGGGGAAGAGGACGACGAAAGGCCTGCAAAGCCCTCGACTCGACCGCCACCAGCACCCGAAGACGAGGACGACGACGAGGAAGAAGAAGAGGAGAGAAACGCCTCGGTTCGCCCGGCTCCGGCCTAGCGGGTCTGGCGCCTGGTGGCGGACCGACCGGACGTCTCGCGCTTCCCCCTGCTGGCGATGCTTGCAATCGGCGGCCGAGCGAGTAACTTCCGCGAACCCCAGCCTCGCGGGGTTTCGCGAGCTGGTTCGGAGCGTAGCGCAGTCTGGTAGCGCACTTGACTGGGGGTCAAGGGGTCGAAGGTTCGAATCCTTTCGCTCCGACAATTTCGAAAGTGTTGACTCTCTCGATAGAAACGTCGGCTCCCCGTGGTTCGGTGGCTCTCACTCGAGGTGCCTCATTGTTGGCAGAGCGGGTACAAGCCGAACCCAATGCCCATGCGGAACACCTGTTGCCGCTGATCGATGAAGTCTTGGCTGAAGCCGACCTCCAGCGAAGTGCTTTGGAGCGCGTCGCAGTCGGCTTGGGTCCAGGCTCGTTCACGGGCTTGCGGGTTGGCATCGCGCTCGCCCAAGGGCTGGCCACGGGCCTCGGCATCGAGGCCCTGGGCGTGCCCACGCTGTTGACACTGGCGGCGGGGGCGCCCCGTTCGGCGTCCGTAGAGGTCTACGGGGCGTTGCTGGATGCGCGGAGAAATGAGTGCTTTTTCGCGACCTTCGACGCGAATCATCAGCCGCTGATCGAGCCTCGGGTGGTGTCACGCGAGGGCCTCGTGCCGACCCTGCGAGAGCTCCTCGAGGAGCGCTCCTGCTGCATCGTCGGCGAGGCTGCCCGAGCACTCTTGCCCGCTGAGTGGACCACGAAGGACCGCAGCACCGACCACCCAGAAGCGCGTCGAGTCGCCGTTCTGGCTGCGCTCGGCTTGGGCAGCGGCGAACTGGCGCCGCTCTATCTCAGAGATGCGGACGCCAAACTGCCCCAACTACCCGACAACCCGCTCGCCTGACTCAGCAAGAGGACTTGGCGTGAGCAGAGCCCGAGGGCTACGATGCGCCCATGGCTTCGGACCCGCAAGACGCTGACAGAGCAAGGGATTTGCAGCGTCATGAGCACCGGTTCGAACCCGGCGAAGTGATCTACCGGGATGGGGACACTGCGGACCGCGCCTACTTCATGCTGGAAGGGCGGGTGCGCATCTTCAAACGCATCGGAGGCGCCGAACGCGGGCTTTCGGTGCTGGGTAGTGGTGAGCTCTTCGGGCAAGAGGCGCTGCTGACGAATGCCAAGCGCACCGCGACGGCCATCTCGTTGACGCCAGTGCAGGTCGTCGCGTTCGACACCGACTCGTTGGAGCAACTGATCACGGACTCACCCAAGACCGGTGCGCGCCTCGTCGAGCGCCTCGCGCTGCGTGCCCGAGAGGCTGAAGAGCGCATACAAATCAGTATGTTACGGGACTCGCAGGCGCGCGTCATCCTGGCCCTGGTGCGCACCGCTCAGGCCCAGCCGACGCCCGCCGAAGGTGCCCGCGTGCTGCACCTCTCCCCGCTGGAGCTCTCTGCCCGCGTCGGGCTCGACGTGGATGCCGTCAAACGCGCCGTTCAACAACTTCAAGATAACGACTACCTGCGAATCTCCGAAGAGACTTTGGAAATCCCCGACCTCGAAGCCCTACAAGAGTTGTACGGCTTGCTCGAAACGGGCGAAGAGATCCTCGGCGGAGCGCGTCGATGACTCTTGGTAGCAGCAAACTGAAGTTCGAACGATTGGCAAACATCCTCAGACTGTGCAGCGTGTGTTCCGCGGCAGTCCTGCTCGCCTGCTCGTCGGGCGACAGCAAGAGTGCGGGGCAAAGCGACTCCGCACGCAGCATGGCCGAGTACGATTTGGCGACGGACATGTGGTTACGCCGCGGAGAGCCACGCCAAGCGCTCGAACATGCGCTGGAAGCCGTCGAGCTCGACGAGGACAATGCGCAGGCTGCACACCTGGTTTCGTTGATCTACCTGGACTTCTGCAATCGGGACGACAACGAGTGCCGACTGGATGAAGCCGAACGCTTCGCGCGTTCGGCAATCGAGCAAGATGCGGAATTCAGGGAGGCAAAGAACACCTTGGGTGTCGTGCTCATCCACCAGAAACGCTACCCCGAAGCAATCCGAGTATTGTCGGAATTGAGCCAGGACATCCTGTACCAAACCCCTGAAAATGCTTGGGGAAATCTCGGCTGGGCCTACCTCGAATCGGGGTCCACCGAAAAGGCCATCGAGGCCCTCCTGCGCAGCACCGCAGTGCAGCCTAGCTTCTGTGTCGGGCACTACCGACTAGGGCTCGCGTATGAACGCAAGAAAGACTTCGATGGAGCGATGGCGGCTTACACCCGCGCCCTCGAAGTCGACCATCCGAGGTGCCGAGCAATGCAGGTCGCCTACGTGCATCGAGCAAAAACCGCTCTTCAGCTCGGCCGACAGGACGAAGCAGCCAAAGACCTGGAAGCGTGCGTTCACCTTGATAAGTCCACGCCGAGTGGCAGAGAATGCAGCGCCCTCTTGGTCAGTCTGCAGCAATGAGCCCCATGGAGTCCGTCGGAAGCTATTTGCGTCGCCACCGCGAAGAAAAGCGGATGAGCGTCGAAGAAATCTCGCGTGCGACGCGTATGCCGACTCACTCCGTGGAACGCATCGAAGCCGATCAATTCGACGAGCTGCCGGGCGAGGTGTTTGTTCGAGGTTTCCTCCGGTCCTACGCCCAGGCCGTCGGTCTTTCGCCAGACGACGTGCTTGCTCGCTACACGGCGAGTCGTCGCGTGGCGTGGGTCACCCCCCTACCCTTGTCGAGCCCGACCAAGCCAGCTCGGGGTGGTCGCTTCGGTTTTGCCATCGCCTTCGTGCTGCTCCTGTTCCTCTTCGCCTTGGCACTGAGCATCGTGCTCAAGCCCCGCGGCCACGACAAGCCGCAAGAGCTTTCCTCGGGCTGGGGCACCGTCACGGCGGATGACGCGGGCGGTCATTCGCAGCGGCCAGCGCAGGCGTGAGCAGGGCGCTGGTCCGCACCTCCGCTCTTCTACTCCGAAAGACGGTCGTGCGCGAAAGCGACGCACTGCTCGTGCTGTTCACCCAAGACCTGGGCCGCATCACGGCAGGAGCCCGGGGCGCCCAGCGAAGCCAGAAACGATTTGGCGGCGCGCTGGAACCCATGCACACCCTCGCCATCGAACTCGCCAAGACTCGCGGCGACAACTATCAACTACAAAGCGCTGCCATCGCTCGCCCCCGCTTTGCGCTAACCCAATCCCTGCAGCGCCTCGAAGCGGCCGGGCGTGCGTTGCAATGGGTGCGCAAAGGCGCCATGGAGCGTGACCCCGAGCCCTTGGTTTGGAGGCTCGTCAACCACTTGCTCGACCAACTCGATACGCCTGGCACGACGGACCCTCCGACGCTGCTCGCAGCGGCAGGCTTGGCCCTGCTCGACGCGTGGGGCTGGGGCATCGAGTTCGACACCTGTGTGCGTTGCGGGCGGGCATGTCCTGCAGGCAAAGCCGCCTTCGTCGAAGCCGCCAAGGGGGGCCTCGTGTGTTCGGCCTGTGGAGGCGGGCGCGTTCGACTGGAAGGCGAGCAGAGAACCCGATTTTCGATGGCAGCGCGCACCGGCAGTGGGCTCACCACCGAGGACGCCGCGGTGGCCCTGCGTCTCGTCGAAACGGCGCTGGGAGCACACGCCGACATCTCGTAACGGCGCCCCTGACGTGCCCTCCGTAGCCTTGCGAGTCGCAACCCAACCCTCCAACTGCCGTGCATCGTGCGAGTCTTGGTCCAAGACGCCAACCCGGGTGTAGAGTGGCGCCGGTGACATCCGACGTGTCCAAAGCGAACGACGACGCCAGCTCCGAGGCCGCGAGTGCCGAACGTGGCCACACGGAACGGCGACGTATTGCGGGGCGCGCCGGTATCGTCGCCGCAGGCACCCTGTTCAGTCGCCTCTTGGGTTTGGTGCGCGAGCAGGTTCTGGCCGCGATGTTCACCCGCGTCGCGACTGACGCGTTCTTCGCGGCCTTCTTGCTGCCCAACGTGTTGCGGCAACTGCTGGCAGAAGGCGCGGTGCAAAACGGCGTACTGCCCGTGCTGACGGAAGTCCGGCAACGCGAAGGCGAAGCGCGCGCTCGCGAGTTCTTTCGCTCGCTGCGGGGCCTCTCGCTGTTGCTCTTGGCAGTGGTTTCGTTCTTGGGGGTCGTCGGCGCACCGTGGCTCGTCGACATTTTCGCGGGTGGCTATCGGCAGACGCCAGGACAGTTCGAACGAACGGTCACCATCGCGCGTTGGGTCTTCCCCTACATCTTCTTCATGGGGACGGCCGCCCTCGGCGTCGCGGCCCTCAACACCCACCATCGTTTCGTCGTCACGTCCTTCGCCCCGGCCTTGTTGAACGTGGCCTTCATCGTGGCGGCCCTGGCCCTGCCCACGTGGCTGATGAGCCAGGGCGTCGATCCGTTGTACGCCCTGTGCGTCGGAGTGCTGCTCGGTGGCGCGATGCAAGTCGTAGCGCAGTGGCCCAGCCTGAAGAAGATCGGTTACCTCGAGCTGCCCAAACTGAACCTCCGTGACCGGGCCGTGCGCGAGGTGTTGCGACGCATGGCGCCGGTGCTGATCGGTTTCGGCGTCTACTACATCGACATGCTCGTGGCGCGGCAACTCTTGAGCCGCCAGGACGTGGGCTCGATGAGCTTCTTCGTGTTCGCGCAGCGCCTGTGCGACTTCCCGCAAGGGATCTTCGTGATGGCGGTGCAATCCGCGACGCTGCCCAGTCTGGCTCTGTTGGCGACCCAAGACGACAAGCGCGAACTCGTGGAAACCTTCGGGCATGGTCTGCGCCTCGCTCTGTTCGTGGCCGTACCGGCGACGGTGATGTACGTCGCCCTGGCTCATCCCATCGTCGCGCTGGTCTTCGAGCGAGGGCAATTCGACGCCGTTGCTTCATTGGAAACCTCGCGCGCACTGCTCGCTCAGGGTGCTGGGATTTGGGCCGTCGCGCTGGTGCGTCAGTTGGTGATCGTCTTTTACGCGCTCGGTGATACACGCACGCCGGTGTTGGTCGCAGCGCTCGACTTCGTCGTGTTCTTGGTGACCGCGCTGCTGCTGCAACGAGCATTGGGCCACGTGGGCATCAGCTGGGCGGTGACCCTCTCCAGCGTGGCCCAGGCACTGCTGTTGGTCGCCTTTCTGAGGAAGCGCCTGGGCAAGCTACAACTCAGGCGGTCGGCCCGGAGCTTCGGCAAGGTGCTGCTGGCCGCTGGCGCGGCGGCCGCGGCCGCACGCTGGCTCGCAGCGGTCGCAGCAAGCTGGAGCGGGCACGGGGCCGCGTCGAAACTGCTCCCCGGCTTGCTGGGCTGTGCCGTTTTTGGCGGACTGTACCTGACCTTTGCCCTGATTCTGCGCTGCGAAGAAATGCGCGCCATCGTCGGTCCGCTGCGCCGGCGCTTTACTCGCTGATCGACTAGGGTAGCCGCAATGAGTTCCCCAACCCTCGATCCCCTCCGCATCGTGGAGGCCGAGTTTGCGGCGGGTGCCACCGCCATCGAACAAATCCCGCCTCCGACTGGCGTGGAAATCGCGTTTGCCGGACGTTCCAACGTCGGCAAGAGCAGCTTGATGAATGCGCTGTGCGGCCGCCGCAACCTGGTTCGCACCAGTTCGACCCCGGGCTGCACCCGCCAGATATCGTTCTTCGAGACGCGTTCGGCCGACGGCGCCGTCGTCACCTTGGTCGACCTTCCGGGTTATGGCTACGCTCAGCGTTCGAAGGCTGAGCGCAACCGCTGGGCGGATCTGATCGAGGGCTATCTCCTCGAGCGCCCGACGCTGGCGGTCGTTGCTGCACTGGTCGACGTGCGGCGAGGCTTGGAGGACGACGACGCTCAGTTGTTGGAATTGCTCGCGAGCGAGCCGCGCACGAGTCGTCTACCGGTTCGACCCATCATCGTCGGCACCAAATTGGACAAGTTGCCCGCCAACCAGCGCAAACTCGCCACCGAAGCGCTGCGCAAGGGCAGCCCCATCGAAGCGCACGGAGTGAGCGTTCATTTGGAACCCACCTGGAGAAAGCTCTGGCGTCGCTTGCGTCGACTGGCCAACGTGGGCGCCGAGGAAGAATGATGCTCGACGTCGAAAGACTTGCCTTCTACAAGTACCGAATCTCACCAAGACCGGCGATGTCGCTCGGAACGCGTCTTGCCAGCAGGGTCGGATCGAGCTCTTCGACGTAGTATTCCACATGGACCGTCGGGCCATCGTCCCCGAACTGGGCTGCGTAGGATGGCTGCCTTCCTGGGTAGCGCAGGACACCACCTCCACAACGAAGAAAGACCGGCGTCATCTGCGCGACTTCCAAGTCCCGCGAAGTGAAGGTGGTGTTGATCCTGCCGAGGATCTGATTGGCAAGCTCGCCCACCAGATCTTCGAGACGATCCATCGTGGCGGTCCCATCTCCGGAGAGAGCTCGCCGGAGCAGGAGCCTCGTGTCCCCGATACTGACACCAACGAGCAGGTGACCAGATACGCTCCCGTGGAACGGGATGATGGCGCACAGATCTTCCAGCACGGTGTGATTGGCCTTCAGGTAGGGTCGGCCCAGCAGTGAGAATGCTCCGTAGGCCCCCAACGCTTCGAGCACGGACAGGCTGAGCGCCTCGGTGAGCTCGCGAGGATAAAAGTGCTCGCAGAGCAGCCTGGACGCGACGTGACGCACCTCGTCTGCTCGATACGGTTCACGGATCGTCCCGTGAGGCATGGAGTTGCGGGATCCAGCCCCCTCTGCCCCCGCACGGACACCCCAAACGACCGGAACGCCCGGCTCGAGGTCTTCCATCGCGGTGAGAAAACTCTCGCCGCCCGTTTGAACGGCAGTAGCGCTTGCAACCACTAGCGAAAGGATGGGGTTCGATGCGATGAAGTCGGTGGCTGCCCCCAGACTCGGAACCCAAGTGATCTGATAGCCGAGCCCAGCCAACTCTTTCATCACGCCGGGCAGCGCTCCCTGCGGATCGACGACGAGGACGTGTTTATCGAGCATCATGGACTCCTGTCATCGATCGAGCGGACGCAGGCTCGCTTCCGGCCGGACTCTGAGCAACGCCCGCTCAATCGCTTGCCACAACAGATCGGGCTTGAACGGCTTGTGTATCCACGCTGTCGCACCCGCGCGTTTGGCGTCTTCCACGCGCTGCTTGGAGGTGTCGGTCGTCAGCACGTAAATGGGAGTGCCAGAGTAGCCATCGAGTCTGCGGATTTCCGAGATCATTCTCAATCCGTCCATGACCGGCATGTGAACGTCACTCACCACGAGGTCGAAGCACTGTTCTCGAGCGCGCCACAGTCCTTCGCTACCGTTGTCACCCTCCACGACGTCCACGCCGTGAGATTCGAGCAACGTCCGGAGTTGGCTTCGTATCATGGATGAGTCGTCGACGATGAGCACACGCCACTTGGTCATCTCCGGACCTCCGGCACAGGCGCGTTTCGTATCGGCGAAGACCGTGCTCTCCTCATGCATGCCCTAACGGACGCGCCCGCACGCAACTTGAGCGGGCCGACGATTCGGGTGGGCAAAGGGACGTTGAACGCACCACTGGAATCCCTGCTCGGAAGATCAGTCCCCCACGGCGAGAGCGTCGGGAACTGACCCGAGGTCTGCGAAGCAGCGTGCGCGGCATTGCGGAGGTTCCCCACGCAGCCCAGCATCCGCAGAAGACAACTCCGCCAACCAAGTCGCGTCGCACGAATGCGCATACGGAGTGGGCGAATTGGCGAACCACCACACCTCCCCCTACGGGTTTGCCGCGCGAGCAGTCCACCATCGGAGCAACCAACCTGCTCGATCGGGTGGGCGTCGGCGATCAGAGTTTAGCGCCGAACCCTGGGCCACGTTCGAGACACAGCAGGGTTGAAGAGGCCGAGATGAACAAGCTTGACCATGCGACCCAATGCGCTGAGCCCGCCAAGGTGGCGCTGAGCTCACGTGGGGAGCTTGCCGACTTCACTCCCCGACGAGGGTCTTGCAGTCGCCGCGGGTAGTGAACTCGACTTCCGTTCCCTCGATGCGAAACTTCCAAACCGGCCCCTGCTCATCGAGGGTGTATTCGACTTTGGCGCGTTGGACGTCGGAAGCGCCTTTGCTCTTGGCGAGTTGCCAGAGTTCGTTTGGACCGCACTCGGGTGTTGGCACGGAGCGGAACTCCGGTTCGCAGCGTCGATCAGCCCGGTCGGGTCGAGCTCCGATCCCAGCGCTGGTGATGTCGACGGCCTGCTGTCCGCAGTAGCGGCGTCGAGCGAGGGTGCCGGGAGGCCGCTCGGGAACCGGCCCTTCCCCTTCTTTGCTTCGGAACAGGTACTGAACGCGAGCCCCTGCTTGGGTCAGGTCGACACTTCCGTCGGCGCGAACGCCCAACGCGTGGATACGGGCCAGGTGCTGGCGAGGCGTCAGCGCGCGGGCCTTCTCCAGGCCCCTCAGCACGTCCACCTGATTGGGGAAGCCGGGCATGCCCTCCTTGGTCGGCGGTTCCGGCTCCTGACTGAAGACGGGCTGTGAACGACCGTGCGAATCGTGCGAAATCGCGACCGCAAGCGCAAACGCCACCCCCACGACCACGAGCCCAACCACGTGATCTCGTTTGGTTTTCCCCTCCTGGGAAGCGGCCCTCTGGCCCGTCTTCGACTCAGAACTCATCGAGCAGCCTCATAGCATCCAGAGACCCATTGCGGGGCCGCCAATCGCAGGCTAAACACTCGGTTCCTTTTTGCCGGGCTACCCGGCACGGGCGCATAACTCAGCGGTAGAGTGCAACCTTCACACGGTTGAAGTCACTGGTTCAAATCCAGTTGCGCCCAC
>JBNKHV010000191.1:0-173976 GCA_050290545.1 Polyangiaceae bacterium | reverse complement strand
AAACGCTGCACCAGCAAGCCTGCCGTCTGCATGCGCCTGAAAGCCCAAGAGGCGGCCCGGGTCGAAGCAGGAGTGGAAGCGCCCCGCTTCACCCCCCGGCCCCAGCGCTGCACGACGAAACCCGCCATCTGCATGCGACTGAAGAAGCACCGCTAACCCCCCACGGGCAGCACGTCCGCCCCCCGCATCGTAAATACCGAAGCGCTCCATCGAGCATCCCGAGGCCCGGGGGGCGCACCAGCGCTGGACTCATTCCTGCTCAGGCACTCAGGACTCTCGACCACGCCGGACCGGGGGCGGGCAGCGGCGCCACTCTCTATTGTGCCAGACGGGTTTCTTCGCGACGGCTTTCGAACTCGGCGCAGAGACTCAGAGCGACAGGTTCGGGCCGGCGAGCGAGGTCACCGTCTTCTTCACGCAGCGCGCCTCTTCGGCAGCGTAGGAGTAGGTCAGCTCGCTTTCGGGAAAGGTCGTCGTGGATTGCCACGAGTCGGCGTTGGCCAGCGTGTCCGAGCTGACCGTCCAGGTGATGCCCTGCCCGACGTAGTTGTCTCGCAACTCCCAGCTGCCAGCCTCGTCGCTGTAGCGCGAAGTGACGGGGTTCTGCGCGTTCTCGAAGAAGTTCGACTCGATCAACGCCACGCCGTTCATGCGTACGTTGATGCCGCTGCTCAAGATGTGGTCGTAGTAGTTGTTGAACAGGTGCACGTAGCCGTAGCGGTGCAGCGGCGTGCGGGAGACGACGTTTTCGTACCAGTTGTGGTGGAAGGTGACGTAGCGGTCGGTCGTGTCCGAATCACTGTAGCCGATCAAACCCGTCTTCTGATGATCGTGAATGTAATTGTAAGAGATCGTGATGTAGCGAGCGCCGCTCTTGATGTCGATCAGGCCGTCGAACTCGGTGTCGCCAGCCCCGTCGCAGTCGTCTTTGGTCGAACTGAAGAGTTCGTTGTGATCGATCCACACGTTTTCCACGTCGCCACTCGTGCCGTTGCCTTCGAGGGTGATCGCGTCCGAATCGCCGCCACCGGGCAAGAGACCCATCGTCATGTTGCGAATGATCACGTTCTTGGCCCGGTTGACCTTGATGCCAAAGTTCGCGCTGGAGCCCGGAGCGCCTTCGAAGGTGACGTTCTCCATCTCCTTGATCTGCAGCACTTGGGAGTCGAGGGTGTGCTGCAGGCACACGTCCGTGATGGTGGAGTAGTCGAAGGTCCCCGTGTAGCGAATGACGAGAGCATCCTGGGTGCCCTCCTTGAATGCGGAGCGGTAGTTGGCCAGTGCCGCTTCCGCCTCGGTGAAGCTACTGACTTCGACGGGCGTCGCATCGCCGCCCCCCGTGGTCGCCGCACCGTAGCCAATGGGGGATTCGCTCGGCGGAGCGATGGCGCAGTCGCCGTCGTCGAGGGGCATCTCCGCAGTTTCGGGAGCAGGTTGCTCGACCTCGCTGCCGTCGTTCGCGGAAGCCGGCGGCGTTCCGTCCGCTGCGGGAGCGGAGTCGCCGGAAACGTCATCAGTGTTCACCCCTCCCGATGGGTCGGCGACTGACGGATCTTGCTCGGCGACGGGGCCCTGCGATGAATCGCTTGCCGACGAGTCGGACGCTTCGGCGCCGCTCGGCTCAGTCTCGACCTCTGGGGTGGCACCGCTCGCGCCTTCACCGTCACTCGGGGTTGCGCCAGTGGAGAGCTCTTCGGACGACGAACTACCCACGCTGGTTTCGCCCGAAGCCCCGTCGTTCACTCCTGACGGCACTGCTGCGCCCTGGTCGGCAGCGGACGTGCCCGCCATGTTTCCAGCCCCCACACTCCCAGTCTCAGTGCCCTCCTCCGCTGCGCCGGGCCCTCCCCCAGCTCCACTGCAGGAACTGAGCAAACCGGGAATCGAGACCAGGAGCACACGCGCGACCGTCAACTTCATGCTCGCTACATGCGCACGAGCGCCCGACGGATCTCGCTCGAGCAACAATTGTGGTCAACCGTGACCAAAGCGGGACAGCGCGGATCACACGCCGCGTACTCGGGCGCGAATTGTGCTCGATTCCTCCAATCCTCGGCGGGCAGTCAGGTGCGCCCACACGACGTGATGCCGTTGTCAGCATGGCCGGACGCGCCAACGCGAGAGCGACCGTGGGAAGCGCGCCCAGGATTCGACGCAGCTAGCGGTACTCGAGGAAGTCACGCAGGCGCTCACCCTCTTCCGGGGTCATGACTTCGTCGAGCCAGCGGACCAGGGCGGCCGCGTCGCGAAACACCTGCCGGTCGGGGTGATTCGTCTCTCGGATCACGCGCGCGAACTGCAATACGGCGGTGGGAGCCGCGTCTTGCGTCAGCACCGCGCTCCGCAGCAAGGTGGGGTTGGAATGCGCGATGCTCGCCGTCATGTGTTCGGCAGCGTGCGGAGACATCAGCGGACAGCGCCGCCAGTCCGCCACGACGATGTGCTCCGAGCCGGGTGGCAGCTTGCTCATCGCCGCACCGATCTGTGCGAAAATCGCGTCGACGTCTGCGACGGAGCGGTAGCCCGCATCCGCCCGGATCTCGACCAGGCGTCCAACGTTCCATGCAGCGGTATTCATCGCGCTCGTGCTCACAGCTACTACTTCAACCATTCTTTGCTAGCGGCCTCAGGGCTTTTCAGGGGCCCACTTCCCCGCGGCCCCAGTGCCCAGTATCGTAGCAGGTTGTTGCGCTCCAGCGACCATGGGGTGGGAGCACTGGTGTCCCAACATCGTGCAGAGCGTGGGTGAATGGGTACCTCCGACGTGTAGCCTGGCGGTAGCGTATCCAGAATTCGTTAACTCCGTAGGGTAAGAATCTGAAGTCAAAGGTAGGTGCCGCGCACCAAAACTCCGTTCTGGAAACCCGAGGTGACGATTGTCGGCGCCGGCACTGTCCGCCTGGTACCCACCTGCGCGAGCACCGACGCCGAGCCGGTGGCAATCCCAGCTTCAAGCGGAGCCCCCGCCGACCGAGCCCGCGGCGGCGCTGAGCGCCGTCTGCACGCTGGAGCCGCCAGCGACGAAACACCTGCGCCGCGGCCGCGCCGTGGTCCAAGCAACCGGCCGACAAGTGTCCTCAAAGTGGCCGGGGTGGAGCAGAAGGCAGGAAAGATCCCCGGACAGCGGAAGCGGGACGAAGGCAATTCGCGCTCGATGCAACTGAGCCAGCCAATCTGACGGACTCACGCCAATTACAATTATGGAGAAGACTCAAGTTGCGGGTGCCTGCGGAGCGGCCCCGGCGGAAGCCAGCGCGCGTCCCCTCGAGCTCCGCAGACGCGCGCCCGCGTTCCACCAGCTGTTGACCGCAGCGTCCCTCGCGGGACTGCTTGCCCTCGCAGCCGGCTGCTCAGGTGAAGCTGGAGGGGCCAGTAGCCTCGGGCCAGCGACCGGCCCTGGCGGCGCAGGCGCGCCTGGCGCAGTTGCCGGTCCCGGCGGGACCGCGGGAGCGGGGGGCACTGCCGCACCGGGGGTAGCTGCTCCTGGAGGGACGACTGGCGCCGGTGGGGAGCCTGTGACCGTGCAGCCGGGCGCGACCGCACCTGGAGGAACGACGCCCGATACGGTGGTCACGCCCGTCCCGGGCGCGGAGGCTGGAGCAGACGATCCTAACGCCATCATCGCAAAACCGGCTGAAGCGAGCCTTTTGGAGCCAACCCCCCGAATCGCGCGACTCAGCCGCAAGCAATGGTCGAACGCCGTTCGCGACCTGCTGCAATTGGACGACATCTCGGACGTCGACGAAGAGGTTTCGGGCGACGCGCTGACCGGCTTCGATTCCCAGGCGGACGCCCTGTACGTCACAGAGCAGCTGCGTCGGCAACTCGCCGATGCCGCCGAGACGCTGGGCGATCGGGTCACGGCTGACGCCGCCGCCCTCGCGCGCCTCGTTCCCGCGGATGCTCCAGCGGACGCCGCCGGACGGGCGCGTGCTTTCATCACCGCTTTTGGGTCGCGAGCGTTTCGACGTCCCCTGACCGAGGCGGAAGTCACGGCCCACCTCGCGCTCTTCGATCAGGGCCCGACGCTATACCCGGGCGGCGACGCGTTCGAGTCCGGCGCCAATCTCGTGATCCAGGCCATGCTGCAGTCGCCCCACTTCCTGTACCGAACGGAGCTGGAGACGGCGGAGGCCGGCGCGACCTCCGTTGCCCTGAGTGACTACGAGGTGGCATCGAAACTCGCGCTGGCACTGACCAACACCATGCCCGACGACGAGCTCTTCGCCGCAGCCGCCGCTGGTGAACTGCAAGACCGCGACAGCATCGCCACCCACGCCCGCCGACTGCTCGAGGCGGAAGCCGGCTCCGAAGGCATCGCCAACTTCAACTTCCAGGTCTTCCGCCTGGGAACCTACGACGGGATCGATCGTGACCCCACAGAGTTTCCCGAGTTCACCCCGGAGACGCCCGCGGCAATGCGCGAAGAGGTGCAACGCTTCTTCGACTGGGTTTTCGCGCAAGGCGGTGGCGTCAAAGACTTCTACACCTCTCCCGTAGGCTTCGTGAACTCGACGCTCGCCCCGCTGTATGGGCTGGACGGCGCCTTCACGAACGACACGTTCACGCAGGTCGACCTCGACCCCAGTCAGCGCTCCGGCTTCCTGACTCAGGCGGGCTTCTTGTCGTCCTACGCTTCCGGTTCGGATCCGGACATCATTCATCGCGGTGTGTTCATTGCGACGAGGCTCCTGTGCGTAGCGCTCCCGCCGCCAGCCCCCGATGCTGGTCCCCTGATCGACCTTCAACCGGACATGACCAATCGCCAACGGGTCGAAGCCACGACCGGTGTCGGCACGTGCGGTGAAGGCTGTCACTCCGCGTTGTTGAACCCCTTGGGATACGCTTTCGAGAACTACGATGTCATCGGCCGCTACCGCACCAGTGAACGCGGCCTACCGATCAACGCCGCGGACTCCTACACGTTGGATGGCGAAGTGAAGAACTTCACCAACGGTGTCGAGCTCTCGCAATTGCTCGCAGAATCCAAACAAACCCACAGCTGCTACACGCGCAACCTGATGGGCTATCTCCACGGCCGTCTGATGGAGACGACGGACGAGGCCATGGTCGACTACTACGCTCGGCTGTCGCGTGCCGGCATGCTCTCCCTTCGTGACCTCGAGCTCGACATCGTCACGAGCGACGCCTTCCTAACTCGCCTCCCCTGAAGTATCGCCATGAAGAAGCAAGACTCGTTCAAAATGAATCGTCGAATGGTCCTCCGCAGCGCTGGCGGCCTGATGCTAGGCCTGCCAATGCTCGACGCCTTCATGCCCCGAAACGTATCCGCTCAAGAGGCGGGGCGTTCGCCTTTCGTTCTCATCGTCGTCAGTGACAACGGTGTCGTGCAATCCGGCGTAACGTTGGGTGGCGACGGCGAACCGGAGATGTTCTGGCCGACGGCCACCGGAACACTCACGCAGGCGAGCCTGCAAGCCGACAACGCCAGTCGCGCCATCGGCGAACTCTCCGATCACGCAGAGCGACTGCTCGTCGTCCGCGGCATCAACCTTCCGTTTGGCTCCACAGGCTGCTCGCACTCCGCTGCGGATGCGCAAATCCTCACGGGCGCCAGCGTCACGCCGGGCAGTACCGAAGCCGTCGCCAGAGGGCTCTCGGTCGACACCGTGATCGCTCAGGCCAAGAACCCTCCCGGGCGCGACCCTCTGGTGATGCACGCCGGCATGTTCTCACCGGGTGGCACGGGCTTCGACATTCCCGGTTACGTCTCATACGTTTCCCCGGAACAGCCCCGCGTCTACATCGATTCGCCGTACGAAGCGTACGAGGCGATCATCGGCGCGATCGGGGACGGCACGACGGGGACGACAGCACAGGCAGAAGCGCAACAGCTACGAGCAGACCGGAGCAAGAGCATCAACGACCTGCTGCGTCCGCAGATCCAGGATCTGCTTTCGCGCACCGACCTCAGCCAGAGCGACCGTGAACGTCTCGACCAGCACCTGACGGCGATCCGCGATATCGAAGTCCAGATGGCGACCACGGAATTCACGATCCCGGACGAAGAGGTCGAAGCCATGCGGCAGATCGATCCGAGGCCTTACGACCAGGGCATTCGCGAAGACGCCGTACGGATGTTCATGGACCTGATGGCGTTCTCGGCCGTGGCGGACTACAGCCGCGTCGCCGTGCTCAAGATCGGCGATCGCATCGACGACCACGTGTACAACATCAATGGTCAGAGCTTCAAATTCCACGATGCATCGCATCGCGCCGTTTCCAATGGTCTCGAGCTCCACCACGAGGTCGATCGCATCATGATGCGGCACTACAAGTACCTGCTGGACGTGATGTCGTCGTACGACACCCCCACGGGCCCACTTCTGGACCAAGGTGTTGCGATCTGGACGAACCAATGCGCAACCGGCGCGCACTCGTTCAGCAACGTGCCGTGGATCATCTCCGGCACCGCTAACGGCTACTTCAAGCAAGGTCAGTACATCACAGTCGGTAGCGGTGACATGCCTGGTGGTCGACAGGACGGTGTGGCAGGTGACGGCTCCGTGGCAGGCGTCAACAAGATGCTCAACACGTTGCTGAACGCTGCTGGCGTGACGAAAGACGATGGTTCACCCACCGATGACTTTGGTGATTCGTCGTTGCCCAACGGGATTTTCAGCGAACTCCTTGCGTGAACGGGAGTGGCAGATGAGCGCCCGTTGCGGCGCTCTTCGACGCTCTCGAGCGGCGCGCTTGCTCGCGTATTCGACCGCTGGCGCGCTGCTGGCCGTTGCGCAGCCGGCGGAGGCGCGCTCCCGTGGCATCGTCGTGGACACCTGCACCGCCTGCCACGGCGGCGGCGTCGCGGCACCACCGGTGCTGAACCTCAGCGCCGACCCGGAGAGCTTCGAGCCTGGGGACTCGGTGACGTTCACCTTGACCATTGAGGAGCCCTCCATTCGTGTTGGAGGAACGTTCATCAGCTCGAGCGTCGGTACTTTCGAGGCCCTGCCAGATGAGGGATTGGCCGTGGGCGCTCAGGGCATGACCCATACCGAGCCACGCCCCGCGCAAGACGGAGTGGTCACCTTCCGATTCTCGTGGCGCGCCCCGCAGGAACCTGGCGGGGTGAACTTTTGGGTGCTGGCGCTCGCTGCCAACGGCGACAATTCCGTGACCAATGACGTCCCGGGGTCGGGCACTTTTCCGTGGGCCTTTGGCTGCCCCGGCCAGAAGCTGTACGGTGACTTCGACCGCGACGGTTATGGTTCGGAAGGGCTCGGCGTGCTGTTAGTCTGCGAGGGTGAACCGGTACCCGAAGGGTACGCCACCATGGGCGGCGACTGCAACGAGAACGACGAGACGGTAAACCCGGGAGCCGCCGAGATCTGCAACCGCAAGGACGACGACTGCAACGGGGAAATCGATGAAAACGCCCCTGCCGTCTTGATGTGGCCCGATGAGGATGGCGACGGCTACTACCAGTCACGGGCAGCGGACTCGGTGACCGGCTGCGGTAACATTCCCGGCTATGCGCCGATCAGTGGCGACTGCGACGACCGAGATCCGGAGGTGAATCCGGGCGTGACGGAGACCTGCAACAGCAAGGACGACGATTGTGACGGCGAGGTCGACAACGGTGTTCGTCCACAGTGCGGCGTCGGCTGGTGCGCACGCTACAGTACCAGCTGCGATGCGGCGGACTGCGAGCCAGGTCCCCCCACCGTGGAGACCTGCAATGGCTTCGACGACGACTGCGACGGCGTAGCGGACAACGACGCCTGTCCCGAGGGCATGACCTGCCTCGACCGCGAGTGTGTCGCGGACGGCATCGAGCCGATCACGAGCGACGGCAACAGCGGCGCAGGAGGCTCCCCATCCCAAATCGATCCGGCTTCGCCGGTGGCTGCCTCCGCTGGGGGCGTCGGCGGGGCCCCAGATCCCGTTGTAGCCAGTGACGCGTCCGACGGAGCCAGCTCGCCGCAGAGCGCTAGTCCCGCTACGGAAGGCGCTGTACCCGCTACCGACCCAAACGTTGCGGTCGGAGCGTCGCCCCCCATCAGCTCGAACCCCGTCATTCAAGACACCCCCGCGACGCGGTCCGACAGCGAGGGTGGGTGCGCCATCGCTGCGTCGACGCGCGCTGGGACTGCGCTGGACTGCGCCGATTGGGTTACTGCCCTTCTTGGCTGGCTCTGGTTCGGACGGCGGCGGCGACGGTCACTGGCGTGACGGCAGCGGCCTTGCTCAGTCGCCGGGTCATGATGCCGGCGACTGCGCGGTCGTGGATGAGCACAGGGAAGCAAGCACTCATCAACGGTGCCTAGCCGGCCGAGCGAACCCACCAGTTACAACCACAGTCGATCCGAGACGAGTGGTTCGATGTCAACCGTCCTCGCACACCTGCGCCGCTGTCCACTTCTCCCGACAAGTGAGTAGTCACCAACGGGGCCCGTCTGGCTTGCACAAACGGCGCGGTGTTTCAGGGGTGTTCGCGTACCCGAGCAAGATCGGCGACGGAGGCCCCGCACGGGCACACATGTGCAAGCAGCCGTACCACGGTAGGAACGATCACAGCGCTCGTCCGAAGGGGTGAAACGCAGCGGCCAACGAACGCGCTTCTGGCGCTGGTCGCTCCTGCCGTAAGCAATAGACTCAAAGCCGAGTCGAGTTGGGAAGCCTGCGTCACCTGGAGTCATAGCGAATGAAGCAAACGTATCTTTGGGCGTTCATCATCGTCGGATTGGGCGTGTCTGCCTGCGGAGACCCTGCGAAGGTTTCCCAGAAAGGCCCCCCCGCCGATGAGGTGCTCGACGGGGGGGAACAGGGTGACGCCGGACCGGTTGCGACGGACAGCGAGGAAGCGTTGGTCGCCGACGACGAAAGTAGTACCGGGCAGAACACCGACGAAGCGGACCGCGCCGAGTGCGGCGACGGCCGACTCGACCCAGGCGAAGATTGTGACGACGGCAACACTAATGACGACGATGGTTGCTCCGCAACCTGCGAAGAGGAGGCTGGCTTCGACTGCACCGTGCCGGGCCAGGCCTGCGAGCAGTGCGGCAACGGTGTCCGTGAAGGAGGTGAAGCCTGCGACGACGGCAATACCGACGCTGACGACGGTTGCTCGGCGGACTGTCAGGAAGTGGAAGATGGCTTCGCTTGCCCCATCCCCGGCGTATCTTGTGAACAGTGTGGCAACGGCAGCGTCGAAGGGTTCGAGGCCTGCGACGACGGCAATACCGAAAGTGGCGACGGCTGCGACGCGGAGTGTCTGACCGTAGAGCTCGGCTACAACTGCTCGGAGCCGGGTGAGCTCTGTGTCGAGTGCGGCAACGGCAGCGTCGAAGGGCCCGAGGTCTGCGACGATGGCAACCGTTTGGGCGGTGACGGCTGCAACTTCAACTGCACGGTGATCGAAGACGGTTACGTCTGCGATGAAGACGGTTGCAACAAGTGCGGCGACGGCCTCGTCGGTGGGGACGAAGTCTGCGACGACGGCAATACCGACGACGGCGACGGCTGCAGCATGGACTGCGCGATCGTGGAAGCCGGCTTTTCGTGCCCGGTGCCAGGATCCACGTGCGAAGCCTGCGGCAACGGCATTCGCGAAAGCACGGAGCAGTGCGACGATGCCAACACCGAAAGTGGCGACGGTTGCGACTCGAGCTGCAGCAAGGAAGCGGACTGGGTATGCGCCGTGCCTGGGCAACCTTGCTTTCTGTGTGGAGACGGTGTCGTTGGCGTTGGGGAAGCTTGCGACGATGCCAACACCGACGACGGCGACGGTTGCGCCTCCACCTGCCAGACCCTCGAGCCCGGTTTCCGCTGCCCCAATGAGGGCGAGGCGTGCCTGGAGTGCGGTGATGGCGTGGTCGACGATGGCGAAGTCTGCGACGACGGCAATCGCTTGGGAGGTGATGGGTGTAGCTTCGACTGCCGTTTCATCGAACCTGGGTGGGAGTGTGACGAAGCGGGCACCTGCACGCGATGTGGTAATGGTTTGCTGGAGGGCAGTGAGGTCTGCGACGACGGCGCCAACGAATCCGGCGACGGCTGCAGCGCAGACTGCAGCGAGATCGAAGCCGGCTTTTCGTGTTTCGAGCCGGGCGTGCCCTGCTCCGAGTGCGGCGACAGCCTGATCACCGCTCAAGAGACGTGCGACGACGGCAACGCCATCGACGGCGATGGTTGCTCGTCGAGCTGCCAGTTGCAGACCGGTTGGTCGTGCCCCCTCGTGGGACAGCCCTGCCAAGAGTGCGGCGATGGAGTGCAGCAAGCGGGTGAGCAGTGCGACGATGCCAACCGTGAAGGCGCGGACGGCTGCAACGCAGCGTGCAACATCGAGCCCGGGTGGGACTGCCCGTTCGAAGGCCAAGCATGCACGGCACTGCAATGCGGCGACGGCTTCGCCGTCGGCACTGAAGAGTGCGACGACGGCAACAACGCAAGTGGCGACGGTTGCAGTATCAACTGCCGACTGGAGGAAGGCGCTGCCTGCCCGCCAGGTGGCGGCGCCTGCCGCCCTGCCGTCTGCGGCGACGGTGCGGTCGAAGGCGAAGAAGAGTGTGAAGACGACGACACGACTCCGACGTCTGGCGACGGGTGTTCTTCCGACTGCAAGATCGAACTCGGCTACAAGTGCGACGTGCCCCAAGAAGCGTGCACCCCGACGGTGTGCGGTGATGGATTGGTCGAAGGTAAAGAGCAGTGTGACGACGAGAACTCTGCCAGCCCCGGATGCAACGCGAACTGCCAGCTGGAGGTCGGCTATGAGTGCCCGGTCGACGACAGCGTGTCGCCGCCAACCGGCGGTGTGTGCGTCGCCAATCCCTGCGGCAACGGCGACGTCGGTGGCCTGGAGGAATGCGACGACGGCGATCTCGACGGGGGCGACGGTTGTTCTGCCAGCTGCGAAGTCGAGCCCTTCTTCGCCTGCAACGGCGAGCCCAGCGAGTGCGACACGGCGCTCAATTGGGTCCAGGTGCGGGAGTTCAACGTCAGCAACATCGCGCCCGATGCGATGCACTACGACCCGCTGACGCGCTCGTTCGTCGGGTACAAGCAGGCGGCCTCGAAGCCGCCCATCGAATTGTGCTTGGACGGCACGCTCCTCAACCCCGACACCAACGAGCTGTGCGCCCCGGGTGAAATCCCGGGGAGCTGCCCCAATCCGTCGCCTCCGCTCACAGCGCGGCCACGTTGGGACGATGGTGGCATCAACGGAGCGGACTACGACCCCTTCGCGAACAACTGGGTGTTCGTAGACGACAACGGCGCCGGCTCCAACTTCACGAGCGTCGACGTCGACACGCGCGCCCTCCTCGGCACGCAGACCACCAGCACCCAGTACGACGGGTTGGCCGTCGGAGAAGATGGCCGGCTCTACCTGGTCGAAGGCAACGACTCGATGCTCGTCTTCGATCGTGACTCGGCAGCCCCCATCGGCTTCGACCTATCTGCCAGCGTCGCCCAGTGGGCCGTCACGGGCACCACTCCGCTCGACGCAGTATTCACGGTGCCCGGCTTCGACGTCGTGGGCACGTTCAACACGCCATCCGGCGAGTCCACTCCGATGTTCCGCTTTTACGGCTACGACGGCAACTTGTACGCGATGTCGACCATGCCAGGACTCCTCGTCAGTGCGACCGCGGTGGACGGCTCGACGGTCACACCGTACAGCAAGGAAGCCTCCTCGGCAGCAACGGCACTCGACAGCGGTGCGTTCATCATCTGTCCGCGCACGCCATCGGAAGGCTGCCGCCTGTTCAGCACCTCCTGTTCGAGTGACGCGGAATGCTCCGCACGCTCGCCGGGCACGGTCTGCAATACCGACGAGTCGGTCGCCTACTGCCACGCCCCCGCCATGGCACGAGACGACCGCACGCAAGTGGAGGCTGGCAGCAGCGACAACAGCATCGACGTGCTGAAGAACGACACCCTGAGCGAAGCCACCTGTGCTGACTCTACGGTGGAAATCATCGAGGTCACCGAAGGGGACCAGGGTGGTACGATCACCATCCCGGACGGCGGCCAAACCGTCGAGTACACACCCGATCCCGACTTCTGTGGCGGTTATGAGACGTTCGAGTACACCGCACTGCTGGGTGGCGGCGAAAGCGACAGCGCGCTGGTGACGGTCCTCGTGCTCTGCGACTGCGGCGACGGCGTCGTCCAAACCGGAGAGCAGTGCGACGATGGCAACACCAACGACGGTGACGGCTGCACGGCGCAATGCCTTCAAGAGGCGGCCTGCGGCAACGGAAAGCGCGAGGCCGGCGAGCAATGTGACGACGGAAACCTGGAAAGCGGTGACGGCTGCAGTTCCGTCTGCTCGAGCGAAGCCACGTGCGGCAACTCCGTCGTGGAGCCGGGTGAACAATGCGAAGGTGGTGACCAATGTCGGGCCGATTGCACCCTCAAGGTCTGCGGCGACGGCATCGTCGATTCCGACGAACAGTGCGATGACGGCAACACGACCTCTGGCGACGGCTGCTCGTTCAACTGCCTGATCGAGAGCTACTGCGGCAATGGCTCGTTGGATGGCGCCGAGCAGTGTGACGACGGAAACAACCTCTCCGGTGACGGCTGCAGCTCCGTGTGCTTGCCGGAGGCCTGTGGCAACGGCCGTCGAGACTCGGGTGAGGAATGCGAAGACGGCAACACGACCTCTGGCGACGGCTGTTCTGCCAACTGCAAGCTCGAGGCCGACTGTGGCGACGGCGTGGTCTCGCCGGGCGAACAGTGCGACGACGGCAACACGGTGGGCAATGACGGCTGCGGCACCACTTGCCAGGTGGAGAGCATCTGCGGCAACGGCCAGCGCGCTTCCGGCGAGCAGTGCGACGACGGCAACTTGGTCAATGGTGACGGCTGCCGTGACGATTGCACCCTCGAGATCTGTGGCGACGGGATCCGCGATCAGGGTGAAGCTTGCGACGACGGAAACAACCTCTCCGGTGACGGCTGCACCAGCACCTGCCTGGTCGAGGCGGTCTGTGGCGACGGCACCCGCAGCGGCAACGAGGAATGCGACGACGGCAACAAGGTTGGCGGCGATGGCTGCTCCGCCCAGTGTCGCCGGGAGCACTTCTGCGGTGACGGGGTGATTGACCCAGGCGAAACCTGCGACGACGGCAACATGAGCAGCGGCGACGGCTGCAGTGCCAACTGCGAAACCGAGGTGGGTCGAGCGCGCTGAGAAGCCGTCACCGGCCCGCCGAGTTCGAGTTCGAACTCAGCCGTGCGCCGCACCTCCGCGGCGCGCGGCACCACGACGGTCCGTTGGTGCGTCGCCGTGCGCACTCATCGGACCATGAAACTTCGACAGCCGTGGCAGTCTTCGTCGACGGCGTCGTCGCAATCCTCGTCGTGCGTCACTTCCCCATCACCGCAGTACTCGGCCAACTTGCAGTCTGTGCCGCAATGATTGTACTCGTTTGCGTTCAACTCGCCGTCGTCGCATTCTTCTCCGTACTCGACGGTGCCGTTGCCGCACTCCCCATCGCAGGAGGAGCGAGCCGGGACGAAGCCGGATAGTGTGAGACGGAAGGTGGACCCCGTCGTGTGTCGCTCCGCGTGGAACACTTTGATTGGGTAGACGTTACCGGGCGTCATCATGTGTGCGGCCTCAGTGCCCCCGACGAAGCTCGCGTCCGCGCCGGAGACGGTTACCTCACCCGAAAGGGCAGGATGTAGGCCACCCAGGTCGAGAGCGAGCTGGCCGTTGATGAACACCCACACGTCGTCGTCGCCCGTGAATCGCAACGTGGCATTCGTGTTTTCGTCGTACGGGAACCAGTACTCCACCTCCGAAGTGAACGAGAAGTTGTGGGCAGTGGCGTTTCCCGTCAACTCCGCCTCACTGTAGAGCGAGCCATCCAAGCCGTATTCCGTGGTCGCGACTTCGGCGGTGGAAATCGCATCCCCTCGAGCATCGGCAATACCGTCGATCGGAAAGAAGAAGGGGCTTCCGAAGAACGGGCCACAGCCCGGCGGAACCGTGCAATCCGTTCCTTCGTAGGTGCCCACGGTGGTGAACCACGGAGTCCCATCTTCCCCATAACGGTTGACGTAGTTGCCCTCACCGTCGTCATAGAGGACCAGTTCAGTCCCGTACGACGTGCTGTTGTCGGAATCGTTGTACCAATCGGCAAATCCCGCCGTGCACATGGTATCCCCCGTGGCGACGGGCTTCTTGTCGCTCAAGACGGGCTCGACGAGGCCGGGGGTCGGGGCACTCCCGGCACAGTCCGCTTCGAAGTCGCTGTGGGTTGCGTCGAAGTCACGGTAGGTGACCGGAACTCGCAGGATGCACTCGTCCGTCGTCTCAGAACGCTCACACATGATGGTCCGCAATTCGCACGAATAGCCGACCTCGATCTCGCAGTTCTCATCACAACCGTCGCCTGGCAAGGCATTGCCGTCATCGCAAGCCTCGTTAAGCACGATGCCATCGCCGCAGGCCGAAGTGCAGGCTCCCTCTCCCGAACAATCAGGGGCGAACTGACACTGCGACGTGCATCCCTGGTCGAGCCCCGGCTCGCACATCTCCGTGCCTTCGACGATGCCGTCACCACATTCAGTCGCTTCGCACTGACTCGGTTCACCCGTGCACTTGAATCCAACCTCGAGCTTGCAGGTCGAATCACACCCATCCCCGGCCTCGAGCGCTCCATCGTCGCACTGCTCAGGAAAGGAAACGACGCCGTCCCCGCACTTGTTGAAGGGGATGCAGCTTTGGGGTGCTCCGTCTACTCCTGGCTTGCACACGAAGCCTTGTTCGATGAACAGGCAGTCGCCATGGCAACCGTCACCATCGCCGGTGTTGCCGTCGTCACACGCCTCGTCGTCGTCCAACACCCCGTCGCCGCAAGCCCCCTGCGTGGTTGGCTCGGCATCGACGAGCGGTTCGGAATCGAGCTCGGGCTGCCCCGCGGCAACGGGAGCACCCACGCTCGCACCGCCGTTGCCTGGTGAAGGCGCCGACGGTTCGGGGTCGGATGCGGGCACTGAACTCGGAGGAGGCGGTGCACTGGCTCCATTCGACGTCAGCGGGGTCGATTCAGAGCCAGAATCGCCGCTGCAGGAGAACGCGACTGCAGGCGATGCAATGACGAAGAAGGTGAACGAGCACCAACGAGCGAGTGTCATGGCAGGATTGTCGACTGCAGTTTGCACCACGTCCACACAATGTGTGCGCTGGACACCCAGCCGTCCTCACTTAGCTGCGCGACGCCCCGTCTGCCTGCAACCTCACGACTGTAGCGGTACGCTGAACCCAAGCGCTGTGTGATACGGCCGAACTGGTGAAACTGCCGTGTAACCCCCCCAATGACGCCGACCACAAATAGGCAACGGCCCACGCAAGTCGCGCCCAGTCGCAGCGGCCCAACCGTTCACCCATCGGCGCAGGCCCGCACCTCAAAGCCTGCAGCGCCAGCGCCTCGTCGATTCGCGAAACGGCGCGACAACGTGGACGACCCAGCAACGCAGTTCACGTATTCCTTCGAGTAGACGGGACCCGAGAACGTCAGCGAGGCAGAGAACCCGACACCAAGTGACGACAGGGCGGGCCCTGACCCACCGCGCCGCGGGTGTCGAGCGAGCTTCCACTTCCAGGACGCAGCTTGGGTCCCGTGGCGCGGGGCCGGTGGCCAGGTGAAATCCACGACTCCCTTCAGATCACGCTGCACCTGCGCCCAGCTCCCATCACGTTCTGGGTTGGAACACGGCGCAGGGACCGACTTGGAAGGTAGGCCAGGGTCTGCTAATTCTGGAGATGTGTTACCGCTCACTTCCGCGGTAGCCTATCAATCAAACTGAAGAAAGTCGGGGACTTAGGATGCGTATCAGGTTCAAAGCGTGTGCAGTGGCGTGGAGCATCCTCGCCTGTGTGGGTTGCGGCCCGAGCGACCGCCCCGACTTCGGCAACGATGGTTCAACCGGCGCCGACGAAACCGAGCTGGACGTCGATGACGGCCTTCTGGGGGCGGCAGAGGACACGGACGGGCCAGACGGCAGCGTGGCGGACGGGACGGACGCGCCGTCCGCCACCACCGACTCGACCGATGGGTCCGACCCGAACGGCTCCGAAACGACGGACGACTCGCCATCAAACCGCCAGACGGACTCACAGACCGACGCCACTGGGAGCGACGAGACGGACTCGGTGACGACGGACTCTGCGGCAACAGACGTTTCCACGACGGACGCGACCGGCACGGATACGGCGGGGCAAGACCCGACGCCAGAAGACACGGCCGGGCAACTCGGCCAAGCCTGTGCCCAGGCAACGGACTGCGCGTCAGGTTTCTGTGCCGACGGCGTGTGCTGCAATAGCGCGTGTGGCGCGGTCTGTTCCGAGTGCAACAGCTCGGGAACCTGCGTGGCAGCCGCATCCGACGACGCTTGCGAAGACGTGGAGTGTCCAGCCGAAACCGAGTGTCGAGTCTACGAACTCACCAACGCGGGCAACTGCGATGCCCTCGGCGCGTGTGCTACGGCGGCTGCGTGCACCAGCGTGGACGTCCAGGCCGGTACGCCGTGTGCGAACGGTGAGGGCGCCTGCGACGGTGCCGGTCAGTGCGTGATCCCCAACAAGGCCACTCTGGGGGAGACCTGCACCGACGGTGACGAATGTGGTTCCGACTATTGTGCGGCCACGGCATCGGGCGCACGCGTGTGCTGCAGCGAAGCCTGCGACGGAGTGTGCGAAGCGTGCGGTACCGACGGCTTCTGCGATGCCGCGCCCGCCGACGATTCCCGCTGCGCGCCGATCACCTGCACCCCGGACTCTGCGTGCGCAGACTACCCGCCGGCTCTGAGCAGCAACCGTTGCGTAGGGTACGGCCAGTGCATCACTGAAGCCGCTTACTGCGTCGCGGAGTTCTCCAGTGCCACGACGAGCTGCGGTACGGGGATGTTCTGCGATGGGGCAGGCAGTTGTGAGGACGCGTGTAGCTCCGGTGAGATGTGGTGCACCGACGAGTGCGTCGACCTGAGCACGGACATCACCAATTGCGGCTCTTGCGGCAACGCCTGTTCCGCCCCGGCCACGCCCGATAGCACGGCTGCCTGTTTCAGCGGGATCTGCGCGGAGTGCGGCGCCTACGACCAAGTCTGTTGCCCAGGCGCCGGCACCGGTTGTGCCTCCGGGATGGCCTGCGGGGGCACGGATCGCTGCGTGTGCGCAGTGAATACTCATCGCTGCAACAGCGGAAGCTACGCCGGACAGTGCGCCGCCAACGACAACGGCGAGGCTTGCGGCCCCTCGTGCGTCGATTGCTCGCAACGCCACGCGACCCCAGGATGCACGGCAGACAAATGCGACAACGAGTGCCTGGCAGAAAGCGTGTGCTCCAACAACAGTGACGGCACGGCGAACTGCGGCATTTGGGACTTCGACGCGAACAGCTTGGAGGGCGCTGTATCTCTCGGACCGATGCCCTACGTGTTGACCGAGTACGAGTCAGGCAACTACATGTTCCGGTTCGCGTACAGTGGCGGCACCAACGCGGGCAACATTCGTGGCAGCGTCCGGTTCCCCCTGTGTGGGGACGGTCGAGGGACGAACGTCACGGGCAAGAAGCTCGTCTTCGACGTCTTGTACGACAGCAGCCTGCTGAACAGCACTGCCTGGGCGATGGCCAAGGTGTGGGTCGGTAGCACCAGCTACGAGGGCACGCTGCTGGAACTCCTGAACACCGGCGTCTGGCAGACGCTGGAGATGCAACTCACGACCTGGAAGGCGCCCGCCGGGACCAACCCCCAGCAAAGTGCCACGGACATCGAAATCTACCTGGGCACTGGCGTCGGTCACCCGAACCACTACATCTACATCGATAACGTTCGCATCGTCTCGGAGTAGTCCCGAGCTGAGCGGCGAATGGCTTGGAGCGACTGCGAAACTCACGCAGTCGCTCCAAGCCATTTTGGCTCCGACTTCGACGAAGTTGAGGCCGCCGTTGAGAAAAGTTGGATGGACGCGCCCTAAGTGGCGTCGCACCCCGCGATCAGGTACACCCGGAGGCGTGCGCCGACACTGTCTGCCAATTGCCGCGGGGGCCAACGCATGACGATCCATTGGACGCAGCGCAACGTCGCCCTCAGCGGATTGGCAGCGGCGCTGGTCGTCTTCGGCGCCGTCAGTACGAACGACGCGACGCTCACTCAGCGACTGTTCGTTCACACCACCTATTACTTCCTGATGGCCGCGGTGCTGTGCTGGGCGGGGACGTACTTGCATGCGGCCCGGCATCTGCGTCGCGCAGAGGTCGCCGAGTGGGCCAAGGACAACTGGCCAGGCCTGCTCATCGCAGTCGTCGTCACTCTCGTTGCTACCTTCGCAATCGAGCCAGCTCTACGTGTGCTCTCCGACGAAGCGAACCTCGTCGGTACTTCGAAAAACCTTTTCGCCTCCAAAACTGCAACCTTCACCGTCTCGGGCAAGAACTACTACGAAAGTTACTGGGACATCGACGTTGGCATCGACCGCCGCCCGACCCTGTTTCCTTTCCTCGTCAGTCTGATCCACGCGGTCCGTGGCTATTCGTACAGCAACGTCTTTCTGTTCAACTCGTTGGTTCTGCCGTTTTTCGTACTGGTCGCGTACCGCCTCGCGAAGTCTTTGGGTGGCGAGACGTTTGGCGTCGTCACCGCGCTGTTCGTGGCAGCCCACCCCATCACACTGATCTCGGTGCGCTCCGGTGGTTTCGACTTCTTCACCACCTTCTTTGCTCTGCTCGTCCTCAAGAGCCTGCTCGACTACATTCGCGAGCAGCAGCCCGCGCAGTTGGCCATCCTGTGGATGAACCTCTGCCTTTTCGCCGAAGTCCGCTACGAGTCAGCTCTGTTCATCCCACCTGTGGTGGCGCTGTTGCTCCTCTTCCGGCTGCTCGAGTGGAACAAGCTGCGACCATACGCGATGGTCTATGCGCTCACCCCAGCGTTCCTCTTGCCACGGCTCTGGCAGTCACTGCTGCGAGGCAACGTCCCCGAGCAGGATCCTGGCACGGTGACGTTCAGCGTCGACAACTTCATCAACAACGCCCACGAGTACTTCAAGCCCATCCTAGAGCCCACTCGCTCCTATCCCGCACATTCCGCGGTCTTGATCGCTCTTGGCGTCATCGGCTGCGTCTTGTGGCTGAAGTGGCTCGTCGAGCGCGTGCGGGCACGCGACTGGACCATCCCGTCGCTTCGCTTCACCGCATTCGTCACGGGTTGGATGGTGCTTCAGGCAGTCATCGTCTTTACCTATTTTTGGGGGCGTGCCCAGTATCCGTCGGCGGCACGTCTCGTCATCCCGCTCGACACCTTCTTCTCGTTCGCTGCCGCTTGGACTCTGTGCTTCTTTTTCAGGCGCTGGCACCCGCTCGTGCCCACGTTGCTTTCCGTCGCTCTCTTTGCCACCCAGGTGCCGGTGGCTTCACAACACCGAATGTTGAACCGGCTGACCCAAACGCGGGAAAACGCCAGCACCTGGCGCTTCTTCGAAAGCCTGCCGGACAAACGAATCCTGATCGTCACCGACCGCCCCAATCACTTCACGATCATGGATTACGGGGCGATGAGTTTCGACGCCGCGAGGAGCGATACGTATCTCCTGACTGCCTTTGCCAGGCACCTCTTCCTCGACGTCTACGTCATTCAACAAGTCCAGCTATCCACCGGGCAACCGCTTGCCGGCTACGAGATATGGCCGGAGCGTACGCTAGAACCGGTCTTCGAGTTTCAGAACGACGCGGATGTGCTGGTCCGCATATCCCGACTGGCTCGCTG
Organism: Polyangiaceae bacterium; assembly: GCA_050290545.1. Taxonomy (GTDB): domain Bacteria; phylum Myxococcota_A; class Polyangia; order Polyangiales; family Polyangiaceae; genus SZUA-265. Next base: position 154,230 of record JBNKHV010000191.1, on the reverse strand, counting down.
AATATCTCCAAACGCCAGCGCTGCTCGAGTGCTCCGCCCTCGCGGCGCTCCGAACTACTTCAGGTCGTAAACCGTCAGTGAACCGTCTTCGAAGGCTGGCTTGTCCGCGATCTCTGGAGGCCACTTGACACTGTTGCCTTTGTGCAGCACGAACCAACGCAGGCCGTAGGCGCGAGCCGTCCCCAACACGAGCTTCGACTGCTCGAGCCTCATCAGGCGGTTGATGGCCGTCGAGCGCGTCGCCACCATATCTCCACGAAAGGGCATGAGTGTGAGCGTGTGAGCGACGAACGTGCGTCGTTCGGACAGAGCCGCAAGGGCGTAGATCCGATCGAACTGCGAGTCTTGAAAGACGTCTTCGGCACTGCCGTGCGATCGGATGTATTCCGCCACGCGGATTGCAGAGGTCGGGATCCGAACGGGAGAGATCTTGGGCATCGTCCACATCACCTGCACACCGGGTCCAAAGAACGCTGGCACGACCGTGAGCACTGCAGTGAGAGCCAGAATGGCGGGACGCACGATCCGAGCTGACATTCGTGAATCTACGACAAGTAGTCCCAAGGCGCCCCCAATCCAACTGACCACGAAGAAGTAGACGATCATCAGGGGGCGGTGAGAGAGCTCGTCGGGAGTACTGCTGTCCAAGTCCAGCGCAAGACCGAAGAACATCAGGAGGAAGTTGGCGATGAGCAGCAGCGGAAACGCCAGCTCCAGGGGCGTGGTTCGTTTGCGGAGACGAAGAACCAAGACCACGAGCAGCGGAACCACCGCCCCCAGCACCGCAAACAGCACGTACGGAATGCCGAACAGCAAGTTGGAGGTCCACGCGAAGTCTCTCCCCATGCGCCCCGCCAGATACTCCGTCAACTTTCCCGGCATCGCGAAGGACTGAATCAGATACAGGATCTCTCCGGTGCTGGAACCATCGAACCGAATCAGCGGCACGCCCGGTACCCTCTGCCCTACGGCCAGTGCGACGACATAGAAGATCAGTGCGGACACGACCCACAACGCCCGCTTCTTCGGGCCGAGACGAGCCCGAAAGAACAACGCGGGGACTAACAGGAGGAGGAACGCGCTCGCGATGACGTAGTGGAGCTTGTAGACGACGATGACCGCAGCAACCAGCCAACCCGTGACCAGCTGCAGCCGACTTGCATTTCTGCACCCCTGAATGACGAAGAGCCAGGCGACGGCGAGCAACGCCAAACCATACGTCGCACTGGGAGATATCTGCGTGAGCCAGTGATACGACATGAACGGGTTCTGCATGCCCTGCTGTGCGCCATCTGGCAGCAGAAGCAGCGCTGCAGCCGCGGTTAGCCCCGGCCATGCTCCCCATAGCGTTCCGAAGAAGGCGTATGCTGCGAGCCCCGTGAGAAAGACGCCGACAGGTGCCAATATCCCGGCGAAAGCCGCGTACGAATGAATCCCCGACAGCTGCTTGACCAAGGCCGGCAGCATGTAGACGCCGTAGTGGTACAAGCGCGCCGGCACGCCAGCCATGCGGAAGTCTTCGATGGTGGATGCGCCATGGCTATCCGCAAAGATGCGAATGTGCACCGCGTGGTAGAAGCCATCTACCCAAGGCTTGAAAGTCGTCACATCACCCTGTTCCAGAATTGGGTCGAGCGAGTCTTGGCACCACAGCGTGGTCGCAACCAGGCACATCCCGATGGCCCAAAGACTGACGGCACCGCTCCGAACACTTCGCCGCTCTCTGGGGACGAGGAATGCGACCATCACCAGCGCGAGAACGGCGCAGAAGTTGACGACGATGCCGAATGGCGAAAGCCAGGCCAGAATCAGCAGAAGCGTATTGACGACGCCGTACCCAATCAGCAGACGCAACGGGAGCTCGAAGAGCACCCCCTCAGCCAAAGGGCGCCAAGCGGCAATGGTGGAGCCTGCGACGTAGAACGAAAAGAAGGACACCTCACACGCCAACAGCAAGAGAACGGAGAATGCCCCTCCTGCAACGCTAGCCCAAATGGCGACCACGACGGCAATGAGCGCCACGCTCGCCAAGTCCAACTTGCTGTATGTGATGTTCGCCTTACGCAGTGTACGAAAAAAGAGCCTGACTGGGGTCACCTTGTCGAATCCTTTGCTTCGTCGCTCGTCGCTTGCCGCCCGTGCATCGCTGCAACTCCCAAAGGCGCCCGTGGCGGAGCGGCGGCCTGCATCGCCAGTTCCAAAAGCATGCGCCTACCCATCTCTACGCCTCGAACGCCCTGCCAGCGTTTTTCGCCCCTGAAAGAAACCGGGGATGAAGGACTGACCAAGCCACATTCCGGTATACAAGGGGACAGCTCGCGCTGGGTAGAAGAGACGCCTCTTGTCCGTCCGTGCCAAGTCTGCGATGGCTTGCGCCGCGTCTTCGACCGACACCGAAAAGGCCTGATTGATGCGCACCATCCAGCGCGGAAACTTGCTGGCCATGGTGTGGATGGGCGTGCGAACGGGACCCAGCATGACCTGTTGAAAGACCAAGTCCGTCCCGCTGTACATTCTCGACCACGCTTGGAAGCACGCCGTGACCGCGCGCTTACTCGTATGGTAGCCGAGACCATAAGGATTTCCGACGTAGTTCGCCATCGAACTGACTGCGACCACACGACGCGGCTCCTTCCGAACTGGTAGCAGCGTGAGCGGCTGAACGAAGTTGATGACGCCATAGAGGTTCGTGTCGAGCACCTCTCTGTAGGCAGCAAGCTGGAACGACTCGTCGTTGTCGACACGATTGATCCCAGCATTCAAGACGAAGAGGTCGGGAACTTCCTCGATCGCAACGAGATTGGTGATCAGGCTCGCGACCGCCTCCGGCTCTCTCACATCCACGCATTCGAAGCGGACCGACGGGTACCGAGCTTCGAGCTCCGCAACGCGCCGACGATTCACCGCAACGACCTGGCTGCCAGCCGCTACGTAGTGCTCCAGGAGCGCCCGTCCAACTCCCGAAGTGGTACCCGTGAGGAGCACACGGCTGGCCTTCATCGCAGATACCTCTCGCTCACGCCCTCGCCCCGACGTGCGCGACCGGTGGGCTCGGTGTCAGTCTTCATTGGCCCGTACCACCCGCGCAGTCAGCTTCCGCGCCGCAGTCTCGTCTTGGGCCCGCTTTCGCAGAAAGTCGTGGATCTCAGCCGCCGTGGTGAAGTGTTGCTCACCGTGGCGAATCGCCTTGCGGATGAACTTGGGTCGCCGTTTGACCTCCTCGAAAACCTTGATGAGGTACTCCCCGATGATGCCCAGCGCGAGGAGATTGAGGCTGCCGAAGAACGCAATCGAGCTAATGATGAGCGCCGTACTATGAGACACCTCCGGTTGACGCCAGACATCGACGATTAGATAGACGAGAGCACCGAAGGAGAGTGTCGTCATCGCTGCGCCGAGGTAACCCATAGCCTCAAGCGGGATAAAGGTGAACGAGAAGATACCCTTCTTCGCCCACCACACGTTCTTCATCCAGCTGTGAGTCGAGCGTCCGAAAGCGCGATTCGGCCGAACGTAGTCGACTCCCGTCTGCGTGAAACCTACCCACGCCCGAAGCCCCCGCAAGAATTGGTCCGTCTCCGGCAAGGCCAGCAGTTCGTTCACGACCTTCCGGTCCATCAGCGCGAAGTCGCCCGCGTCGAGAGGCATCGAGACGTACGAGATCTTGCGGAAGACTCGGTAGAAGGCTCTCGCAAAGATGGCCAAGAGTCGTGACCCCTCGCGCTGCCCTCGACAACCGTAGACGACGTCATTGCCCTCGCGCCACCTGGCGTAGAACTGCACGATGAGCTCCGGCGGGTCCTGGAGGTCGCCGTCCAGCACGATGACGGCGTCCCCAGTCGCGACTTGCATTCCGCTGATGAAAGCGTTCTGAGAACCGAAGTTTCTCGAGTGTTCTATCGCCACGACGTGGTCATCTCTTGCAGTCAGCGCTTTGAGCACCGAATCGCTATCGTCGGGACTTCCGTCGTTGACGAAGATGATCTCGTAACCCACGCCCAAGGAGCTGAACACGTCCGTCAGCCGTGAGTGCATCAGCGGAATCGCCTGGGCATCCTTGTAGCAGGTGATGACGGCGGAAAGCGTCGGCATCGGCACTGAGGCGGGCGGCAACCTAGACACGGAGAAGCGTCTCCAAACGAGCGACGAGCGCTTGCCCCCGAAGCCCGCTCTCCTCCTGATGCCAGCGTTGGCTACCGTAACGCCCAGAAGGATAACCGGCAGCATGCAGCGAGCTCATGGCTTTGGGAACGACCCCTGACGTCAAGAACAGATGACTCAGAGCTTCGCCGAGCCCTCCAGCACGGTAGTGCTCCTCGATAGTCATCACGTGTCCCTTGAGCTGAATACTCGCCGCCAGCTCCGCAGGAACTTCCTGGAGAGGCAAGGTACCTACACTCCAGATCTCGAGCTCGTCCAGCAGACCAGGGGCGTCCATCTCGTAGAGAGCCTCTATCACCGGCCCCATGCCGATGACGACACAACGCCTTCCAGACTTGATTCGACGCCAGGGCGCGAAAGCGGGTATCTCCCCCGGAATCTGCGCCGCCGCGTTCAAGCGCAGGTAGTTCGGCCGGGGGTCTGCAGCCATCATGCTCACGACTTGCGGCACATCCGTCGCCACCAGGGGCACGTAGATTCTCATGTTCGGAAGTGCGCGCATCGCCGCCACGTCCTCGAGCGCATGGTGGGTTGCCCCCATGATACCGTAGCCGTAGCCGCCACCGTTTCCGACGAGCTTGACCGGCAACTCGTGCAAGCACAGATTGTCGCGGATTTGTGCGTAGGGGCGAAGTACCGCAAAAGCAGCCATACTGTACACCCAAGGCAGGTGTCCTTCACGAGCCAGTCCTGCCGCTAGCGAGACGGCATTCTGCTCTGCGACGCCGGCGTTGATGAAACGCTCGCCGTAGACCTCAGCCACTTCTTCGAGCGCCATGTACCCGAGGTCGAGCGTAATGAACACCAGGTCGCTTCGCTTCTGAAAGAGCGCGACCATCGTCTGCGCGAATTCAGTCCGCATTCCGATAGCCGTTCAAGAGAGCGTCGTGGGCGCGCGTCACCTCATCGAGAGCTTGCTCGTACTGGACGTCTGTCATCGGGAGGTAGTGACAGTCCACCGTGTCTCTCATGTAGCTGATACCGTTGCCTTTGACGGTATTGGCAATGATGGCGACCGGCACTCCGTCATTTCCGGCGACTCGATTGCACTCGCTCCGCGCCTCCAGAAGCGCTGAGAAGTCGTGACCATCGACATCAATCACGTGATAACCGAAAGCACTCAGCTTGGCAGCGAGCGGCTCCAGAGCCATCACATCTTCCGTGCGACCAATGGCCTGGATCCGATTGCGGTCGATGATCCAAACCACGCTGCTCAGCCGGCGATGGGCGATGAAAAGGGCGGCCTCCCAAACGCTTCCTTCGTCGAGTTCACCGTCGGAAGTGACGCAAAAGAAGCGCCGGTCTTGACCGTTCAAGCGCGCCCCCAACGCCATGCCGGCTGTGGCAGAGAGCCCATAGCCGAGACTTCCGGTAGCGAACGGGATTTCCGCAAACGCGTTGAACGGCGGCAGAGCCGGAAGCAGCGTCCCGTCTTGATAGAAGCTGTCGATTTGGCTTGGTGAAAGCACACCCGCCTCCGCCAAAAGCGAGTAGAGCGCGCCCGCCGCGTGCCCTTTGGATAGGACGAACGTATCGCCCTCCCGCATCCACGCGAACCTCAACCAGACCAACAGTTCTGCGCACGAGAGCGAGCTGCCGATGTGCCCAGCGTGCGCCTTCTTGTACATCGCCAGAAAGCGCTTCTTGACCGAGAAGGCGCGCTCTTCAAGCATCACACACTCGGCTGTGCTGTCCTCGCTTTTCATTGGTCGGTCTTTCACGCCATGAGAGTCGCCCGCGGCAGGACGCCTCGAGCCTCGCTTCGGCTCGTTTCCGGAGCCGTTCTAGCCTCCCCGACTGGCCACGAGACGGCAAGCTCTGCTCACAGATCGCCGCCGGGAGCACGTCCGACAGCGAGCGAGACGGAAAGTTACCGAAATCCTTTGCCCCGGACGAAACTCGCCGCGGCGGCCCAAGGGCCTTCGCGGCGCAGTAGAAGAAATGCTGACGCCCGGCGGCCCACTTACGCCGCCGAAACGCTAGCCCGTCGGACTACTTGCCGTAGCCCACCTCCACGACGTTCTGGTGAATCGCCTCGTCAGTCTCGTCGGAGGGGTAGCCCGAAACGATGGCGCCTTCGTAGAAGGTGCCCTCGCTGGCGTTGTTGTTGCTGTAGCAGCAGTCGCCGCCAGCGCCGAGGATGACGGCACCTTGGCGCCGCATCGGCGTCTTCGAACCCGGGAGCGCGCCGTCCCACATGGTCGTGAGGGTCGCTTGGGTTGCGTCGGCACCCTTCAAGGCAAAGGTCGACGTCCCGTTGTTCTTCTCCATCGCCGTGACGAACGGGAAGGGCAGGCTCTCTGAATTTGGGTTTTGGCCACCGTTGCCCCAAGCGAGCATGCCGTCTTCCATGTCCGCCATCACCCACGGACCGTTACCGGCGCCGGTACCCCAAATCTTGTTGTTGCCGAAGTAGACCGCGTCCATCTGGGGGCCACCGTTGTACTTCCGATCGAGCTGGCCGTTACCGTAGTTGTAGCAGCATCCCTCGTTGAAGTGCGTGCCGCTAGTAACCATGTAGATGCCTTGCTCCGAGTTCTCAAGCGGCATACCCGACGCGGAACCGTCGTGCCAATAGGCTTGACTGGGTCGAGTAAACAGCGAGTACACCATGTGCCCACCGACGCTGACCTGCTCGGCCTCCGCATCCGCCGGCCGCATGCCGTTGTTGCCACCGACGCTGCTGTCAGGCGTCTGAGCTTCGAGGAAGTTCCCGTTGCCCGTCTGGTCGTAGAGAATCCACATGTCGCACGAGCTGCCAGCGCAGAACTCGTCCTGAACCGAGGAGTCCGCAAAGCCGCCGGGGCTGAGAACGGGGATGTCTTGAGTCGTTCCGTCTCCCCGCTTCACCTGGTAGAGCGGACCGTCGTAGGAGCCGAACAGCGCACGAACGGTGCTGTGAGCGGCGGCACACGGCGTTCCCGCTGCCGCGTAGATGTCACAAGGTCCAACGATGTCGCTCGGCGCGGGGGCACCGCCTGCACCCTGCTCCGGAGGCTCCCCACCGGCACCGGTATCGCCACCAGCTCCGCCCTCGTCAGGCGGCATGCCGCCAGCGGCTGGTTCAGGCGTCACGTCCGGACCGACGACAGGCATGCCGCCAGCACCCTGGTCGGGCACTTCCGGACTCGGAGCTGCACCGTCTCGCTGCAGCACCACGGTGCCCGTGAGAGCCGACATCTGCGGGGTGAGAGTCAACGTGTCGGTCTCGGCGCAATAGGAGTACGTCGCGATGTCCTCGAGCGATAGAGTATCGCCCATGGTCGTGTAGTCGCCGTCGGGCTCCGTGTAGGGCAGGATCTGTCCCAGCCCGGCTTCCTGCTCCGTGGTCAGCTCGCAGCTACACTGGCCGCCCTCACCGCTGCACACCGCGCTGTTCCAACCGATCGATGCGAAGATGCTTCCGACGCGATCACACTCCACAGCCACTCCGGAGATGGCCAAGCAAGCTGGGTCCAGCGGAAACGATACCGTACCGCTGGTAGTCGTGTTGTCGACATAGGTACCGTCCGGGTTGAAGACGATACTGCCGGTCGTCTGCAGCGACCCCATCACGGGAACCGTCGCGCATCCCAGGCTGGTCAGAAAGACATCCATGTCTCCAGCCAACGAGAGACAGGAAGACTCCACATTCCACGTGCCGGCAACCTCGCCCCCGCAACCCGTGACGTTGCTGCAATTGAGCGCCTCGCCAGGAACAGCGCCAGGACCCGTCGCTTCGCCCGGGGTCTGCCCTGCGGGCGTCTGCCCCGCTGGGGTTTGCCCTGCGGGCGTCTGCCCTGCTGGGGTCTGCCCGGCCGGAGTCGTCCCCCCGCTACTCGGAGCTCCAGAGCTCGGTGCAGCAGCACCGGAACCGTTCGGTCCGGTTGTGGTCAAACCGGCTGGGCTCTGGTCGCCGCCGTCGTCGTAGCTGCAGCCCGCGGCGGTTACGCCGAGAACCAAAGCACCAACGAGTCCAAGTTGTCCTTTTCGCATGAGTGACCTTTCGAAGCTAACGACCTTGTTTCTTACCAGCCAATCCCCACAGCCCCCTTCAGAATCCTACCTTGCGCGTGGTTGACGTCTCTAACTTGTCGTGGCGGCCGCCCCTTTCCAGTCAAAAAAAAACCGATGGTGCGTTCGGGGTCGATCCGGATCTGGGATGAAAATATTCCCGACCCAATGCTTCGCCGATGCCACGCGGTCGGACTGAGCACGCGGACGCCAGCCGTGAACAGGTGCTGAACCGCGTTCGGAAGGAGCAGCGACGCACCACCTGCGAAAAATGACGACCCTGCGGGAGCGAGTGAACCCATCGGGCACCTCAAAGTTTTGGGGGGCCCGTGCGAGGCGTCATCGCGGCGAAGCTGGTGCTTGATTCGCCGTGATCGCTGTCAGCGCGCCTCCCCCGCCGCTGCTGTCAACGCGACGAAAGAACCGAGCAAGGAGAAAACCAAGGGGCCCACGCGAACGTATCGAGCGTCTTTCTGCCCATCATGTCCAAACCACACCGAAGAACGTTGACTCGCACCCGTTCTACACGTCGGACCCACTCGTCAACCATCTCCCCCGCGCGGACTGCGTGGGCGAGATGTCCAAGTCAGCTGGCGGCGCCGCAGGGCGGCACCAGTCCAATCGGGCTAGTTGAAGTTCACATTCAGCGAATTGACGGACAGCTTCGCCTCGAACTTCGTGATGCCACTGCCGCTACTACCGACGACTGGCTCAAGCGAGATGATTCCGACATCCTTCAAGTCGAGCGTGGCGAGCTTGTCGTTGCCGTTCGCCTGCAGCAGCTCGATGCTCGCACTCTTCGTGCGGTCACTCCGACCTTCCAAGACGAGTTGTTTGAACCAATCGTTCCATTGGTCGAAGTCCTGTATGGCAATCGTCAACGTGAGATTGGAAACCTGACCTTGAACCGCCTGCCTCGTCCGATTCGCTCCTGTGGACGTGGCCGCCGAAACACGGCTCCAAGTGAGTTCGCTGACTTTGCGGACTCGATTCGTTGGAAGCCCATCGACTTCAACCCGAAACTGAGAGAGCTGCCACTTCTTCGATTTGCCGCCTGACGCTTTCGCGCCACCGCCAGCCTTCTCGTAGCCCGAGGCGCTGGTGGGTTGGATCTCGATACCGATGTAGCCCGGGTCTTTACTCGAGCCATTGAGGGCCGGAAAGACGACTTTCGAGATCGAGGCCCCCTGGAAGGTGCGGCGAAGCCCGGCGCTACCGCTACCATCATCGAGCAACAGCTCGACGTTCTCCTGACGCCGTTCCCCTTTTACGGACTTCTCGATCCAATCCTCGAGCTGTCCCTCGATCGCCCCAGGGCTGAGCTCCACGAGCAAGGGCGAGACGGTGACCCTTCCCGAAACCCTCCCCCCCGTGGCCGAGCTCACACTCGCCTCGAGAGCACCTCCACTCGAGGACGCGAGGGCATAGGGCTGCCCCTGCACCTCCATGTAGAAGCTGCTCGCTGTGGTACGCGGGGACGGTGCGGTAGTGAACAACACGCACAGGGCCAGAAATGCTGCCTTCCTCATTGGGCTACTCCCTCGTTTCGATGCGTCGATGGGCCGAACGGGACACTGGCATAGCACGGAGGCAAAACAGCAGGTGCACCCGCGATCTGGGCGGAAAACTTTGCGCCACAGATCAGCAGACGGAGCTCACCCCTCTAGCTGACGAACACGCCTACGTTTCGCTCTGACTGCGATCGCGGTCAGCTCTGCGTGTTAACCGAACAGTTACCTAGTGCGCCGTAGCGAGCGCTGGGCAGGGGCTCGCGTCCACCGCGGCGGGGCCAGCTCGCCTGACGAACTCGACCCCAACCGCAAGCCGCTCTCAGGCGGACTGACGCATGGCCCGTGGCCGCCGCGGCGCGGAGTTTCGTCGCGCCCGCGACTGCTGGGGTCGCCCACGTCGCTGCGCAGGTTGTTGCGCGGGCGGGGCAGCGTGCGCATCCGCCGGAAACGGATGGTCGTCGACGCGGGGAATACGCTGCGAAATGAGGCGCTCGATGTCCGCGATGTACGCGCGCTCCTCGTGATCGCACAAAGACAGCGCCACACCACTCTTGCCCGCTCGTCCGGTGCGGCCAATTCGGTGCACGTAGGTTTCAGCGATGTTCGGAACGTCGAAGTTGATGACGTGGGTCACGTCTTCGACGTCGATGCCGCGAGCCGCGATGTCAGTCGCGACCAAGACCTCGATGCTGCCGTCGCGAAACGCCGCGAGAGCACGCGTCCGAGCATTCTGAGCCTTGTTGCCATGTACTGCGGCGACCCGTTTCCCACTCTTTTCGAGGTGGCGAGCAACTCGATCCGAACCGTGCTTGGTGCGTGTGAACACGACCGTCCGTTTGCAGTCGGGATCACCCAGCAAGTGAACGAGCAGGTCGCGCTTGCTCCCCTTGTTGGTGAGGTACAAGCGCTGCTCCACAGCGTCGACGGTGGACGAAACCGGGGTCACACTGACCGCAACGGGATCGCTCAACAGGTCGTTGGCAAGGGTTCGAATCGCCGGCGGCATCGTGGCCGAGAAGAACAGCGTCTGCCGCTGCTTGGGCAGCGCCTTGGTGACCTTCTTGACGTCGTTGATGAAGCCCATGTCCAGCATGCGGTCCGCCTCGTCCAGCACGAAGCAGTTCACGTTCGCGAGACTGACGAACCCGCGGTTCATCAGGTCGAGGAGACGACCCGGCGTCGCAACGAGAATGTCCACCCCCCGCTGAAGCTCAGCGATCTGGGGCTTCTCCTTCACGCCCCCGAAGATGACCGTATGCCAAAGGTCCAAGTCTTTTCCGTAGGTCGCCAGGCTATCGTTGATCTGTGCCGCGAGCTCTCGCGTGGGAGTCAGGATCAACGTGGTCAGTCGCGGAGCATCGCCTGCAGAAGCATCAGCGCGCTGCAACGCGGGCAAGCAAAAGGCTGCGGTCTTACCAGTTCCGGTCTGAGCACAGCCGAGAATGTCCTTGCCGCTGAGCGCGGGAGGAATGGCTGCCGCCTGAATGGGCGTGGGCTGCTCGTAGCCTGCGTTTCGTACGTTGCGCAGGATCTCGGGGCTGAGCCCCAAATCTTTGAAGTTCATTCTTTCGTAGTCGTTTCTGCATCGGAAGCTAGATCGTCTTCCGGTATCGGTTGTGGTCCCCAAGTGATGTGCGCGATGTCAGGGTCGACCCCTGGAGGCGCATCGGGACGGTTGTTGCGGGCATCTTTTCGCTCTGCCCGACGCCGCTCTTTGTCCCGCTTCTTTTCTTGGCGGGCTTGTTCCTTGCGGCGCTTTTCGAACGTCTGCCTCGGCTTCATCGAGTAGCTCCTGACGGAGTTGAGGTCGTGAGCCGGGACGTTCTGCGTTGAGATATGCTGGCTGGGTTGATGCAGCCACGGTGACTGATTGCCATGAAGCTCCGGTCAGGCGCGTGAGGCCCATTTGGGCGCCGCCCGCGCCGAGTTGTTGAGCACGAGGCAGGCGACGCTGAGCCGAGCCCACACTTGGGCCCGCGCACTTGGACTCTGCCTCGACCAAGTGGAAGGGGCGTAGCATGCCTCGTCCGACGGGGCGAGCTTTTCTCTGCGAAGCGAGGTGCGCGTCTCTTTCAGGGACGTTCGTCCGACTCAGCGGGTCTTTCAGGGGCGTTCGTCCGACCCGGCAGGGGCCGCATGCCCCGCGAGCGCGCTCTCCGGCAGCTGCCGGAAGCTCGCAACCGCGGTGAAATGCAGCTGCCGGCCGCAGTCTCGGTCCGCGACGTATCCGGAGCAAAAGTGCTCCCCTTCAGTGCTCTGCGCGCCTTGCCGCAGGCCACGAAGAATGTCGCTGGAGATGTCGTGGCCGCCCCCTGTGCACTTTGGATCACCACACGGCACTTCGAAGTGCGTGGAGGCCCGATCGACGATGATGTGACGGATGCGGCGCGTACCAGCGATTTGCTGACCGTCGCGCCATTCCGTCAGCTCCAACCGAAGGGCCTGCAGGTTTTCGAAGCTCACGCGCAGTCTCGGGGCGTCGTCTTCCCGCTGCCACCGCTCGGGCGGTTCCCGGCGGCTTGTCCTCGATCGATTGAAAGTCATGCTGTGCCTTCCTCCGCGCACGCGTGTCGAGCGTCGCCTTGCTACAGCGCAACTGACCACCTGGAAACGGAAACGAAGACCATAGCACATCGCATTCCACGAGACCGCCCGGCCGACGCGCCCACCAACGCGACGGTCCGCTCATGTCGCTTGGCGTCGCGAAGCGGCGCCGATGAGCCACCCGGGTCAGCCGCCCAACTGTCCCGTGTTGCCGCCTCAAAACGACCGGCGTACTCTTGACCGCAAACTACCTCGCGCCGCACTCAGCCGGCTGTTTCGGTGTACGTCACGAGCCCAAAGCACCCATGACGAAGGCCCAAGCAAAGAAGGCTGCCAACAAGTCCGGCACCCAGGCCGCAAGGAAGGCCGGCGGGAAGACCCGGACCAAGCAGACCCCCAGGCAGCCTAGTGCCGAGCCCACCCTGCTCGCTGGGGGCAATCCACAGATCGCCAAGGGCGATGGCGACGCACCGGTGCAGGCTTACATCGCGGCAATGCCGGGTTGGAAGAACGAGGTCGGGCGTGCCCTCGACGCGCTCGTCGTGCGCGCGGTCCCCGCCGTGTGCAAAGCCGTCAAGTGGAACTCGCCATTGTACGGGATGGAAGGCAACGGCTGGTTCCTCAGCTTTCACTGCTTCACCAAGTACGTCAAAGTAACATTCTTCCGCGGTGCATCATTGCGCCCGCTGCCCCCAGGGGAGTCCAAACAGCAAGAGGTCCGCTACCTGGACATCCGCGAGGGCGACACCCTGGACCAGAAAGTCCTCACGAGTTGGATTCGGCAAGCTGCCAAGCTTCCTGGCTGGATACCTTGAACATTGGAGCCCCATCGCGCCGCGGAGCGTTTCCGCGACGACTCGCACTGAGGTAGAGAATCACTGGGCGATGATTGGCGCGAGCCACGCGGGTGATTTCTCTCGTTCCACCATACGCTGCCATTCGTGCTCGTCCAAGCGCTGGAAGCCGGTGGTGGTCTTCTCGTAGTAGGTACTGGCAAGGCCGACGTACGCGCTGGGCCCGTCACAGGTCTCGACGGTAACCACCATGCGACGAGCGCCACCGGTGCCAACGTGCAACACCTTCCCCACGAGGCCGCCGTTTTCGTCCGTGGGTTGGGTGTGCACGTCTGCGATCGTCGGGTCCCATTCGAGCGCCTTTTCCCGGTCGTAGAACAGGCGAGCGTACCACCCCCTCAGTACGGTGTTGGGTCCACCGCAGCCTCCACCGACGGACTTCACCACAACCGCGTCGTTGATGAAGGCGAGTTGGTCCTCGGTGAACGGTTCTCCTCGACGCTGATACTCCGCCATCTCCTTCAACTTACGCACGACGAGCTTCAGATTGTCGAAGTAGGCGAGAACCCGTTTGGCCAGGTGCGAGTGGGCAGAGCGATCGGTGGCCGCATCGAGCACGAGGTTGGCAACCCGCTGCCCACTTTCCGCGTAGCGCAACAGGCTGGCGTAGAACTCCGGGTACGGGTCCACGTAGGCATCAGGGTACTCGCACAGGATGGAAGCAGTGTAGGACTGCTTGGCGTATAGAATCGTGTCTCTCCGCAGTTGAGCCCACGACGCCAATTGCGTGTTCAGCAGGCGAAGCCCCCAAGCCTCCGTACGAGCAACGTCCGGCAAACCATCCGGGCTCGTGGCACCCGGTGACAGCGATCGCAACGAAGATAACCACAGACCGTACAGGCTACTCTCCCAGTCATTTGCGTCGAAAGCATCGATGGTGGCCCGCGCCTGGTCGAGTGATTTCTCATAGCCATACGCGTCGAGCTCGTCGGCGAGGAGCAGCTTGGCTTGGGCGTTTCCGAGAGCAGCGTAGGCGACGTCCAGAGGCTTGGGCATCATGCGTTTGGCTGGAATGCTGTCATAGGTGACTTTGGTGAACACCTCCGAGCCCGGCACGAAGCGCTGCCCAAACGGGGAGAAGCTGCGAGATAGGGGAACCGTGCCAGAGCCTTTGTCGTTGTGCCGCTCGTGACTGGCAATGCGCTGCGCGCCAAACGCGTTGCGTTTCATGGCCGCCACCCACCTCGCGGCGGGAACTTCGAGTGCATCTTTCGGCGATTGGGCGCCCAGGTCTTGGAGCAAGCGGTCGAGGTCGTCGAAACTCGCGCTGTCACGACCACCCACGAAGGTCTCCACGATCTGGTCGATGCGACGCCAGCGAGCGTAGTCTTGCTCGTCGAGCAACGTGCGCAACGCCAGCGCTGCACGGGTCGCCCGTTCGTCACGCTCCGACCGGTGAGTGCGTTCGTCCACCGCGGTGACTCGCACGTCGATGCGACCAAACCACATCATGGCTCGAAAGTAGCGCGAGAGTTGCTCCGTTCTCGTGTAGTGCCCCCGCGGCTTGAACTGAGAGAAGTCGAGGTTGCGCGAGCGTCCGAACAGCGTCACGCCACCCATGCCGCTGGCGGCTTTGGCTTTGGCTACGAATTGCCGAATGGACTGCCGTGAGGCGCCAGCGACCGGAGACGCCACTTCGTCGGTCAACAGGGACCGGGGGATGCCCAAATAGAGATCGAGATCCCGCTTGGTTTCGGGACCGAAGGCGTCGGCTTTTCCGCTCGCCAAGGCGGCCCTCATGTGATCCAGCAACGTGGTGAATTCGGGAATGACGATGCCCGACTCCATCGACATCAGGATCAGGTCGTAGGAACGATGCAGCGAATCGAGGATCGAGTCCGCGGAGACGTAGACCGGCAAGTCGTGCTTGTAGATGTCGAGGTACCCAGTCGCGAACGTGGGGTAGATCCGTCTGGCGAGAACGAAACCGTTCTGCTCCAAGAGGTTCTGCTCCGAGCCATTCATCTTGAGCGGTGAGTCTTGGATCAGCTCTAGGTGACGCACTGGTGCACCGGAACGCTCCAACTTCTCGAACTCGGGCGCAGCGTGCTCGGAGCTGGGGCGGGCAGTCACGGACTCGGCCTGGGCGACTTCGACGTCCCGATGCTCCCCTCCGGTGTCGACACGCCGAGTGGGCGCGCACGCCACCAACACAACCCCTGCCAAAATACACCGCCGCCATCTCGACCGACGTTCAGTACCCCCTACTCGCTCCTCGAAAGCCCTTCCCGTTTGCGTCATGGCCAAACCTCGCGTTCCCTCTGACCTACGCCAGAGCGGCGGGCAATCTCCCGCGGGCGCTTGGACAGCAGCCCCCCTAGTCACCTTGGGTGTCAGTTCGAGGAAGTCGTGCTGCCGGTCGGAAACCGCCGCGGAGCCCGCACTCGCCGAGCTTTGCGACGACGCTGGCGCACTCGCCGAGCTTCGCGACGACGCCGGCACGCTCACTCCCCGGCTAGCGCGCTCGCTCGAAGAAGTCGAATACGTCGGGGAGCACGAGGCTGACCATACCTCCGTGGTCAGCGTTCACCTCTAGGTACTCCGACATGTATCCGTTGTCGCTGAGCCAATCCGCCAACAGCAGGCTCCCGTCCAGGGACGGCGTCTGCGTCCCCTCCGTCACGATGATGGAGATGTCACGGAGGTCTTCCCACGGGTAGACCGACTCTTGCACGAAAGGCCCAGACATCGGCGCCAAAGCCCGCCAATACTCCGCGTACTTGCCCCCGATGTACCAAGTTCCTCCGCTCCCCATCGAGTGCCCCGTCAGGAACAGGGCCTCGCGATCGATCGGATACTCGTGCAGCACCAACTCCAGGACGTTGATCACGTCTCGTTCACTCAACTCATTGACCAGTTCACTGTCGGGCGTCACCTGCGCCATCAACTCGGCCGCACCCGCTTCGTTTCCGAAGGGCGCTGAGAGCCTCAAGAAGTTGCCGTAGGCGCCCTCCGCGCCCCGCGGTGAGACGAGCAGAAAGCCGTGCTGCTCCGCGAGATTGAGCATCTGGCCACCATTCTGATCGAGATAGGTGCTCTCGTTACTGCCCGCGCCGTGCAGGAACATGACCAAGGGCAACTCCGAGTTCCCGTCCCACGTCGTGGGGACGTAAAGACGGTAGGGCTCGTCGGCGTTGGCATCGTCGAAGCGATAGCTCCTGCGCTGATCCCCCTTTGCCCGCCAATCTGCTGAGTCGGGGTCGACCGTGGACTCTGCGAGCTGCTGCGCCGCAAAGATCACTCCCTGCGGGTTGAGCAGTGTGCCGAACGAGATCATGCGCTCGTCGCTCAGGAGTTCCGTGTCCGCGGGGTCGACTGGCTCGTCGTTACCTGGCTCGACCGCGCCGTCACCCCCGGCGCCCGCAGAACCGGCAACGTCTTGCGCGGCCTGCCCGCCGGAGCCGCCGGTGGAACTCCCCGCTGGGTCGTCATCCGTCGTGACCTGGCCACCCGCACCTGGGTTGGGCCCTCCTGCTTGCTCGCCGTCCTCCGGCGAGTCGCTCGCGGCAGGTGGTGCGGGCTCTGCTCCAATCGCGTCGGTGGGCAACGCGTCCGGCGCTGCTCCACCGGGAGACGCTGCACCGGGAGACGCGTCGGGCGTCGCCGAGACCGCGGATGACCCCTGCGGGTTCTGCGTCGGCGGAGCCGTCCCCGCTCCGCCAGCACTGAGCGCAGCATTGCCGCTGGGCCCAGTATTCGGCGTCACTCCTGGGGCGTTGCCCCCAACACTCATTCCCTCAGCCGGCATCCCGCCGTCGCCCGGGTTGGCGCAAGCCACCACGTGAATACCGCACACTGCGATCAAGAGAGTCTTCGACGGATGTCCAGCTATCATCGTGCGCTCCACCGCCGAAAGCGGTTCGTCCGAGTCCGCACCGCAGCCGCGCCCACGCTGCAGATCGGTCCAAAAAAGCGCCCCTCCGGTAGCCGTGCACGCTGACGGCACGCGCCCGTCACAGAGCCCTGATGGGACAGCGTTCTCAAAACCAGGCCGCGTGGGTAGAACCGGTGGGCCGCTAGCGTAGTCCCTTGGAACGTAGGCAAAGGTTTGCTACTCGCCTACATGGAGTCCCGTCTGGTCCACCTGCCGGCAACGGGACTCCAGTCTCACGTATGTGCCGACCAGAACCGGAGCAGACTCAATGGCCATGAAAACAAGCCCCTGGCGACTGGCATTCCTCCCTGCCCTCGCAGTAGTAGCCGCTTGCAGCAGCGAACGACCGGACTTCGGAACCGATGCGGCGGAAGGGTCGCAGTCGAGCAACGTCGACGAGACCGACCTGCAGGTCGGCGAAAGCGACACCGAGGCTTCCGATGGTGGCACGGGTGTTGTCTCACCGGCTGCCTCCAGTGAGCTCGGTGAAGTTGCCACCACCGAAGGGGACGGCGCCGAAAGCGCAAGCATCGGCGGCGGCGACGGATCGGACGGAGAGAGCAACGCGAGCATCGACGGCACCAATGCGACTGGAGAACCTGGACAGGAGACCATGGGTGCAGGCGCGGAAAACGGCGGAGCAGGAGGTGGGCCATCGACTTCGACTCCCGCCCTGCTGGCGTTGGGCGAGGCCTGCTCCGCTCCCTCCGAGTGCGCTTCGAATTTTTGCGTGGATGGTGTGTGTTGTGGGTCAGCCTGTGCCGATGTTTGCGGCGCGTGCAACGTCGCGGGCAGCGAAGGAACCTGCACCCTCGTCTCCCAAGACGACGCGTGCGGCAGTCCACAGTGCCCAGCGGACACGGAGTGCCGAAGCTACGTCGCCAGCGATGCCTCCAATTGCGCGGCCGTGGGGCAGTGCGCTGCAACGGCCTCGTGCAGCAACCAAGACACCGCGAGCGGAACTCCCTGCCAGAATGGCGAAGGCACGTGTGATGGCGCCGGGCAGTGCGTCGTCCCGGACAAGTTGACCCTCGGGCAGACATGTACCTCGAACGAGGAATGTGGCTCCGATAGTTGCGCCGCCACCGCCAACGGTACCAGTGTCTGCTGCAACGAAGCCTGCGACGGAGTATGCGAGACGTGCGGCGCCGACGGCTTCTGTGACGAAGCTCCGGCGGACGACGCTCGCTGTCAGGCGATCACCTGCGCCGCGGACACGGCTTGCGCAGACTACCCCGCAGCACTCACTACGGACCGTTGCTCCGCATTCGGCCAGTGCGTGACGGAGGCTGCCCACTGCGTTGCCAGCTACGCAGACACGTCGACGAGTTGCGGCACGGGCATGTTCTGCGATGGCGCCGGCACGTGCGCGGCGGCCTGCAGCGGTGGCGAGACGTGGTGCAGCGACAGCTGTGCGAACTTGATGACCGACGACCTCAACTGCGGGATGTGCGGCAAGGTGTGCCCAGGCACCTCCTCGTGCGTGTCGGGCAGCTGCGAGTGTACTGGTAGTGGCGAATTACTCTGCTCCAGCTCTTGCATCGACGTGGAAAGCGACGTCTCCAACTGTGGCTCGTGCGGCAATGCTTGCTCGCCGCCCAGCGAAGCGGGCAGCTCAGCCATTTGCGAAGACGGAAAGTGCGGAGCTTGCGGAGCCTATTCTCAGGACTGCTGTGGAACGTCGTGCGGCTCTGGGTTCGTCTGCGCCGCCGGGACATGCGACTGCCAAGTCGGCAACCACTACTGCTCGAGCGGCAATGCCGCCGGCAGTTGCGCGGACGACCAAGACATCAACAACTGCGGCCCCACGTGCGCGGACTGCAATCAACCCAACGCCCAACCTGCGTGCGTCAACGACGCCTGCGCCAATACCTGCCCTGCGGGCATCGTGACTCTGTGTCCCGCGGGCAGCAACGGCAAGCCGAGCTGCGGTGACTGGAACTTCGAGTCCAACGACGTCGAAGGCTGGGCGTACGACACCGCGAGCTCCGAACCATCGTTCGCCCCCGGCGGCGCCTCGGTGCTCGTGGGTAACGAGGCGCGCTACGGCAGCTACTCTCTGGCCGTACCCTTCGACTCGACCAGCGTCGACTATGGCCGAGTCATCGTGCGAGTCCCGCTTTGCAGCTCGGGACAGGCCGTCGATGTTACGGGCAAGACCATCAGCGCCTACGTGCGCTTCGTCACAGCCGCCGGCAGCCCAGCTCTAGTCGATTCGCAAGGCGCGAACGCCATCTACCTGTACTCGGGCCCGAACAACCCCCGCGGTGGAGGCTCCGGGTTCCAGGTCAACAAGACCACGGGTGGCGACAGCAGTGCAGGCAGCTGGTTCCGGGCGAGCCTCTCTGTCGACGCTGGCTTCGTGCTGGCTCCGGACATCCCCCCGGCGGCAACCCACGTCGGCTTCTCCTTCAGCGCGTACCCTTGGAAAGGCACGATCTACATCGACAGAGTGGAGATCAAGTAACGACGACGTTCGGCTGAGCGGGTCCTCCTTTCCTACGTCGGCGTGCAAGAAGCGCAGCACGCCCGGCTCAAGGCTTCGTGCTTGTCGGTGAGGACGCCCTGACCAACACGATGCTCGCCGCGACACGCCCGATGGTCGCGACACAACCGGCGCACACGGTAGCGCCTACCAGTCCGACGAGCTGAAACTTTTCGAACAACCAGACGCTGAGCAGCACCTTGGTGCCCATCGCAAGCCAGGCAACCGCCGCCACCACGCGGAACGCGCCCAAGGCGTGAAGCAGGCGCGTGACGATCTCGGAGACGGCGCCGAGGAGCACCATTGCCGGCAACACGACCAGCACGGAGGCCGTCAACTCCGTCGCACTCTGATCGAAGCGCCCGAACTGGAAGAGCAGCGCGACGATCTCCATGCGAAACGTGACCAGACCAAAAACCGGCACGGCGCTGACTGCGACGACGATGGCACTCCAGCGCAAGGCAAGTCGCAGCGCTTGCCGCGCGTCTCCCCGGGCAACTCGCTCGGACAGAACCGGGAACAAGGCGGTGGATATGGTGGTGGTCACGACCGCCGTCGCGATGGAGTTGATGGCACCGGCGTAATTCAACGCGGCAACTCCGCCGCCAGCCACGCGCGACGCAAACCAGTTGTCCACCATCGGATTGATCTGTGTCGCGACGGTTGCCAGCAACAGCGTCATGGCGCCACCGATTGGCAGTCGGTCGAGACCGGAGGTCAGACACGCGACGAAGTTCATCGGTTCGAAGCGCTGCGTGCGCCAGGCAAGCCCAAAGAACACGATGAACCCTGCAACGACGTACCCCGCAACCGCCGCGTACGGGCCAAAGCGCACGGCGCCCACGACACAGGCGCCAATCACGACAACGTTGATGAGCGGCCGACTCCAGGCAGGAAATCCGAAAGCTCGGTGGCTGTCGAGCACGATCTGAAACGACGAAGCTCCCCCGATGGCGACGAAATAGGGCACCACCCAGCGCAGGTACTGGGCCGCGAGATCCGTTTGGCTCGCGTCGAAGCCAGGCGCCAGCAGCGACACGATTGGCCGCGCCGCGACGGCCAGAATCAGTCCCGAAAGCAAGCAGAACTTGAACACGGCGCCGAACCAACCGTGCAGCAGAGCTCTGCTCGCTTCATGCTCCTGCTTCGCCCTATGCCGCGCGTACGCCGGCAACACGACCGAGACGGAGATCATCGCCAGATTCGTGAGGAGCTGCTGCGGTAAGGTAAACGCGACGAGAAAGGCGTCCAGGTCGGCGCCCGTGCCAAAGTGGTAGGCATACACGAGTTGGCGCACGTAGCCGGCGACGATGTTCAACAGAGCCGCCGAGCCGAGAATCACGAGCCCCTGAGGCAAGCGCGCCAACCACCTCTCCCACCAAGCCGTTTGCACTGCGCGGTTCACAGGAAGTTAGCGTTGGATCGGCTTCACCGGTTCTGCCGGATTGCCGGTGGCGACGACGTCGGGCCCGATTTCGCCGAGCACGAGAGAATGCACGCCCACCCAACTCCCGCGCTTCACGGTGGATCCGGGGAGCATCACCGACTGCGTGCCGAGGGCCGCGCCATCTTCGACGACGCACGGCGCTGAGATGAGATATTGCTGTTCGGCGGGAGCCATCGACGTCAGCACGTAGCTGCGTCCATGGCCGCTTTCGTCCTGGTAGTGGTGGGAGACGGAGTAGATCGACGATCCACCCGCGATGCCACAATCATCGCCGGTCCAAAACTCCGCGCCCACGGGCCCGGGCACGTTCGCGATCAAAGCGTAGGGGGTTTCCACCGCGACCGCCTTGGCGCTTGCTCCGACCCGGGCCATCGTACCCGTAAGTCTCACGCCAACTCCTGCTCGAGAGCGCGCGCGACACGCGCGACGTCATCTGGCTGCAACTGACTGCCCGAGGGGAGGCAAAGGCCTCGCTCTGCCAAGCCAGTCGCCACGGAAGCGTCGCGACGGTGCAAAGTTGCCGAGCTGTAGGGCGGCAACTGGTGAAGCGGAACGAAGAACGGGCGGGTATCGATGCGGTGGGTTTCGCGCAGGCGACGACCCAAGTCTTCGAGCTCTGCAGTCGAGGCGCGTTCGCCCAGAAGGCCCACGACGAGCCAGACTACGGGTACGGCGTCGGGGTGGCGCGGGTTGAGCGTGAGCAATTCGGGACCGAGGCTTGCCTGGTAGCACGCCAACAGTCGCTCTTTGACGAGAAGCGTCTCGTCGAAGCGGCGCAGCTGCGCGCAGCCGAGAGCCGCCTGCAAGTTCGTCAGACGGTAGTTGAAGCCGACCTCCGGGTGAAAGTACCGTCGTTCGGGAGCCATGGCGTGATCACGTAAGAAGCGAATACGCTGATCGAGTTCGGCGTCGTTGGTGCTGATGGCTCCGCCTTCACCCGTAGTGACGAGCTTGTTGCCATAGAAGCTGAAGCTGGCGGCATCTCCGAGGCCCCCCACCAGGCTGCCCTTCCAACGCGCGCCGTGAGCCTGCGCAGCGTCTTCGAGCACGAATAGACGGTGCCGCTTGGCAATCTCGTTGATCGCGGTCATGTCCGCCGGATGCCCGTAGAGGTGCACCGGGATGATGGCACGAGTTCTCGGCGTGATGGCCGCTTCCACGAGTTCCGGATCGATGCACCACGTGTTCGGCTCCACGTCGACGAGCACCGGAGTCGCTCCTGCGTGCACGACGGCTGCAGCGGTAGCCACGAAGGTGAAATCGGGAACGATGACTTCGTCGCCCGGGCCGATCCCGCGCGCCACCAGAGCGAGGTGCAAAGCCACCGTACCGTTGGAGACGGCCGCGACGTGCGCGGCTCCAGTGAGTTCGCTCAACCGCCGTTCGAACTCTTCCACGAAGTGGCCGATCGAGGACACCCACCCGGACCGCACGGCCTCCAACACCAGCTGCTCTTCGAGCGCACCGATGTCAGGCTGAGCAACGGGTAGAAAGTCGTCAGACATGAACACTCCTTCCAACGGGGCATATCTCTCGACGATCGAGCAACTGCCGATGCTGGGTCACGAATCGTTCGTACGAAAACAAACGACGAATGCGCTCTGCCCCGGCACGACCGAATTGTCGAAACCGGTCTCGCTCCGCACCCGCGCGCTCGAGTGCTCGCACGAGCTCTTCTTGGCTGCGCGAGGAGATGCGCAAGCCGGTGACTTCGTGCTCCAACGCCTCCTGTGAGCCATCTTCATCACCACAGATGATCGGGACGCCACAAGCGGCGGCCTCCAGCAGCGTGAGAGGGACCCCTTCGCCCTGTGCGTGCCCACGGACACTGACGAGCACTTTGACCGAGGCCGCCTGATAGATGGACGGCAGATCGGCGTCCGGCACTCGTCCCAACAAGCGAACGCGGTCGGCCACCCCCAGCTCCCTGGCACGTCGCCGAAGCTCCGGAACTTGATCACCAGAGCCCGCGAACACCAGCTCGGCTCGCTCTGGTAGCTTGGCGTAGGCAAACGCCTCGAGCAGCTTCATCGGTTGTTTGTGTCCCGCTTCCTTCGACAAACGACCCAAGAACAAGACGCGAAAGTTGTCGTCGCGCTCGATCTGGTGTCGCTCGAGAACGGCTGCATCAGGCTCCGCCGGCTTGAAGCGCTCCGTATCCACGGGGTCCCAAATCACCGAACTGCGTGCACTCGAGGCGAGGCCCTGGGAGATCGCGTAGTCCAACGTCGCGTGACAATCGGACACGACCCAACACCGCTTGAGAGCCTCGAGTGCCGCGCGCGGTGGCGACGTCCACAGCTCCAGACCGTAGACGTTGACGATGGCAGTGCCTTGGCAAGCGCGAGCGGCTGCCAACACGATCGGGGCGTAGTTCAGGTGACCCGCCCAGAAGATCCGACGCCACCGCGCGTGAAGAGCGGCGTTGAGCACGAAACTCACTTTGCTCAGTGTTCCTGTCCCGCCTGCCGCGAAGTCGACTGCAAACGGCTCGTCGAAGCCACCCGCCTCGGGGGAGCGCATCGACAACACGGACACCCGCGGTGCCCCGACGATCGCGCGCAGAGCCTCTACCTGATAGCGCCCGTAACGCGCGATGCCCCCCATGTCGAACAGACCGGGACTCAGGTAGGTCACCGAAGCCATGGAACGCTTCTACTACGAGGCCCAGCCAGGAGAAAGCGGTTCCGGCCGACGGACGCACCCGCCCGCTATCTGCGGACGCCGGCGCGTTTCCGTCGCCCCAGCTGCACGCCCTCAGACTCGCGGCGCCACGTTCACCGTCGCGCGCGAACGAAAACGATCAAGGAGCAGGTGCGCTCGTCGCTTCGTGGAACGTGGTTCCGAGCGTTTCTCCAGTCTTGTCGACTTCGAATACCACCGCTTCTTCCACCGCCAAGCGAGTGCTCACGAGCTGGTTCACGGGACCGGGATCGCAGAAGGCACAGGGGGCTCCGGGCGGACATTCCGGACACTGCATTTCCACCAGTTCCATCGATTCCCAGGCACCAGTGTGACGATGCATGAAGATCAAGCGTAGCGTGTCGGTATCGTTCATCCAGCTGGGGAATATCTGCACCTGGTCACCGAGGTCGACGTATTCAGCCCCATCGCGCTCCAGAGCAAGGCGACGCTCTTCGAACATCGAGACGAACTCGGCGGCGCCAAACATCTCATCGGCCATTTGTCGGTGTGTAACGAACGCCTCGAAGGGGTCGAGTGGGTACTCGTCGGTTCCGTCGAGCACTTCCACGTCCGTGGGCACGAAATGCACCGAGTTGGCGGAGCCGACCCCACCGTTGACCTCGACGCGCACCAGGTGCACGGGAGAGGTGAGCCCCCAACGCCCGATGTCGTCTGGGCCGAACTGGGCTACGTCGTAGACGACGTCTGCGTCCCCGGTGCCAGGAACCTGCCACTGGGACAGAAAGTTCGTCCCTTCTCCCGCCTCAGCCTCGAAGTAGACCACGTAGGGACTGCTGCCGTTGATGCTGAAGCGGTAGTTCGTGTTCTCCGGCGCAGTAGCCGCGTAGAAGCCACGGCTATGGTCGAAAGCAACGCCGTACTGTTCGTTGGTTGCGGAAAAGAGCAAACCGACCGCCTCGGCACCCAGTGGCGGCCATTGTTGAAAGGGCACCAGGTTGCTCAGCAGGGAGTCCCCCGGATCGGGTGTCGGTATCACCGGGTCGTCTGACGGGAGCGGAGCGCTCGGGGTCGTGTCGGGCTCGCTGACTTCATCCGGCATCGCGTCCGGGTCGTTCACCTCGTTCGGCACCACGTTGGAGCCATCGGTCGCTGCTGGGTCGGTCGCGTTATCAGCAACGTCGGTGGTCGGTCCGGCGGGCCCGGCGGCGTCAGCGTCGTCTGCGCCATCATCCAGCGTGGCGTCAGCGCCACTCTCGCCGGTCACTGTCGAATCAGACCCGCTGCTACCATCTTCTACGCTGGAGTCCTGATCGCCGTTGCTGGTCGCGTCGCTTGCCGCTCCCGATTCATCCACCGAAGCAGCGTCGCCTTCGGCCCCACCACTCGCCCCGCAGGCAAGCGCCACGACGAGTGAAGCTATGGTGGGTGTAAGATGAATTCTAGTAAGCATACATTGCCATATGACGCGCCGGGAAAGCCCGCAACGTCATCGAAGCCGCCACGAGGACAATCCGTATTCCTTCGGTATACGGCGGGGTGAAAGGTCCCAGGCTGACTGCCGAAATCGCCGCGGCACAAGTGGCGCACAAGTAGGCAGCTTCCCGACCTCAGCGTTCGACTCCATGTTCAGCTCGCGCCGCGAGAGCTGCTCCGCGCGCGGCAGACGCCGACGCCAGC
Source organism: Polyangiaceae bacterium (assembly GCA_050290545.1). Taxonomy (GTDB): domain Bacteria; phylum Myxococcota_A; class Polyangia; order Polyangiales; family Polyangiaceae; genus SZUA-265. The sequence goes on along the minus strand of JBNKHV010000191.1, from coordinate 129,038 downwards.
GGTGCTCCAGGACGCCACCTGCGCATCATCCTACCCGGGACGCGCCATCCAGCACGTCCGTGCGGACCGACTCGACGTGGCCCCCCGAGGGAAGAAGGCCTGGCCACTCCAGACTCGTACCGACCAACCGTAGGACTGGTTGGGATCCACTTCGCGCCCGTCGGCGTCACCGGGGCCGACGTTGAGACAACCTGTGGCGCCAAGAGTCGCACCGGCTGCGAAGAGAAGGAGGGTTACGGACCCGTTGTTTGCTCGCTCAGTCACACCCTTCCATCGGAGGACCCCAGGGATAGCGGATCACAACCTTCAAGAACGGCAAACGCCCCATCGAATGCGGTGAAACTCCGCGATTCGATGAGTCTTCTCGAGGTTGCTCGCGGTACATTTCTGAAGCAGTCGAAATGTGAGAGATTTGTGCATCGTCCGGCAACGCTCGCTCGACGATGATGGGAAGTCATGAGGTCCTACCGTATCGCTCGCCGTTCGTTCCTCGCAGGTATTGGCGGAGCTCTCGGGCTGCGTCTGCTGTTGGATAACCTGGAGGGCATGGCGCAAGGGCTCAGCTCGCCACCGCGCTTCATGCTCTTCCACTTCCCCACGGGCACCCTACGCTACAGCTTCGTGCCCGAAGGTGAAGGTGCTGACTACACACCCTCCCGACTCTCGCAGCCCTTCGAAGACGCGCAGCTGCGTGACGACATGACCATCTTCTACGGCTTTTCCGACGGACACATTCGTGGGCCTGGCGCTGGTGGGCACGAGGGCGGCACCGTCTTCACGACGACCTGCTGCAATTCGGAAGGCACGCGTGACAACGGCGGAGAAGTCGACGATGCCGTCGCGGGCGGCCCCTCGTTCGACCAGGTGTTCTTGGAGAACGTGCCCGGCATGAAACGCCAGGAGGGCAATGTGGACTACGCTAACGTCATCTGTGACGAACGGGTGGATTCCAACGAGACGTCGAACCGTTGCCTTTCCTACGGCTACACCCGGCGCACGATCACGTCCGCCATGCCTGGCGGCGAGATCACGGAAAACGTCCCGCTGCTGGCCGAGTTGAGTCCCGCCGAGTCGTATGCCAACCTGTTTTCGAACTACGTCCCGGGAGGAAACACCGAGACCAACCGACAAGCCGCGCTCAATGCTCTGCGTTTGAGACAAAGTGTGCTCGATTCCTCGTTGAGCGAACTCAATCAGCTCGAGAGCATCGCGCCGAGTTCCGAGGCTCCGAAAATCGAGGCCCACGCCGAAGCCATTCGCAACGCCGAACGGCAGCTCGCGGATCAACTGGAAGCCAGCGAGCGACTCGGGAACTGCGACATCCCGAGCGCCCCCGATCCGGCACTCATTGGACAGACGGGTAACTCCCCCTACCAGCGGATCACCGAGACGGACGACTCGCCGCTTCATCGACAAATCGCGTTGGCTCATGCGGCCGTGCTCCGTGCTGCGTTTCAGTGTGATCTGATTCGCGCGGCCACGTTTCAGTTCGCGCCGAGCGTCAGTCACGTCTCCTTCGGTGGCATGTGGCCGAGCGATCCAACGCGAATCGCGATGCATCACCCCGTGGCCGACACCGGAATCATGCTCGGAGGTGGCGCAACGCGGCCGCCACCAGAGGGCGGGTATGATCTCGACATCTACGAGTTCCTCGTCAACGTGCAGCTCTGGTACAACACCTTGCTGGCTGAAATCCTGAGCGACCTCAAGGCAACGCCGGACGTCTTCGGCAACAGCCTGCTCGACCACATGCTCGTTCCCTTCGTGACCGAGGTAGCAGAGCCGAGCTGTTCGCGCAGCCCCAAACCCGCCTACCTCTTCGGGGGCTCTGCCTTGGGGATGAAGCACGGCACGTTCGTGAACCTGAGCCCCGTACGTCCGCAGGTCGATCTCTACCTCACAGCGGCCCAAGCGTTGTTCGGCTCCAGCGACGTCATGAGCGCACTGAGCGAGGAGCGCTTCGTCGAGTTCAACCCCGACGCCGCGCCCATCGACGGCCTGTGGGAAGCCCCAGCGTAGGGGGCACCGTCCCGGGCTGCTGGGACTGCTTTCGAACTAGGCTGGGGCTGCGGACGCAGCTCGTCGCCGTCCAACGGGGAGTACCACGAACAGACACAGAACGATGATCGAGCACCTGGACCGAGGAACATCGAGTCCGAACGCGGTCCCTCTCGAGCCCGCTACGAACTCGTTTCCGAGACCCTGACGTCGTAAACCTGCACCTTCTCCCAGCTGGCAGAGAACTCTTGCAGAAACTCGTGATGGATCGCGTGGTCCTGATAACGATCGTGCGCCGCGAGATCCTCGAAGGTGGCGATCAGCGCCCATGAGTAGCTGTCGTCGAGCACCGCGCGTTTGGGGGTCGCCTCGGGTTTGCCGAAGTGAGCCGCTTGCACGTCGGGGATCGTCGCGAGGCGCGCGAGACCCTGCTCGAAGCGAGCGACCAACGCCGGATCCGCATCCGACTTGAACCAGAAATAGACGGAGTGCACGAGCATGACGCCCTCATAGCGGGCTACGGCCCGTCGCTCAACGTCGCAGAGCCCCACGGGGCGCTTTGTGCCGTCGCATCACGCCCGGCACTCTGTGCCGTCGCACCACGTCCAGCACTTCGTCCCGTCGCCTCGCGCTGATCGCTGTGCGTTTGCCACGCACGCCGCCTCTCGATGCAGCGCCTACCAAACGCTGAGCTCGAACTCACTTCGTTCCGTGGCCGTCAGGATGACGACGGTTTCACTACCGCGTTCGAGCTCGCTCCCGAGTTCGATGTCCACGAGCTCCGCCTCTTGCGTCAACGCGCTAGCGAGCACCGCGTCGGTCCCATCGAGGCGCAGGTTCGTCACGCCATCGTCCAGCTCGAGGTAGACGAGTCCGTAGGGTTCGAGCACGCCGGTCTCGCTCTGGCCTGCGCTCAGCGCCGTCACCGAGCCGAGCTCGACGTCCAGCGCCTCGAAGCCGAACCCCGTTTCGGGGTCATCCAGATACAGCGCCGCCGCCATGCGCTGAAACATCTGCAGCGCGGTAGCATCCGTGCCGCTCGCTTCGAGCGCCAAGTCCAAACCGAGCCAATCGTCTTCCGTCTCCAACGTTGCGGCGCGCATCAGCTGTGCGCCGCCTTGCTCCCAGAGATAGGTCCCAAACGTCAGCCCCGCCCCGTAGTCGAACGCCGTCAGCTCAACGTTGCCCGGTCCCCAGTTCACGTTGGGGTTGGAGAGATAACGCGCCAGCCAATCCTGGTCGTTCGTCGAGAAGCCAGCGGCCACCATGGCGGCCTGCGCCAACGTTTCGTCGACCCAGGGCAGCTCATCCGGATCGTAACCCCGATGCACGATGTGAAATAGCTCGTGCGCCGCGATGCCCAAGGCGCGGTCGCCATCCAACGGCGAGAGGATCTTGCCGTCGAGGTGCAGCTCCCAATTCTCGCACCAGCCGCAAACGTAGCCTTCGCCAGCGCGGCCCGTATCGATGACGAAGATGGGGATCTTGCCACCGGGCAACTCCTCCAGCTTCACGGGGGCGAAGTTCTGCTCCAACGTCGACAAGATACCGCCGTCCTCTTCGAGGCGCGCCAACAGCGCGTCCACCTCCGGCTGTGAGACGGGGTTGTCGTACAGATCGTCTTGCACGAAGAGCATGACCCGTTCGCCCGTCGCGCGACACGCGGCTCGATGGTCAGATATCAGGTGCGTCTCGCCGTCGTAAGTCTGGGTCGTCGCCTCCTGCCCGTACTCCGCCGCGTCCGAACACGTCAGGGGAGCTCCCGCCATGTCCGTGCCAGCCGCCCCATCACTCTGCGCAGCGTCGGTCCCAGGCGAGTCATCAGTCTCGGCACCCGTCACGTCATCGCTTCCGCTCCCATCCGTCACATCGTCTGCCGTCGCGTCCGCTTGCCCCTCATCGCCACCCAACGCGAGGGGGGGCTCACCGGCACAACCCACAGCCAACCCGAACAACAAGCACGATGCGATACGTTTCACGGTAGTGGCGACTAGTACACGACCGCCGGAGCGCCGTGTCAACGTCCGCTACGTCGATGGCGCGATTTGACGAACAGCGACGAACGCCTGCACTCGCGCCCGCCCAGCGCGCCGCTGCCGCTTTTCGCAGCGCTCCACCCCGCTTTCGCAGAGCTCCCCGCCGGCCCTACGGGCTCCGGCTCGCAATTGGGCGACCGCGTATTCACGCTCGGTCAATTGGACCTGGCGCGCGACCGTGCTGAGCGCCTCCGCCAGCGGCGGGGCTCCGCCGCGCTCACCACTCGGTCTGCAGGTAGTCGTAGAGCATGTCGCCCCACTCCGTGCGCGGAAAATCGTAACCGCTGTCCGCACTCAGTCCGCAACCGTCCTCGGCGGTATCGTCGAGCAGGTTCGGCGGGCAGCGGTGGTGAAAGATCCACGCCATGTGCGGGATTTCGAGTTCCTGCGCCAGGACCCACAACGCGCGAATGTCGTCTTCATCCGAATACGCCGTGGGGCCGTACTCGCCGACGATCAACGGCAAGGTGGCGCTGGGCTCCGTCAACAGGGCTTCGAAGTCCTCTTGGGGGTTGTAGGGGTGCACCTCGTACGCGACGTTGCTGCGGTCGATGGGGTTATCCACGAACCACGACAAGTCACGGGCCCATTGTTGCGGCGCCTGAACGACCACGACGTGTTCGTCCACACCGATGGAGGTCTCGACCGCACGAATGGCATCGATCGCTTCGACGTAACGTTGCGCCAGCTCGGGATTGTTTTCCACGGGGCCGTGGGGTTCGTTCGTCAGACCGAAGAGCACTTTGCGGTTGTCGGCGAAGAGTTCGGCGAGCAGCTCGTAGATGGGCAACGCTTCTTCCGTCGGCCACTCGCTGTCGTATTGGTCGTTGTTGTCCACCAACGCCGGATCGGTGAACAGCGTCACCTGCACGTACACGCCCTCTTTCGACGTCATGTGCGTCACGGTGTTGACGACGTCTTCGGCGTAGTCCGCGTCGTCCACCAACGAGGCCCATTGTCGACGGTAGCCGTCGTCCCCCTCGAACGCCGTCAACGTCAAGCGCACGAAGTTCGCTCCCCAGACGTCGAGCAGCTCATCTGCCCAACGATTGAGCCCCTCGACGTCTGGGTCCAAGTACGTGCAGGCGTTGCAGGAGCGCGTATCCGTGAAGTTGGCGCCGCGACCGTGGAAGCGATTCTCGAAGGGTAGTTCCAAAATGGCGTTGCCGCGCACGATGAGGCCTTCCTCCGCGGGCAGGTCGCCAAACTCGTCGGGGCCTGGGTCGGTGGTGGTGTCGGTCGGGTCGGTGCCGGGATCGGCGGAATCGGTGCCTGCGGCATCGGTCGAGGCAGAGTCTGTGGCTGCAGAGTCGGTGGCCGCAGCGTCTGTGGCTGCAGAGTCGGTGGCCGCGGCGTCCGTGGCTGTAGTGTCGTCGGCGTCCGTCGCTCCGTCACCGCCTGGATCGGTCTCCGCGTTCGCGTCGGTTGCGCCGTCGGTTTCGTTTGCCCCGGAAGCATCCGTTTGTCCGTCGGACGCACCGTCGCTGCCCATCGCGTCCGCGTCGGTATCGGACGCAGTGTCCGTCGCATCGCCGTCGTCGGTGTTGGTCAGCGCGTCGTCGTCTGGGTCGTCGCTCGACGAATCGCCACATCCAAGAACGGATAACGTGCTCAGCAGAGCGACCCACCGAACGAGTTTGCTGATCGAGACCATGACGACCACCATGCCGAAAGTCTCGGCGGCCGCGCAAGACCGTTCCTGCCCTCATGCGACGACGATGAGCAGCCGCCAGGAGCGCACAGGCAGCGCTCGATCACCGGTGAAGCACGCGCATTTGCACCGCAAATCCAGCGGAACCCCGCGAAAATGCCAGCACGAACGAGCGCTCACCACCGCCACGCAGAGCCAAGACGCGCGGTCAACCCACGGGTAAAGTGTGGGGCGAGGTACCAGAACCACCACGCGCTAACCACATGGGCGCCAATCACCGCGCTGAACGCTGACGGCAACTTCCGGCAGCGCTCACCACGCACGCTTTCCCCGTCACCCGCAGGCTTCCGCCGCAACGGCGCACTTCGCCGTCACCCACACGCTTCCGCCGCAATGGCGCGCTTCCGCCGTCACCACGCTCACCTCGCCGCGCGCACTGCACCCTCAACGCGCTTCCGCCGCAACGGCGAGCGCACCTCACCAACAGCCGCACGCACTTCCGCGTCACCAGCACGCACTTCCGCCGTCACTGCGCGCGATCGTCACCCGGCGCACCTGCTCCGTAGCCGCACTTCGTCGGCACCCGCACGCGTCCGCCGGCACGCACTTCGCCGTCACCCGCACGCACGCGACACGCAGGTGGCCACCGCGCGCGGCACGTGTATGATGCGGCGCACGTCGTGCAAGCGCTGTACACCATCTCCGTCTGGCTGCACGTCGTCGCGGCCGCTACCTGGTTGGGTGGTATGCTCTTCCTCTCGCTCGTGTTGGTGCCCGCGCTCAGCGGCCACCCCCAGCGCGGTGCTTTGATCTTGCTCGCGGCGCGCCGTTTTCGCGCCGTGGGTTGGGTCGCGCTGGCGGTGTTGCTGGTAACCGGTCTCGTCAACTTGCACCACCGTGGGCTGCTCTCGAGCCAGCTGTTCGACGCGGGCTTCCTCACCAGCAGCTACGGCAGCACGGTGGCGCTGAAGCTCTTCTTCGTGGCACTCGTGTTGGCGCTCAGCATCGTGCACGACTTTTTCGTCGGGCCGCGCGCGGCTCGCGCGATGAAAGAAGTGCCAGATGCGCCGAGCACGCGTCAGCTGCGGCTGCTGGCGAGCTTGATGGGACGCGCCAACCTGGTGCTGGCGCTGATCATCGTCGCCTTTGCCGTGACCCTGGTGCGCGGCCCTTTGTTTTGACCACCCAACGAGCGAGCGCCCTGCCGGTGCCTGCCACGAGCCGGGAATGAGGCGTCCTCAAGCGCTCGACGGCAGTGTCATGCCGGCGCTTGCCACAAGCCAGGGATGACCGCCGCCTCGGGATTGAACTGCATGAAGCGCTCGTCGGCGAGCAGGGTCATGACATCACTGCTACCGAACATCGCCTGGGCCGCGGTGAGGTAGAGATCGACTTGCGGGCGCCGCTCTTCGAAGTTTTGGAACGTCCCGTGCTGCAGACCGAGCGCAGAGCCGCCGAAGAGGTACGCCGGTTTAGGACTGCGGCTGTGGTTCGGTCCCGACACTTCGGTCACGTGGGGGATCACCGTGTAGTCGAGAATGCCGTTGCCGAAGGCGTCTGTCGCGGTCTTGAAGTTGCCCAAGATCTCCGCCGTCAAACTGTTGAACCAAAGCTGGACGTTGACGAGAAACTCGTACACGTCCCGAGCTTCACCCTCGGCGGGCGGCTCGACGTTGGCAGCGTTGGCGATCATCCCGGACATGTGACTCACCGGGTGATGCATCGCGATGCGCATAGGGTCGCTGGGCCACATGCCAGCAAACGATACGTGGTTTTGTCCGGGACAGTACTGAAACGTCCCTGCGCGGATGATGTCGCACTGGAAGGCCGCCAACAGCACCGCCGAATGAGCGAGTGCCAGCTGACGAAGCTTCGGCGAGTCGTCTTCCTTGACGTTGTTGGTCATGTAGGGTTCGTTGCCGGTCTCGCCCATGAGCTCCGGATCTGGGGCGGCAGGAAGGTCGCAGCCCCCCGGGGCGATAGCGCCCGCTTCGATCTGCTGAGAAAGCTGGAGCTCCACCTTGCGGATGGCTTCCGCATGCAGCTCGATCTTCGGTGCTTCCGAACTCGGGGCAAGTGTCTTGAGTCGCTCCAGTTCGGCCAACGAGTGGTCGAGCACGCTCTTCCGCATCAAGAGAGCGTTCAGCGCGCGCTCTTGGTTGGCTTCGGTGGCGCCGCCAGGCATGAAGCCCGAAAACAACTGCGCATAGAGCGTCGCCGGACTCAACGCCGGGAGCAGCGGCACGTTCTCGGTGATGCTTTCGTCCGCGACTTGCGCGGAGGTCACGGAGCGAGTGTCGTAGGCGTAGGAAAGGCATTGCGTCGATGTCTCGTTCGAATCGACCCGCGCATCGCAGAGGGCGTTGGCGTACGCCGCCCCGCCGTCCTTCATGCCGGGGACCTTGTCGAAGAAGATCTGGTCGAAGGACGGGCCACCGGCGACCGCATCGTCTGTCTCGCCACCATTCGCGCGCGTGCCTTCCGCACTGCAGCAGGTCGTGGTGAACACCGTGCCCCCCTCGTGGCCCCCGCCTCCGGGCACCGTCAAGTGCGCATCAGAGAAGCCGTAGAAGATGGTCATGTCCTGCCGCAAGCCTGCGTCCTCGAAGGGCTGCGATAGCACCGAGGGTGTGTACGTGGCACCCGCACCCTCAGGTACGAAGCGATAGCGCATCGTCCCGAGGGGGAAGTGCCACAACAAAAAGCGGCGCGGCGAGGTGGTGACCCCACCGGCCAAGGCCTCGAAGTTGTCGAGCATCATCCTCAAGCCGACGGCCCCGCCCACGGCGGCGAGGAAAGAACGGCGGGCAAGACGATAAGAGCTCATACTTCGATTCCGATCGTTGTCGAGTGTGCCACCGGGACCCCCAAGGCGATCAGAACGAAGGCTCCCACGTCAGGCTAACGCGCCACTCTCGGCCGCCCATGCACAAAAGTGCGATCGCGCCGCGCGGCGGCGGCGGACACCACCAAGCCCGCTCCCTCGACGAAGGTGCGAGCCCCGCCAAGCCCGCCCCCTCTCACGACGGTGCGAGCGCCAGCAAACCCGCCCCTTCACGCGAAAGAGCGAGCCCCGCCAAGCCCGCCCCCTTCACGAAGGCGCGAGCGCCACCAAGCCACCCAGCACGCAGTGCGATCGCGACCAACCCCCCACAAAAGTGCACTCACTGTGGGCGATCATCGTTCAGACGCAGCGACGACCGCGCTCGCTCGATTCGACCCGACGCCGCCGGATGGGTGCGACTAGAAACGTTGCCGCCGATTTCGGCAGCCGCAGCGCCCCAGCCCGCGGCTCGGCGGTGTCGCACTGCTCCGCAACCCAAACAGAATCAGCCCGCTGCAATCATTCGCTCAGGCCGTAGAGAAGGCAGCCCCAAGCGGACGCGCTAGCCAGACGACACCAGGCCTGCGCATGATGCATCCGGTGTCGAAAGCCCCTCATCGTCTGGCCCTTGGATGCTGCACTGGCTCGAGTGTCGCCGTCGCGCTGCTGCTGGCCACGCCCGCGGCGGCGCAAGAAGCATGCTTCGAACGCCTCGACAACGGCGTGGATCTGACGGGTTGGAGCCCGAGCCCCACGAACATGCACGGCCCAGGGCAAGGCTGGACGGTGGAAGACGGCACCATCGTGGGACGACAGACGGACGGACAGCAGGGCGGCATCCTGGTGACCGATGCCTCCTATCAAGACGTCGAGGTCGTCCTCGAGGTGAAGATAGATTGGGGCTGTGACTCCGGCCTCTTCTTCCGCACGACCGACGGCAACCGCGCCTACCAGGTGACCATCGACCACGTTTCGGACTCCGCGGTGGGCACGATCTGGGGCGAAGCCTTCCCTCAGGAGCTGCGCGAGATCCCCTACTTGTTGACCGACGACGGCAACACCGCCGTGCTCGCCCCCGACCGGCACGAAGAACCGATCTTCGACCTCGCACTGTGGCCGAGCCTGTGGGATCCGACGGCCTTCAACGAGATCCGAGCACGCATCGAAGACAATCCACCGCACATGCAGGTGTGGATCTCCGGCACGCAGGTGATGGACTTCACGGAGACCATCCTGCGCGACGACGTGAACGCGAGCGGCCCGCTAGCGATCCAGGTGCACGGGGGCTCACGTTGGATCAGCGGCGGCACGGTCGCGTTCCGAAACATCCGCGTGCGCGATCTATCCGTACCCTGTGACGAGATGCCAGGCGGGGACGGCGCCGGTGGACAGCCGCAACAGGGCGCAGGCGGCAGCGGCGGTAACCCGGCGCAGGCTGGCGAGGGTGGCGCCCCGAGCGAAGATGGGGGCGGGGGCGCGGGCGGCAGCTCCGTCGACGCGCCGACGGAAGGTACGGGCGGTGTGACGGATCCCGCCGTCGAGGGCGCAGCAGGAGCCGGCGCGGAAGAGCCCGTCGCTGGTGATCCTTCGGGCAGTCCGAGCGGCGCTCCCAACCCCGGAGCGCCTGGCGCCGATCCACCCGGCGCCGCAAGCGGAGCCCCAATACCGCAAGGCTCGTCCGGCGCGACCCCACCGAGCCCGAGCACGACACCGACGATGAGCGGCACGGGCGACGGCACACCGCCCGCAGGCAACCCTCCGCCACAGGAGACCACCGCTGGCGCGGGCGACCCGAGCCTCGGTTCGACGACGGACGACGGGGGCTGTGGGTGCCGCCTGGTGGGGCGCTTCGACTCACCGGACACTGAGTCGCTGCGAAACGAGTCGCTGCGAAACGAGGCACTGCGAAACGTCAGTGCGCAAGGCGTACATCGGGCTGAGCGCTCGTGGTTCTTCGTGTTGCTGGCGGGAGCCGCGCTGTGTCGTCGGCGACGAGCGCCACGCGCGAGCTAGCCGATCGCGCCGCAGCCGCACGCCACAGAGTTCTGGGCTTCGAGTTCTGGGCTTCGAGCTCTGGGCTTCGGGGGCTGTGCTTTCGGATGCCGAGTGCGCCGCTGTGCCACACGCTCCACGAGCGCAGCACGCCGGCATGGTAGCGCCATTCCAAGGGGCAAAGCCGACTCGCACAGGAGCGCGAACTCGTCGCTTGGGCGAGGCGCTCACTCGTGGCATGCTGTCGTCGTGGGTCGCGCCAAAACGAACGAGGCATCGATCGCCCGCGCCTGGTTCGGCGCTGTGGTCGTCATCATGCTCGCCTGCAACTCGGGCACCGGCTCGGAGCAAGAGCTGGGCACGTCTTCCGAGTGCACCCCGGGCTTGGAGCGCTGCGAGTGTCTGCCCAGTGGCGGGTGTGATCGCGGTTTGGAGTGTCGCTCGGATCTGTGCGTCGAAGCCGACGTGCTTTCCACTGATGCCGCAACGGGTGAACGATCCGGCAACGCGGACACGAACAGCGACACCACGTCGAATGACGACGATGGCGCAGCGTCGAGCGACGATGGCGCAGCGTCGAGTGCCGGCAACCGCGCGGACGACGGCACGATCTCAGGTGCCGTCGCGGACCCCAGCGCTGTCGGGCCTGATGCAGGAGCCGGCTCGGACGGAACGTCGGCTGAGCCCGCCACTTCAGGGGCAACGGAGACGTCGCGCGACCCCGAGGCGTCCACCGAGACAGCGCCGGCGAGTGACGAAGAGGCGGATGGCACGCCCGGCGGCGTCGCCACTGCCGGCAACGAGTCCAGTGACGTAACGCTCCCCAGCGCAACGCCTCCCCCGGGGGGCACGCCCATCACGCCCGGGGTAGCGCCCACCGGGTGCGGCGATGGAGTGCTTGGCAGCGATGAATACTGCGACGACGGCAATCGCTTCGACGGCGACGGTTGCAGCGCCAGCTGCCTGAGCATCGAACCGGGCTTCCTGTGTTCGACACCAGGGCGGCCCTGCTTGCCCTACGCGACCTGCGGCGACGGCATGGTCGCACCGAGTGAACAGTGCGACGATCAAAACCTGCAGAGCGGTGACGGCTGCAGCGAAAACTGCAGCATCGAGCTCGGCAGCAAGTGTGAGGGAGAGCCCAGCCTGTGCAGCCCGACTCTGTGCGGGGACGGCATCGTGGAAGGCAGCGAAAGCTGCGACGACGGCAACGACCTGTCCGACGATGGCTGCAGTGCCGATTGCCTCGTCGAGCCGGAGTGCAGCGGCGACGTGGACTGCGAAGCGATCTGCGGCGACGGCATGGTCATCGCCGAAGAGTGTGACGACCACAACTTGCTCGACGGCGACGGCTGCAGCAGCTCTTGTACGCTCGAAGCTGGCTTCCTCTGCGCCACCAGCGGCACGGACCAGGCCAGCAAGTGCACGGCGCTCTGCGGGGACGGCGTACTGTCGTTCGGTGAACAGTGTGACGATGGGGTGAACGCCGGCGGCTACGCGGAGTGCGGGCCCGATTGCCGACTCGACGGCTACTGCGGCGACGGCATCGTCAACGGCCCGAAGAGTGCGACCCGGGACCGGTCAGCGCCGGCCTGTGCCCGGCGGGGCTGTGCCGCCAACTTCGAACACCGTGACGGCAGCGGCGTCGGCCAAGCGCCCGCCGGAACACGCCTCCACCGCTCCTAAGCACTCGAAAACACACCGATCCACCGTGGATCCGCCGTCGTGTACGAGGCCAGGGGCCCGCTCCACGCTGGATCGTCGACGGCGGTGAGCACCGCCACCACCCGCGGTTTGGCCCACGCGAGTTCGGAGTTCGAACTCACGTGGGCCACGCTGGCGACGGCAAGTTCGGACGCAGACTCGCGCGCGCCAGTCGTGCGCCGTTCGTTCGCTTCGACAACTCGTGTGATCCACGCTGGATCGCGTCGTCCAAGCCCAGCAAACGAGCCGATCCACGATGGATCGGCTCGTTTTCGGCGTGTTGCTCGTTGCCGGGGCTCAGATGCTCATTGACGCCACGCGTCGCGCGGGAATTCGAGCACGCCTGCTCTCGTCATTCGGCACGGACGCGCTACTGCGTGGGAGGCGTGGTGTCGGGGCTCTGGACCGGTTCTTCGGTTTCGCCGGGGCGGGTTTCGGACGGTTTGATGCGACGGGCGAGTTCGTGATCGCCCACGAGCCGGAACAAGGAGGAGAGCATGCCCGCGCTGCCGGTGAACACGTTGTCGTGTTGGTCCAGGGCACGCTGCTTCTCGACCAGCGTGGCCTCGGATTCGCGCTCTTCGCGTTGCAGGTTCTTCAGCGCCTGTTCGACGATGCCCGCCTGGTCACGCAGCCCCGCTTGGGCCGCGGTCGCATCGAACTGAAAACCGGCGAAGACAGGGCTGCGATTGGCCGTCGCCCGAGGCAGACGTTCAGCCACCTGCAGCGCGCTGCGCACCAGCGCTTGCGGCGCCTCTCGCGTGCGACCGGTAAAACCCAGCTGTTTGACCACCTCACTGCCCATGTTGGCCTCCAGGCCACCGCGCAGAGCCACCAACGAGGCGTACAGCTGCTCCGAGGCTTCGTCACGGGCCCGGCGTGCGGCGACGTCCTCGGTCTGTTCCCGATCGTGCGCTTCGTCAGCGGCCTCCAACTGGTCCAGATCACTGATCAGGTGCCTGCCCAACAAGCGCACGACGAGCTTCCAATCGGGCGCGGTTTCCCCGGCTCTCAAGTGTGAGCTCATGATCGAATCGAGCTCCGAGCCGATGCGCGAGGCGTGCGTCTCCGCCGCTTGTGCCACCCAATTTGCCGACGCGATGCGGTCGGTCACCATCTTCGATACCATGGTCGTCTAACCCCTTCTTGGTTTGGTGTGGTGCCCGCTCCGTCGCCAACTCGGTCCCGCTGGCGCCTGGCGGACGAGGGCAGTCAATTCGACGACGCCGCGAGCGTCAAGAGTGCACGCGACGGAGCATGCGTGCACTTCGTCCGTGAAACAGCGACCATACCAGCTTGCGTGGGAGAAACTTCAGCGACGTTTCTCTGGCGCCGTAACAACTCAACAGGAAAAGAAAACATGACGCGGCGGGTCGCACGAACCAACACGACCCGAGCGAGCACGCGAACGTCCCGCGGAACACGACGCCGCACGCTTTTACATGCGTTCACATTTTCTACCGTCTAGCCCTCGGCGCTTCACGGTGACTGTCGCGCACCGCAGCGCGCGGTTTACACTCGAGCCTGCGCCACATATACTTGCCGCGGGATGGATCATCGGGGTCACGCCGCCCATTTCTTGACACGGGTCGATCGCTTGAACGCGCAGCACGCCGAGTTGGCGCTCGGGCTCTACCGCGATCATCGCTTGGTGAAGTATTTGCTCGAGCAGGTGCCGGTTCCGGGTGACTGCGGACGAGTGGCGCTGGCACTGGACGAAACACGCAACGCGCCCCACGTGATCGTGAGTCGGGACGGCAAATTCATCACCTGCTTGGGCAATGGGATGCACGTCAAAGATGCCACGGTCGTCCCACGGCGCGCGCTGGACGAACTGAGTCAGCGCGCGGAGGTACTGCGGGAGTTGGTCGCTCGTGCAAAAGCAGGTGGCACCCGCGAGCGCGACCGGCACCTGCGACGCTTGCAGAAGGCACGAGCCACGCTCACGCGCGAGGAGTTCGAAAGCCTGCTGGAGTGGACGCCGCTGTTGGGTGCAGACTACGTGCAACGCGCGCTCGTGGCCGCGCAGTTTTCCGAGCGGGCGTTTGGGCGACTCCAGACCGTACCCCGCGTGGGTGCACGGCACGAGCCGCTCCTGCGCGCCTATTGCGAGGCGAACTGGGAGCTGATGCATCTGTCCATGCTGCTGGCGGCGGATCGTCATGAACTGCAGGTGTCCTTCGAACTGGTGGACCGCCACGTGTCGGCAACTTCGGTGCATCGCACTTGGTTCATTCACGAGCTACTGCGTTCGAGTAACTGGACGGGGTGGTTTCGCGCTGCGCTGATGGCGGCGTGCTTGTCGGACTTGGTCGTGCCCACGTTGATCGCCGAACTCGAGCGCGACGAGTTTTCCGTGGAGTACTCGACCGGTAGCCTGGTGATGCTATTCGCAGCGCTGGTTCGATCGCCGGAGCTCGAAACCACGATCGTGCCCGTGCTCGAACGCTGGTCCAAGCGGGACGAAGACGCCGACCACGTGTTCCTCGCGAGTTGGGCCGCGTTGCTGCTGGCGATCTGGAGAAACCCGATGCCGGATCTACTCACACGCTACGCGTTGCAGGTACACGAAGGCTTCGCGGCGGACGCCGGGCTCACGCCCGCCCAGCGCGAACGCCTGCTGAACTTCTCAGACGCGTCCAAGCGCGCCCTGTACACCACCCTCCCCTTGCCATTCCAGAGCGGCGATGACAGCGCGACCAATCTAGTGATGTGTCTGACGGAGCTTTGCCAGCTGGACCCGGGCGACCTCTACGTGCCGTTCAGAGACCGCGTGCGCACGAGTTGGAGCCGAGACGAAGGCATGCTCTGGCTCGAGCCACGCAAGAACCCGTCGCTGCGGCCCAAGCAGCGCCCCATCGTCAAACAGCATCAACCCGGGCGCAACGACCCCTGCTCCTGTGGTAGCGGCAAGAAGTACAAGCGCTGCTGCGGCGTGAACTGACGGCGTTGGCTCCCGGTGCGTCCGCCGCGCGTTGGCGAGTGTATACGCCGGGTATACGGAAGTTTCGACCCGGGCGGAGTTTGAGGTTGTGGGTTGGGGCTAGCGGAAGAACAATCCACCATGGCTTGTGACGGCTCGGATGGTGCGCGCAGCGGGAGTCGGTGGATTTTCGCTGTGGCATGTGTCGCGCTTGCTTCGTCCCCAGGCTGCAGCAGCGGCAAGAGCACGAACGCAAGCGACGACGTCGGGGACGACACGGCCGACACGATGCAAGGCAACTCTGACGATGTCGGGGGTGACTCGGCCGACACGATGCAAGGCAACCCTGACGATGTCGGGGGGGATTCGGCCGACCCGACGCAAGGCAACTCTGACGATGTCGGTCCTGCTGTCGGGAGCGACCCGTCGTCCGATAGTACGGGCGATGGCAACGCGAGCGATGTTGAGCTGACGCCAGCGACGGGTCCCAGCAGTGGCGCCACGAGTGAGGCAGACACGAGCACTGCCGACGCTCCAACTGGCGATGGGGATCAGGGCGCAGATGCTGCGGAAACGCAGGCGGCAGGCGACGACCTCGGAGACGGCGTGAGCGAAGCGGGCGCTCCGACGGATGGGGGTGGACCCACGGGGAGCGAGGAGTCACCCGGCACCGTGGGTGGTGTGTGCGGATCCGTCACGTGCGCAGCGAATGAGTACTGTGCGGCCCCTTGCAGCGGGATCGGGCTCGTGCCTGACGAAGCGAAACCCCGTTGCGCGGAGCTGCCGTCTGAATGCAACGGGATCGCTACTTGCGAATGCATCTGCGGGGAGACGGCGCCCTTCTGCACGCCCGGTGCTCCCGAAGTGCAATGTGGCTGCGGCTGAAAGGCGTCGCGGTCACGATTCAACGCAGGAAAAAGCCGTGGCGCAGGGGATCCAGCGGGTCGAGCAGCAGTTCGTTGCGACCCGTCACGAAGGCACTGCCGGTCACCTCGGGCACGATCGCCGTCAGCGCGCCGCACGGCACTTCGCGCAGGGCTCGGACCTGGAACTCGGTGCGCAGAATGCTCTCGATCGTCAGTGGTGTGCCCAGGGCGAGCCGTCCGCGCGCGTGCTCGATGGCAGCGCGACCGCTGACACCGGTGCCGGTGGGTGAACGGTCGACCTCGCCCTCGGCGAAGATGCACACGTTGCGACTGCGGCCCGGCTCCCGTCCGGGCCAGACGAAGATGGTGCCGTACAGGAAGTTGAGATCCGCTTGCCCCGCGGGGTGCACGAGCTCGTGGCTCTTCATCAGCGCTCTTTTGATGCGCATGCCCGCATCGATCAGCGGCGCGGGCGACTCGGGCGAGAGCCCCAAGCTTTCGCCCTGCACGTAGGCGTAAAAAGCGCCCCCGAAGGCGATGTCGCAGCTCACCTGTCCCAAGCCCGGAACCTCGACCTGGACGTCCGCTTGCAGCAAGAACGACGGCACGTTCTCGAACGAAACTCGGGCCACACGCGAGCCCTGCCAGTGAGGGAAAGCCGTGACTCTGCCGGCGGGCGTATCGATACGCACCTCGTCGAGGGCAGGCTCGAGCAGTCCGCACTCCAGCCCGACGGTGACCATCGCGATGATGCCGTGGCCGCACATCGTGGAGTAACCTTCGTTGTGCAAGAACAGCACCCCGAGGTGGCCGTCACTCGTGACCGGCGCAGTGGGCAAGCAGCCGTACATGTCGGCGTGCCCCCGTGGCTCGAACATCGTAGCGCGCCGCAAGTGATCGAGGTGGTCGCGAGCGTAGCGGCGCTTTTCGAGCATCGTCGCGCCGGGTGGCTCGTCGAAGCCCGAGGTGAAGATGCGCAGAGGCTCGCCCGCGGTGTGAGCGTCGATGCACGTGATGCGAGTCCAACTCGCGGGTGGGGACCAGGTCGTCGTCTTCATCACAGCTCCACAGCGTCCTTCACAGCTCTACCGTGCGCCCCAAGCCCAAGCGGCGAGCGGTATCGAGCGCCAGGCGCGCGATCGCCACGTCTTGCACGGCGTGACCGACGGACTTGAAGAACGTGAGCTCGTCGTCACTGTGTCGCCCCGGGTGTTTACCGGCAGCTACGAGACCGAGCTCCGTCCAGTCACTGCGCTGGGTGAGGCCTGCTCTTTCGCCAGCTATCAATTCACCTGCCTCGCTGAGCGCCCCCGGGACGGAGTCGACGAAGATGCGTGCCTGAGCCACCACCGTTTCGTCCACCTCGCGCATGGCTTCGGTGATGCTGCCGATGGCCGCGACGTGCACGCCGAAACCCAATGTTTTGCCGTCGAACACCGGGCTAGCCGAGCTGGTCGAAGCGACGACGATGTCCGCGCCGCTGACCGCAGCGCTCGGGCTTTTCGCCAGCACGAGTTCGGCTTCGACGTGGGGCTGCTGCTTGGCGACGAAGAGCTCCGCCCGCTCCTGGCTGCGTGAAAAGACGTGAATGGTGTCCAGCGAGCGCGCCGTATCCATCGCTCGCAGCTGCATCGCTGCTTGTCCGCCAGCTCCAATCAACGCTCCCACACGCGCGTCCGGCCGCGCCAGCAGGTCGATGGAGGCGCCGGTACCGGCTCCGGTGCGAAGAGCCGTCAAGTAGGTGCCATCGCACAACGCCGTGGGTGCGCCCGTGTCGGGATCGAAGACGATGATGAGCCCGTTGATGGCTCTCGCGCCGCGCTTCGGATTGTGCGGAAAGTAGGAGACCACCTTGGTTGCCAGTCCCACGTCGGGGATCGATGCACCCATCAGCAGCACCTTGCCCTCGTGCGCCGTCACATCGACGTGGGTGCGCGGAGGCGCCACCGCCGTACCGGTCGAGAGTGCCGCGAAGGCCGACTTCATCGCTTCGATCGCCGCCCCCATCGAGACGCGCTCGCGCAGGTCCTCCGCGGACAACAAGGTGAGCTCCACGCTCCAAGACTAACGGCTTCGACGCGTCGAAGCCACGCCAGATCCCAAAAACGCCCAGCGGTCATGAGCAGCTCGATGAGCGCGAGGGTTTTGCCGACGCGACGGCAGAGTATCGACGAATGCGCGGTTTGACGACGCGGAAGCGCACGGCGCGGTTTGCCGCGACGGCAGAGTATCGACGACTGCGAGGGCTACCGACGCGACGGTACATCGACCACGGCGCGGAGTTGCCCACGCGACGGTACATCGACACCCGCGGTTTGCCGCTACGGCAGAGTATCGACGACTGCGAGGGCTACCGACGCGACGGCAGAGTATCGAACGTCGTTCGTTCGCGGTCGGACCTCTACGCCAGGATGTCGCTGACCACCTGACCCCCGAGATCGGTGAGTCGATGCTCACGCCCTTCGTGGTAGTAGGTGAGCGTGTTCTGATCGAGACCGAGAATGTGCAGGATGGTGGCGTGCAGGTCGTGCACGCTGACCGGGTTGTCGACGACGTTGTAGCTGAAGTCGTCGGTCTCGCCGTAGGTGAGGCCGGGTTGCACGCCGCCGCCCGCGAGCAACATCGGGAAGCAGTAGGGGTGGTGGTCGCGACCGTGGTCGTCCGCCGTGATCTCGCCCTGAGAGTACGCCGTCCTGCCGAACTCGCCGCCCCACACGATCAAGGTGTCCTCCAAGAGACCGCGCTGCTCGAGATCGAGGATCAAACCTGCCGTGGGTTGGTCCGTATCCTTGGCGCAGATGCCCATTTCCTTGGTCACGTCGTAGTGCGCATCCCAACCGCGGTGCATCAGCAACACGCAGCGCACGTCCCGCTCCAACAGGCGCCGCGTGCGCAGGCAGTTGGCCGCATAGGAGCCCGGCACCTGCACGTCAGGCCCATACAGCTCGAAAGCGGACTCGGGTTCGTCGCTGAGATCGGCCAGCTCCTCGATCGACGTCTGCATCGAGGCGGCCAGATCGTAGGCCTCGTTGTGCTGTTGGATCATCGGGTGCGGCGCAACCTGAGCCGCTTGCTCTTCGTTCAGCGCGCGCACGGCCTGGAACAACTCACGGTTCTGGGCGTCGGCCAAGCCCAACCCATCGTCGAGATAGAGCACCGGCTGAGCGCCGGAGCGGAACGCCACACCGGTGTACGTGACCGGGATGAACGACGAGCTCCAGAGTCGCTTCGACAGCGGCTGCACGAACGCCACCTCCGACTGCGATTGCATCGCCACGAAGCTCGGCAAGTCGGGATTGGCAGTGCCGAGACCGTAACTCACCCACGAACCGATGCTCGGTTTGCCGATGATCTGCGAACCGGTGATCATCTGATCCGTCGCTGGGCCGTGGTTGAGCGCCGTGCCCTTCATCGAGCGGATCAGACACAACTTGTCCGCCAACCCCGCCAGATGCGGGAACAGGTCGCTGATCCACATGCCGGACTCGCCGTACTGCTGAAACGGTACCAGCGAGTTGGCGACCAGCAGCGCTCCGCGACCGGAGGTCATGGTGGTGATGGGTTTACCGCCCTGAACCGACGCCGGCAGCTCCGTGCCGCGCAATTCTTCGAGCCCCGGTTTGTAGTCGAAGCTCTCGAGTTGGGAGGGCCCGCCTGCTTGAAAGATGAACACGACTCGCTTGGCCCGCGGAGTGACCATCGTGGCCAGCGCGTTCGTGCGCGACAGAGCAGCACCAACGGCGGTGATGCCCGCGAGCTTCAGCGCGTCGCGACGTCGAAGGGTGGGGCCTGTCTTGAAGAGAGTCATTGCTGGGTTATCGTTTCGTTCAAGTTGAACATCACGCGGATCACCTGGCTGAGCGCAAACAGCTTCGCTTCCTCGGGTGTGTTGGCCGTGTCTGCGGCCGTGCCTTCCGTCGTGTCAGTGGCCGTGCCGTCGACGCCCGCTGGGGCGGTGGCGAGTTGTGAGGCGTAGAGCTCGAGCATGATGTCGAGCTCTCGGCTGCTGGGTGTCCTGGCGGTGAGCCGTCGGAAAGCGCCCGAGATCGCGCCGCTCAGATCGCCGGAAGCGGCGGCCAAAGACGAGACCGCGAGGCTCTGTGCTGCCTCGATGAACTGCGGATCGTTGAGCAGTGCCAGCGCTTGCAGCGGCGTCGTGCTCGGGATGCGGTAGGCCGTAGAGACCTCGCGATCGGGGGCATCGAACACTGTCATCAGGGGCGGCGGCAGCGTCTTCTTCCAGAAGGTGTACACACTGCGGCGATGCAGGCTCTCCCCCGTCATGCGCGGGTAGCTCAGCTGGGCGTGCTCCCAGGAGAGTTCCTCCCACAAGCCCGCAGGTTGGTACGGATAGGCAGGCGCCCCCCCCACGCGTTCGACCAGCAGCCCACTGACCGCCAACGGCAAGTCACGAATAACTTCGGCGGGTAAACGGTAGCGAGGACCGCGCGCGAGCAGATCGTTTTGCGGGTCGAGTTGCTGCGAGGTCTCGTCGAGCTGCGAGCTCTGACGGAAGGTACTCGACGTCACGATCAGTCGGTGCATCGCCTTGACGTCCCAACCTGAAGCAACGAAGTGCGTCGCCAGCCAATCGAGCAGCGCCAGGTGCTCCGGCGCGGGCGTCAGGACGCCGAAGTTGTCGATGCTGGGCACGATCCCCCGCCCGAAGTGGTGCAACCACAAGCGATTGACGACGACCCGCGCCGTCAGCGGCTGCTCGGGCATCACCAGCCAGCGCGCCAACCCCAAACGATTTGCAGGTGCATCCGCAGGGAACGGGGGCAGTGCACCCGGAGCAGAGCACTCGACGGGATCACCGTAAGGCGCATCGTAGCGACCTTGCGCCAACATCAAGGTCTTGCGCCCCGGATCCATGTCCTGCATCACGCGCATGGAATAGGTGTTGGTCGCCGCAGTCCGCTCCTGCTCGAGCTCCGCGATCTGTCCCTCTGGTGCCTCTTCTGCGCGCAGCGCTTCGAGGCGTGCGTCCAAGTCGGTGATGATCTGCTCCGCCAACGGACTCGAAGCGTCGTTCGTGGGTTGGAAGTCGCTGGTGGGGCCGTTGTCTTTCTCGTCGATCTGGTTGAAGCAATCGTAGAGGCCGTAGAAGTCCTGCGCCAAGATCGGGTCGAACTTGTGATCGTGACACTTGGCACAGCCGAGTGTCAGCCCGAGCCACGCCTTGCCCAAGGTTTCCACGCGGTCGGTGACGTAGCGGTCCCGGAAGGAGTCTTTGAGTAGGCCGTTCTCTCCCTGGATCGCGTGGTTGCGGTTGAAGGCGGTGGCCAGGATGCTCCGCTCCGTCGGCTCCGGCAGCAGATCGCCCGCGAGCTGCTCGATCGTGAACTGATCGAAGGGCATGTTGGAGTTGAACGCTTCGATCACCCAATCCCGCCACGGCCACGCCGGTCGATTGCGATCGTATTGATAGCCATCGGTGTCCGAGTAGCGTGCAATGTCGAGCCAGGCCGCAGCCATGTGCTCGCCGTAGCGCGGCGACTCCAGCAGCCCGTCCACCATTCGTTCGTACGCGGCGTCCGACGGATCCGCCGCGTAGGCTTCGATCTCCGCCAAGCTCGGCGGCAGACCCGTGAGCGTCAGGTAAACCCGACGCACCAACTTCTCCGGATCCGCCGCAGGCGCGGGCGTGAGTCCCTCGGAGTCGAGGCGCGCGAGCACGAAGAGATCGATCTCGTTGCGAGCCCAACCGTCGTCATCGTTCACTTCGGGAATCAACGCGCTCGGGGTCGAAAACGCCCAGTGGTCGACGGGCACAGCAGTCGACGGCTCTCCCGCGGGCACGCCGACGACGGTCGTCGATCCGGGTTGTGCGATGGTGCCCCCCGGGGAAGCGGGCCCAGCGGGAGATGCCGGGCCGAAGGCACCCGTGGGGCCTGGCGCGACCACGTAGGCGCCGGGCAGTATCTCCGGCTCCGGTGAAGCACAAGCGGCGCTCACGCCCGCGGCCAGAATTCCGACAAATCGGGAGACTCGCCGTCGAGACGGCGGAACGCGGCGCTCGGCATACTTCTGCCCCGCGCCTGCCGCATGCGTAGTCGACGCGACATCGGAGCACATCGTCTCCGATCCAAGCCTACTAATCCAAGCCAACACCTTCATTCGTCCACTACGGCCATCGGTTGGTGAAGCCCAATCGCTGCTTGCAGCACGACTCGAAACGACACCATCTGCGAAGCATACGGAACATCGCTCACCATATCGCGGCGGTAAGCTGCCGACTCCGACGGGTTACTGGGATGGTGGCGAGAAGCGGGCGAGGCTGGCACGCTCTTTCCACTTTTTTGCACCACCGGGACACTCAAAGACTTTTCCAGGAGAAGCTGGGCGCCACACACCGAGACGGGTAGCTCGACGTACATCCGGATCCCACCCACGCTCCACGCTTCCGAACGGCGCGCGTGCGCGGATGACGCACAGTGTGCTCTATCGGTCGTCGCCGTGAAGCGGGGGGCACTCTTGCGAGCAAGCCCGCCAAGACGACTCGCGGCGCTGGCGGGTGGCAATGACCCAGCACTCCGCGCGAAAAAAGGCCCACGCGGTGCGAAAACGTGCGCGCGCGGCCAAGTCGTCGAGCGAGTCATGACGGCAGTCTGGGTGTCTGCCTCGGCTTGGGCAACGGGTCGCAAATAAAAGCGTATTCTCCGAGTATACGCTCGCGGGTGCGATGCGGGCTTCAGGCGCACTTCGTCGTTGCGCACTGTCTTCGTGCGCCGCAACGAAGAACGGCGCTGGAGTCGTCAAATGACGCGATTCTGGAATCTGGCCATCGCGATTCGCTTGCGCGGACGCTCGCACAACGAAAAACAGTCGTTCGCACCGAAACCTCGACATTTGAGCCCATTTCGTGAGCCTGGAGGTACCGTAACTTCGACGTCGTGCCACGCCACGCCTTGCTGCAGTTCAACCAATGCGATGCATTGTGGATTGCCGTGAGCCCTCTGCTCGACGACCGCGGTCAGGAGGTGAGCAGCCGTCGGGCCGCTTCGACTGAGTTCCATGCCGCGACGCTCTGTTCGAATCGCACAGCGATGTGCACGAGCGCGAGAGCCTGACTCGAGTCCCTGATCTTCGGCGCGCGTTTGCCACTCTCGCTCAACCTCGACGAGCAGCTCCTCGACGAGCAGCGCCTCGACGGACGGCGATGAACTACGACGAACTACGACACGCGAGCTGGTGCGGGCTCACTTGTCGCTCCCCGTCGACGGTCGACGCCACTACGGACGGCGACGAGCGAGTTGGCGTGAGAGCACTCGTGGCACGCTGGTGTGAGTCCGCTCGACGACACTTGACGTGAGCGCACTCGACGGCTCGACGGGATGTGCCGTGAGCTCACTCGACGACACGGCATGGTGCGTGCGCACTCGTAGACGCGACTTGTTCCGAGTTCACCCGTCGCCTCGACGGGAGGTGGCGTGAGCTCGCTCGACGCGAGTTGGCGTGAGGTCACTCGACGAGCGGCATGGTGCGCACTCGCAGGCGCGATTTGCTCCGAGTTCACGCGTCGCTCACCCTCGACGAGCGGCGCCTCGACGGCATGCGCCGTGAGCTCGCTCGACGGGAATGGTTCGCGCGCCGTTTGACGCCCCTCGACGCGAGTTGTTCCGAGTTCACCCGTCGCCTCAACGGGATGCGCCTTGACGTCACTCGACCGGATGCGCCTTGACGTCACTCGACCGGATGCGCCTTGACGTCACTCGACCGGATGCGCCTTGACGTCACTCGACCGGATGCGCCTTGACGTCACTCGACCGGATGCACCGTGAGCTCGCTCGATGATCTGGGCGCGCGTGAGCGAGGGGACGCGACGGCGTGAGCCAAGCGTCGGAGTGCGTCGATGCCGAACCTGGACGGCCCCGGACGAATGTCGCGAGCGGCCGCGACGGGGATTGCGGCCCAAACAAACAAACCAAAGGAGGAAGTCTCACGGTACGGGATCGTCCCGAGTGCGGGCGTCCGAAACAGCCGCTGAACAGGGCAGAGCCGATGGCTCGAACGAGCTAGCTGGCAGAGCTGACCGCCCACCCGGGATGACCGTCCTAGTCACGACGCCCCCACCGGCGCGGCTGCCGAACCGTCGGCGTTCGCCGCGATCCCGAGCAGCCTGCGGCCCGGATAGGAGCGCCGCGTGCCAGGCAGTGAGAATTTCGAACACTTTTCGTCCGGACAACGTCCAACCGCCGGCGAGTTCCGCTCCCGCCCAGGACCGCATTTGCATGACAGCGCACGAAGAACGAGGCTTGCCGACAACCGCTGCGTCGCGTCGCTCGGCGCTGGACACCGGCGGCCCCCACAACGACACTACGCCCGTGATCGTATCCCTGGTGCGGGCGCTCCTGGTTGGGAGCCTAATCATTGGCATTTTCGCAACTGCGGCACCGGCGCACGCCCAGGACGTGGCGGCCGCCGAGGCGCTCTTCAACGAGGGCCGAACGCTGATGGAGGCGGGTGATACCGAGGCGGCGTGCCAGAAGTTCGCCGAAAGCCAGCGCTTGGACCCTTCGCCCGGCACGGCTCTGAACCTGGCCAGCTGTCACCAACGCCTGGGGCGCATCGCCTCTGCCTGGGGCGAGTATCTGGTGGCGAAGCGGCTCGCTCGCGGGCAAGGCCGCCAAGCCATCGCCGAAGAAGCCACCAACAAAGCCGCGGAGCTGGAGCCACAGCTGAGCTACGTGAAGCTCAACGTGCAGTCGCCCCCCGATGGGCTGCAGGTCTCGATCGGCGATACTGAGCTCGCAACCGCAGCCCTCGGCAGCAAGCTCCCGGTCGATCCGGGCCCTCAAACCCTGCGTCTCTCGGCCCCAGGCTACGAGCCTCTCGAACAGCAGATCGAGGTCGGCGACGCGGGCACGGTGACGGAAGTGATCGTGCCACCGCTGAAGGCCGAAACGAGCGAATCTGCGGAAACGGGCGCGGCCAACTCGAGCACCACGGACGAGACCGGAGTGGCGGACGTGCCGCCGACTACCGCCGAGGAGGGCGAAGCCGATCACACGCTGGCCTACATCCTCGGCGGCGTCGGCATCGTTGGCCTGGCGGGAGGAGCCGTGCTCGGCACGATGGCCATCTCGGCCAATGACGAGGCGAAGGACCTGTGTGGCGGCCGCACCACGAACTGTCCCCCCGAAACCATCGAAAAGTCGGACGAAGCCAAGAGCTATTCGACGGCCGGGCTGATCGTCGGCGGTGTCGGCGTGGTCAGCCTCGGGGTCGCGGCAGTGCTGTACTTCTCGGGTGATTCGAGTACCGAGACCGCCAAGGGCTGGAAGCTCCCCGGTGGATCTGAGGTGAGCTGGCAGGTCACTGCCGAGCGCACCTCGGTCATGCTCGAGGGGACGTTCTGATCAACGGAGTCGTGATGAAGACCAAGCTAGCAAGGACCGTAAACTCAACGCTCGCACTGTGCTGTGGGCTCAGCCTGCTCGCTGGCTGCGTCGATGACTTCACGGAAGCCGTCGAGACCTCCGATGTGCCGGATGCCGCGACCAGCGACGGGACGGAGCCGACGGACGACGGCACCGAGGCCAGCGACGTGATGGGCACCGATGCAACGGACACGACGACCGACACGACGGACGTCAGCGTCAGCGACGGGACGGACACCGACGTGACCGAGTCGGACGTCACCACGGACCAGCCGACTCAGAGCGACGACGCCGGCACCGATGAGCCCGTCGAGACCGACGCGGGGAGCGGCGACGAACCCGAAGTACCCACCGACGACGCGGGCGCGGACGCGGGCACCGACGTCGCGTGCGATCCTGAGTGCTCGGGAGAAACGCCCCATTGCGTCGCTGGCGAATGCCAAGCCTGCTTGGCCGAAGAAGTTGGCTGCAGTGGTCGGGAGCCACTGAGTTGCGGCACTGACGGGCAGTGGGTCGCTGGCGAGGCGTGCATCGGCTCCGTGTGCGCGAGTGGCGAGTGCGAAGTACCCAGCTGCCAAGGCTTGGCGAACGACTGCGGCTCGCTCGCGGACGACAGTTGCTGTGCCTCCCCGCTGGTGACGGGCGGCGAATTCTTCAGAGACGAGAACCCGGACTACCTCGTCTCCGTCAGCGACTTCCGACTCGACAAGTACGAAGTCAGCGTCGGACGCTTTCGCAAGTTCCTCGAGGCCCTGGAAGAGTGGCGCCCGAGCGAGGGCGATGGCGCCTACCCCCGCGCGCCCGGCTCCGGCTGGAACCCGGATTGGCCCCTCAACCAGCCCTCGGTGATCAAGAACGAGCTCAAGTGCCTCGAAGACCAGTACACGTGGACGGATGAGCCGGGCGCGAACGAAGACCGCCCGATCAACTGCGCCAACTGGTACGAAGCGTTCGCCTTCTGCGCGTGGGACGAGGGCTATCTGCCCACCGACACTCAGTGGGAGTACGCGGCCGCAGGCGGCAACGAGCAGCGCTACTACCCGTGGAGCGATCCTGCAACGTCGTCGTTGATCGGTCTCGAGTACACGACGTACTTCTGCGACGTCGAACCCGTCACCGAACAGTGCTTCAACCTGGTGGGCACCAAGCCGCTGGGTGACGGCAAGTACGGACAAGCCGATCTAGGGGGCAACGTGCAGGAATGGCTGCACGACGACTACGGTGACGATGCGTACGCGTGCCCGAGTGGCGTCAACTGTCTGAATCAGGAAGCCAGTGGCTACAAGCTGCTGCGCGGTGGTTCCGCTGGTTCGGGCGGCACTGGGCCAGTCGTCGTGGCAGCTGGTTACGACTATTGGTCGCCGACGACGCGCTTCGCGATCAATGGCTTCCGCTGTGCGCGCCCGGTGCCCGAAGACTTCGTCGACAATCCGGACGAAGCACCCGGCGAAAACACCGAGTGCACGCCGGGCGAGATGGACTGCAACGATACGGTACCGGTGTGGTGCGACGACAGCGGCAAGTGGGCAGAGCGCGACGAGTGTGAGTTCGCCTGTGTGGCAGGTGGCTGCACCGAGTGCACGGGCGCGATGCGCGGCTGCGATGGGAACGTGCCGCTCGCTTGTGGCACGGACGGTTTCTGGCGGCCTGAGACGGCCTGTTCCGGCGACACCCCCGTGTGCTCCGCGGGTGACTGCGTGGCCGTGTGCTCGGAGCGCAACGACTGTGGACCAGCGGGCAACGAGAATTGCTGCCAGACCCTCGCCGTGCCCGGTGGCACCTTCGATCGTCGAAACGATCCGAGCCTACCGGCGACCGTCTCTGCCTTCGATCTGGAGAAGTACGAAGTGACGGTGGGCCGCTTCCGCGAGTTCGTCGACGCGTACCCGAGTAGCTTGCCGACAGCCGGCGATGGTGCCCACCCGCTGATCGCAGACAGCGGCTGGGACGAAGCGTGGAACGCGGACATGCCGACTACCCGCGACGAGCTGGTCGACTTGGTGATGACCAAGGGTTCGAGCGCGTGCGGCGGTCCCACGGTCTTCACTTACACCGAAGAGCCCGGAGCCAACGAGGCGCGCGCGGTCAATTGCCTGAGCTGGCACGAGGCGTTCGCCTATTGCGCTTGGGCCGGCGGTCGTCTGCCCACGCTCGCAGAGCTGAGCTTCGCTCAAGTCGGCGGCAGCGAGCAGCGCATCTACCCCTGGTCGGATCCGGCAAGCTCGACGGAGATCGACGATACCTTCGCCACCTACGACGGCAACGAGTGCCCCTCGAACACGACGGACAACTCGGCCTGCATTTCGCTCGTGGGCACGAAACCCAACGGCAATGGCCGCTGGGGTCACGCCGATCTGCTCGGCAACGTCGGCGAGTACACCCTCGATTTGACGTCGACGCCACCGGCAACGTGCGTCGACTGCGCGGTCATCGGTGACGGCAGCCACGCCGTGTTCGGCGGCGCCTACGACTTCGACTCGGAGACGGCGCTGCAAAACGGTTCCTTGCGCGGAAGCGACGGTCGCAGCAAGTTGGCAGGGATCCGATGTGTTCGCCTGCCTTGACCGGCTCTGACGAAGAGCAGCTTCGGAAGTGAAAGAATAGCGACGTGTACCTCAGCCCAGGCCAAATCTTCGTCGGACGCTACCGAGTCGACCGCTTCGTCGCCGAAGGTGGCATGGGCGCGGTCTACGCGGGTATGCACGAGACGACGGAAGCGCGCGTCGCGATCAAGGTGCTGCGTCCGGCGATGTTGGTGAGCCCTGCGGTCGCACGTCAGTTCGAACTGGAAGCGAAGGTCGCCGCGCGGGTTCGCAGTCCGTACATCGTTCAGGTGCTCGATGCCGGCAAAGATCCGGAGACGGGGCTGTCGTACTTGGTGATGGAGCTGCTCGACGGCAAGTCACTGGAGAACCTGGTCAACGAGAACGGACCACTTGGCCCCGAGCGGGTCGTGCGCTTTTTGGAGCAGGTCGCGGCGGGTCTCGAAAAGGCGCACAGCTACCGCGACGAAAACGGCGAGGTGCGTCCGATCGTTCACCGCGACCTGAAACCCGACAATCTGTTCGTCGAGGGTCTCGGTACGCCGAACCCCACCGTCAAGATCCTGGACTTCGGCATCGCGAAGGTGCTCAGTAGCACCGCGGGCGTGAGTCAAGACTTGCGCGGCACCCCGCTCTACATGGCGTACGAGCAAGCCACAGGCAAAGCCGTTAGCCCGCAGACGGACATCTGGGCCTTGGGCTTGATCGCGTTCTACCTACTGACGGGCAAGGCCTTCTGGAAGAGCGCCATGGGCGAAGGAACCCTCGCCTCCCTGGTGGGTGAGATCACCATCGAGCCCAAGCCGCCGGCATCGGAGAGACTGCGCGAGTTGGGTTCGGAGCTGTCGTTACCCCTCGGCTTCGATGCTTGGCTGCAGCGTTGTTTGGAGCGTGACGCCCACCTTCGCTACCGCTCGGCGATCGATGCCGTCATTCACCTGGCGGAGGCCCTCGGCATCGAACCGCGACCGCTTTCGGAGGTCGGCAACTCGGCACCGCCGACGATGGTCACTCCCGACTCCTTGAAAGAGACCGTCCCGGTCGGCAGCGTGGAGACGGGCTCGACGGGCGAGCTCTCCGTCGCCAGCACCCACTCGCCCACCACTGCGTCTTCTGGGTTACGACGAGTTTGGTTCGTCGGTGCGGCCGTGGCGGTTGCTGCGGCGGCTTGGTACGTGCTGGCAGGCAACTCCGCGCCGGACTCGTCGCCGAGTGACGGCAACGTCGCCACCTCTGCAGGAAAGCCGACGACCGAACGAGCCCCGAGTGAGCCGACGTCGGAAGCCGCCGCACCGAGTGGTGGCTCCGCAGGCGCTCCCTCGACGGCACCGCCAGCAGCCTCCACGAGCCAAGCGGGGCAGCCTTCGGTCACGCCCGTGGAAGAAGCGGCGAAGCACGACTCCGAGCCGCCTCTGCCGAAGCCCTCACCGAAACCGCAAGCCCCCAAACCGAGCCCGTCGCCCCAAACCCCAAAGGCAACAAGCGGCGGCAAAAACACCCCGGCCCCCTCCCCGAGCCCCGATCCCTACGGGGAACGCTGAGCGGCCAGCACTGGCGAACGCTCGGCAGCACCAGCAGCTGAAGAACGCTCGGCGGCGCCAGCAGCTGAAGAACGCTTGGCGGCGCCAGCACCTGAGCACGACCAGAACCGGGCAGCCGCGTGCGACGACACGGTGACGGCCCACAACGACGCTCAGCTACCGCTGAGACGCTCGACGATCTTCATCGCCAAGCCCGTACGCGCAGCTTCGTCGGCGCGCGCGTCACCGATGCCGGCTTCCGCGTGCTCGAGGGAGAAGTGTTCGACCACCTTTCCCGTCCACAACTCGACGAGCTCGACGTTCGCACGCGCTTCATACCAAGTGCGGCCAGTGCCCATGCGACTGGCAAACTCGCTATCCCCGTGCACCAAGAGCACGTAGTCCACCTGACCCTGAGTGGCCTCCGCCACTCGAGCGCGCAGCTCGGCGTCCATCAGAGCCTGCGCGGAAGTGATGCTGTGTGACAGTTCATCCGACAGCGCGGCGGGTTCGCGCGCCCAATGCGCCGCCAGCTCCCCCAAGAGTACCGGCACCATCACCGAGGTGTTCGCCTTTCGGCCGCCAGCACGCTCGACGACCACTGCCGCCAGACGGCTGCGTTCGAGGGCGCGGGTCTGGAGCTCCAGCGTCTTGCCCGGCCAGACTTCCGCCAAAGGCCCGAGCAATTGAGAGCTCGCCACCTTGACGCCCATGCGCTGCCAAAGCTCCAACATCGGCAGCTGCACGAGCCCCGTCGCGTCACTGCGAACGATGCGCGGCGCGGCGGCATACTCGGGAACGCACCACTCGACCCGCAGTGGTACCCCCTCCAACACGTGCAGACCCTGCTCCGTGCGTTCCCACGCTCGGATCCGTGCGGGCCACAGGGCGCGCCCCTCGGCGTCGACCGGCACCCCGTCGGGCCAGTCCGGTTCGAGCACGAGCTTGGAGAGCGCAGAGGCCACGGCACCACGCTGCTCAGTCGGCGGCAACATCGAGCACGGTTGCGCCAACAATGCCTGCCGCTGCTGGCACGCGAGATACGCCCGCTCCGCCGTGAGTGCTAGCAAGAGCGGCTCCCGGAAGGGCGGTGGGGCGTCTGGCTGGAGCTCGAGGCCTTCGAACCCTGCCAGCCAGCGTTCGACCGCTGATGCGTCGAGCTTCGCCTCGACTTCCGTCTCCGAATGCCAACGGAGCATCTCGGGCGACAGATTGGGCTGCCACTGCGACGCGTAGATCGCCCAGGGGCGCCCCACGAGCGCGGTCTTCACGCTGAGAACCAGCGCGGAGAGAGCTTGCTCCTTGGTCGCGCCGCGGGCTCGACGTGCGACGACGCTGGCTCTGGGCGGAGGCTCCGTTCGAACCGTCGTTGGCTGCGCCGTCGCCTTGGGCGGCGTCGGTGGAAGTGCTGCGGGTCGCTCCGAGCCGCACGCCGAGACGGCGAGGAGCGCCGCAGCGAGCAGGGCGTTCACCCCATGCCCTCTCATCGGATCCCTGCCTCCGCGGCCAGGCGCTGCCAATCCACGGAGTCGTTCTTGACCAAGCCCTGCAATTCTTTGAGCCCCTGTCGTAGCAAAAGATTGGGGTCCCTGCCGTCGACGTGCACGGGCGGGTCGCCGGGGGCGGGTTTGGCGGCCATCTCGAACAGGAGGTCCTGCAACATGGTGCGATAGACGGACGCGAAGCGGTTGCCCTCGACCGCGGAACGCTGCGACAGCCTCACCAACAAAGGCGCCAGGTGCTTGGCAAAGCCGTCGAGGTCGTCGTTAGCGCGGGCCATACGGGCGTAGCTGCTGACGGCAATTCCCACTTGTACCAAGTAGTGATCGACCTGTTCGGCGCGGTCCCCTTCGATGTCGTCGCCATCTCGCCCCAGGCGCAACACCTCGACGACGCGACCGCTCGCATCACCCACGATCATCTGCAGCATGGGGCGAGTCTGTGCGTAGGCCTCGGCGACGGAGTGCTCACGCCGTTGGTTTTCTACCGAGTGCACCGCTGCGCGGATCAAGTGACCGCGATAGGCCGCATCGTCCAAACGCCGGCTCCTCGCGTTCACTCCCTCCGCGCGGTACACACTGGAGAGACTAGGGTCGAAGCTCTCGCGCACGACGTTACCCAGGAACTCTGGGTCGGCGTTGGCGAGCAGCGCCCCGGTCATCAAGCGCGCGTTGCGGTCCCCCTCCGTCATCGAGCGCGCCACGACGTCGTAGACCTGGATCTCGAAGAACTTGTTCTGGTTCTCGATGATCTCGTTCTGCTGCACCACGAGCCACAGCTGCACGGCCGGAATGGCCGCGCCCAGCAAACCGAAGAACAACAGGAACATGCGGCGGCGAATCAAGAAGCGAACCACCGACTCCATGAACATGCGCGTGTCGGCCAACACCTGCTCCCGCGCGGGCCACTCGGAGCGAGCTCCGGAAAAGCCCCCCAGAGTCTCCATCAGCTCGCCGAAGGTGCGCACCACCTTCTGGCGGTCCAACAGCGGAATCAGCAGGCGGAAACCGCCTCGCATCAGCTTTTTGCGGGACTCCCCGAGTTTGGCTTCTCGGGCCTCGATTTGGTGAAGCCGAGCGCGCAGCTCCTCGTTCTCTGCCTCTAGGGAGGTCAGGCGCTCCTGCAGGGAACCAGTCGTCACCCTCGACTTGTAGATCACGGGGTCGAAAAACGGAACCGCGCAGCTTGCGCTACGCCGTCAGCGGACGCTTCACCCGCCCTGCGAGTGCTGCGCCGTCGCGCGCCATGACAATCGACTGAGCGCTCCCGAGCGGACTCCATCGTCCTTCGACGGACGCGCGACGACGGTCACCCTTCACGCCGACTCGGTGTCAGAGCTGACGGCGGTGAGCTGAGCCCGCGCTCCGCTGTTCACTTCGCAGCGGTTTCTACCTCGACGCTTGGCGCGATACAGCGCGCCATCACATCGCTCCACGAGACTCTCGACCGTATCCTTCGCGGCTGCGGTGGCGATGCCGAAACTCGCCGTGATGTAGAGCCGACGCTCCAAGATCAGGATCGGCGTGCGCTCGATCAGTGAACGAAGTCGCTCGGCGAGTGCGCGGGCTCCGGTGGTGTCCGTCTGCGGCGCTACGATGAGGAACTCCTCACCCCCCCAGCGTCCCAAGGTGTCGTGCTCCCGCAGCTCGTTTTGAATCAAGCGCACCACCGAACGCAACGTCTCGTCCCCCGCCGAGTGGCCATGCTCATCGTTGACTCGCTTGAAGTGATCGATGTCGAGCAAGATGGCGCTCAGTGGCATTCCGCCGCGAGCGAGGCGCGACAACTCGTTGTGGATCTGCCGTACCATGTGGCGACGGTTGTGACTGCCAGTGAGAGGGTCCGTCGTCGCGAGCAACTCGAGCTTTCGGTTGCTCGCGCGCAGCCGGCCACTCGCGAGGGCGAGCAACCCGGCTCCAAGCCCACTGGCGAGCGCGAGCAGGAAGCCGGCAGTCGTGCCCAACCAGTTCGAAACGACGTTCCGGTCGGACCGAGAGGCGGACGCCAGCAGCCTCCAACGCTCCCCTGGAACTGCGAACTCATGCACCTGCTGCACCGAAGCTGGGCCGGCCTCGTGTCCCAGCCGCAACCCTGCCGTCACGCCGTCCCCGTCCGCGTCCGCCAACACGAGTCCGAGAGCGAGCGTCGACCCGTGGTCCGCCAACGACTGGTCCACGCGTGCGAGGTCGAAGACTAGACTGACGTGTCCCCAGTACCGGAAGTCTTCACTCGGCTCCGCCAGCCAAACTGGCGCTCGCAAGATCAAGCCTCGGCCCCCTTGGGTGAGGTGGATCGGTCCGGTAACCACCGCGTCGCGCAGCCGCTTCATCTCCTCGACGGCTCGCCCCTGCTGCGGGTGCCTGCCGACGTCCAATCCCACCAGAGCGGGATTCGGTGGAAAGGCACGGGAGATCACGTCGCCCGGTAGCAGAGTGGTCGACCGCAACGTCGAATAGTGATCGAGCAGATACCGTGAATAGTCGTCGAATCGGCGGTGCGCGAGCTCGGGCTCCAGTGCGACCCAGAACGCGAGACTGCGAAGCTCTCCGAGCGCAGCATCCAGATCTTTGGAAAGTGAACCAGCGACGTGACTCAGCTCGTTCGCGATCCGAGCGTGCTCTTCGGCTCGTCGGCGTTGACCCTCCTCCCAATCCACCACCAGCGCCACCGCGAGCACCAGGCAGAAAGTGGATGCGCCCGTGAGCAGCGGTACCCAACGGCTCAGGAGCGAACGCTCCTCGACCGCAATCGGAGGCGTCCCGACGTCAGTCATCAGCGTCTTCGTCGCTCATCTTCTCGAGCACATGCGTGATGGTCTCGTCGTCCACGTTGGCGGCGAGCAGCAGGGCCTCCGCCGCCCCGACGTCCTCCGCGTCCACGGCATCCCAGAACGCCTCGAGCCGACCTGCTTCGGCAAGCCGTTCCAACACCAACGTCCCTTCGAAATCATCCTCGTCCACGGGGCAAAGCGAGCATAGCGCAAACGCGTGTGCAAAGCGTGCTGCCCCTACTCGGGCTTCCGAATACCAGAGCGAGCCCCTCGCTGCCCGATCCGGCGCTAACTCGTGACCGAGCTCGGGCCTCGTCGCGGCACCTCGACCGCCAACGGGACACACCGCAACTAGCAACGCTGCACCTCGACGGGCCGAAGCACGCACCCATTTGGCTGCTCCAGCCCGCACATATCTTTGAGCTATCGACACAAAGAGACGCGGAACGTCGATCTACTGCCTGCCAGGACACCCGATCCCACACTGCCACCAAGCCACCGGTGCACGCACACGAGGCCTCGCGCTGAGCTCGACGCTCACGTCGAACCGGCACCGGTCATCCAGTGTCCACCCCGAACTGAAACCATCGGGACTCCACCCCCCACCGCGCGCTCTGAACAGATCGTCTCGACCTCAGTCCGTCGACTCGACGCAGCAATACGACGCAATGCGTCGAGCCAACTCCTTTGGAGTCATCCCATGCCATCAACCAGCGCTTCAGCGGAGCAACGCAACTGAGATTTGAGCGCCGCGGAAATGTCTATCTCGACAAGAGCGAGCGCCATCGTTCACCCTGAGGCGAAACCTTTTAGTTCAATTTCGCTGATCTCATCGAGGCCAAGCGCCCATATATGCACGTCACGGGGCAACCCACGACGAACCCTAGCCCCGCAGAGGACTTCCCCATGTTACCTACGCGCCACCAATCCCTCATCGTGTCCGTTGCCGGAGGCTGCTGCTCGCTGGCCCTGATTGCGGCTTGCTCCAGCCCGGACGGTGGAGCGTCCGAGACGTCGACGCAGGGCGCCGCGGGGGGCAGCCCGACCCCAACCATGCAAGTCCCCACCGCAATGACGCCGTCGGATGCGCCGAACGTCACCGCTGGACCTCCCGCACAAGTCATGGCCGCGGAGCAAGACCCGGGGGAACTGGTGGTGGATCTGCCCTCAGACACTGCGGAAGAGGACACTGCGGCCGACGAAGTCGTGCCGGAAGCGGAAGTCAGCACGATGGTGACGGAGGAATGCGCCGCGACCGAAGTCACGGCCACCGATACCACGACGATTCAGCCCGCCGACATCATCTTCGCCATCGACACCTCCAGGAGCATGACCGAGGAGATTGAGTTCGTACAAACGTACATGAATCAATTCTCCCAGCAGATCATCGACAGCGGCATCGACGTGCACGTCATTCTCATCGGGACGCCGCAGCCAGAGGCTGGCGCTGAGCAACCGATGGAGCAGATGCAGCAGATGAATGGCGGGTTTGGCGGCAATGTCGCTCAGGGTATCTGCATCGACGCGCCACTTGGTTCCGGCACCTGCCCGGATGACGAGAACCAGCCGGCCTACGTTCACGTCACCAACGGAGTCGGTAGTAACGATGGCTTGAACGTCATTCTGGAAACGTACCCACTGTGGCAACAGCACCTGCGTTTGGAGGCAACCAAGTCGTTCGTGATCGTCTCCGATGACGACGCGACGGACAGCAGCGCCGCCGCCTTCACCGACGGCTTGCTCGCGCTCGACGCCGACATGTTCGCAGAATGGACGTTCAACGGCATCTTCTGCGGAATGGAGTGCGAAGCCTCCGCCGCAATCGGTCTGGTGTTTCAAGAGCTCGTGGCCCAGACAGCAGGCGTCGGCGGTGAACTCTGCGAGCAGGACTTCCAGCCCGTCTTCGATCGTTTGGCGGAGCAGATCATCACCGCGGCAGGCAACCAGATCGCCTGTGAATGGGAGCTCCCAGCCGCGCCGGCAGGGCAGACCTTCTCCGTCGATCTGGTCGAAGTCACACGCACCACGCCGACGGCTGGCGCCGTGCCCTTCACGCGGGTCGGCTCGATCGACGAGTGTGGCTTGTCGTCTTGGTATTTCGACGATCCACTGAATCCGACGAGGATCCTCGCGTGCCCGGAAACGTGTGAAGCGATGCAGAACGAAGATGGCGGCAGCATCGACGTTTCCTTCAGCTGCGAATTGATCGCTGGCTGCGCCGCCAGCTCCGCGTCAGCCGTGATGGCGGGCGACGGCAACGGCTGCAACTTCCCCCTCCCGACCCCTCCCGACGGAGTGATCCTCGACGTATCGACGGTAAACGTGAGGTACACGACGCCGTCGGGCTTCGGCGTGGTTTTGGGTACGGTGCCGAACGCGGACGAATGCGCCAACGTGGATGCTGGCTGGTACTTCGACGACCCGGAGGACCCCACGACCATCACTTTGTGCCCCACGACCTGCGAGCAATACGAGGCGGGCACACTGACCAACGTCCAAGCGCTCTTCGGCTGCGAATCGAAACCCGCCGATCCGCTCATCGCTCGTTGAGCCAGTGCCTCGCGCTGCACTCAGAACTGGGAGAAGAAGTCCCAAATCGGCTGGCTCTGCCAGCCTTGTGGACCGTGGCCGCCGTCGAACTCGCACCAAGTGACGGGATAACCCTCGTCACAGCCCTGGTAGGCGACACACGGGCTGGGATCCACGGGCATGGTCTGCTCCCCACAGTGGTTTCGCTCCAGCACGGCAGCCAAGCCGCCTCGTCCGTCATCGATGGGTACCACGTCGTCGCTCAGGCCGTGCGCGCCCCACATGGCGACGGGTTCGGTGCCGTTGCCGCAGCCGCTGTAGAGCGCACCCGATAGTGGCGCCACGGCCCGGAACACGTCTCCCATCTCACAGGCGATAGCGAAGGACATCATGCCCCCGAAGCTGAAGCCGACCGAAAAGATGCGGTCCATGTCGATGCACAATTCCCCTTCGAACAAGTCCACCAGCGCCCGCATGAACGCGATGTCACGCCCACCGCTGTTAGCCCAACCGTTGTCGATGCCGTTGGGGGACACGAAGATGGCGCTGCCCTGCGCCTTGGAATCGAGACCGTAGTAATCGCCGAGCCCGATGGTGCCCTGAGCCACGTCGGAGGCCTGCCCGCCACGCCAATGCAAGCCGAAGATGAGTTTGTACGGCTGCGAGGGGTCGTAGCCATCGGGGATCTTCAGGATGTACTCGCGCGACATACCGTCAACGTCGATGGTGGCGTTCCCGCTCGTGAGAGACGTTTGGGTGCCACATCCCGAACTCGGGCCTGAGCTTGCCGCCGCGGGCGTTTCGCTGCTCTCGTCCGCAGCAGGCACATCTTCAGCCGGAGTCGCGTCGTCGGGGCCCATTGCGTCTGTCGGATCTTCCGGCTCCGCCATCGGCGACTCCGCCATGCTGCCCGGATCGAGGGCATCCCCTTCTGGAGCCGGTGCCGCCACGGGGGGCTGCAACGCTCCACCGGCCTCGGGCTCTGCAGGGGCTTCGGTCGACGCTGGTGTGACAGGCTCCGGCGTGGGCGGCGTTGCGTCCATCGGTGTTTGCATGACGTCACTCGGCGCTTGCGTTGGCAGCGCCGACGTCGCCCCAGTGGCAGGCATGATCGCCCCAGGTGCCGGCGTCGCAGCACCTGAGCTACCAGCCCCTGGAGCGACGACGTTGGTCGATTGCTCGACGTCGGTTTGGTCCTCGCCCCCACAGGCTGTGATCGGAAGGACTGAGCACAACACCGTCAAGCCGCCCCAGCGACCCAACAGTGTCGTACCCACGAGTGAAGTCTTGGAAAGCTGTCGGTGCATGGCGGTACCCTCTCTCGAACGAACATTGCTGACGGCGAAGGCCGCCCAAGAGGTACTCTAGCCGTTGCCGTCGACGGGAGCATCGTCGTATCGGCGCTGGAGATGCGCCCGATACAGAAGTGCCGTTAACGTACAAGCACGACAGTTCTTTCCCCTGCTGCACATCGCGTCATCCGCCGCAGTTTGCATAATTTGCCCTGCAAGTTCGCATGAGGCCATTCCTCTATGTGTTGGCTGTATCGCGCCCATGCGCCGCCGATCGCGCCGAGTGAGCGGCCACGGAGCGCTCGCGTCGCCCGGAAGCCATCATTGGCGCCCAATGGCGCACTGCGTGATAGCTCGAACTACTCGCAAGCACCCGGTTCAGGGTCGCTGCAGTGCTCGTCCAGATACTGTTCGATGCGCGCGATCGCGAACGGGGGCAGCTCTCCGACGCGCAGTGGCGGCATCCGCGACGGGGACGTGCGTGGGAGGTGAATGCGCTCACGAATGGCGCGAGCCGTCGGCGGGTCGATCCACTCGATGTCCTCGACGTTGAAGTTGGCGCGCTTGAAATTCTCGGGTGTTTCGTTCGAGTGGCAGCGCACGCACATCTGACGAAGGATCTGGGGTGCCTCATCCTGTTGTCGTGGGATGAATCCCACGGCCTCGGCGATCTCCGGATCCATCAGTGATTGCGCGACGTCGAGTGCGTCGTCAGCCTCGTGGCTCGCGAGGAAAGCGGCGCGATCGGCGAGCACCTCGACGCGCTTCTCTGGGTCCATCACGTCCGCCCCGTGGTACGGCACCGGTAGCCCGCGGTGCGTCATGTCCGCGCGGTAGTTCTCCCAAATCTCGTTCGTGCCCTTCTTGACTTGCTCGCACAGGATACGCGCCGAATCCAACTCCAATTCCTGCTGCGCGTAGTCGCCCCCGTACGGACTGTCGTTGATGGCCAAACGCGCGTCCACGAAGAAGTCGTTCATCAACCGGCCGCTCTCCGATTCGTAGAGCTCCATCACCGGTAACCCCGCGTAGCGGCCCTTTTCACCCTCGAGAGCGAGCAGCACGTCGAGCCCTTCGCCGGGAATGTGCTGCCCTGGGTTACCCTCCACCTTGGGACCATCCTGCGAACAGTTGGCCGTCTCGTCGACACCGTGGAAGTCTCCCCAGTGTATCCACGGGTCCGGGAGCTCCCGCATCAGGAACATCCTGTGCTGGTCCCTACCGTGAAGCGCGTGGCACGATATGCAGTCGAGCGGAGTGTCTTCGAGATCCGGATGAGCGTAGAGCGTCCAACTCGTCCAATCGTGCTCCACCTGCTCGGTCAGGAGCTGCTCTGGGGTGCAACGGGTCTCGTTGCAGGCCTGTTCGAACGCGAGGACGTAGAAGTTCCAATCGTAGGATATCGTGTCCAGAGCGACGAGCTCCACCATTTGCTCCCCGCGCATGAAAGCCACCGCAATCAGCTTGTCGTAGGGCGGAGGCGAATAGGTCTGGTTGTTCATGAGCACGATGACTCGCGGGTTGGCGGCGGTCACGTAGCGAGATGAAAGCGCAAGGGAATGCGTCGTCGTCGCGAGCAAGCGCTCCTTCTCGTCCGCCAAGCCCAGTACTTCGTAGAGCGTTTGGATGCTATCGATGGTCCGCGCGGGGTCGGCACACAGCGTGTCGGTCACACGGTCGCTGAACCCCAGCTCACAGGTGCGCACCGTCTGCTCGGTGCCCGTGCCGATCTCCGCCAGCCACGCAGCCTCGGGCCTTGGTCCCGCTGAGTGTTCATCGTAGCGCCGTTCCGATTCAGCAGGCGTGGCGTTCGCGTCAGCAGACGAAGCGCTGCCCATCGGGTCGCTCTTGCTGCACCCTCCGCCACAACTCGGGCCGAGGGACAACACCCCCAACACGAGACTCACACGCGCCGACCGACGCGCCACTTTGGCTGGTTTTCGGACACTGATCGGCGTCATCGTGTCGACTCGAAGTCATTGACAGTACGCACTTTGTCGGGGGCGACAAGCGCAAATGCCCTCTCGACTGAGGATCCAGTCCCAAACTCGCAGGATCTGCATGCGCCACGGCCAAGTCCACGAGACCCCCACCCCAATCGGAACGACGGAACGGACGACACCGCTCGGGCGAAGCGGTGGGCACTGGGCAGTGCTGGGGCGACCCCAAGTCACAACACGCGTCCGTCGATTGCCACGCTGCCGGGCATCGGGGCGTCGCCCGCCAGTGCTTGCATCGCATCGAAGATGGCCGAGCGCTCGCGTCGCAGTCGGCCTATTGCCGATTGTTGACGCCGACGCGTGAAA
The DNA here is from genome assembly GCA_050290545.1 of Polyangiaceae bacterium. Lineage (GTDB taxonomy): Bacteria > Myxococcota_A > Polyangia > Polyangiales > Polyangiaceae > SZUA-265. The sequence goes on along the minus strand of JBNKHV010000191.1, from coordinate 89,201 downwards.
CGAACCCGAAAGGCACGCAGCGTTCGGCGCGCCACGCGCATGTAGCGAAGTGCCACCACGCCTCCGAGCGCCCCGAGAATGGCGGCGGTTACCCCCGCCGCGGTGGGATGGGCTGGGTAGTTCGGGAAGATGTCGACCAGCCAATCGTGACTGCGCGACACGAGGACGCCCGTCCCAAACCAGATCGAAGGAAAGACCACGGCCCCACCGAGTATCTTGAGCGTCGCCTCGTCTTTGACGTCCTTTGCGAAGCACCGGTTGGCCACCATCAAGAGCGCAGCGCCCGGCAAGTTTACGATGTAGCCCACCAACAGGATCGGTGGCAGCAACAAGAAAACGAACATCAACTGGAGGGCAAGGAGTACGGCAAGCCACGTCGAAAGCAGTCGTGGGTCCTTGTCCAACTCGTGGTCGTCGAGCCCGAGCGCGCGCAAGTCCGCGTCGTACTCGCTCAAGCGGGTCTTGAGTTTTGACGTCTGCTCGGGGTGCGTGCTGGCCCTCAGGTTGTACGCCGCGCGCACGCGAGCGAAGCCCAGTGCTCGCTCTTGCATGCGGGGTGCGTCGAGTTCGGAACTGGCCCGCAATGCGCGTTCTGCACGAAACAGCTTTCGAACGCGATGGATGAGGTGGTGTAGATGCCAGTCTTCTGTCGCCCCCACGACGTCGTGCAACACCTCGTTGATGCGCAGGGTCAACGCCTCTTCGCGAGCGAGGCGCGTCGTATCGTCGTCATCCGCTGGCGGAGTGACGTCGAGTTCGCCGGATAGCTGCAGCGGCGGATGGAATTGCACGAGGGCGTTGGAGCGAAACGCGTGCTTTTCATCGTAGTGCAAACCCACGGGAATGATCACCGGCGGGTCGTCTGGGGAGCCCAGCTGCCGCGCGCGGTAGTAGAGTCGGGCAACGCCACGGCGCAGCGTGCGCAAGTGGGGGTCATCATGGCTGACACCTTCCGGGAAGAGCGCAGAGAAGGACTCCCGCGCTACCTCAGCCGCGAGGCGATCGAGGCTGTCCTGGTTGGCAGCACGACGCGCTTCATCGGAGCCGTCGCGCATGTCGGCGGCGCGATACACCGGTACTGTACCGAGCCCCCGCAACAACCAGCCCAGCACTGGTACTCGAAACAACCCGTGCCGCGCACCAAAAACGATCTGCCGAGGAAAGCAAGTGATGATGAGTGCCGGATCGATCAACCCATTGGGGTGCCAGGACACGACGATACCACCCCCCGTCGTGGGCACGTTGTCGCGCCCCTCTATCTCGATGCGCCGAAAGAAGGACCGAAGCAAGAGGCGTGCAAGCCAAGCCGCGAATCGGTAGTGGGCATTCATCTGCTGCCAGACTACAACGCCAAGTCGCTCGCTGGCCAGCAAGTGCCGCAACTCGGGGAGGTAGTCTCTGGGGCGCAGACGTTCCGCACCCGGCACCGCGAAGACAGCGCCAAACGTCGCGTTGATCACAGATCCGTGATTGAATCACGTCTCGGTGCTCACTCATCGCAACAGCTTCTGGCAATCGATGCGAACGACGGCGGCACTGGCCGCGATCGCGCAGGGGTTGACAACGCAGTCGTGCGCCGGGCATCGAACCCCAAGACCTCACGCGAGCAACAGCGCTGGTGAAGCGCCAGCTCCGCCGCACAGCAGTGCCGTCCCGCACAGCACTGCCGCCCGGCAAAGCGATCGGGAGCGTGACAGCGAACTCGTGCCGTCGAAGCGGGAGCCACTTCTCACACCGAAGAAGCGCGAACTGGTCCCTGCTGGAACAGACTGCCAGACGGGACACTTGCTCGGCACGGCTGGCCTCGCTGCGCTCAATGCGCCCGCAGCGATGGACGACTCCACGACGCAGGTGAGTGCCCGTGTCTTCGTTCGGCAGTTTCGCTCGCCCGGCTGTGAGGGCTACGGTGAAAGCTGCCGGCCCTTGCTGCGCGTCCCGATACTGTCGAAACCGGCGCCGGAACAGCAAGAAGTGCTCGACCGAACTTGGAGAGACATCATTGGACCGCCGCTGGACCAGGCGGGCTGCTAAACGACAGGAGGCGGCCATCGCGGAAGCCCGCCGAGGTTTGACGCCCCAAGAGCGTGCTGAATTCGACGAAATGCTGACGTCGAGTGACGGGCGTCCCAATCGAATCGAGACGAAACACCTGGAGCAATTCGTCATCGAAGCAGAAGGCCTGCGCTTCTACTATCACTTCGGATTTCGCCACGCCCTCGAAGCCCTTACCCCGTTGGGTGAATACCTTATCCCCTACGCTCGCTTGCAGTCGTACCTGGCTCCGTCGGGCCCGCTGAGCTGGGCTATCCAGCGCCCCAAGTAGACCAACCCCCGACAACAGCTGACAGTCGCACGCGAGAATGGCAAGCTGGCCGAGCGCATGTTGGCTTCTCTGATGGTGCTGGTCGTCTTTCTCACTCCGCATCCCAGCGACCCGCTACTACAGGGTTTCGAGGAGGCCGCCCTCCAGCTCATGGCAGAAGGAACGGGGCTGACCGTGAAGCTGCGTGACGGTGAGTTGGGCGACGCGGCCGCGCTCGCACTGGCACCCGACGCGGACGGGATTGTCCAGCTGTGGTGCAGCGAGAGCACGGATACGGTGCGCCTTCGCGCCTACTTCGCTCGCGATGAGCGCTGGGTTGAGCGCCAAGTCAGCTTCGATGCGGGCGATCCCGAATACGACCGAGGACGAGTCCTGGGCTTCGTCGTGGCTTCGATGTTCGTCGGACTGCCGGAAGTCGACGAGCCGGAGCCGATACCTCCCGAGCCACCTGCTCCCGAACCCGGAGAGGCCACGCCGCGGACGGCCCCGACTTCCGCAGCCGTGGTGCCGTCAGGTCCTGCGGCTTCGGAGCGGGATGCGAGTGGCTACGTCGGCGCGGCAAAGCCTTTCGACCGCCGCGCCCTCGAGTTCACGGGACTCGCGACGATGGGTTTGGGCGGGGACGCCGACACCTTGGGCGCCCGGGCTGCGCTTGCGTGGAGAGTCGGAGAGCGGTTGTACATCCGCCCGAGCTTTGCTCTCCGGCTCGGCGACCTCCCCGCAGCGGAGGCAACAACCAGCAGTGGATTGGTGGGACTGGGAGCCGCGGTGCCGCTGCTGCCCGCCGATTCAGCGCTGAACGTGGAGCTACGAGCCGATCTGCTGGGAGGCTGGCTCGCGGTCACCCACTTCTCCGATGATGATCCCGAACCGGTGCGCCTGTTGCGCGAGCAGTTCGGCGCAGACCTCATGCTGGCGCTGCGCTTCGGGATCACCAAAACCGCCGCAGTGTTCGCTTCAACAGGGATGGAAGCGATGCTGGGGGCAACGGACGTCTACACCCACGGCGAGCTGGCCGCGACGATCCCGCGCTTGCGCTCGCTCGTGGAATTCGGCGTTCGCACGGAATTTTAGTGCCTTCATGCCTGCCCAGAGCCTCGGTCTGGCACTCATATCAACATGCCGGGTCTTCCTCACTCCCGACTCAGACTCGTCCCCAGCGCGCCTGAGCCACGACCTGAGGTCAATCCGACCCCCGCGTACGACGACTCGACCCTCCTGGCGGGCCTCCGGCGTCGAGATCCAGCGGTATCGGCAGCCTTCTACGATCGGGCTCGCCCCATCATCGACAGGACGCTATCCCGTTTGGTGGGACCCAGGGATTCGGAGTATGAGGACATGGCACAAACCGCGCTGTACGAGCTGGTGAGCAGCATCGGACGCTTCCGGGGTGAGTGTCCACTCGATGCGTGGCTGTCCGTGGTCACGGCGCGCGTCGTGTACCGCCGTATCCGGCGGCGGCAGGTCGAGCGTCGCGTGTTCACCATGGCCCCTGTGGACGATGCCGATCAATCCATGCAGGAGCGTCCCACTCCCTTCGTCACGAGGCAGGCCATGCAGCGTGTGCGACATCACTTGGGGCAGATGGACAATCGCCGCGCTTGGACGTTCCTGCTCCACGATGTCTATGGCTACGACTTGAAGGAGATTGGGCAGATCACTGGAGCCACTCTCAGCGCCGCCCAGAGCCGCCTCGTTCGAGGCCGACGTGAGCTTCACGGACGCATCCGTGAAGACGGAGAGCTGGCTCATTTCTTCGATGACCTTTCGGAGGAGTCCTGATGAACAACCCGCGCTACGCCAAACTCGCAGCTCGGCTCCTGCGCACCGGTCACCCGGAAGCCGCACCTCCCTCCTACGCGAGGGAACGAGGGGTCGCAACGATTGAGCGCGCGATGCAACAGCTCCAACGTCGCCAGCGCTATCGCTGGTGGTCGGCGGGAGGTGGCGTCGCCGTGGCAGCCGCAACGTTGCTGTGGTTCAGTGCCTACGCCCCACAGGCGGAGCCTTCATCCCTCACGAAGAATGAACAGCTACTGGCCGTGGCCTCCGCCAACGGCGGGGCCTGGTTCAGCACCAAGGATGGGCGCAAAGCGCTGCAATCGGAAACCACGCTACCCGTTGGAGCGCTGGTCTCGACCATGAGGCAAGGAGAAGCGCAGCTCCAACTGTCGACGGGCACCAGACTCGGTCTGAGCAGCAACACGGAGCTGCAACTGGCGAGCAACACGCAGAATCAGCGGTTCATCTTGTCCAGCGGCAGCATGCAGGCGAATGTGCACGAGCTGAGCGCTGGGGAGCGTTTCGTGGTGGTCACCCCAGACAGCGAGGTGGAGGTGGTCGGCACGACTTTCAGGCTGAGTGTGCTCAGCGCAGCGGAAGCCTGCGGTGACGGTTTGCGAACGCGTTTGGAAGTCGTCGAGGGCGTGGTCGAAGTGCGGGCCGACGCTCGCTCGTGGCGGATCGGCGCAGGTCAACGCTGGCCCGCCGACTGTGAGCCGGCAGCTGAACCGAGCCAGCAGGATTTGGGGGAACCGACACCTGAAGCGGCGCCCGAGGGCCAAGCAGCCGTCGACGTGGGAGAGCTTCCGTCAGCACAGCGAAAGCGGCCCACGCCTGCTGAACGCTCCGTGTTGCGCGAGCAAAGCGATTTGTTCGGTCGGGCCGCGGCCGCCGGCAGACGAGGGAACACGACCCTGGCGCTCCGCTTGTACGGACAACTCCTCTCGCGTTTCCCGCACAGCGCCCTCGCCGAAAACGCGATGGTCAGTCGCATGCGTTTGCTCGCCTCCTCGGGCTCGGACCACGCTCGGAGCGAAGCGAAACGCTATCTCGCGCGCTTCCCTCAGGGGTTCGCCCGGGAGGAGGCGCGGCGTGTTCTCGCCGCGGAATGAGCTGAACGCGAAACACTTGGGGCTGACCTCGACAGGCACGGGAGCAGCCAGCGTGCTCGTATGCGCGCTGCTCGTCAGCGCCTGCGACCGCCGCTTCGACTTCGACCTGCATGAACTCGCAGCAGGCGAGACCGATGGGGCTGTCCCGACGCCCGTCCCGACCAGCGCCACACCCTCCATCACCACGACGCCCCCCGCGGCCAGTACCACGGTTCCCACACCGAGCGTCACCGCGGGTGCCGCAACGACCAGTCCAACCAGTGCAGCGCCGACGAGTCCCCCCGCTACCGCGACGACCGACGCTCCGAGTACGAGCCCGCCCGATTCGGGCGCTCCGCCGTCGCCGACGACCCCTACCACGGAACCCGACGCCTCGACGCCCAGCGCTTGCACGGACGACGCGGACTGCGGCCACCCGGATCTGCATTGCGAGTTACTCACTGGCTTGTGCTTCGAGTGTGTCGTCGACGCCGACTGCAATGACTCCACGCGACCCTGGTGTGATCGTGCCTTGCACCGTTGCGTGCAGTGCGCCGTCGATCAGAACTGCGCCGAGGCCCAGGTGTGCGACCCCGTGGTACGTCGCTGCCTGCAGCAATGCTCCGATCTACGTGATTGCCCACCCGGTTCACATCAATGCGATCCGCGTCGCCAGGTTTGCGTCAACTGCGACAATGACCGCGAATGCCCGACGGAAGAGCTCCCCTTCTGCGGCATTGGCCAAACGGAGTGCGTGGAATGCAGATCGGATGACCACTGCGACCCGCCATCGCTTTGCGACACACTCGAGGGAGTGTGCGTGCTGTGCCGTGATTCGCAGGATTGCTCGCCGGAGCAGGTGTGTGACCCCGTGACCCAATCGTGTGTGGACTGAACTTGCGTCTGCTCACGGGAGCAGAACGCCCAGCGGGCGCTGCGCTGAGCGACGAGGAGACCGGCGTTGAGCGGCCGCAGCGGGCATACAAACACGTCGAGGCCCGCCGCACTCGCTCTTACGTCGAGCATCGCCGACGAGCCCCGTCGGGCTCCCCGAGGTGTTCGCCTCAGAGGGTATCGATGAACTGGATGATCATCTGCAGCTCTTGATCGCTGATTTGCGACTGATCGTACGACGGCATGAACTCACGCCGATCGTCGTACGCTCCGTTGTGGCCATTGCGCACCAGTTGCTGCGCTCTCTGGCTCTCTCCGATGACGCGACGGCCAGTGGGACCGCCCGCGCCGTCCGCGCCATGACAGTTCGCACATATCTGCACGAACAACTCTTGCCCCGTCGTGGGCTTGGTGAATGACCACAGATATTCGACGACGAGATCGATCTCTGCCTCGCTTAGAACGTCCTCTCCTAGCGGGACCATTGGCCCGGGATACGTCATCGATTCCCGGCCCTCGCGGACGAGGAAGTGAGTCAGACCGGAGTCGGAATAGCGCACACCTGGTCCAAGGTCGCCACCCAACGCGTCCGCGCCGTGGCACACGGAGCAGGTGGCGGCAAACAGCTCTTCCCCAGTCATCGGTCCCTCATCGACAGGCTCGACTGGGGTCTCCTCGACCGGGTCCACTGGGGCTGCCGGCTCGTCCACCGGCATCTCCGCAGGATCGGCCATGGTTACATCGTCGACGGGCGCTTCAGGGGGTACGTCCACTGCCGGCGGTTGCAACGCCGGGTCCGGGGTCTCGGCCGCAGGCATCTCGGGAACGGCCGGAGCCGCTGGAGGCGTAGCGGCGGGGACAGGGGTCATGTCAGCAGGAAGCGCCGGTTGAGCGCCCGCTGTTCCCGCGCCGGGCGCAGCTGGCGGGGTGCCCACGGGCGCCGCAGGCATTGCACTGCCCGCAGGTGGAGTGGCGACAGGCGCGCCGCTGGCCGCAGGCGACACTCCGCTGGGCGCTCCGGGGGTGCCACCTAGCATGGTGGTGCCGCCGGGTGCGCCGAGTGCCGGATCGCTGGTCGTGTCGTTGCCTGTATCCTCCCCGCCGCAAGCGACGAGCGTCCCGCAGAGCAGGGAACCGAGAGCTAGTGCCAGTTGAGTTCGCATGAAACGGGGGTGAGGCGAGGTGGGTCTAACCAGGCTACGCTGTGTGTTTTCCGTTCCTTTTGTACCGCCGTCTCAAAGGTTCATGGTCGCTGCACTCGAACGCGCGTTGCCCCAAGCAGACGCGAACTTCTTGCGCGGTTGCCGTTTCCAGCTCCGTCCCGAAGTGGCTCCACCGCGTTGGGCCAGCGAGGCGCCCTGCCCGAACGAGCGCGGGTAGCCGTCCGCAACGCACCGGCACGGCGTCGCACCAGTCGTTCACCTTCTACATCCTGCTCTGCATTCGCTGCTGGCAGATTTACCAGCTCGAGCGCCCGCTAGTTGTGAATCCACCAGATGTTGCGGTAGCGAACGGTATCCCCGTGGTCCTGAAGGTACAGGGGATGCGGCCCTTCGGGTTCGCCGGCAAGACCCGCTTCCGTCGGCCCCGGAACCTCGACGCCCTCTTGAACCAACTGATCGTTGAGCCAAGCGGTTACGCGGGCGTTGGCCACTTTGCTACCGTTTTCGAAGCGCGGCGCGGTGAAGTCGATCTCGTAGACGTTCCACTCTTCCGCAGGTTTGCACGCGTTTACCAGCGGCACGCTCACCTTGTAGATCGCACCGCAACCGTCTTCCTCTGGCGGGCGACCGTACGAGTCGAGCACTTGCAGCTCGTATCGTGACTGCAGGTAGACGCCGCTGTTGCCCCGATTCTGCCCCGTCTGGTCGGGGCCTTCGTTGGGGCTTCTGAATTCGAGATGCAGGAAGACGTCTTGGTGCCGGTTCTGCTCGTTGGTCACGATGCTGTTGCTGCCCGTCGGGCGCACCTCCATCCAGCCTTCATCGCGATTCTCCACCCAGGTAACCGTCATCGAACCGTCGAACGGCTCCCACGCATCGAAGCCGTTGCCGTCGTACAAGACGACGATTTCGCCGGTCGTTGGAGCATGGGGCCCACGGCCATCATCGACGATCTCACCGCCCGCACCTCCCGCCGCCTCGTCGCTCGCACCGCCGGCACCAGCTGCAGCCTCCGAAGCATCACCTCCCGCCCCGCCTGCGGCGGGTTCTCCACCACCCAGACCACCAGCGCCACCCATGCCGATATCCACGCTCGGTCCTTCACCGCCAGCGCCACCCAACTCGCCAGCAGGAGTGTCGACGGTTTCTCCACCAGCACCACCAGCGCCGTCGGCAGATAGCGTGGACGGCGTGGGTGCGCCAGTTTGGGCTGGACCTGGAGTAGCCGTCGTCGCGGTAGCGCCTGCTGAAGGTTCACTTGCACTTTGCCCCGCGTTCGTCGGCTCAGCGCCTGCGCCCGTCGATGCGGCAGCCGCGGGCGTGGAGGATGGAGTTACTCCGGTTCCCACATCGCTCGTGTTCCCGGTGTTCAACTCGTTCGCACCGTGCCCTTGGCTTTGCTCGCCGCAAGCCACGACGGCAACCAACGCCACGCTCAAAAAGCAACGTGCGACGAATCCCGAATGGGTAACCAGGTGTGTCTGGCGAGGGCGCATCATCGGGGGCATGTACCAACTCCGAAAAGAACAGGCTGCAGCTCGACGAGACTGCCGCGGTCAGGCTGCACCGAGACGCCACAGCCGTCAAGGGGACGGACTTGGAACGGACCCGAAGCCGCCGTCGCAAGTGCGCGGCTGCGATCCGGCGGGTTGGATCATTGCATGGCCCGGACTCAGCCCTTGGAACGGCGAGTGCCAGTTGCGGCCGGAGGTTTTCGTCGCCCCGCGCCAACTATTCCGCCTCGCGCGATGGCCACCGCGGCACTGTTCACGTCATAATCGCGACTTGCTGTAGATCGCGGCGAGCTTCTTGCGGGCCGAGTTGAACCTAACCACTCCAATGCCCACCACCGTAAGCCCGCTGACGACCAGGACAAAGGCGCTGATCGGCACCCAAGCGCCTTCGTTCAGCATCAACTTGTAGAGCGTCGCGCCGGCGACCACGAGCATCAACCCCGTGCGCAAGTAGGCGAGCAACGTGCGCTCGTTGGCCAGCACCGTGCGGTCGCGCGCCAGCACGTCACGCAAGGTCAACTCAGACGGGCGCAGACTATCGTAGGGCATGACTCTTCCGTAGCTTCGCTGCTTCCGAGGTCAAGTCGTATGGGTCTTCGATCGAGAGAAGGCTCATCGCACTTTGCGTTCGATGGAAATTCCGAAGCGCTGCATCCTGCGATACAACGCTTGACGACTGAGACCCAGTTCCGTTGCGGCACGGGAGATCACTCCGTCCGCGCGTTGAAGTGCAGCGTCGATCGCTGCGCGTTCAGCCGCAGCAAGCGCTCCCTCCGCGGGAAGCTCCTGAGAACTGCTGCGGCTCGAATGCTCGGCGTGTCGCGTCGCGACAGCAACGGACTGGCCCCCATCGACGCCGATCTCCCCCCGTGAACTCAACCCGAGATCTTTCGCGGTCACGACCTGGCTGCCGGCATCCGCAACCAGCAGGGCTCGTTGAATGCGATTTTCCAACTCGCGCACGTTGCCCGGCCAGTCGTGGTCGAGAAGTGCTTGTTTCGCTTCGTCGGTCAGTTCGCGGCGCCCCTCAGGTGCATGACTCAGAAACCCCAGCGCCAGTGGCAGGATGTCCGCACGTCGTTCGGCCAACGGCTTGACCTCGAGCTCGATCACATTCAGACGGAAGTACAAGTCCTCGCGAAAGCGCCCCTCCGCAATCGCACGCTGTAGATCCGCATTGGTAGCGCTGATCAAGCGCACATCGACTTGGCGCGTCGTATTACTCCCCAAGCGCTGGAACTCGCCGCTCTGCAGCACACGCAGCAGCTTCATTTGTCCGGCCATCGACAGGTTGCCCAACTCGTCCAGAAATAGCGTTCCTCCGTTGGCTGCCTCGAAGCGCCCGACTCGCAGCTTGGTCGCACCAGTGAAAGCCCCCGCCTCGGCGCCGAAGAGCTCCGCGTCCAAGAGCTCGTCGGGCAAACCACCCGCGTTCACCCTCACGAACGGCTTGTCCGCGCGGCGAGAGTTCGCCTGCACGATTTCCGCGATGCGTTCCTTGCCACCGCCATTTGGCCCCGTGATTAACACCGGCGCGTCGGACGCGGCCACGTGCACCGCGAGCGAGACCACCTCGTGCATCGCACGACTCTCGTAGATGAGGCCCCGCAGGTCGTAACGCTCGGCGAGTCGCGCGCGACTGCGTCGATCGTGCGCCAGCAACTGCTGTCGCTCTCGCGTGACTTCACGCAGTTGCAGGGCGTTCTTGACGACAATCGCCAGCTTGGCATCGTCCCAAGGCTTCTCCAGGTAGTCGTGAGCTCCACTCTTGGTCAGTGCGACGGCGGTTTCCAGCGACCCCCACGCCGTCAGCAGGATGACGGGCAACTCGGGATCGAGAGCACGCAGCCGCTGAAAGAGCTCCACTCCCTCTTCTCCACTCGTCGTGTTCTTGGCGAAGTTCATGTCCTGGACGACGACGCCAACGTCTTCCAGGCGAACGAGGTCGACGGCTTCGTCAGGCGTTCGGGCAGTGAGGCACTCGAGCCCCTCCAACTCGAACAGCAATTCCAAGGCGGTTCGCACGGCTTCCTGATCGTCGACCACCAAGACCTGCATGCTCTCTCGGTATCTCCTGACGCAAGCCGGGTCAACCTCGACGCGCCCCTCACCAGTGCTCCTCAGCGCAGCTGTCCAATCCAGTGGCAAGTGCCAGCCCTCACCCCTATGCTCGGCGCATGACGCGCCACCGAGACAAAGCGCCACCGACGCCGAGTACCGACGCGTGGGCGCCCCTGCTCGCAGGTCTCGTGACGACCCTCGTGGCCTACTTGGCGACGAGCTCTCAGATGGCGACGCCCGTCGTCGCGGCCTTGGTCTTCGGTGCCGCCACGGCGGCAATGTACTTGGTGGGCTACCTTTCACGGCAACGGCAACAGTCAGCGGAAAGGGCAATCGACTCCATCGCGGACACCATGCCAGACGCGCTCTTGTGCTTCGCCATCGACGGAACGATTCGTTACTCGAACCGCATGGCGCGGGAGTTGTTCTTCGAGGGGGAGTCGATGAGCGGCCGCAACTTCCACAAGATCCTCGAAGGCGCGCCCAAGGCGCTGCGTGAGGCACTCTTCGGCGAGAACGACCGTCTGCTGACGCTCGAAACCGACGGCTGGCCCGAAAGCTATTTCGTCTCTCGCCGCGAGCTCGCCCTCGCCAGTAAGCCCCACAACTTGCTGGTCGTGCGTCGCCTGACCCGACAAGTCAGTCGTCGCGACGTCGACACGCTCAAGCGAGTCGTCCGCATGATCAGCCATGAGGTGAACAACTCGTTGGCGCCGATTGCCTCGCTCGTGAATTCCGCGAAGATTGCCGCGACGCGTCCGGAACATCGAGAGCGCCTTTCCCCAGCGCTCGAAACGATCGCGGAACGCGCCAGCCACCTGCGAACGTTCATCGACGGCTACGCCCGAGTAGCGAAATTGCCAACGCCGAAGCCCGTGAAAACGCGATGGGCAGGACCACTGTCGCAGCTACGAGGCCTATATCCGGAACTCCAAGTCGCTGGCGCCCCGCCCCAGCCTGGCTACTTCGACGGCGTGCAGATCGAGCAGGCCTTGGTCAATCTGGTCAAGAACTCGATCGAAGCAGGTAGCGCCGAAGCTGACGTGGAAGTCTCCGTCTCCGTGCAAGAAGACAACTCTTCGGACATCGAGATCCTCGACCGCGGTCGTGGGTTCTCCGAAGAGGCTCTCGCCCAGGCACTGCTACCGCTGTTCACGACCAAAGAGCATGGCAGCGGCATGGGGCTCACCCTTTGCAAAGAAATCGTCGAGGCGCATGGTGGCAGCCTCGGTCTGTCGAATCGCACTGGCGGCGGGGCCCGCATTCGCATCGTCTTGCCGGGACCACGCGTCACGGAAGACGTCGATCTGACCCGGTCTCGACTCACGCTCACCCAGAACTGAGCACCACTGCCGCCAGAGCGGCCGCTGCCCGTCGAACCTGAAGGTCGGCGTCAGCCAGCTCGGAACCCGACTCGTCCGCGACGACTCGAACCCGAAGGTCGGCGTCAGCTAGCTCGGAGCCGGACTCGACGGCGGCTGCTCGTAGCGTACGTCAACCCGCAGCCAGTCGAACTCGACTCCGCCGCAGCTGCTCGAAAGCGGACGGGCCCGCGGACAGGTGTCCGCTAGCGGACAGTCGGACTCCAGAACGGCAGCGCGAGAGGGCAAAAGCAGGCTGAAACCGGGCTGACGGGGGCTGGCACGCTTGCTGCTCTAGGGCCTGCGTGCGCGCCGACCGACACCCACTGCTCGGTTCGCCACGCCCATCAGCGTTCGACGCACGAGCCTTCGAGAAACGACCTACTCGCTGCGGATGAACGCCTCAACCAGGAGAACCTCAATGACCACACACGAAAACTCGTTCGACATCATCGCCGCATTCCTCAACTTCGCCAACCTCGGCGCCACTTGGGTGATGTGGCTGATGGTAGGGCTTGCCGTCATGCTGACCGCCGTCGTCGTCGAGCGAGCATTGCTCTATCGACGAAGCCGCGTCGACGCCCCGAGTATCGGGCGCGCCCTGATCGACTTTCTGGAGCAAGGCCAGATCGATGGCGCCAAACAACTGCTCTCTCGCGGCCGTGGTATGGAAGAGCGCGTCATCGCCGATGGGCTCGCTGCCTGGCACCGCGGACGACACGCCGTGGAGCTCGTGATGAAGAGCTCACTCGAGCGCGAGCGTCAACGTTTCGAGCGTTCGCTCGGATTGATTGGCACCCTCGGTAACAACGCGCCGTTCATCGGTCTGTTCGGCACGGTGATCGGCATCATCGTCAGCTTCCAGGATCTGGCAGCCGATCCGAAGGGCGGTATGGCCGTCGTGGGACCGGGCATCGCCGAGGCATTGGTCGCCACCGCCGTAGGACTCGTCGTCGCCATCCCCTCGGTCATCGCGTTCAACACCTTTCGCGGGCTGGTCGACAATCGCATCAGTAACGTCGAGTTCCTGAGCGGCATCGTCCTGGCACAGCTGCCGGAAGGAGGGCGTTGAACATGGCCAGCGCAGGCAACACCCGCCAACCCATCACGGGCATCAACGTCACGCCGCTCGTCGACGTCATGCTGGTGCTGCTGATCATCTTCATGGCGACCTCCGCCTACATCACCAACCCGGCAATCGAGGTGGAGCTTCCTGAGGCAGCCTCGGGCCAGGAAACGGTAGAGTCGACAATCGCGCTGGTGCTCACTCGCGACGGCAAGCTCTTCCTCAACGGCGAAGCCAGCGACGAGCAGCGCATCGCCGAGCGCTGCCGCAGCCTGAGCGAGAAGAACCCGAACATCCAAGCGATCATCGCGGCGGATGGCGCCACCGAGCATCGACAAGTCGTGCACCTGATCGACCTGGTGAAGCTCAACGGTGTCAAGAGCTTCGCCATCAACATCGACGTGCCCGAGCAGCCATCCAACTGAAGAAGGTAAACATCCATGTTCGCTCTCCAACGAGAACCCGAAAGCCGCCACCGATGGCACGTACTCCTCGCCGGCGGCACCTTGGGTTGCGCCGTCTTCGGAGCCACGCTCGGGTGGGCAGCTCGGCTCCCGCCGGTCACCCGAGAAGCGAGGCCCCAAGTCATTCGCATGCAGGTCATCGAGAGGCTCGTGCCTGAAGTGGTGAACGAGCCTCCAAAACCCCAAGAACCCAATGAGCCCGAACCACGTCCCGAACCCGCGAAGAGAACTCCGCCCCAAGACAAACAAGCGCTCCCAACACCGCCCAAGCTCACCACTCCACCCCCAAAACCCCAAGACCCGGTGCCAGAGTCCCAACCACCGGAGCCCCTGGCGCTCGGACTCACGCTTTCGAGCACCACCGAAAACTCACGCGGCCCCAAGTTTGCCGTCGGCGACAGCCTCATGGGAGAGCCAGACCGCGTGGCGAAAACCCCACGCCCACCACGGCGAGTCCACAGCTCACCTCCAAGTGAGCGCTCTGGCACCAACCCCTCACGAGCCGCGTCCAGCGCGGGCAAAGGTACGAGCACCAGCAAGCTCAGCGTCACGGCAAGACTGAAGCGAGCCGTGCAACCAGCGTACCCCGCCAGCGCGAAGAACCTCGGCCTCGAAGGTGTCGTCGTGTTGAGCATCACCATCGATGCCAACGGTCGCGTCGAGAAAGCCCAAGTGCTCGAGGGCCTCGGCGGCGGTCTGGACGAAGCGGCGATCAACGCCGCGCGCCGCAGTGTCTGGCAACCGGCAACCCTGGACGGCAAAGCCGTGAGCTCGACGCGACGCTTCAACGTGCGCTTCACCCTCACTGGCTAACACCCAAGCAACCATCAGGACGATTCATGATCCCGAGAAATCCGACCCATCCCGTTTCCCTGCTGGCACTCGTTGCTGCAGTGAGTAGCGCCCCGCAAGTCGCGGTCGCGCAGCCCAACCCACCGACCACCTCCGGCGACGCCGCCAGTAGCAACACGCCAGGACCCAGCAGAACCCCGACACGAAAGGAGCCCACGGCATCGGCCGAGCCCAACGCTCCGAGCAGCGACTCGACGCAACCCGGCGGAGAGGTAACCCCACCCGCACTTCTCGAGTTCGTCGAAGCCGAGCATCAGCCCCAAGCCGATGCATTGACAGAGCCGATGGCGATCTTGCTAGCGCTGACGGTTCTACCCGACGGCACCGTATCGGACGTCGAAGTGCTGCAAGCAGCCGACGCTACCTTGGGAGCAGCCGCCGCCAAAGCGGTCGCGCAATTCCGATTCTCTCCCGCCAAGCGGGGCGACGAAGCCATCGCGGTGCGCATTCAGTACAGCTACGTGTTCGAGCCACCGCTGCCACAGCATGAAGCGGTGCCAGCGCCGGCGCCAACGCTCGGAGCTTCTGCCACCGACCCAGGTAGCCCCAGCCCCACGGGAACGCTGCGGGGTCGCATCCAAACACGCGGCACACGCAAAGCACTCGTCGGCACGGTCGTCAAGTTGCCGCAGCTTCACCGAGAAACGCTCACCGACCAACACGGTAGCTTCGAGTTCGAAGGTGTGCCCGCGGGCAAGGTCCGCATCGTCGTCGAGGACAGCGAGCATCAACGCGTCAGTGACGAAGAAAGCATCGAGACCGACCAACTCACCGAAGTCACCTACTACCTCGAGCAAACCAGCTTCGGCGAGGACGACTTGGTCGTCGAAGGAAAGGCCCCACAGAAAGAGGTCACCCGGCATGCCCTCTCTGCGCGCGAAGTGACCACGGTACCCGGCTCCAACGGTGACATGCTCAAGTCGGTGCAGAACCTCCCGGGTGTGGCCCGCACGACGGACGATCGCATCGTGCTGCGCGGAGGCGGCGACACGCAGGTCTACGTCAACGGCCTCCCTCTGCCGGCGGCGTTCCACTTCTTCGGGTTGCGCAGCACGGTCGGAAGCGGCCTGCTCGATAGCGTCGACATCATGCCCGGCAACTACGACGCGCGCTACGGCCGTGGAAACGGCGGCGTCATCGACATCAAACTACGGCGACCCGCCGATGACGGACTGCACGGTTTCGGGCAGGTCGACTTGTTCGACGCCAGCGCCTTCGTCGAGGGTCCCATCAACGACAAGAGCTCGTTTGCGGTCGGCCTACGGCGCAGCTACTTCGACTCGATCCTGCCGCTCGTGCTCGACGAAGACGGCAAGCGCATGTTCCAGACGGCGCCGCGCTACTACGATGGGCAAGCCGCCTACGACTACAAGACGTCGAAGCACCATGTTCGAGCGACGGTGCTCGCATCCAGCGATTCGATGGAGTTGCTCTTCGACGAACCCGTCGCGTCGGATCCAGCGCTGCGAGGTGGCCTATCGTACAAGTTGGCGTGGGTCACCGAGCAGCTCACTTGGGACTACTTCGCCAACGCTTCGACGAAACACAGCGTGGGAGTCTCGCACCTCGTCGGCTTCAACGAGCAACACGTTGGTCGGGATACCAAGCTCGAGTTCTCGGTGCACCAGTTCGCCCTGCGCGACGAGCTCACGCATCAGGCGAACGATTGGCTCGCTCTGCGCGGTGGACTCGACGCCCAGGTCGACTACTACGACTTCGACGTCGCCATCCCACCCCCACCCAAAGAAGGTGAAATCCCCCAGCCCTTGGCCACGCAGGACAATCTCGTCGCGAGAGGCAACGCAACCAACGTCAAACCGGCGCTCTGGGCCGCCGCCGACATCCAGCTCGGCTCCGTGCTCCTGGTGCCGTCCCTGCGCGTCGATCACTACAGCTTCGTGGACGAATTCGATGGGGTGAGCGTCGTGCAACCACGCCTCAACGCACGCTGGGCCGTGACGGATCGGACGGCGCTCAAAGCGGGCGTCGGGTACTTCAGTGAAGCGCCGGACCTGGACGAAAGCAACGACGTGTTCGGAAACCCCACCAGCAAACCCGATCAGAGCGTGCATTACTCCGCGGGCGTCGAGCAGAAGCTGAGTGAAGCGCTGAGTCTGGACGTCACAGGGTTTTACAAGCACCTGTACGACATGCTGGTACCCGTCGATGATCCGAACGTCAGATACGACAATACCGGCAAGGGTCGCGCGTACGGTGGAGAGGTCTTGCTCCGCCATCAGAGTCAGTCGCGCTTCTATGGTTGGCTCGCCTACACTCTGATGCGCTCCGAGCGCCGAGACGCTGGCGAAACCGACTACCGCCTGTTCGACACCGACCAGACGCACAATCTCACCGCCGTCGGACAGTACCGCTTGAGCCCCACCTGGGAAATCGGCGCTCGTTTCCGATACGTCTCCGGTAACCCGACGACCCCCGTCGTCGATGCCACGTACGACAGCGACGCCGACGTCTACGTCCCCATCTACGGCAAACACAACAGCGAACGCCTGGATGCGTTCCACCAACTCGATGTCCGCGTCGACAAACACTTCATCTTCGACACTTGGAAGCTGACCACCTACCTGGACGTGCAAAACGCGTACAACCGCACGAACCCCGAGGGGACCAACTACAACTACGACTACAGCCAGTCGAAGACCGCGGGGGGCTTACCCTTGCTGCCCTCCTTCGGCGTGAAAGGAGAATTCTGATGTCTGAACGTTTCGCCATTGGAACCGTTGGGGTCGCACTGCTGCTCGCAGCGACGGGATGCGATGACGACTTCACCCCCAAAACTCAGCTCGACAGCTACCGCGTCATCGGCGTGGAAGCCTCGCCCCCTGAGGCGACACCCGACGATGCGGTCACCTTGACCGCACACGACTTCAGCCCCGACGATGACGCGGTCAGTTACCAGTGGAGCGTTTGCCTTTACGGCTTGGGCGCGGCGGCGGACTTCGAGTGCGCTGACCCATCGCTCGAGTTCGACCTCGGCACGGACCCAACCACGGAGCTCGACCTCGCCGCGCTGGGGCTCAGGGATCGGCTGGCGAGTATCGACGATGGCTCCAGCACGGACGACATCTTGGAACGCGGATTCGACGTCTGGGTACGTCTGGAAAGCGGACCCGATTGCTCAGGCTGCTCCATCTCGACCGCCAAGCGCGTCCGAGTGCGTGAGTCCGACCAGGCTCCCAACGAAAACCCAGTGATCCGTGATCTGTCGGTCGTCGGTGACGCGGAGGGGGCCACCACGGTGACACTTCGAGTCGACGTCGCAGCCCCTGAACGCTACGAAGACCCGGACACCCGCGAAGAGACCACGGAGGAGTTCCTCTACACCTGGTACACCACCGCGGGAGAAACGGACCCAGCGCTGACGTTCGGGGACACCCGCTCGACGGAGCTCCGCCTCACACGAGACGATCCGACGACCACCGTGGTGGTCGCCGTTCGTGACGGCAGGGGCGGACTCGCCGTCGAGAGTCTCGTCATCGAGCGCTGAGTCAGCGTCCAGGTGGAGGCTGGCAAGCTCGAGAAAGAGCAAGAACGTGCCGAGTCAGATTCACCCAGTAGCGAGGTTCTGCCACGCCCTCACCTCAGCGGGGCGTGGCAGAACCGACCGACAGGCGCGCTCGCTCATGCCGCACCGTTTACTGTGCAACAACGGTGACGCGTCGAGGCTCGAGCACCTGCTTCAAGCTGGGTTGATAGTAGGCGTAAATCTCGCTGGCAGGTGCCGTCGCGTCCACCACCAAGTTCGGAGTCATGCGGAAGTCGAGGCGACGCGTTTCGCCAGCTACCAGGTTCATGAGGTACAGGGTGACGTCATCCTCGCGCACTTCGAAGCGCGAGACCGCACCTTGGTAGACGAGCTGTTGCAGATCATTCTGGTTGGGCACGAACCCCGGTGCTCGCCCGACGCGCACGATGACCTGATCGCGGCTACCCTCCGCTTCGCTGTTGGTCGCCGCCACCTGCGCGGTGATGGGCGCTCCTACGACGCCCGCCTCGGCACTGTAGTCGACCTCGAGCTGCAACGGCCCTTCCGGCTCGGGCAGAGCCGGAAGGTATGCGCGGCGGGTGATCTGGTAGTTGAACTCACCAGTGCCGTCGAACTCCAACTCGACGACGTTGTCCCCCGTCTGAGCAAACTCGCCCAAGTCGAAGCTGCGGAAGACGTCCTTCTGAGCCGGGTCGATCTCGATCTCCTGACTGAGCTCGCCGTTGACCAAGACGGTCAACGTGCCCTCTGCGTCCGTTCCTTCGGGCTGAATCGTCGCAGCCAGTACGCGCAGCGCGTTCATGGTGGCTTGCGTATTGTACCAAGTGCCCACGCTGTCCTTGCTCTCGATGACGTGCTTGACGGCACCCTGAGTGCTGCCAGCGAAGCCTCCATCGTTGAGCAGCGCGTAGGCAGCCAATGCGGTCACCTCGGTGGTGGCAGCATCGCCGGCGCCGCCCGTCCACGAAGGCGCCGAACTGGTCCACGTGAACGTCCCGTCGTCTCGCGCTTGCCCGAGCGAATCGAGCTGCGTCAGGGCAGCGCTGGTCATCCCGAGACTCGGCGCACCAAAGGTCAGGGCGTTGGCCACCAGTGCTGCGGCGTAGACGTCACCTTGCTCTGCGATTTCGTTCTCACCCAGCCACGCTGTCGCTCGCGCTACCGCGTCGTCGGCCCAACCCGTGTGAGCCAGCGCCCAGGCGATGAACGCCGTCGTGCGATGCAAGCTGGTGCCCAGCGATTCGTTGCCCGCGTGCAGCGCGTCCCCGGCGGCCCACGTGCCATCGGCGTTTTGTTGCGAGAGCAACCAGGTCAGGGTCCGGGTCCTGACGGCATCGTCGGTCTCGATCAGTTGTTCCACGTCTTTGAGGTGCCAAAGCATGATCGCCGACAGGATCCTGTTGCCGGGCTCGTTGTCGCCCCACCAGTTGTAGCCTCCAGTCGGGCTTTCGAAGGTCAGCAGACGCTGGTAACCGCGCGTGAGCATCGCGAGGGTTTCTTCACGCTTATCGCCGCTGAGTTGTCCCGTCTGTTCGAGCACGTTCGCCACCATGACGTTGGGCCACGCACTCGACATCGTCTGTTCGAAGCAACCGTTCGGCTCACGAAGCATCGACTCCACGCCCTTGGCAGCCTCCGCCTCGAATCCCGGGGTCAGCGTCAACTGCACACTGGTGCCCCCAGCAATGGCTTCTTCGGGGATCGAGAAGGCCACGGTGCCACCTTCTTCGTCGAGAGTGCCGGAAGCCGTCTCATCGTCGGGCTGCCCGTCGGGCTCGACGCTGACGACCCGGCGCAACGCGTCCGACACGTCCCCGGCGGTGCCCTGCAGGGTCACGGTTTGTTCTCCTGGCTGTGCAACTCGCACCGCGAACTTCACGGCGCGGACTTCACTCGGCCCGAGGCTCACCACGGCGGTTGCATCGCTCAACAGTTCCAACCAGTCGCCAGCGTCGAGGGTGACCTCGACGTCCGTCGCTTCAGGCAAGTAGTTGTAGACGATGACCGGCAATTCGAGCTCGTCACCCTGGGTCAGCTGCGTCGGCATGTCAAAGTCGACGAAGAACGACTGAAAGGTTCTGAACGAGGCGCGCCCCGCTCCGATGTGGCCTTCCGTCGTCGAACCGTCGGCGCTTGCACGCCAGGTCGTGATCGAATGAGCCACTGGAAACGATATACTCGCACGCCCGTCTGGGTCGGTGATCAGGGTGGGGTTCGAGTACACCGTCTCGCGGAAGTCCGACCGGACCGCGACGCCCTGGGGTTGCGTCGCAGCGCGCACAGTCGGTGCGTCCGGGGTCGATTCGGCGGGGTCGAAGGCGGCGGCCTGGTCTTCAGCTAGGAAGTCCCCGCCCGGCGCCGGAGCAGCACCTGTCGCCGGCGCGCCCATCGCGACAGGCTGCCCGGCGACGCCTGCACCGGGCGTCGGGACCACCGTCTCGATCGGGGGACTCGGCAGGTACAGGCCGACGACCGCTACCCCATCGTCGAACGTGCTCTCCTCCTCGTCCGGCCCGAACGAGAGCATCGTCAGCAGCTGGGTGCTGCGGTCGACGGTCACTTGGTACTCCTGGCCAAACGGATCGCGCAGGCGGTTGGCCATCTCCTCGACGGTGTCGAACCACTCCTCGGGTTCGAACACGGTGTAGTTGAAGTCGGCACGCAGCGTGTTGACGAGCGTGTTCGCATCCGACTGCACCTTGGTCGCCATGGCACCTTGGATCTGCGGGCGCTCCTGCGCGGTCGAGTTGTAGTCGAAGCGAGGTAAGCCAGCAGCATCTGCTGCGGCGTCCATGCCGCCGCGGGAAAAGAGCGCTCGAGCGAGCAAATCGCGCTCTTCCGACGGTTCCATGTTCAAGAGATCGAAGCCCGTCTTGCCGAGCACGCTCGTGTCCGTCGATAGCAGGCGTGTATCGAGCGCAAAGCTGGTCTCTATCTGAGTCCGAGGCTCGCCCCCCAAAGCGAAGGAGGCCTCGTTGACGACGTTCAGCCCGAGCGACGCCACTTGAGGGTTCCCCAAGATGTCCGTCACTTCGACGTCGAGCGCGACCTCCTCTCCCGGCAGGACACTGTCGCTACTCGGGACCAGATTCACTCGCAGCCGCTTCGCCGACTCGACCAAGATGCGAGAAGTGGATACGAGCATGCCGCCATCGGCCGTGGGCGCCTGAGCCTCTGCCACGAGCAACCCACCCATGTCCTCGGTGATGGGCACACTGATTTCTCCGACGCCCTCGTCGAGTTCCACGGTCAGACTCCCAACGCCAGCAACACCACGGAACAGGTCGACGAACACGCGGTCCATGTCTTCGGTACCGAAGACGCTCAATTGCGCCTCTTCACCTGGCACGTACAACGCCGCATCCGCCATCACGGAAAACGGAGGCGCGTCCGCCACACCCATGATGCGCTGGAAGCGACCCGTGCGCCCGGCGCCATCCTCGGCTTCGACCCGCAGGTTGAGCGCTGCCTCCGGAACGAATTCCAGAGCGGCGATGCCGTTGGAGTTGGTGCTCAGGCTGACGGGCTCCTCTTCGAGACCCGTGACGGTAACGTCTGTGACCAAGGGGCGCCCGATGGCGTCACTCACCAAGATGAGCATGCGATTGTCGACCCCCATCGCGATCGGTTCGTGTTCAGGGAAGACCTCGACGCTGACGGCCTCCCGAGCGATGACGACCGCTCCTGCAGCACTCTCTTGCTGCCCAGCGGGATCGGTCAGTGACACGGCGAGGTTCAGCGAGACGTTTTGGGCGACATCCGCAGGCGTGGCGAGTTCGAAACCGTAAACGCCGTTTTCGTCGGTAGTGCCAGTCTGCTGAATCGCGACGCCGTTTCCGGTCGCAGTCAGCGTGACGGTGGCATTCGCCACGGGTTCACCGAACAAGTACCGGGCCTCGATGGTGCCGAGTACCGGTTCACCAGCGAGAACGAATGGTGCCGATGGCACGAGCTCCACCTGCATCTTGGGCAAGATATACCGACGCACGGGCACCGACAGTTGCTGTCGGTTGCCGGCGACCTGGGCACTGATGACCCAGTTGCCCTCGTTGACGCGAGTGTCCGTCGGCACCGTCGCCGACGCGACGCCATACTCGTCCGTATCGACCTGCCGCTTGAACACCTTGAGCCCCTTGCCGTCGAGAGCTTCGAAGGTCACCTCGCTGTTCACAATGGGCTCACGCTCCGGTCCGTCCAGAGCCAACAGGCGAAGCTCGATGTCTTGTCCCGGCTTGTAAATGGTCTTGTCGGCGCTGAGGTGCACACGTTGTTCGGACGGATCCACCTGCACGTTCATCGCCGTCCACACTTGGCCGTCCTCGTGGGAGACCTCCACGCGCACCTGCCCAGCGGCGACGTCGTCAGGCAGCTGCACCTGGTCCAGGAACTCGCCGAAGGAGTCGGTCACGCCCTCGAACAGCTCCCCTTCCAGCACAGCGCCGTCGGCCCCCGTCGTGGTCAGTGTCGCCATCACGACGGCGTCTTCGATCGCCTTCTGCGTGACCCGGTTCCGCACCAAGACTCGCAACGGCGAAGCTTCGCCGAGACCGAGCCGTGTCGGCCCGCGCAGCTGAACCTCGAGCGGACCGAGAGCCATGTACAGACTGCGCTGACCGCGCAAGGCCTCGTCGTCTCCGTTAGTCTCCACCGTCCAATCGATCACGAGTGTTCCCGTTTGGCCACGAACCCAGGTCATCGGCAGATCGCGAATGACCAGACGGTGAGTCGCGTCGTCCTCGTCTTGCTCGAAGCTCGCGCGCCGGCTGCCGACCTTGACGACCTCCGCGAGCGAAGCGTTGACCAGCTTCACGGCAATGCTACCGCTGAGTGCTCCCTGGCCCTTGCGAGACAGCGGAATCAGCACCTCGAGGTCATTGTCGTTGATAAACGCGGCGCGGATTTTCGTCTCGTCGACCTCGCCTGCGGCCGTCTCGAGCACCTCCTCGGGAGCCTCCGGGATCTCGGTGATTTCCGGAGGACCAGCAGTGACGCTTTCGGACGGATCGTCGCTGCCCGGCCCATCGCCGGCACCATCGTCAGCGCGAGAGGCGGACCCATAGGAACACGCGCTGCAAAGAAGCAGCAGGGTGGCAAAGGCGAGGTGAGCGAGGCCAAGAGGTGCAAGGCGCTCGCGGGGATAACAGGGGATCGAGCGAGTCATGGGCCAGCTGCAATACAAGTCGCGTGCCACCCGACCCGGCGTGCATTGCGGCCTCTATTCAAGTGGTTAACGTCCGCGATCGCCCGGATCTGCCCCCTGATGTCCGGCACAGTTCTGGCCGTTTGGCACATGGTGACACAATAGCTCGGCCCGCAGTCCCCCGGGCGCACCACTTGAACGTCAGCTCGTGACGCAGTGCGTGAGTTGGGTGGTCGGAGCAAAGCGCACCTCCCTCACAAATCGCGGTCGGCATCCTGCCGCTCGGGAATACTGAAGGCACGGTTCCACAGATCGGGCGCGCTCGGCGACACCACAGCGAGCTGCCTGTCTCCGACGACACGCCTCGGTAGCGTCCCGCACACGGCGCAGTTACCCTGGACACAAGCCCATGACCGACCGCGACCCGCTCAGTATCGCCGGCCAGACCATCGCGGAGAAGTACCGCGTCGAACGGCTGGTGGGCGAGGGAGGCTTCGCTGTCGTGTATCGCGCCCAACACACGATTTGGAACAGGCCGGTCGCGATCAAGTTCTTCAATGGTCTGTCCACGGCACCCATCGAGCAGCGCGACGAGCTGCAGCACGCGTTCATCCAAGAGGGTGCGCTGCTGACGGAGCTCTCCAGTCAAACCGCGGGCATCGTTCAGGCGAGGGACGTCGGCGCCTACACCACGCCCAGCGGGCAATGGATGCCGTACATGGTGTTGGAGTGGCTGGACGGTCATTCCCTGGAAGAGGTTCTGGAGAACGAACAGCGCCGTGCACTGCCCGCCTGGAGTGAACGCGAACTGCTGGGCTTCCTCAGCCGCGTACTGCCGCCACTCGATGTTGCCCACGCTCAGGGCATCGCCCACCGCGACATCAAACCCGCCAATTTGTTCGTGCTGGGCAACGACGCCCGCTCGACGGAAACGCCGATCAAGATCCTCGATTTCGGCGTTGCCAAGATGGTCGACAATACCCATTTGAAGGCCGCCCTGGCCAAGACCGGAGTGGGCATCACGTCGTTCACTCCACAGTACGGCGCGCCAGAACAGTTCACGCGCAGCTTCGGAGCCACCGGGCCGTGGACGGACGTCTATGCGATGGCGTTGGTGGCCGTGGAACTACTCACCGGACGCACGGCGCTCCAAGGCGACGACTTGGTGCAGCTCGGCTACGCCACCGCCAACGTCGCTGAACGCCCCACCCCCCGCGCACGAGGCGCTCAGGTGACGGATGCCTTGGAGCAAGTCTTCCAAGTCGCCCTGGCGGTCGATCCGAAACACCGCTTCGCGAGTGCTGCGCAGTTTCTGAAGGCTGTGGAAGACGCGCTCGGCGTCACCTCCACCAGAAACCGAGGTAGCGAGCGGCCCCTGGCGCACCCCCCGCTTCACCCGCCCAGCTCACCGCCGGGACTCGGCACATCGGAAACGGTGGTCGCACCAGGGACCGCGCAACCGCTTCCCGTCCCCACACACGCCGCGGGCATACCTGTGGCTCAGCAATCCCCAGGTACGCCCGTGCTCCCGACACACGCCGCGGGTATGCCGTTAGTCCCGACGCACGCCACGGGCATGCCGACGACCTCCGGTGGCACTTCCGCACCCAAGTCAGGCGGGGGCGCCGGCCGCACCGTGTTGTTGGCACTGGTGTTGTTGGGACTCGTCGGAGGCGCCGTCTTCCTGGTGCAGGAGGGCGAGCCTTCGGAGCGGGCTCGAGCGGAGCTGAAGTCGTTGGCGGAGCAAGCCCGGCAAGCTGCCGCCCAATTGGGAGCCAGCGCGCAGCAGGCGGGTTCACCAGCGCCGGTGAGCACTCCATCGTTGCCCAGCGCTGGAGCGAGCTCGGCGTCGGGCACCGACGAGACTCGAACCCCGACCGTGAGCGCGGCCTGCCCCAAGCACATGGCCAAGGTCGACGCCACCGAGTATCGTCAGGGTTCGGACGCCAAAACGGCGGAGGAAGACGAAAAACCGGCGCATTCCGTCGCGCTCGATGCCTACTGCATCGATCTGTTCGAAGTGACTGCTGCTGAGTACGGCGCGTGCGTCACCAAGAAGAAATGCCGACGGCCCAGCAACAAGGTGTATTGGCCGGGCATCAGCCAACGCGAACGCCAGCTCTACCCCACGCTGTGCACCTACGGTCAGAAGTCCCAGGACAAGTACCCCATCAACTGCGTCAGTTGGAAGATGGCCGACACCTACTGCAAGGCCCAAGGCAAGCGTCTTCCGACGGAAGCCGAGTGGGAGTATGCGGCCCGTGGCGGCGAACCCCGCAACCACCCTTGGGGTGATGAAGATCCGACGCCCGCACATCTGAACGGCTGCGACGAACGCTGTGCGACGTGGGGCAGGAGCCATCAGATCTCACTCCCGACGTTGCACGAAGGTGACGACGGATTCGCCACCCTCGCTCCGGTGGGCAAGTACACCAAAGGGCGTTCACCCTTCGGCCTCTACGACATGGCCGGCAACGTCCGAGAATGGGTCGCCGACTGGCACGGCGCCTACCCCAAAGAGCCACAGGACAACCCGTCCGGGCCCAAAGTCGGCAAGCTCCGGGTGATCCGCGGGGCGGGTTGGAACGTCAGCTACGTCAGCCGATTGCGTCCCTCCTATCGCGGTAGCGAAGTCCCCAGCGCGCTGAGCCCAATGCTCGGTTTCCGTTGTGCGCAGACACTGATGACGACCACGTCGACTTCAGACGACAGCCAGTAGCTCCAGCGAACCGACGCTCGACGAGGTCCAGCGGCCACAGCGAGCTCTAGCGAACCGACGCTCGACGAGGTTCAGCGCGCACAACGGAGCACGGTGGAGGCCCAGGGCGCCAATTGCAAGTCAGGCCCAGCCGCACGCCGGGCGACGAGATCGTGATAACCCGAGGAGGGCAGCGAAAGGGAGCACTGCTCAGCGGAGAAATTCTGCACGAACAGATACTCGTGCTCGTCACTGACGCGGCGCTGCAAAGCTATCTTCGGCGGCAAGTGCTCGCCGAGCGCTCGGTGCAAGCCGAGTCGGTCAATGAGCCCAGCATAGAAGTCGGACAGGAATTGCTCTTCCAAGCGCGCTGCTTGGTAATACGCCGTGCCCTTGCCGAGGTCGTTGCGGGTGAGCGCTGGGCGCCCCGCATAGAAGTCCTCTGCGTACTCGAGCAGCGCCGTCGCCCCTTTCAGATGCACCAGCCCACAGACTTCCGAAGCTACATATTCCGCGGCGAGCCCCAGTCCGTCGGCCTCCGCGCGCATCTTGATGCGTCGCGGACAGTCTTCGGGCAACCAGTCCGTCTCTTCGTTCCAGATCCCGAACACTCGCATCAGTCCGTCACCCGGGAAGCCCCCCAAGAAACAGCGATTGCTCTGGTCACAATAGCCGCTGTAGTACGTCCCCACGAAGGTGCCGCCAGCCTCGACGAAACTCCCGATGCGCGCTGCCACACCGGGCGCCAGCATCCACAACTGGGGCGCGATCACGAGCTTGTAAGCGCTGAGGGCTCGCTCCGCATCCACCACGTCCACGGACACGCCATGGCGCGCAAAGGGAGCATAATGCGCGATACAAGTGGCAGCGTAGGAGTCGCTCGGTCGGGGGCCGACGGCCCAAGCGTCGTTATCCGAACGCACGCCTTCGCTCGCTTCGAACGCCCAACGCACCTCCCAATCGTAGATCAACGCCACGTCACTTTCGGCACGTGAGCCGATGATCTCCGACAGGCCATCGTACGAGGAGCCCAAGGAGGCCACACTCTGGAACACCCGCGTGTGCTCGTGGCCGACGTGATCGACCACCGCGCCGTGCAACTTCTCGCTGCCAGCACGCCCCTTGCGCCACTGAAAGTAGCAGGTCCCCTCCGCGCCATGCCCGAGCGCCTGGAGCATCTCTGCCTGGTGCAGCTCTGCGCGCTTGAGCTGCGCCGGCCGCCGCCATTGCACGGCATCCGGGCAGCTCTCCATGACCAGCCAAGGGCGATCGGGCTTGAAGCTGCGGTACAGATCACTCTTGAAAGCCGTACGCAAAACGTCGTGCTCCAAGTTGGGCGAGAAGGGAGAATAACCGGGGTATTGGTCGTCCGCGACCAAATCGAGCTCCGCCACCAATCTGGCGTAGTTGATCCCCTCGTGAAGCCCCATCAAGTTCGTCGTCGCGGGCGCACTCGAGAAACGCCGAACCGCCGCCAGCTCGCTGAGCATGAAGTCCGTGGTGACGTCGGTCGTGTACCGCTTGTGGTCGAGCTTCATCGCGTCGATGCTGCCGTCCCGCGGATCGATCTGTTCGAAGCTGGTGAACGTGTGGCTCCAGAATGCCGTCCACCAAGCTTGGTTCAACGCATCCACACTCTGGTAGCGGTCCGCGAGCCAAGCGCGAAATCCAGCCAAACACAACTCGCAGAAGCACTCCCCGCTGTATTCGTTGGAGAGGTGCCACATGCCGAGCGCCGGGTGCTCCGCATAGCGCTCCGCCAAGCGTGCATTCACTTCGGCGACCTTCTCGCGATAAACAGGCGAGGTCATACAGTGGTTGTGACGCCCGCCCACTTGCAGCCGCTTTCCGTCGCGCCCAACGCGACGCACTTCGGGATACTTCTGGGCGAGCCACGCCGGTTTTGCACCGCTAGGAGTCGCCAAGATCACCTTGTGCCCCGCATCGCCCATGCGGTCCATGATGCGGTCGAGCCACGAGAAATCGAAGACGCCCTCTTCGCGCTCATAGCTCGTCCAAGCGAAAATGCCGATCGAGAAGGTATTGCAACCCGCGAGCTTCATCAGTCGGAAGTCCTCGTCGATGACTGCCGGCATGTGCAACCACTGGTCGGGGTTGTAGTCGCCACCGTGAAGGAGACGCGAAAATCCAGGAATGAGCAACGGGCGTGATGACATGGGGTTTCCCAGCAAGTGTTCAGCTTCTGGCCTAACACGGTAACCCTTGGGTTCGGCAGTCTGCCGCCCAAGGCGTACGGGCCACAACGTAGTAGATGCTTTCAGCACCCACACACGGATCCGAATTCGGTGCCTTGGGTGACCGACTGAGTTCGACGCAGGTCTTCTGGCCGAGCTCCGCCCTCACCCGGTACTCAACCGCCGAATCAGAAACAGGGCCTCACGGCAGCACGAGTTCCGAACCGGGCACGATACGACCGAGGGCGGAGTTGGCCCCCTCTGACGTGTGGCAGGAGTTGCATGCGCCCGTGGGCTGAGCCGCGATCATCGGCGTTTCCACCCCATCGCGGATCACGGACGCCCTGAGCGGCGGCTCCAGTTTGTTCTTCGTATAGAAGTTGCCCGCGGCGTTCGTCTGCAGGTTCATGGTCTGACCGGTTGCATCTTCGATGCGCACGGTGACGCCAGACTCGCCGAAGCAGTGCGTCTTCTGGCGCAAGTCGGAGTAGACGGTGCCTGCCACGGTGAAGCGCGGACCGTCCTCCCGGCGATGGCAGGCGATGCAATCATCGCCGGGTCTCATCTTGGCGTCGCCTGAACTGCCACCGATCCATCGCGTCCCACTGACGCACACGTCAGTGCCGACACTCTCGGTATTCGCTCCACAACTCAGAAGCAGAAACAGAGGGCCCAGCATCGCCTCGAATTTCACGCCCCAGGCATGGAGCAAACCTCGCTCGCTTGCAATGCGAAGAGTTTGCGTCATCTCATGGAGGGGCATGCTTCGCCGCCTGCTCCACGCTCGCACCGTTTCACTCCTTCGTGGCGGCCTCCTTCACCGCTTGCTCGGGAAACACGCCGTGCCTGTCTGCGATGACGAGCCCCTCGAACAACGGGATCGGCGTCTCGCCGTATGCCCAGCGCTCGACGGCGGGGGGCGGCACCACCTGGCCCGTCGCTCGGGCGAGTATCGACATCCGGTCGCAATAGGCGTCATCGCAGGAGTAATCGAGCAGCGGGCACTCGCCCGACATCAGACAATCGTGGCGACTGACGTACTCGTTCTGCTCACTCGGCCCTGGAAGGCGAATCGCAAATCCGCCGCCAAGCTCCGCCTCGACGTAGAGCGTGACCTCACCCTGGAATGCGCCAAAGCGAGGAGCGCGCACTCGCTGCCATTTGACGAGAGTGCCACGCGACAGAGCGCTCACCTCACGCGCTGGCATGCGACTGACGTTCACCGCGCCGGCAACTTGGGGCAGGGCATCCCACGCATCGAGAGGCTCCGTGCTGGGCTCTTCCGCAACGTCGGAAGCCAGCACCCAGCCGGGCAAGGTGCCCGCCTTCTGAAATCGGAGCGCGCGCAAGAAGCCCTCTTGCGCCGGTTCAGCGACGACGGTAACGCGCATTCCCCGTTTCGCCCGCAGGCCCCGAGTCACGTCTTCGACACTGTGCCCGCAGTCGCGCGCTGCGGCTTGCTCCTGGGTCGGACACACCGACGTTTCATCGACCACGACGTACATCTGCTGCACGAGCAGGTCCGAGGGGTCGATGGGCCGCGCCGGGTCCCACGACTGGTCCGTGGTGGGGGTTGGCGGTGGAGGTCGCGGCTCGACCGTTTCCGCGACGGGGGCCGGTGGTGGGGGCGCGGGGTTGGCGGGCGCAGCCGGAGGTGGCGGCGAGCAGGCAAGCCCGACGCTGGTTGCCAGCACCAGGACGAAAGAGCAGAAGGCACGCATGCGGGGAGTGTCGGCCAATTCCGGCGACGAAACCACCCACTCGCCGCAGGATTCACGAAGCCGCGCCCAAAGAACGCTCGAGGACACGTTGCTGCTGGCACTGGGCCGATTGTCCAAAGCCTGGAGTGGAGCTAGAGACTGAGGGTGAGCCCCCAACCCTGGCAATCGTACAAAGAGCGCGTCGCCCACCTCGCCCAACGGCTCGTGGATGCGCAACAACCCATCCGCATCCTCAACAGCATCAAGTGGGACAGCGCGCAGTTCGAACGCTTCCGCAAATCCGGCTGGAAGCAGATGCCCGAGGTAGGAGCGGACTACTACTCCTCCATCCCGTTGGGCTTCGACCCAGTTCAGAAGAAAGCCGAGTTCGAGGCCATCGAACAAGACGCCAAGCGTGACCTGGGGCGGGACCCGATCGGCCGCATCCTGGAGGAAACCGCGAGCCAGTACGTCGACGTCATCAACATGCTGGAGGCGCGAGGCACACCGGAGTTCTACTCCTACAGCCGACGCCTCTACGGCACCCCCAAGGACTACTTCGCCGACGGCCGCACCCAGGTGCGCAGTGTCGCCCTCGGCATGTACGAGATCCTCACCCAACTCGACGACGCGGTGCTCGGGCCGCAACCTCCGCGAGATATCGAAGCCGAACGCGCCGTCGGCATCTTGAACGAGCGATTGGAGAAGTACTTCGGCGAGGGCGTCGTCACCGTCATCCTCGACGACGGCATCGTCGCGGACGCCGCAGCCGGCAGCAGCTACATCAAGGTGCGCCAGAGCGCCCGCTTCAGCGAGAGGGACTTGCGACTACTGGAGGTACACGAGGGCTGGGTCCACGTCGCGACGAGCATGAACGGCAACGCGCAGCCCGTCGCGCGTTGGCTCGGCATCGGTCCCCCCCGTGTGGCCTCGACACAAGAAGGTCTGGCAGCGCTGCTCGAAGTGCTGACGCTGACCAGCCACCCACGCCGCGCCAGGCGCTTGAACGATCGCGTGTTGGCGGTCGACAAGAGCGAGGACGGTGCTGACTTCCTCGATGTCTTCGAATGGTTTCGGACCGAGGGCTACGACGAAGAGACGTGCTTCTGGAGCTCGCAGCGCGTGTTTCGCGGCGGTGTGGTCAGCGGTGGCGCCCCGTTCACCAAAGACATCGTCTACACGAAGGGGATCGTGCTGAACTACAACTTCCTGACCTCTGCCATCGCGACGGGGAGAGCTGACCTGATTCGTTGGCTGTTCGTGGGCAAGGTTTCGCTAGATGACGTACCCGTGCTCGCTGCCCACGCCCACGAGGGTTTGGTTCGAGCACCCAAGCACGTGCCCGGCATGTTCAAAGACCTCAATGGCCTCGCCATTTGGTTGGGACATGCAGCGTTCTGGGGCCGCCTGGAGAATCTCGCGATCCAAGAACGGTTCCGCTCGTCGCTGCAGGGGAGCAAATCAAACCCGCCTGCGGAATCATCACACCGCGGAAACGACGGAACGAGCTCCCGGGATTGAAACCGCGGGGTCCTGATGCGGGCCGCATGACGCGCCCACCGGCGACCGTTGCGCCCGTGGGTCGTCAGTAGGTCGAGCCCGACTCAAGCCATGATGTCGGCGACGGTCCCGCCATTCGTCGGCGCTCCGACGGCGGCCTTGATCGTGTTCAGCAAGTCCGCATTGGCGAGGCCACCGCCACCGAAACCGCCGTTCCCAAACTGGATGGTCTGCGCTTGTTTCAGATATCCGCCCGCGTTGCCCACCAAAATGTGCGGCACGTTGTTCGGCGAGTGCGACGGGCCGTCGGCGACGTGAACCGTCCACATGACGACGGAGTTGTCGAACAGCGTGCCGGAGGCGGTGGTGTACTCGGCGAACTTGTCCAGACCTTTGCGGAAGGTTTCCATCCTCAAGGCGTCGATCTCGCGGTGGGCATCGACCGCCATTTGGTCGTTGCCGACCGCACCATCGTCTTGGATACGGTGGCTGATGTGGTGGAAACGCCAGCCTCGAGCATTGTTCGGCACGTCGTAGACGGTACCGTCCGTGCCGTCGCCCACTTGAAGCGTCGCCGTGCGATTGAGGTTGCAGGCAAAAGCGAACGCCGTGAGCGACATCTGCAGGATCGACACTTCTTCTTGGCGGCCGTTGGCGTTGTGGGAACGCCCGTCGCTGAACGCGTCGAAGTCCGCTTCGACCAAGCCGTCCGTCGTGCAACCGACGAGCGACCCACCCCCCGAGCCCATGCCCATGTCCGTCATGGTCGTCTCGATGTCGCGAATCAATTCGAGATGTAGGTCCAACCGGTCACGGTCAGCCTGACTCAGCACGGACTTCGCCTTGATGGAGTTCAGCTCCTCACGGACGTAGTCGTTGACGCTGGTGCGGCGAACCGCGAGCTCATCCACGACCGCCTGGGTATCTGGATCGACCGTGGGTGCCGCGCCACCGTTCGTCGCAGGAGCCAGCCCCACCAAGTCTCGATAGACCTGGTACGGGTTGCTCTCCGCAGCCCGCACCTGCCCCGACTGGACGAAGGACAGACGCGCGTCGATGTAGCCACCCTCCATGCCCGCGTACAGCGCTAGGGGCGGCGTGCCCGAGGGGTTGAGCGCGTTGGCGATGTCCGTGTCAATCGACGGAGCACCGCCCATCGCCCTGTTGCTGCTACCCGTCGGAGGTACGCCCGTCAGCGCCTTGCACAGGCCGTCGGCGTGGCCACAACCACCGCCGCCGCCAGCAAAGTTCACTCCTCGTAACATCAGCAGGCGGTCCGCGTACGGCGCGAGGGGGCTGACCGACTTGCTTCCGAGGCTGTCAGCCGTGACCGGGCCCGCCTCCGGCAAGAAGCTGTCGAGCACGACGCCACAGGAATGGCAGATGAAGAGACTGAAGATGGGTTCGCCCGCCTGCCCCCAAGCCGAACGCTCCGGCAACCCCTCGAGGAACGGCAGACCCACGGCAAGAGTGCCAGCACCTCGCAGGAAGGCCCGACGATTGACGACGGACCGCTGACCACGACTGAATCCAACTTTCATGCTGCATCTCCTGGGAGGTGGGGGCTCATCTTGCTCATCGCCGTACTGCGTGTAGGGGGGTGTCTTCGACTGAGCTCTAACGAAGCGGGTAGAGCTGGGAACCAGCCCGCAATTTGGCTGAAAACCAACACAAATCAACGAATGGCACGACAAGCCCGAGTCTTCGGGCGTTCTTGCCAATTCTTTCGTGGCTGTCGATAGCCGGAAAGTTACACCCTCGGGACCACGTTTGCGGAAGTGAGCGGACTTGGAGCGGCAGCACACTGTACCGATCGCGGCTTCGCAGAGGGCTGCTACCGGAGTGCTGGACATCTCCGTCGTAGGCACAACCGAAGTGGTGTCCCACCTGAGAGCACCGAGCCGCTCCAATCCGCAAGGTCGAGCTTTCCGCGGGCGCACCGACGCCTGCGACGAGTCAGCGTCCCACCTGCGCCTCGATCCGGGTTGCGATGTTCACCCAAAACGCGCCGCCCCGCGCGCGCCACACGGAGGCCATGATGCACGGGGTTCCCATCGTTCTGACATTGGACAATGCGGTGGACAACGGAAAACGCGAACACCAACGAGAGGCGAGGCCGTGCCTCGATCTGACTGCGAGGGTCGGCTAGACTGGATACCGGCCCCGCTGGCCAAACCCTTCGTTGGCGACATGACAGTCTCAAAGTGCATCGGCCTGTTCTTCGTGGCGATGGGTGCGTCGAGTTGTGATCGAGAGATCACCATCGACCTGCTCGAACCCGAGGCACTGCGCGCTGACCCGAGACCACCCTCTGGAGTTGATGCTTCCGATTCACCGCCAGCCGAGACGGACACGACGAAGCGACCGATCAGCCCGACGAAAAAGGACGGCGGACGAGGGCCGGCCGATTCTGGAGCGGACCGCGGCGAAACCTCAGCGGGAATCGACGCGGGGCTGGACGCGAGCGCGCCCTCGATTGAGTCCGATGCCAGCCCCCCGATGGACGCTGATGTCGCGGTGGAGCCCGTCTTGCCCATCCATCACTACGACTTCGGAGGCGAGGGCACCGTCGTCTACGACCGCATCGGTTCGGCTCACGGCGAACTGATGGGCGGCGCCGTGCTGGACGGATCGGGAAGTGTGCTGTTGGACGGGGTGGACGACTACGTGCAGTTGCCCGCTGGCTTGATCTCGGCGCTACCGGCAGCAACCTTCATCGCTTGGGTTGAATGGAACGGCGACGCCTGCTGGGAACGGCTGTTCGACTTCGGCAGCTTCGTCGAGCGTGAGGAGGGCGGTACCGTCGGAGAAACGTCCGTGTTCTTGACGCCCTCCGCCTGCCCTTGGAGCAACGACGACCCTGTCATCTCGGGGGAATTCCATATCGACGGCAGTCTGTACTTCGCTCAAGGTCAGGAAATGGCATCTGGAGTGCTGACGATGGCTGGAGTCGTGGTGGACACCCTGCGAGGCATCGAAGTCGTGGTCGACGGCGAGATCGTCGCTCGCTCACCCGCGCCGTTGCACCTATCGGACATCGACGACGTGAACGTCTGGCTGGGCAAATCGCAGTGGAGCGCCGACGTGATGCTCAGTGGTCGCTACGACGAGTTTCTGATCTTCGACGTCGCGCTCACGGAGGCGCAACTGGCGGCGCTATTCGTCGACTCGGCGCCGGTCGTAGAACCCCTTCCACGATGACCAACACGAACGGCCGTTGGCCGACGGGGGATCATTACACTCCTCACCTGGTCAGAACGGTTCACAATTCTCACTCCCAGATTGAGTGCGGGGCCGAATCCGTTTTCGGAGCTGCTTTGTCGCCTCGACCACTCTAGGCTGAACGACCTTCATAGTCGTCATGTCTCTCCCCTTGCCGCGCCCCCACCTGGTCGAACCGGCGTCGCACGCTGGGACTCTGCCGGAGGAAGCGATCGGCATCGAAGAGTTGTTCCGGCGGCATGCGCCTGCGATCGCGTCGGTGGGGCTTTCCATCCTGCAGAACGTCGAGGAAGCCGACGACCTCGTGCAGGACGTCTTTCTGCGTGCCTGGCGTGCGCTCGACCGCCTCGACAATCGCGAGGACGCGCGGCCCTGGTTGATGACCATCGCGATCCGACTCGCTCGCACGCGCTTGCGACGCCGCAAGCTGCAGCGGCTGTTGTTTCGTGGGAATCAGGAAGAGATCGATCAGGTCGCCGCGCCCGGCGCCCTCCCCGAGCATCGAGACATGGTCAAGCGCTTGTACTCCATTCTAGCGAGCATGCCGGCGGAGCTGCACGTCGCTTGGGTACTTCGCTACGTGCACGCCGAGACGGTCGAAAACATCTCCGCCATGTGCGGCTGGTCGCTGTCCACCGCCAAGCGCCGCATCCGGTCGGCACACGCACGCGTCACCACGCGGCTCGACGCCGCCACTCGAGGAGGAGCCACAGCATGACGCCTGAGCCAGGTGACCGTTACGTCGACGCGGCACGTCGCGAAGTGCGCGTGCGCGCCTGGGACGCGACGAAAGTCGACGTCGCGTGGCGCGAGCTCCAACATCGCCAGCGTCAGAAACGCGCGCGTCAGCACCAAGTCGCCAAGATCGGGGGCACCGCTTTCGCGTTCGTCGCGGTGCTCGCGTTGGGCTTCGGGGCGCTGCGACTGTTCGCTCCCGCTCCGACCGAGACCGCCAGCTCCTCGCAGCTACCGTTGGAAGTGCCTCAGGTCGAGCGCATCGCGTTCGACGAGGGCACCGAAGTGCAACTGCTGGACGAAGCGCGCGTCGACGTCGTCGAGCGCACGGACGAACGTGTGGTGATCAAGATGCGACGCGGGAGCGCACACTTCCGTGTGCGCCACGACCCCACGCGCGTGTTCCGGGTCGAAGCCGGCGACGTGATCGTCGAAGACTTGGGCACCGTCTTCGTCGTCGACAAGGGCGAGCACTCGGCGAAAGTCTCGGTCAGCGAAGGCGAAGTCGCCGTGTCGTTCATCGACGACGGTCAACGTCGAAGGCTCCAGCTCAGCGCTGGGCAAAGCGGCGAGTACCGCTTCGATGGCGGCGCTGCGAACGAAGCCGCACCGGCGGCGACCGAGCGGCCCGACGCAGGTGCGCAGAGCGGCGAGCCAGCAACGGTAGAAGTGAAGACCCCCGAGCCGGACAAGCGCGCCACAGCGGATTGGCGCGCGCTCGCCCGAGCCCGAGAGTATCGGCAAGCCTACGAGCTGATCGCTCCGCGAGGCTTTCGCGACGTGCGCAACGAACCCGGCGACCTGCTGCTCGCCTCCGACGTGGCGCGGCTCTCGCGGCATCCCGCCGAGTCGGCGACGTTCCTGCGCAGACTGCTCGAGCACCACGCGACGGATCCACGAGCACCGTCAGCCGCGTTCACGCTGGGTTGGGTGCTGATGAGTGAGCTGGGCCGAGCGCGCGAAGCGGCGGTCGCCTTCGGTCGAGTGCGAAGCCTCGCTCCCCACGGCAATCTTGCGGAAGACGCCCTGGCGCGCTCGATCGAGGCTTGGTATCGAGCGGGAGAGCTGGGCCGAGCTGAAGCAGAGGTCCGGCGCTACCGCAAGCTCTATCCAAAAGGCCGACACCAGGCGATGCTCGAGCGGCTCGTCGGAACCCAATGACAGCCCTTACATCGCTCCTGCTGTTTGCAGGAGCTCAGGCACTCGTCCTGCCGAGCATCAACATCGACTCCTGTGTCGCCGTCGACCCCGAAGAGGTCCGACGGCTGGCCGCGATCGAGGTCAGTAGCTGGCAAGGCGGGAGCTCGTTGGGGTCGTTGAAGGTAAGCGTCAGCTGTGACGAAGGCGTGCAACAACTCTACCTCACCCGCGGTCAAGAAGAGCTCATCGCATCACGCACCATCGATCTGAGCGCCACGGAGGCCAGCGACCGCGACGCGAGAACACGCGAACTCGCGCTGGCCATCGCGGAGCTCTTGCGCCGAGCCCCACCCCAACCGCCGCCGCAACCCGCGCCCACCCCAACCCCACCACCACCCGCCCCTAATCCGACACCGATCGAAATCGCGCCGCCGCTCGAGCCCTCGCCATGGCAGCTCGAGCTCGGGGCGCGCGCCACCACGGCGAGTTGGGCGGGGGGGCAATGGCTCTACGGCGCGGACCTGGGCGCGCGCGCCCACTTCGCTCGCTGGTTCATCGCTGAGCTCAGCCTCGGCGGGCGCAGGGCGAGATCGGTCGAGTTGGTGGATGGTTCGATGTCGGGGCTGGGCGTTTCCGGCGCGGCAGGCTTGGCGTTCGACACCGCGCCGGACGTGAAGTGGGCAGGCTTGGCCATCGGCGTGCGTTTGGGGGTGGATTGGGTGAAATATACGGCCCTCGACGGCGCGAACTTCGACGCGGGCGCGCGCCAGGGGGCCGCCGTGAACCTGCTCGGGAGCGCGACGGCCTTCGCCGTGATTGCGCCCCGGCTGCGCTTGACGCTGGACACGGCCTTAGGCGGCGCCCTGCACTCGCTCATCGTCGAACAAAATGAACGCTCGGTGTCCGGGCTCGACGGCATGGTCCTGTCGAGCAGCTTGGGACTTGCGCTAGAGTTCTGAACTCATGTCGCTGGCTCGTTCACTTCTGCTCATGACGTCGGCCGCGCTGGCTACGGCCAGCTGCGGCCAAACGGTGCTCACGCTGGAGGACGAGGACGGGGTGCAGGTACAGGCGGACGACCTCGAAACCGATGGCGTCGACACCGAGAGCGTGCCAACCGACGTCGCGGCCACCGACATCCCGGCCACCGAAAGTGTGGAGACAGAAGTGGGGGAACTGACCGACGTTGCCCCCGAGCCCTCGGCCCCGCCCGACGGCGGTGGCTCCGAGCAAGAGCCCGACTTGGAGAGCGGATTGCTCGCACACTTCCACTTCGATGAAGAGCAAGCTGGCGCGACCGTGCTCGACGCCTCCGGCAACGGTCACCACGGCCAGCCATCGCCGAACCCCCCCACCCCTTCGGCGTCAGTCCCGCCCGTCGGTTTCGACAATCCACGCAGCCTGAGCTTCGACGGCGTCGAGCAACTCGTGGATTTGGGCAACCCGGAGACGCTGGACGTTGGCGGGCCCGTGACGATCTCGGCGTGGATCCGTCCCCTCGCGCTCGACGGCTTTC
Organism: Polyangiaceae bacterium; assembly: GCA_050290545.1. Taxonomy (GTDB): domain Bacteria; phylum Myxococcota_A; class Polyangia; order Polyangiales; family Polyangiaceae; genus SZUA-265. The sequence goes on along the minus strand of JBNKHV010000191.1, from coordinate 51,279 downwards.
GCAACATCGTCGCCCACGGCTTCCGGCGCGATCCGGGTCAGGAGCTCACGCTGCGCATCAACGACGGCGTCTACGAGTTCAACGTGTGGGAGGGGGGAGTATTCGACCACTACGCTAGAGCGCCCGTCCCTAGCGGCGACGTGGACAATTGGCACCACTTGGCTGGCACCTACGACGGCCAAGCCTACCGCCTCTATCGCGACGGTCGGCTGATGGCCGAGCGTGAGGATGACTTCGCGCCGACGATGGTCGACGCACCGTGGGCGATCGGAGGCCGCTCGGCAACCACGCCGCCCGAGGGCCGTTTCTTCGAGGGTGCCATCGACGAGGTCCGCATCTACGGGCGGGCGCTTTCGGCCGAAGAAATCCAGCTCCTCTTCCGCTGAAGACACCGGGGCAGCGGCTCGTTCGGCGTCAGGGGGCTGAAGCCCCGAGGGGACTGGCACTTTTGTTAGTGTTTCGCAGACTTGTGGTGACGATGCAACGTTCCAAGCGCGACTGGCGGATGCGCCCCCAAGCCTCACTTCGCTGGTCCATGTCCGTGAGCTGACGAGTGGTGGTCGGGAGAAGATGAAATTCCCGCCACCGCAAGAAATGAGATGCTGGAAGGAGCTCGTCGCCTGCGCTGCCGTCGCCGTCGGCTGCTCCAGCCCTACCGAACCCGCGATGCTTGGCCCTGGAGGGGCGACGAGCGCGGGGGTACCAGGAGCTCCTGCCGGATCCCTGAGTAGCCCCGGTGCCGCTAGCGGCGCGCCAGGCGCTGTCGGCGCGACCCCGGGTGCCCCAGCCGGCAGCGCGCTGCCTGGCCAGGAGGAGGGCACGCCAGGGGTCGGGACACCTGGTGGCGCGGACGACCCAAACACGCCCGGAGCAACGCCTGAGCCCGGACAAGCCCCCATGACCACCGACGCGACGCCAGCGGTGAGCTGCGACACCCCTGGCGCAAGCCCGGTGAACGCACGCCTGCTCACAGGCAGTCAGTACAGCCACTCCGTGCTCGACCTGTTCGGCGTGGGTGGCGATCCCGGTGGGGATCTGGGTGACAGCGTGTTCGACACGCTCGACGACGTGCGCGTCGAACAACGCGCCGACGTCGCCGCGTCCGTCGCAGAACAAGCCGTCGCCACTCTGGCCCAGTGGGCACCCTGCGTTCCGGCACCCAACGAGGATCCCGCGGCGTGCTCGGCCCAGATCATCGCCCAGATCGGCAAGCGGGCGTTCCGCCGCCCCCTGAGCCCGACCGAGCAAACGGAGATGCAGACGCTCTTCGACGCGGGCATCGCCGAGGGTGGCTTCGAAACCGGCGTCGATTGGTTCCTCACGGGCCTGCTGCAAACGCCGGACTTCATGTACCAGATCGTGCGCCCGGAGCCGGGCGAAGTCGCTGGCGAAGTGCGCCCGCTCTCCGCCTACGACTACGCGAGCCGCTTGGCCTTCTTCGTCTGGGACTCACCGCCGGACGATGCGCTGCTCGCCACGGCTGAATCCAACACCCTCACCGACGATGCGACCTTGCAAGGCGAGCTCACTCGCATGTTGGGCGACGAGCGCTTCTTGCGCGGCGTGGAGAGCTTCTACAACCGTTGGCTCGACACCGGCGGCTTCCGCGAGATTGCCCGTGACGAACCGGCCTTCGACGCAGCGGTCGTCGAGTCGCTGGTGACCTCGTTGATGATGAGCGTGACCGAGCTCTACTCGGGCGATCAGACGCCGACGCTGTCGGCACTGTTGTCTGGCGAGACGTACTACTTGAACGACGTGCTGCGCGAGTTCTACGGTTTGTCCCCAGCGGGGCCCGACTTCGCCCCGGCCGCACTCGCGGGTGAAGACCGACGCGGTATCCTCACGCACCCAGCTCTGATGGCGCTATTGGCGCGACCGGCGGAGAGTTTCCCCATCGGACGCGGCCTGTTCATCACGCGCAACTTCCTCTGCTTCGAGGTCCCCTTGCCGGAGGGCTTGGAGATCCCCGAGCTGCCTCCGATCCAAGAAGGACTTTCCACTCGCGATCGCTTGGAAGCGCACACGAGCGATCCGGTGTGCGCTGGGTGCCACAGTCTGTTCGACCCCGCTGGCTTCGCGTTGGAGGCCTACGACGAGGTCGGGCGCTTCCGAACCGTCGACCACGGCAAAGCCGTGGACACTTCCGGTACGATGACTTCCGGGCGTGACGTCGACGGCGTCTTCGCCACGGGCGGCGAGCTGTTGGAGCGGCTCTCGCAGAGCGAAGACGTTCGCGGCTGCTTCGCGCAGCGCTACCTGGAGTACGCCTTGTCCCAGCACACGCTGACTCCGGACGAAGCCTGCTCGTTGGAGGGACTGGAAACGCAGTTCGTTGCCTCCGGGGACTTGAAACAGTTGGTGCAGTTGGTTGCTAGCAGCGAGGCGTTTCGCCTGCGTTTGGCTGAAGGAGTTGGACAATGAAGCTTTCCTCTTTCCGTGGCGTCCGGCGACGCGACCTCCTCAAGGCCTTGGGCGGAGCCGCCCTCGCGTTGCCCGCGCTCGAACTCTTCGAGCGTGAGGGGCGCGCGCAAACCGGCGGCAAGCAGTCGAAGTTCATCGTGTTCTGCTACACACCGGACGGGGTGAACCAGAACGCGTTCTGGCCTTCCGGCACGAGCAACGACTTCACCCTCAGCCCGACCTTGGCGCCCTTCGAAGCGTTCAAGGACAGGATCCTCGTCTTGGGGCCGGAGATGAACGGCAACCAGCCGCGCGGTGGCAGTGGTCTCACCTACAACTCGCTACCGCCGCAGCACCAGGCCCCCGTGACGCTGGCCGCCCGCATCGGAACGGGCTGCACCGGCGACGGCAGCTGCGTCAACGGCGGCTTGCCGTACGTGCAGCAAGAGGCCGCCGTCAACCGCATCGACGGTCCGTCCATCGACCAGGTGATCGCTGCCCAGGTGCAAGGCGATAGCACCTTCGGCTCGCTCAACTTCGGTCTGCACCCCGTCGGCGGCGACACGCCTTCGGACATCAACTACCAGCAAGACGGAACCCCGCTGGAACGTCTTTCGACGGCAGACGGCGCTTGGAGATACGTCTTCGGCGACACCACCGGCACGATGACCGAAACAGGCAACTCGTCGGAACTGGCCAAACACACCGCGGTGACCGACTTCCTGCACACGCGCTTCAACGACCTGCTGCCGGTGGTCAGTGCGACCGATCGCGCCCGTCTGGACAGCCACTTGACGGCTCTTCGCAGCTACGAAGACCGCATCAACCAGCGCTTGGAGGGTGGCGCGACGGCAGATGCCGCGTGCACGAATCCTACGCGGGCAGAGGTTGCTACCGATCCCGACTCCATTCGCACGGGCGCGGACACTGAAACGCTCTCGCCGTTTTTCATGGACATCATCTCCACGGCGTTCAACTGCAACCTCACCAAGGTCGCCACCATGACCTTCGGTTACCCGGGTGGCGGTGATGCGGGCGGGCTGCGCATGCCGTGGTTGGGGTTCACGGATCCGATGCACTTCGTATCCCACCACGTCAACGACCCCACGAAGCTCGACAAGTACCAGAAGATGAACGGCTGGATCGCCGGGCAAATCGCGCGCTTGATGGAGCAGCTGGCGGCGCTGCCCGCCACGAGCGGCGACGGAACCCTGCTGGACGAAACCACCATCTACTGGTTCAATCGCCACGGCGACGGGGACGCCCACACCAACCACGCACTGCCCAACGTCATTCTCGGTGGCAGCGGTGGCTACTTCCAGATGGGCCGCTGGCTGCAGCTGCCCGCCACCAACCCGACCAAGGTTCTGGTCTCGCTGGCGAACGCCATGGGGGTCGACCCCGGCAGATTCGGCCAGGACATCTACGCCGACGACTCGCCGCTGGCAGGGTTGACGGCCTAGACGAGCGGGCCCGATTCGCGAACGCTCAGTTAGGCAAGCAGCTCGGTGAACTCGTCCGCGGGGCGATCGCTGAAACCATCCTGGCTCACGCCGAGCGAAGCCAGGATGGTGGCGAGCATACGGTTGCTGTTGCCGCTAGCCTGCCCCTCGATCGCCGCCTGGCTGCCACCGACGAGGATCGATTCACCCAGCTTGAAGTAGCCTCCGCCGCCGAAGATGGCCAGGGGCAGATCTCCGGTGGTGTGGCCTTGGCCGTTGGAAAACTCGTTCGTGTAGAGCACGACCGTGTTGTCCAGCAGGGTGCGGCCGTCGGCTTCGACGTAGCCGTCCAAGGTGTCGAGCAGCGTTGCCAGTTCGTTCATGTTCCAACGATCGATGGCGTAGATCATCTCGCGGTAGCCCTCGACGGCGGCTCCACCGTTGTCGCCCGTCGTCCCATGCGAGAGGGGATGGTGCCGATACTGATGATTGATGCCGTCCCACTGGTACATGGGGGACCCGGCCACCGCAGCGCCCCATTGCAACACCACCGACTGCGAGTAGCCACAAGCTAGAGCCAACGCTGCGATTTTCGCGTGCAGGCGGGCTGCGAGCGGGAAGTTTTCGTTGGCCTCGACGCGCTCCGGGTCGAGGTTCTCCAGATCGGAAGCACTGGCGGCATCGAGATTACACCCGATCAAGTCCATGCCCGTCGCTTCGATCTCCACGTCGCGGATCAACTCGAAGTGCTGCTCGAGTTTCTGGCGATCCTCCGACGATAGGTTCCACGTCTGCAAGTCCTCGAACTCGCCGCGCACCAGGTCGAGTACGCTCTGTCGCCGCATCGCAACCAGATCCTCGCCGACGGAAACCTCCGTACCAGTCTGCAAACCCACCATGCCGCGGTATGCACGCGCCGGATCCGACTCGGCCGCAGCGAGTTGACCAGGCCCGGTGTAGGAGATGCTGTTGAACGCGGGTACGCCCTCGTCGCGCCCTCCCGGCTTGAGCACCAAGGCTTCTTTGCCGCTCAGCTGACGAGCGATCAGCTGGTCGATGGAAGTTCCGGTTCCGAGCTCGTTGCCATCGTAACCTGCGGCCGTCAGCGCCTGGATGGTGCCCTCTAGATGGCCCGTCCAAGTGCCCACGGGGTAGCCGTGCACACCGCGCGGAACGAGCATGCGTGACGCGTAGCGACTGACAGGCTCCATGCCCTTGCCGGAAAACGCGCCCTCACTCAAGGGCCCGATGCCTGGCCAGAAGCGCTCGTCATCCACGCCACTGCTGGAATGAAAATTCAGAAACCTCGGCGTCGCTGCTCCCGATTGCGCCTGAGCTGGTCCTGCACCGATGCTCGATAGCAGCGGCAAGCCGACGCTCACGCCGGACGCACCGAGAAGGAACCTTCTGCGGTTGAGGAACTTCGCGTCTTTCGTCTTGGTCATGCTGATCTGGTTCCGTCGCTCTGATTGGGCATTTGCCGGTCGGTGGTGGAGGAAGTCCCGCGGCTCACTGTCGCAAGTGGGTGAAGGAGTCACTGCCCGCCAGAGTGACGAGCGTCTGTCGTGCCCCGAAGCCGTCGCGACCAAAGCCGTCCGTCAAGAGCTGCAAGGTCTGCTGATCGACGTCCGCTGCCGGCCGGGCGTAGGCGTACTCGAGGAAGTGACGCGCGTAGCAACTGCGGGTGTCTTCGAGTGACGCCAAGTGCTCGACGAGCTCTTTCGCGTCACTGAATTCGAACTGGCTCGGCGCCAGCATCGTGCCCGTGGTGTCGACGGGCACGCCATTTTCCGTCGACCGATGGCGGCCGATGGCGTCGAAGCCCTCGAACGCGTAGCCGATGGGGTTGATCAACTCGTGACAGCCCACGCACTCCGCCATCGACGTCTTCCAGGTGAACATCTCACGTGTGGTGGCCGGTGGCTCTTGCCGTGCGGGCGGCTCGGTAGCGGCAGCGTTGGCCGGTGGCGGCGGCACGCTGTAACACAAGAGGCGATCGAGCACGAAGATCCCGCGTAGGATCGGCGAGGTCGTCGTGCTCGACGACGCGTGCCCGCTCAGGAACGCGGCTTGCGTCAACAGACCTGCCCGCGGCGAGTCCTGCGCATACTCGAGCAGCGAAAGCCCGTCCGCGCCGCTCCCAGCAGCGGAGTCCGGCGCGTAGATCGCGTCCAACAGCGCGTTGGAGTAGCCGAACGGCGCGGTGAGCAGTTGGGTAATGCCGCCCTCGGCGTTGAGAGTCACCTCCGTGACGAACTGCCGCAACTCCTGTTGCATGGCGTCCACCAGCTCCGGCGAAAACGGCGCGTATACGTCTGCGTCTTTGCTCACGCCGGCGAGCGCACCGACTTGCATCCAACGTTCGTGGAAGTCCACGACCTTGGCGTTCGCTCGCGGCGACTCGGCGAGGCGTCGGGCCTGTTGCGCGATCTGTTCGGGCGAAGAGAGCTGCCCCGCAAGCGCGGCCTGGCGCAGCTCTTCGTCGGGCAGCGTACCCCAGAACAGGAACGACAAGCGTGACGCCAGCTCGTGATCGGACAGCGGAGTTCCGAGCTCATCGCTACCGTCGCCCTGCTCGATGCGGTAGATGAACTTCGGCGACTGCAACACGGCCTCGACGACCACCTGCACACCGTCGGCGAAGTCGTCCCCCGATTGAACCACGTCTTTGCCGCGCTCGAACAACAAGCCATAGGCGGCGAGTTCAGCCTCGGAGGCTGGCCGACGATAGGCCCTGCTGACCAAGTCGTCGATGAATCGATCGCGGCAGCCGACGTCGTAGTTGCCGCCACACTGAGTCAGCGAGTCGTAGGCTTGTGCGTCACTGCGCACCGCTTGTGCGAGCGATTCTGCCGCGAGCGTCAGCTCCGTCTGCAGGCGGTCGTTGACGCGCAGCTTGTCGTCCTCGAAGTAGCCGTGCAGCGTGGGCACTTCTTCCGGAAAGGAGTCGGAGACGTTCGCTTCGACGTGCAACAGATCCGACACGACCCGATCGAAATCCTCTCGCTGCAAGCGCCGCACGCTGCTGCCCTGGGCCACACCGCTGATGACGTCGGTCGTCGAAGCGGCACCTGGAGTGGACCCGTCTGAGCCTGGCCCGGCAGCCACTTCCGAGCCGGGCTCGGTCCCTGTGGTCGCTTCGCCGACGTCGCTCCCGGTCGAAGCAGATCCTGGAACCCCAGCGGCAGCGGCTGATCCCGACGCAGGTCCGCCCGACGCTGCTGCATTGGGACCTTCCACCGCGTCACCTGGCTCCACGTCACGGATGGAGGCATTGCCGTGCCCAGTCGAACCCGAGCAGCCCCAAAGGAGCATACCCAGCACGAAGAAAAGATGACCGCGTCCCATGCACTACGAAAGATGCTCTGGGTAACCCAATGGTAGCAGCGAAACGCAAACTCACGCGCCAAACGACGCTGCGCTCAGTTTGTCGTCGGGCCAACGGCCATTTCCACGGATGGCGCTACGAGATATCGGTTCGGATCGCACCCCCCTGTGCACAAGCCCGCCGTTCGGCAGCGGCGAGGACCGCCAAGAAGCCCGAATGCGAACACCCAGCGATCACGCGCATCGCAGCGCACGATGCCAACTTGGTTCAGCGCAGCCTGTCGGCAACGTCGGAATTCAGCAGAGCGTGACAAGAACACGCCCGCAGCGACAAGCACCGGCTCGATCCCGCCGGGCACGAGCACACGGTGCGCCTGCGACTCGTCGCAGCCACGCCGGAGGTGGACTCCGTCACAGTCGTCCAGTAACGCTTTGGGGCAGGCCCCAGCACGGCAGAGCGTTGCCCCACCCACAACGACAAGACCCACACCTGCCGCACCCGAGGCAGCCGCACCCGACACCCCAACGCGCTCTGCCATCGGGCTGCCGTGCTTGGCTGCTGGCGCTCTTGCTCGGCGCCTGCGGAAATGGCACCGACGCGAACGATCGCGTGCCCTCGCGTTTCCTCGAGACCTGCAACGATGCGTGTAACGCCGGCCTCTCGTGTTTGGAGGGTGTGTGCACGAAGGACTGCACGCAAGAGGCCGCGGCGTGCGAAGCGCTGTCGGCGAGCGCCCAATGCCGAGCGCCAGAGCGCAATCGACCGAGAACCTGCGACGTCCTGTGCAGCTAGGACGCGGATTGCGCCCCACTCGGCAGCGATTACGACTGCCGCGACGCCCACTGTCGAACCGGAAGCGCGCGTGGACAAGACTGCCGAGTTGCCTACGTGAGCTACCCCTCGGGCGCAACCGACGTGCCGCCCCCGAGCGGATGCGGCAGCTGCGAATGCCGAGACGGCGCGCTATCGTGCAGCGAAGAGGCGTGCACGACGGGCGTCCCGATCACCCCATGCGGCCAGAGCATCGCCAGTGATCCCTTCGCGCTGACCCGCACGCTGCTGGTGGGCGACAGATTGACGGTGGAGATGCAACATCCCGGAGGCTGCACCCGCCACGACTACGCCCTGTGCTACAGCGACATCCAGAGCGCGCAGAACGACCTGATCGAGGCCCCCCTGATCCATGACGGGCATGGCGACGGCTGCGAAGCACAGCTCGTCGCCGACCTCAGCTTCGACCTGTCGCCGCTGGCGGATGCCTACGTGCAGATACGCAACGCCGCAAGTGGCGTGGTGGACACCGGCTACGGCCTGTACGCCTTCGGCACGCTGACCTGCGAAGAGCGCACCACCGTAGCGGAGCTGCAATCCGCCGACGCCGCGTCGAAGGTCGCGACCAGCTGCGAGTTCGCCAGCGACTGGGTCGTCGCCGCAACGGCCACCAGTTGCAGCGCAGGTTGCCCGGTCGCCGTCTCGACGACGGGCGAGGCAGAGCTGGAAGCCCTGCCGGCCAGCGTCGAAGGCGCCGTGTGTGGCGACGCCGCAGCAGACTGCGAAGCCCCAACGGAAGCCTGCCCGTCCCTGGACGTCGACTGCGTCGGCGGTCGCTGCACGGCGGTGCCGTGAGCGCACCGCGATGCGACGTCGTGAAACCTCAGCCGTGTGGATCGCGCTACCGTGCCGCGAAACACTCACAACACTACCAATCGCGTTCATGACGCTTAGGAACACGATTGGCGCTTAGAAATCGCGTTCATGACGCTTAGGAACGCGATTGGGGCTTAGAAATCGCGTTCCTAAGCGACGTGACGCTTTGCGTCATTCGTTCACGGCCGCTGGCCCGTCGCAGTATTTGGGGAAGCCGAACGTTTGGCGTTCGTCCCCGAACAGATTGAGCATCGCCAGCAACGAGTCGTTGTGTGACTCGCCATCGGTGCGCAACCAGCGTGTTGCGAATCTTCCAGCAAGCGTTGCGTCGTTCACGCCGCTGTCGAGCCACCTGGCTTCCTTCGGGGAAGCCATTGCACGCGAAATAGTTCCGGCCATCTTGGCGACAGGCTTTTCGGGTGCCTGCGGCAGATGCACACCGAAGCCCGGGCCCGCGTTCGAGCGACGCGTGCTACGTTCACGCCGTGGAGAATCCTCGTGGTCGCATGCGCGGGTGTATCGGGCTGTTCGCTGCCGGCACGCGCGCAGTTCTCCTATCCGCACTGGCAGCAGTCGCCTGCGCCGGCAACGCTACCGAACAACAGACCCGCGAAACCACTTCGGGGCCCCCCGAAAACAGTGCGAGCTCCCGGCTGGATGCTTCGACCCCGGACACAACTGCCGATGAGAGCCCCCGCGACGCGGGCGCTCAGACTCCGACGCCCACGGCTGATGCCGCGGTCGCGCCCGTCGATCCTGACCAGACCGACCCCGCCCCTGATCCATCCCAGACGCCAGCTGACGAGCTCCAGGATGCCGGCGCGGAGGTAACGCCTGCGGAAGATGCGGGCCCAGATCCGGAGCGACCAGCCCCCGAATTGCTTCCCGCCGATACACCACTGCCAGACGATTGGCAGATCGAGACCGTCGCGATCACCCGCGGCCAAACCTGCCTGCTATCGCGTGGAACGCTGTTCTGCTTGGACGAAAACCCCACGGGCGTGCTCGATCGCGACGCGTTCGTCGCTCGACACTACAACAAGCTGGCCCGAATCGAGCCGGCGGTCGTGCACCAGGTCAGCGGCGGCGAAAGCCACATGTGTGCGCTCTACGACCGCGCCGTGTCCTGCTGGGGAAGCGGCTTGGACGATTACTCGGCGATCGGGTACGGCGACATCGACTTTCTGGTCGACGTGCTCGCCGTCGAGGCGGGTTCCTTGAACACTTGCGTGCTGACGGAGCCGCGTGACGTCTGGTGTTGGGGGGACAACGTCGCGGGACAACTCGCTGGCTTCGGCACCCCCGGCGAATTGTTCACGAGCGACGAGAGCATGAGTCCGGATCCCACGTGGATTGACGTCGTCGGCAGCGCACAGGCCGTCGTCGCCGGTGGCGAACACATTTGCGCTCGATTGGAGGGCGGCGAACTCACGTGCTGGGGCTCGAACCAGTACGGCGAAGGCGGCTGGGGACCGCCGCGTGAGACGGGCACTCCCCGAGTGGATCTCGGTGCAGGACGGAGCGCGGTGTCGCTCGCCGCCGGCTGGCACCACACCTGCGCCGCGTTGGACGACGGTCAGGTCAAGTGCTGGGGCTTCAACCACATCGGGCAACTCGGCCTCGGCGATCGAGTCAACCGCGGCCGAAGCCCCGAAGACATGGGCGATGCTCTACCCACGGTGGATTTGGGAGAGGGAGCGTTCGCGACTCAGGTGGCGGCTGGGTATACGTACAATTGCGCCCTGCTGTCCGACGGCAGCATCAAGTGTTGGGGCGGCAACAGCGACGAGTACTTCACACAAGAGCCGATGTTGTCGGTGGGGGATGAACCCGGAGAGATGGGCGACGCCCTGCAGCCACTCGACTTGGGCCCAGGGCGCACGGCCAAATCGGTGGTCACCGAAACCATCCACACCTGCGCGCTGCTCGATGACGACTCGGTGAAGTGCTGGCGAGACCTGCCGTCCGAGTGACGGCGTCACATCACTCGTGCGACGCCCTCACTTCGTCTGCGTCGTGTCTACGTCAGATCGGACAGCGCGCCCGTGGTGAACGCACTGGCCGTGGGGCTGCGTCAGCACGGCTCGGGTTTGGACCAATCCCTTCCTCAGAAACTCGCGTCCATCGAGCCCGCGTCGAGGCTCGGAGTTCCAGCGTCGATGACGACATCGCCAGCGTCGACGTCCGCGGTCACTGGGGAGGAGGCGTCCAACTCTGAAACGACGACCCCGCCGTCTGGCAACATCGGCTCCACGCCTGCTCCGTAGAACGTCAGGTCGTCCAACCACATCTCGAAGTCGACACCCGGAGTGAACTGAAACTCGATCAGGAAGAGCTCTTCAGGCAGAAAATCGCCAGCGTCCGAACCCCAGCCAGCTTGTGAAATCTCGTCGAAGGGGACCTCATATTTCACCCACTCGTCCGTCAATGTGATGTCGATACCGTGGGAATCGAAGCAGACGCTGTCGGGGGCGCATCGCCCGCCCAACTCTTGCGGGCGGACGGACGGGTTCTGAAGTGCGACGCGCAGAGCACCACGCCCTTGCGCCCAGAAGGTCAGACCCTCGTACAGCGACGCATCGTAGTAACAGCGTTCTGCGCCCGTCTCGCTCCATCGCAGTCCCACTCCGACACCCGCGTACTCCGCTACTGCGTCTCCGACGACTTCCAGCACTCCTCCCTCGCCACCTGGGGAGCTACCACTGACGGCACTCATCATCAGCATCGCGTCAGACGTTCCGTCGGTGTACGAGTACCAGGTTGCGTCGCGGTTATCGACGACGAGGGTGTTCAGGTCTAGATCCTCGAAGTCGTCGATCATCGGGCTTTCCCCGACCGCGACAGCGCTCGCGCAAGAGACGATGGGATCACCGTCGGGAGATCCTTCTGCGGTGTCCGGCTCGGGCTCACTGCTGACCGGCTCCTCGACTTCCACCTCGGGCGTCATCCCACCGAACAGGTCGGCGTTTTCGTCCACGGGCCCTGCCGTAGCAGCGCCTTCAGGGGACGTACCGGCGGCAGCGGTGCCATCATTGGCGTCGGTGGAATGGATCGCTTTTTCACCTCCGTCGTCACAGGCACCCAAAAGGGTTAGCGTCGCCAGAGTCGCGCAGCGTGAAATCGTTCGCTTCATGGGTTCTCCAGTTAGGGAAAGCAAGGCATCGGCCCAACTGACGCTACGAGACGCTTCCCGAGGCTGATTCGGCTCAGACGTTGGGAGCGAGCTGACAGCTCCCGCGCGAGCGCACTGATCGCATGTGATCAGCTCTCCGCGGCCGCCGGCACCGTATTCGGTGACAATGGGAGTGGCCCTCAGGTCTAGTTTTTTTTGAGCCGTGCCGAACAACTTGGACGTCGCGCTCCTCCACGACCCGTCTCTTCGAGTGGGCATAGCCGACACGCATCGGCGGCAATTGCGGCGACTGGATCAGCCCGAGGATTCGCGGCGGGACCCGCTTCCTACTCCCAGCGCCGCCGGAGCTTTCATGTCGAGCTGGGCTGTTCACCCCGCACGTTCTTCAAGTCCGGTTTGAGCGAAGACGGAAGCCGTCTGCGCCGGGTTTGTGCGTCTTCGTCGAGATTCTGTTCCCTGGGTCGACTTCTTCGCCACGCTCGTGCGCTGAACGGCCCCGGTCCTACCCGTGAGGGTGGTGACATACTGCGGCCGTGTGTGTACGTGTGCACCGTGGGAGTCTAGTAGTGCCCCGGTTTGACTGCCCCCCATGCGCAGTTTGCGGCGCAATCGTTCGTCGAGATGCTAGTTTGATCATCGACTCAACCGCTCGTGATGAACCGCTTCGTATCCCACAGGTCACTGACTGCTCGCCATCGCGCGAGCACAGCACTCCTGGGCATGGTGTTGGCGGTGGGCTGCGGGAGACTTCTCTACGACGAAATCACCCCGGAGCAGTCGGTATTGGTCGTCGAGGGGTCAGACGCGGCAGCAGGCACTGACCCAGAGGGCATGACGCCGGATGGCACCGAAACCGTTGGCAGCGGGCCAGGGGACATGCGCGATGCCGGTGTGGTCCCAGAGCCGAGCAATCCTGCCCCCGCGGACGCTGCACCAACGTTGGCTGCGCAGGACGCAAGCGTTGGAAACGGCGGCGAGGGCAATCTGGGTGAATCCGGTGTCGGCGGGAGTCCGGGCACCACTGGCGTAGGCGGTAGCGCCGGCGAGACGGGAACAGGCGGGACGCCTGACAGGGGTGGAACAGGCGGTAGCGCAGGCGAGGCGGGAATGGGCGGGACGCCTGGCATGGGCGGAACAGGTGGTAGCGCCGGCGAGACGGGAATGGGCGGGACGCCCGGCACGGGCGGAACAGGCGGTAGCGCCGGCGCCGGAACGGGTGGTGCTGGCGGACAAACGGGTGGCGCAGCCGGCGCGGGTACTGGGGGAGCTGGCGGCGCTGGCGGCTCAGGAGGTGCTGCGGGCGGGGCTGGTGCGGGTGGCGTGCCGGGCGGGCCCTCCGTCTGTGTTCCCGATGCTGACTGTACTTGCGTGGACAACGGAGGAAGCGAGTATCGGTTCTGCATCACCGAGGCCACCTACCAGGACGCTCTGACAAGCTGTGAATCTGCTGGAATGGCACTGGTGCGCGTGGATGACCAAGCCGAAAATGACTGGCTGCTGGCGGAGTTTTCGTCGCTCGGTTTGTTCCTCGCTGTCAGCCAGCCGATGGTGTTTCTCGGAGGCACCGACGCGGCGGTAGACGGCGAGTGGCGCTGGTCCGACGGTGAGGTGTTCTGGAATCAGACCGACGGCGCGGTCTTGTACACGAACTGGTGGCCGTACTTTCCAAAGCCGGGCATGCCGGGCGATTGTGTTGGCATGCTCGAGGATGGCACATGGGCGGAGCGTGACTGTGCTTCAAGCAACGTGACGTTCGCATGCGAGACCCCATAGTGGGTGACAGCGATCGCTTTGGGCACGCACCTGCGCCCTTCCAGCGGGAAGCAACGCTCGCGGTGGATGGCCAACGCCCCGCCCACCAGGGGGCGCAATCAGCAATCCTGCGCAGCTGTCCAGCGACCGACGTCGTGTCTGCGGGCGCCGCGGGCCGCCGTGCCGAACGGGCACAGCCCCCTTCGGAGCGGCTTGAATCGACAAAAATCCCAGTGAGCCGTTGGGGTCGGAAACTATTTGTAACTTCCGCGCTCCGCTCCGTCACTATGAGCACATGGTTCAACGGCCGGCCCTTTCGAGCGCCCGTCTCTCGCTGGTTCAGCCGGTGGAGGAGGCCGACTTGGTGGCGAGATGCCGGGCGGGGGATCAGGCCGCGCTGCGCAGGCTGTTCGACCGTGAACTTCCCCACGTGCACCGGCTGCTCTACCGAGTCGTGGGCTCGAACACGCACATGGACGACCTACTGCAGGACACCTTTTTGGAGGTATTTCGCTCCTTGCCAAGTTTCCGCGGCGAGTCGTCGATCCGCACCTGGATCAACCGCTGCGCCGTGCGCGTCGCCTACGCGCACTTCAAGCGCAAGGCCCGCGTCCCATTTCTGGAGCCGGTGCAAGACATCAGCTCACAAGCACCCGGACCGGAGGAGCGCACGTCTCGGCGCGAGGCCGTTCGACGCTTGTACGCCGAACTCGACCGCTTGGAGCCGAAACAGCGCACAGCCTTCGCCCTCTCCGCGATAGAGGGCTGCTCACTGCGCGAGGTTGCGGAAGCCATGAACACCACTCTGACGACCGCGAAAGTCCGAGCGTGGCGCGCACGGCGTGCGCTGGAAAAGCGAGCTGTGCAAGACCCGCTCCTGTCGGAATTCCTGACGGATGCAAAGGACGAAGAGGAGTTGGTGCAATGAAGAACCTACTTCGCGTCGACGTGGAACCGTTGAGTGAACAGCGCAGGGAGCGCATCGAGCGTGCTCTGTTCGAGCAGTTCGAGCGTGAGGCGTTGCAGCGAGCGCGCTGGCCGGAAGTGCGTCGCCGCTCGGGTCGGCGGGTGTGGCTTGCCGCTGCCCTGGTACTCAGTGCACTGATGGTGTTCGGCCTGTCCCTGGATTGGGCGCCGGAGCAGGCCAGCATCGACCATCCATCGCGCATCACGACTGGGGTGAGCGCCTCACATCTGGCACTTCCGGGTCTGGCGCTCGACGTCGAACCCGAGTCGGCGGTGGTCGTGAGCGCAGAGACGACCCAGGGCATGCTGCTCGTTCTCGATCACGGCAGCATCGTGTGTCAGGTCGCACCGCGCGCCAGTGACGCACCACTGATCGTACAGGCCGGCGCGACACGCGTGCGGGTCGTCGGAACACGCTTCAGCGTCACTCGAGAAGGTGAAGTCGCTCGGGTGAAGGTGTTCGAAGGCGTGGTCGAGGTCACCGCTGGCGGCAACGTGGTACGCGTCGGTGCGGGCGAAGAGTGGCCCGCGGCGCCGTCCCAACAGCCCAACACGAGTGCTGACCCCGAACCGAGTGCGGACGTCGAGCCCGAACCGAGCACTCCAGCGGTGGAGCAAGCCCCGAGTCGAGACGCCGAGCAAGAGACGAAAGAGCGTGCCTCGCGTGAAGCGCAGCGACCCTCCGGCTCCTCGTCGTCGAAGCGCAGCGCGGGCGACTCCAGCGGCTCGGAACCAGAGCGAGATCCGTCCACGGAAGCCGCGCTCGAGCCCTCTCGCACGGCCTCGCAAACGACCTTCGAAGAAGCAACGGCCCTCGAGCGCAGCAATCCAGCGCGCGCATCACGCCTGTACCAGAAGCTCGAATCCGGCTCCGACTCGTGGGCGCAAAACGCGTTGTTCGCCCGCGGGCGTCTGGAAGCGTCACGCGGCAATTCGAAAGAAGCGCGCCGCTTGCTCGAGCGCTATCTCAAACGCTTCCCCCGCGGCAGCAATGCCGAAGATGCACGAGCGGTTCTGCGACGACTGAGGTAGTGTCGCCGTCGCATGCTTCGGATGCTCGCTGCGCTGGCCGTCCTCGTCGCCGTGCTCTCGTTGGGCGCGGCCGCCGAGGCGAGCCAGCAGCGCGTCGCCGTATTGCAGGCGGACGACGAACTGCTGCGCGCGATCTCGCTGGCGCTCACTCCCTGGGGCCTCGAAACGTTGCGCAGTGATGCGGCCCTGCCGAGTTCCTCGCAGCCCGACGCGGTTCGCGGGGCATCGCTCCTCGCGCGCCAACTCGACGTGCAGGCCGTCGTTTGGATGACGAGTCTGGACCAGGGCTCGTTGCTCTGGGTCTTCGACGTTGGCACCGGGGACGTCACGACGCGCATCTTGACCGAAACGCCACCGCTGGATGGAGCGAGTGCCGCTTCCGTCGCGCTGAGCGTCAAGACGGTGTTGCGCGCCAGCGTCATCGCACCGCCGCACGAGCGCTTTGGAACACTGCCCCCGGAAGCAGAGCAAAGTCCCCTTTCAGCGTTGGAAGTAGGGGCCAGCGCGCTGTGGCTTGCCCGTCGCGACGTCGACTTCAGGGGCCGCTTGGACGCTGTGTTGTGGCACCCGAGCGCGCGGCGTTGGGGGCTGAGTCTGTCGTTCTCCGCCGGTCCGGGGCTGCGCATCGAAGACGCCGCCTACAGGGGACGTTATCGTGAGCTCGTCGGCGGCGGCAGAGCGCGCTTTCGCGTGCTCGATCTGCCGGCGGTCGCGGCCATCGTGGGCGTGGGCGGCGCGCTTCATTGGGCAACGCTTCGGGGCACGCTCAGCGCGGCCTCACTCGACAGCAGCGTGCAACGACTCAATGCGTCGCTCGACCTAGAAGCCACCGTCAATTTCCCAGTCACGCGCGGGCTCTACCTGGGCGTCTCCGCGAGCGGTTCCTACTTCCCGGAATACCGACGTTACCTGGTCGCTGGTGAGCCGGTCTTTTCGCCCTGGCCGTTCGTGGCAAACCTGACAGGACATTGTGGTGTCGAGCTGTTCTGAGATCCGAAGCCCCCGCATCGCGTCGGTTTGGTGTGTGGCAGTCGCGCTCGGCTTGCTCGGCTGTCGGCGCGAGGACATCGAGCTTGGGCCTGGCCTGAGTACACAACCCCCTCCTGCGCCAGCGCCAACGCTCGTGGTCCCGCCCGACGCGCAAGCCCCCATGGAGCCAGCGCCAGACGCCCAAGTCTCCGCGCCCAGCGAAGCACCACCAGACGCAATGGCGGCGATGCCACCGCTGGGTCCGTCCGTGCCCGAAGTGGTCCCGTCGGTGCCGGACGACACGCCCGCCCAACCCGAAGATTGCAGCGCCTCGATCCCGGAGGGTTTGCTCGGGGCTCGCCCACCAATGGGTTGGAACGGCTACAACGCCTTCGGTTGCGACTCCGAACTCGACGAAACCAAGCTCAAAGCCATCGTGGAGGCGATGATCGACAGCGGGATGCAAAGCGCTGGCTACCACTACGTCAACCTCGACAGCTGCTGGCAACTCGAGCGCACGGAGGATGGCGAGCGAGTCATCGACACGGAGCGGTTGCCAGGCGGCATCGAAGCGCTCTCCGAATGGGTGCACGATTTGGGGTTTGGCTTTGGGTTCTACTCCCACATTCAAGACTGCCAGCAGATGGCCGGTGGCGCTGGTTTCGAGGAGATGGACGTGGCCACCTACGTCGACTGGGGCGTCGATTACTTGAAGTACGTGCCCTGCGGCACCGGAGGCGCCGCGCTACGAGAGGCCGTCGAGGACCTTGCCGCAGTGTTGGCCCGGGCAGATCGTCGTATCGTGCTGAGTCTCGCGGCACCGCCGTTTCAGGAGTGGATGCGAGATAGCGTTCAGCTTTGGCGCACCTCGGGCGTTGCGGCGCCAACCTGGTCGTCAATCGTGGCCGCGATCGACGCCACCGTACCACTGGCAGCGTACGCGCGTCCTGGTGCCTTCAACGACCCGGACATGCTCGAGATCGGCAACGGGGCACTTACGGCTGGAGAGAAGCGCGCCCAGCTCTCGGTGTGGTCCGTCTTGTCAGCCCCGTTGCTCGCTGGCAACGACCTGACGGACATGACGGAAGAGACCCGGGCCATCCTCACCAACAGCGACGTGATCGCCATCGACCAGGACCCGCTGGGTCTGCAAGGCGCGTTGGTGCGACGCGAGGGCAACGTAGAACTCCTGGCCAAGCCCTTGGCCGCTTGTGGGGCCCGCGCCGCCGTGCTTTGGAATCGCGGCACCACGACCACGGACTTCACGGTGACCTGGGAGGACGTGTGGCTGGAACCCGAAGCGGGCAGCGCGCGAGACTTGTGGTCCGATGCCGAGTTGGACACGACGGCGGAGGGTGTGTCGGTGACGGTGCCGGGCCACGATGCGGTCGCCTTGCGCATTCGAGGCACGGAACCGCCGCTACCCAAAGGGCGAGTCTATCTCAGCGATCTGCGCTGGACCTACGTGACGAACGGCTACGGCCCGGTCGAACTGGATCGAACCAACGGCGAAGACCAGCCCCTGGACGGCGCGCCGATACGCCTGCGAGGCGCCGCCTACGAAAAGGGTCTGGGCGTGCATGCACCCTCGTTGATTCGCTATCGCCTGGGCCAGGCGTGCTCGCGCTTCAGTGCGGACGTCGGCGTCGATGACGACGTGGACGGCGCGGGCTCGGTTCAATTCGAGGTTTGGGCGGACGGCGAGCGTCTGTTCCAAAGTGGCCGAGTGACGGGAACGAGCCCCACGCAGAGCATCGACATCGACGTTCGTGGCAGGCGCGAGCTGCGACTCTTCGTCGGCCTCGGTGGCGACGACTACACGCTGGACCACGCCTTGTGGGCCGGGGCGACTTTGGAATGCGACCCATGAGCACGACGAGCGAGATTTCTCCGTAACCTTCGGTGTGCTCGTGGCCACTACCCGATCATGCGCACGCATTCTTCGGCCAATATGCCAGGTGGGCGGAAAACTACATCGCCGCTTCGAAGTCTTCGACTCTGGAGCGCAGGAAGCTGTCTGCTCCTGGCCGCACTCGGTTGTGGCGAAACTGATGGGGGTGGCTCCGAGAGCGCCTTGGGAGCTCCGCCAGGCGGGGGACCGGGCGGCGCCGTAGCAGCTCCGGGTGGCACGGGTGTGCCGGCCACCGGAGGAACGGCTGCTCCCGGAGCGTCGGGGGGCGTCGCGATGCCAGGTGTTGGCACGCCCGCGGACCCGAGCCTTGATCCGATCGAACCCGGGCCCGACGGAGTGACGCCCCCCACAGCCACGACACCAACGACGGACGGTGTCTCGCCGACGGTGGATGCGACGGCAGCGTGCGCTGCAGAGCCGCCAGCGCCGCGCGCTCCCATCCGACGCATCACGCGTTTCGAGTACAACAACACCGTTCGCGACTTGCTCGGAGTGACGTCGAACCCAGCTGACGCACTGCCCGGTGAAGAGGCGGGAAGCGGCTTCGGCAACGATGCGGACGCCCTCGGCGTTTCGCGCTTGCTGATCGACGGCTACCGTGCTGTAGCGCAACAAATCGCGCAAGAGGTTACCGCCAGCGCAGACGCGATGATGAACGTCACGGGTTGCGACCCAGCCAGTGGCGAAGAGGCCTGCAAGCAGAGCTTCCTCTCGAGTTACCTGACGCGCGCGTTCCGTCGTCCACCGGATGCCGAAGAGCTGAGCGCGTATGACACCGCCTTCAACGATGGCCAGACACTGGGCGGAGACTTCACGAGCGGCGTGCGCGCCGTGATCGAACGCTCCTTGCAGTCAGCACCGTTTCTGTACCGAGTCGAAGTCGGCGAAGTGGTGGATGCAACCCGCGCGCGCCCCACTGGGTACGAGACGGCGACTCGCCTTTCGTATCTGCTCTGGAGTTCGATGCCCGACGAAGCATTGCTCGACGCAGCTGCGCAAGGAACCCTCGACACCCCGGAAGGTGTGCTCACGGAAGCACGTCGTATGCTCGCTGATCCGAGGTCCAAGGACAGCCTGCGCTACTTCCACGGCCAGCTGCTCGGCATCTCGGGCCTCGACTTCCTCGAGCGCGACCGCGAGATTTTTCCCTCGTTCCAGCCCGGTATGGGAGCGCTCTTCCGACGGGAGACGGAGACGTTCTTGGACTACGTCGTTTGGCAGGGAGCGGGTGACTTGAACACGGTCTTCACCGCACCCTACACCTTCGTCAACGGCGCGTTGGCGGAGTTCTACGGCATCGACGGCGTCACGGGTGACGAGTTCGTGCAAACGCCCGTCGATACGACCAAACGAATGGGTCTGCTCACTCAAGCGAGCATCCTGAACGTGACCACTCCAGGCAATCGCACGAACCCGGTGGTGCGTGGCAAGTGGCTCTACACCAAGATGCTCTGCGGCGTCGTGCCGGACCCGCCGATGAACGTGCCCAAGCTCGAAGAGCCGGAGCCGGGCATCGCCATTCGTGAGCGCCTGGAACAGCATCGAGAGGATCCCGCTTGCTACGGTTGTCACATGCTGATGGATCCGATCGGCCTGGCCTTCGAACACTATGATGGCGTCGGCTTGTGGCGCGACACCGACAACGGCGCCACCATCGATGACAGCGGCGAGGTACCATCGACAGACATCGCTGGTCCCTTCCAGGGCGTGCTCGAGTTCACGCAAAAGCTGGGGCAAAGCCAAGACGCTCTGAGCTGCTACGCAGGTCGCTACATGACGTATGCGTACGGCCGAGCCCTCGACAGCAACGACACGTGCAGTCGCGCGACAGCCGAAACCGCGTTTGCACAACAGCAAGGCAACATCCAAGAGCTGATGCTCGCGGTAACCCAAACCGACGGCTTTCTTTCGCGCCCGCTGGTGACGCCAGGACAGTGAGGAGACGAGCACCCATGATCACTTCGAAGAATCGTATCACCCGCAGAACCATGCTCCGAGGCGCCGGAGGCGTGGCAGTCGGCTTGCCCTTCCTCTCGGCCATGCTCCGCCCCGGGCGAAGCCACGCTCAAGACAGCGCGCCGTTGCGTCTCATCGTGTTCTACAACCCAGGCGGCACGCTGCTCGACCGCTGGCGCCCCACCGGAAGCGAAACCGACTTCACCTTGCAGCCGATGATGTCATCGCTCGCTCCTTTCCAGGACCGGTTGGTGTTCGTCGACGGGGTCGACCTATCGATCACTCAGCTTGGCAATGGGCACCCGCACAGCCGCGGGATGGGAGGCGTGCTCACGGGCACGGAGCTGTTGGCGGGCAACTACAACACCAACGGCGGCAACGCTGGGTTTGCCGCAGGTGCATCCATCGATCAGGTGATTGCCGCGAGCAACTCCGAAGGGCTGCGTTTCCCCAGCCTCGAAGTCTCGGCGGGGTGGTCGACGGGCATCACGGCCGGCGGACAGCCTCATCCGGGCAACATCATCAACTACCAACCGCCGTCTGGCGGCGGCCAGGCCGTGCCCGTACCGCCTGCAACCGACCCCTTGAACACACTCAACCGCGTATTCGCTGGCATCGACGGCGACGCTGACGCAGCCACCCAACTGACCCAGTGGAACACCTCGATCCTCGACGGGGTTCAGGACGACTTCAACCGAGTCATGGCACAGCTCAGCGCCGAGGATCGCGCCAAGCTGGAAGCCCACGTGACCCTCGTGCGTGAGACGGAAGAAGGGTTGAGACAAGTCGTCGACGCAGGCTGTGTCGCACCAACGAGCGTCGACCCCACGCCGGGCTTCTATGACGACCCGATCGCGGACGGCGTCTCACGAGGTGCCTCGGATGGTGGCAACATGTCGATCACCACGGGCGCCAAGGTACCGCTCAAGGGCGACGTGATGAGCGACTTGCTGGTCACTGCCATGGCTTGTGATCTGACGCGCGTCGGGACGATGCAATGGTCGGATTCCGAGGCCAAATTCATGCTGGGCTTTCTGCAAGACCAGAACGGACAAGCGCTCACGGATCATCACCACGGCTACCAACACGACCGAGGGTTTCAACCCGGCTCGCTCGAGGTCATCTACAAGTTCTACATGGATAAGCTCGCCTACTTGCTGGAGAAGCTCGACTCCGTCAACGAAGGCGAAGGCACGATGCTCGACAACTCCCTCGTGCTCGCGGTCTCGGAAATCCAAATGCCGGAAACCCACGGCCAGAACAACATGCCGTTCCTCCTGGCAGGCAAAGCCGGCGGACAGCTCGAGACCCAGCGCTGGCTGAAGGTGAACTCCCAGCCGCACAACAACATGCTGGTTTCGATCCTGAACATGTTTGGTATTCAGGATCAGACGTTCGGGCACCGCGACTTCTGCACTGGTCCTCTCGCAGGACTGGTGTGAGATGATGCGGCGTTGGGTCGAGAGGACCTGACGCCCGCGCGACGACCAGTGGCACCGGGCTTTCGACGGGCGGCTGCACGGCTTGGAGAGCCACGAAAATTGACGGTCAGCGCCCGGGGCTTGCCCGAGCGCTAGCGCCATCGATCGCCTAGCCCGAGTAGTGACACATGAACCAAGTTCGAACCATCCTCCTTTGTGCGCTGTTGGTGACCACGCTCTGCAGCTGGGCAGCCTCAGCGCAGGCCGCATCCCTGCAAGAGGTCAACAACTGGAACGGGAACAACGTGCCGTCGGACGTGAGCATGTCCATCTACGTCCCCGACAACGTGGCTGACAATCCACCGGTCTTGCTCCTGGTTCACTATTGCGGCGGAACCGCCTCGGCCGTCTTCGGCCAAGCGCAGGGCGGCGGCATCGTCAGAGCAGCAGACCAGTACGGCTTCATCATGGTCGTGCCCAGCAGCGGCCGCTGCTGGGACGTGCAGTCCGATCAAACCTGGACACGCGGCGGTGGGGGCGACTCGGATGCGATCATGCAAATGGTCGACTACGCGATCGAGAACTACGACGGCAATCCCGAGCGGGTGTACGTCACGGGTGACTCGTCCGGCGGCATGATGACCGAACTGTTGCTCGGTCTCTACCCTGACGTGTTCAAAGCGGGCTCGGCCCTCGCCGGCATGCCCGCTGCGTGCCGAGGCGACAATGAGTCGGGCAACGGCGGTGGCTACAGCGGCGCCTGCGCGGGTGGCAACGTCAATCGCAGCGCCGAAGAATGGGGGGACATCGCTCGCGCGCTCAACCCCGGCTACACGGGGCATCATCCGCGCGTGCAGATCTTTCACGGCGACAACGACACGATCATCAACTTCAACAACCACACCCAGGCCATCAAGCAGTGGACCAACGTGCTGGGCTTGGATGAAAGCCCAACGACGGAAGAAAACGTGCAGCTCGGCGACCATCAAGCCACGCGCCAAACCTGGGAAAGCTCGTGCGGGATCCCGGTACTCGATGCCTTCACTTCTCTCGGAGGCGATCACGGCCCCTCCGACGCGCTGTTCCTGGCGGAGTACGTCATTCCTTTCCTCGGTTTGGACGTCGTAGGACCTGTGGACCCCGAGATTGAGCAGTGCGGAGACGGCGGAGATCCGGGCGCAGGCGCGGGAGGCGCCGGAGGCTCCAGCGGTGATGGTGGGGATCCCGAAGCCGGTACGGGCGGCGCGGACATGACAGGAGCTGGCGGGACCCCCCCGATGGATTCACCCGAACCCAGCACCGCCGGCATGTCGGGTATCGGGGGCGGAGCCACCGACCCCATCGACGACGGAAGCACGGATCCGGGAGATGTCGTCGCGGTCGACCCGCCGCTAGCCGGGAGCCCAGACGCGCCCCCGGCTGACACCCCGCCGCCAGCTGTACCGCCGACGACGCCCGCGCCCGGCACCACAGGAGCCCCAGCGAATACCGGCGTGGGCGCGGTCGGAACACCAACGCCAACGTCGGCGGCTAGCTCGACGGGAGCTCCCGTGGCTTCGTCACCGGTTGGCCTTTCCGATGTCTCTGACGACGGCAGCCACGCCTCGGGCGGTTGCGCATTCGTCGAACCTCGTCCCGACCAGGGCAGCGATGTACCGTCTTGGCTCTTCGGGCTCGCTTTGGCGACCGTCGTGTTCAACCGCCGACGGGGGCGCGCGGCGAACTAACGCAAAGCACGCGACTCAATGCTCGACCGAGCCGAGCGTTCGCAGGGCAGCTCAACCTGAGCAAAACACCAGGACTACGGCTACGGCGCCACTTCCACCGAGCTCTCATAGTCCCAGCTGAACTGAGCGCTGAGACTACGGCGCTACTTCCACCGAAACGACGTCCAGCTGCACGAACTGACCGTCGTACCAATCCGGCGCTGGCGGCACATCCGGAACGACCATCTCGTCGAAGTTGGACACTTGGTGACCGTCGGGAACCGAACCATCCCCATCGACTTCGAAAGTGACTTCGCTGCCACCACGTATCTGCACGGTCACCTCGTAGTCCAACACGAAGTGAACGTGCCCAGTCGTGGGGTTGAAGTTGAAGAAGTAGTGCTGCTCGGGATCAGCAACCGTCATCATGTAGGATGTGTACCCGGCGGCGCTCGTCGTGCCCCCGATGTAGAAGCGCTCACCTTCGAGCCTCCCACCCGTGTAGGTGTTGGGTTCCGTCAAACCACGCACCCGAAAGGTCACGTCGTAGACGGTGTCGGGATCTCCGCCCATCATCTTGACCGTCGTCTGCCGGTCCACTTCCGGTGCGACGTTGCAGTTGCCGTCTCCGGTGTGATTCTCAGGGCCGGGAAGACACGGACACTCGAAGCGGAACATGTCGAGCTCGGCAGCGGGCGAAGGTATGTCGCCGGGATCGGAACCCGCTCCCCCTCCGGCAGCGCCGCCGCCGGCGCCTGCGAGCATTCCTCCGCTGCCACCGTTGGGATCGGCACCGCCAGCGCCGCCGCTTGCGGGCTCCCCCCCAGCGCCGCCGCTCGATTCAGCACCTTCGAACCCACCGGCACCGCCGTTCATCGTCGTGGCCTCGAGACTGGCGCCGCCGCCCGCGTCACCCATATCGCCATCGGGGGTGGGCGCTTCGACTGGGGAGACAGTAGGATCGCTCCCCACCGAAGGAGTCGGAACGATTGGGCTCGTCGCTGCCGGCGGAGGCGCAGCAGTACCGGCACCCCCGACTGCGGCAGAACTCGTGGTTGGGGTGCCACCAGATGGGACGGTCACGCCCGCCGGCCCCACTGAGCTGCCGGCGGGAGTGGTCGCATCGTCGTTGGTGGCCGATTCGCTACAGGCAACCAAGGCCAGCAAACCGACGAAGTTCGGTACAAGTATACGCACACGCAACTAGTGGCGGTGAGAGCTGGTTTGGTTACACCTACGAAGCTTCGCGGCCAGTCCACGACGCTAGATCCGGCCCCGCCTCGCCAAGTAGGAGCCAGAACTTGCGCGATCATGGGAATCCCAGTTTGGACCGTCTGAACCGCTCGCTTGGGGCGGTACCCAAACAGACAGCGGAAATCTGCAATACTCGCATCCATGCTTCTGCCCGACGTACGCCAGGCCCGACCCAAAGTTGAGGCTCGCCGCTCGCCATATCTCGCCCTCTTGCTGCTTGCACTCACGCAAAGCTCCGCCTGCGTCGACACCAGTAGTGAACCGGATCCGTCCAGTGAAGACGACGGCGCCTCGACGGACGAGAGCGACTCCGAGACCGAGGGCCCCAACGCGGCAACCGATGCA
The DNA here is from genome assembly GCA_050290545.1 of Polyangiaceae bacterium. Lineage (GTDB taxonomy): Bacteria > Myxococcota_A > Polyangia > Polyangiales > Polyangiaceae > SZUA-265. The sequence continues at coordinate 26,013 of JBNKHV010000191.1, read as the reverse complement.
GAGCCCAACACGACGGACGCCCCGGAGCCCGGCGAAATGGGTACGACCGACGGCGAGAATGCGCCAAGTGGCGAAAGCACGGATCCCGACGAACCGGGGAGCGCTCAGCCGAGCACCGACAACCCGAGCACCGACGCCGATTGGAGCGACGGTTTGAGCTCGGGGCCCAACGGCCCAGTCCCGTTCATCGTCGTCGACCAGTTTGGCTACCGGCCTGAGGCCACCAAGGTCGCAGTGATACGCGCTCCGCAGACTGGCTACGACAGCGACGTCGAGTTCGACCCGGGCGCAAACTACGCGGTCGTGAACGCCGACGGCGAAACCGTAGCGCAAGGAGAGCCCGTCGCGTGGAACGGCGGCGCGGTCGACGACGCTTCCGGCGACCAGGTGTGGTGGTTCGACTTCTCGGAAGTGACAGCACCCGGCAACTACACGATCGCGGACCTCGACAACGACGTCCGCTCCGTGGAGTTCGAAATCGACGAGGGCGTCTATCGCAGCGTCCTCAAGCACGCGGTGCGCTCCTACTACTACCAGCGGGCTGGCTTCGAGAAATCCGCCGCGACCGTGGGCGCGGACTGGGCCGACGGCGCGAGCCACGTCGGCCCGGGACAAGACTCCGAAGCCCGTCCCTGGGACGCGAAAGACGATGGCTCGCAGGCCAGAGACTTGCACGGCGGTTGGTACGACGCTGGCGACTACAACAAGTACACGGCATGGGCCGCAGCCACGGCAATCTCACTGTTGCGGGCGTACGACGAGAATCCCTCGGCCTTCGGCGATGACTACGACATCGCCGAGTCTAACAACGGCGTTCCCGACATACTCGACGAGGTCAAGTGGTCGCTCGATTGGATCGAGCGAATGCAGAACTCCGATGGTTCGCTCCTGTGCATCCTCGGACTCGCGGGGGGCTCTCCACCGTCGTCTGCGACGGAGCCGAGCTACTACGGACCGGCGACGACCAACGCCACACTCATGGGTGCAGCCGTGTTCGCCTACGCCAGCAAAGTGTATCGCGCACGAGCCGAACCTGAACTGCAAGCCTACGCAGAGGACCTCGCCGAGCGCGCCGAACGAGCGTGGGATTGGGCAGAAGACAACCCCAACGTCACCTTCTACAACAACGACGACGGTCGTCAGCCTGGCTCGGGTGGTCTCGGCGCCGGACAGCAAGAGACGGACGACGATGGACGACTGATCTCCAAGTTTCGGGCGGCCGTGTACTTGTACGAGATGACCGGAGACACGATGTATCAGGCGTTCGCGGAGGACAACTTCCGATCCATCGTGCCCAGCTGGGGCCCAACCCAGTGGGACATGGACGGGCAAGAAGTCGTCCTCTACTACGCAGAGCTCGTCGGACTCGACAGCGACACCGGCTCCGAAATCGTCGAGCGATTCACTACGGACATGCAGGAGCATGATGGACAACTGCCATCCGTCCTGCAAGACACAGACCCGTACCGCGCGCCGATGCAGGACTACACTTGGGGCAGCAACCAGAGCAAGATGGCGCAGGCACACTTGTATCAGCTGCTTGCCAAGTACGGCAGCGGAGCGGCGGCCGATTCGGCGTCAGTCGGAGCTGAAGAATACGTTCACTACCTCCACGGAGTGAATCCACTCGGCCTGGTGTACCTGACCAACATGCAGCGCGCTGGCGCCGAGCACTCAGCCAAGACGATGTATCACAGCTGGTTCATCGGCGGCACACCGTGGGACGAGGTCTCGAACTCCGCGCCTGGGCCAGCGCCAGGCTTCCTCGTGGGCGGCCCGAACCCGAGTTTTGCGCTCGACAGCTGCTGTTCGGCACCCTCTGGCGACGCTGCATTTCAGTGCTACGGCGCCGCCGAGTTCTCCCTGTGTCGTGAAGACTGGGCCCCCCCACTCAACCAGCCACCGCAGAAGTCTTACCTGCAGTTCAACGACGGGTGGCCCGCAGGTTCATGGCCCATCACTGAGCCGAGCACTGGCTATCAGGCGAAGTACGTCCTCGTGCTCTCGGCGTACGCGCGCTGAGCTCGGGCGCTTTCGTCGGGATGCGCTGAGCCCCCGGGGGCGACGCACCCATTCGCAGCACCTGCCCCTACACCACCCGACGCGTTCGACCCGCACAGGGTGATGAACATCTCCAGCGCGACACGAGCGGACCGCAGTGGCGCACGCGTCCCTTTCATTACGAGCGACTTGCGCTACGCTTTGACAATGCGACGATAGATCGCCGCTCTGATTCAGCTTGAACTTGTTACCGCACAAAACGCGTACTGTCAGATTCGCCGCAGCGTTGGGTGCCTCGTTTGTCTGCGCGCTCATCAGCGGCTGCTTCTCCACACTGGAGGAGGACTTTCGCAACTCGCCCAATGGCGGCTCGGACACCGATGCCTCAGTGGGTAGCCCTGCCCTCAGCGACGAATCCGACACAGAAACGCCAATCGACACCACGACGGACGGGGGCAGCCCCATCGTCGTGCCCGACGCTGGCGTCGGTCCACGCATCGTCGATACGGATCCGCCGCAAGGCGCCTCTTCGGTAGCGTTGAACGCGGACTTCAGCATCCGCTTCGACCGGGACATCACTGCCGGCGAAGGCAACGTCAGCATCCACGAAAGCATCAATCACGCAGAGGTGGAGGCGGCTCCCGTCGATGACCCGAGGGTGACCATCGACGGCGACGAATTGACAGTTCGCTGGGACGCAATGCTAGCCCCTGCAACGGGCTACTACGTCCTTCTGGAGCCGGGCGCGATCGAAGACAACGATGGCAATGCCTTCGTCGGACTGACCCAACCCGAGCAGTACTCTTTCACGACACGCACTCCCCAAGCGCTACAACTCGTGGACACGGTTCCGAACGACGGGGACACCAACGTGCCTCGAACACGCTCGCTGCGCCTGTCCTTCAACGAGCCCATCGTGGCTGGCTTGGAAGGCAACATCACCATCGTCGAGGCCGAGTCGATGGACATTTTCGAGGTCATTCCGGTGACGGACGAGGTTCGTGTGACGGTGAGCGATGATCGCGTCACGATCGATCCCACCGGCGTCTTTCGGTATGGCACCGAATACTACGTGCAAGTGGATCCGGGGACGGTTCAGAGCACGGGCGGCTCCACTTTCGAAGGCATCACCCCTGGGGCTTTTTCGTTCACTACGGTGGCGCCACCGCCGCTGGAACTCGTGGGCACCGTGCCCGCGGATGATGCCGCGGACGTCGACCCGGCCACGAGCCTCGTGTTGACGTTCGCCGATGCGCTGACGACGGGTGAAGGCGCCGTGGTCGTACACCGCGCCGACGATGATTCCGTGGTCGAAGTCGCAAACGTTGGAGACGCCAATGTCATCGTCTCCGGAGTCACGTTGAGTGTGGACCTCACGTCGGACCTGGACACGAACACGGAGTACTACGTCACAGTCGATACGGGAGTCGTCCGTAGTGAGTTGGGGGCGGCCTTCGAAGGTATCGCCGACACCACCTCATTGTCGTTCACCACGGCAGGCAATGCCGCGCCACCTCTGGTCGTACTGGCGTCCTTGCCAGAGCCAGATGCCGTGGAGGTGCCCATGAACGCCCAATTGACGATGGTGTTCAGCGAAGCCGTGACAGTTGGCACCGGCGTCATTTCCGTGTTCGCGTACGACGACGACGACCTCGTCGACACCATCGACGTCACTTCGACGAATCAGGTCTCGGTCGACACTGATACGGTGGATGTGACACTGGGCTTTCCGTTGGAGGGTTCCACCAAGTACTACGTGACCGTCAGCGCTGGTAGCTTCGAAAGCGGTCAAGGAGCTTCGTTCGCAGGTATCAGCGGAAAAGACACGTGGCCATTCACGACCGAACTGGTTTTTGGACTCGCGGATATCCGCCCCAACGACGACGCCGTCGGCGTGAACCCCTCGACCAACCTGGTTCTGACTTTCACCGAGGATGTCGCCATCGGGACCGGCGACGTGGAGTTGCGAGCAGCCGCTGACAACGCCCTGATCGAGGCCGTCGCCATCGACGATAGCCGGGTAACCGTGGAAGGCGATACCATCACCGTCAACCTGGACAACATCCTGGGCAGCGAAGTCGACTACTACGTCGTGGTCGACGGGTCCGCGGTGAGCGCCCTAGCCGGGGACACGTGGGGTGGCGTCAACGACGCCACCACCTGGAACTTCACGACGGATGCCGTCGAGTTCCCGTCGGGGTCCGGAAGCGGGCTCGTATTGTGGCTCGACGCGATGTACCCCCAGTCCCTCAAGAGCAACGGCGGCGTCTACCTATGGGCAGATCGTTCTGGTCGCTATCGCAACGCGCGCCAAGGCTCGTCAGGCGAGCAGCCCGAACGCATTTCCGACGCCATCAACGGCAACGCCGCCGTGCATTTCGACGGCAATGACGAACTTCGAGCCGACTCCATCAATCTGGCGGCCTTCGATGGATTCATCGTATGGCAGAGCAACTTGGCCGCGAGCACCAGCGTGAAGTCGAGTCTGCTCGCCAACGACAAGAACACCGAAGTCAACCACGGGCACCCTTTTGGCGGTGCACGCAACGCCGCTGCCTCCTGCGTGGGTAGCACTTGCCCGCAGAACACCGGTTGGTACGACGTGCGCTTCGAGCCCGCTCCACAACCAGATCAGCCGAGTTTGTGGAACTGGGGCTTCGACGCGATCACCACGACACTCTACGTGCGCTCGAACGGTAGTGCGCCAATCAACGATACCGGGCCGACGATGACTCCGTGGCTCCCGGAGAGTCCGCTGTTGATCGGCAATTGCACGGATGCCACCTGCGGGTTCACAGGCGACATCGGCGAGATCATCCTCTACTCTCGAACACTGACGGCGACTGAGCGAGTGACGACCATCTCCTATTTGCGCAACAAGTGGGGCCTGAACGACCCCACTTGCGACGCAGCTGAAGCCTTGGGACCGAACGGCTCTTGCTACTTCCTCGGCACCGACTCAGTGGACTGGGACACCGCCCGAACCAACTGCCGGGCGAGGGGTCGCGGGTGGGACCTGGCAACGATTCGCAGCAGTGACGCTCACGCCTTCGTGGCGACCCTGTTGCAACAGGACACGGCGATCGGAGCGACAGACGCCGCGGTCGATGGTACCTGGCGCTGGGTCACCGACAGCCTGCAATTCTGGAGCGGGGACGAGGCCGGGATGGCCACCAACTCCGCGTTCACCGCATGGGATCCGGCGCAGCCCACAGCCGGGAACGGAGAGAGTTGCGCCCGCTATTTCAAGAACGCCGACAACGAGTGGGTGTGGGCTGACAATAGTTGCGCCAACGCGCATCACTACTTGTGTGAGGGGCCCGCGAACTAGCCGAGGGGGCCCCTCCCTGCCAGGGCCTCTGAGCTCGCTTCTTGGACGATGCGCCTCATTCGGCTGCGGTAGCCATTTCTTCGATGGAGTCGTCTTCCAACCCCGGCAGCTGAGGTCGCTCGAGCCAGCCGCGGTCTCGGAGCTCGGCAAGTAACGACCGTCGCAGCTGCTTCTTCCCCGCGATGAGGCGATCCTTGACGGTACCGCGAGGAGTACTGGACAACTCGGAAATCTCGTTGATGGTGTACCCCAAACCGTGACGCAAGAGTACCGCGTCTCGTCGGTGCTCTGTCAACTTGCCGAGCGCTTCCCTGACATCGACAGGATCGTGCGTCGTGGTCGTCGCCTCAGTTCCCCAAGGGAAGTGCCCAGGTACGAGCCAACGCTCCTGAAGCCACTTCCGGTGCCGCTTCTTGCGGCTCATGTCGCGGGCGCAGCGCACGGTCAAGCGCTCGACCCACCGGTCGAGGTCCGATGCCGTGAGCAGTGGGCCAGATCCCCCAACCAGCTCCATCAGCACCTGCTGCGTCAAGTCCTCTGCGTCGGCGAGATCGCCGCAGAGAGAGCGCGCGCGTTTCAGAACGCGACCGTGGAAACGTCGAATCAAGTCATCCTGCGAGGACGTCCCCCCCCGGCCCTGTGCCAGGTCCAGCTCGGGGACCGGCTCCGGCAGCGGATGAGCGTTCGTGTTGGAGGCCAGGGGCTGGGCGTGAGACTGGTGAGCCTTGGCGCGTAGGAGCATCAGCTCGCCGCCGTGGGGCATGAAGCCAGGAGATGGGCAGTGTGTCATCGGATGGGGGGCGATCGCTTGTTCATCTCGACCGCTGAGTCATTGATGGATCGTCGCGACGTTCCCTTCGGGGAAATGCACCCAAGGCGCGCCTCCGACGAACCGCCGGACCAGTGCTCCCCGACGGACCGCTCACCGAAGAAATGTGCCTGGCGCCTGAAGCATGTCCCACAGGAAGGTCGCCGCGACGCTCCCGTCGCTTTCAGTGACCAACCAGCAGCAGCCATCTTCCTGAAACGCGAGGGTCGGAAAGCCCTCACCATTCAGCCCCGCGTACTCGACCCGCTGGACCTCGGTGGCAAATCCAGGCAACGCAGGCGCCAAAAGGGCTATCTGGTCCGCGGCATAGGCGTTGTCGACACCGGCACGCTTGTCTGCCATCCACCGTCCAAACGGGTTGGCGGGCAGCTCGGGAACACGCGCCTCCGGAAGGTCCTCGACCTGTTCGTAGTAGGCGTTGACCTGCACCAGAGGAAGCCTCCGAGCAACGATGGCGCTTGCCCATGGGTCGTGCTCCCCATTGGGCCCACCCATCACACTGCCCTCATCAGTTTGCAGTCCCATGGAAGCGAGCGCGACCATGCGCTCAGCCACCGTCGGGTCCATCAGGTACGCTTCTGCAACCTCGGTGAGAGTGCTGCCGCTGATGACAGCAAGCGGCAACTCCGGGGTGCCATACTCAAGTGCCGCTTCGACGATGAATTGGGCCCCCGCCGAACCGTTGGGCACTGTAGCGTCGACATTTCCATTGCCCGGAGGCACCAAAGACGCACTCGTGCTCAGTACAATGTCGGGAAAGTTCTGTAGGCCGCTCGCACGCGCCGCATCGATGAACTCCTGCCAACCCGCTCGATTGGTCTCGATGTCGGGCCAATACGGGCTCGTGTTGACCACCATGCCGACGACGTTGAAGCGACCGGCGTTCGCCCCGAGCGCCGCGAGTTCACCCATCCAGCTGTCGTACGCGTTGTCGTTGATGAGCAGAATTGGGTTGCGCGCGCTGACCGGAAGCGGACCTTCGGCACCCGCGTCACCCATCCCGGTACCGGCGTCCGTACCAGCATCCGCAGGCGGTAGTGGCGGAGTGCCATCGGGACTACTGGCGTCCATTTCTAGATCGGGCGTCGGCGCGCTCGGCCCTGGGCCGGCGTCGACAACCGAAGAACTCGACGGCATGGGAGACACATCCACCGGAACGTCTGTTTCCGTCACCACAACAGAGTCCGTCGTGCCACTGGGTTCGGCGACCACGTCGGTCGAGGTCGTGAGCGGATCCGCGTCACGCCCAGCATCCAAAGTTCCCTTGCAGCCGAAGCAGGACACCGAGATCAGGGCGTGCGCGGACCACACGCTCGGTCGCCAGCTGACTCGCGGCTTCGTCTTCCCATTTTCATCTTTGGCCCCAACTCGAGTGCTCTCGATGGGGATGTCGTCAAGACGCATGGGGTTCCTCTGGATTCGGCTGGCTACCAAGTCCGCTGGCTACCAAGTCCGTTGGCTACCAAGCTTTTCGTAAGCGCGCGCAAAGCGCTTACGCGCACTGTGCAAACGAGAGTATACCGTACCTACGGGAAGTCCGAGCACTTTGGCCACTTCGCCACAAGGGGCACCTTCCAGGTCGACCAAAATGAGGGTTGCTCGGGAACGCTCATCGATTTCATCCAGCACCAGACGAATGCGTTCGATGCTTTCGGCAGCGGCCGCGGCGTCGGCGGGTGAGGGCCCGTAGTCTGGCGCCTGAGCTAGCGCGTGGTCGTTGGGAAGTTCCAAATGCCGGCGGAATCGACGCCGCTCGCTACTCCATACCCGGAATGCAATGGCGGCCAACCACGTCGTCGCCTTCGCCTCTCGACGCGTGAACCCACCTTTCGCATGGGCGATCAGAAAAACATCTTGGACCAGGTCTTCAATCTCACTGTGGGGCGCGCCCATCCGCCATAGGAACCTGGCAACAAAATTGCCGTATGCCGCAAACAGCTTGTGAACGTCCTGGTGTTCAGCCTCCTGCGACGGCTCCCCACTCAGTGAACCCGACGCCTTCACCCGTGCCTCGAACGAGACGAGGACGGGATTACCGCACAGGCCGAGACTGCGCCTGAGCGCTGACTCCGTCGATGCCCCGCCGCCCCGACAGAACGTGCTCTCCTGTCTGCTTGGCGCCAAAGGCGGCTAATCGGAAGGAATACCGTGACCAATCCGCCGTTCATTGCAAGCTCGATAATTTGGCGCGCAAATGTTCAAGGCGCACCCTGTCAGCAAACCGAAGATCGCTGGCTTGCAGCAATCATGCGAAAGCTGGCCAAACGATTCGTGGCTTGATGCGCGGTGTGGGTCGTCCGACTCTGCCTGTTGCTGCTGGAGGTCGACGCGGGCTCGCTCGCACCCGTCGTCAGGTTTCGCTCGTATGCTGCCTTCCAAATGTGAAACACATGGCGTTGCTGGCCCAATCGAAGCCGCAGCCAAGCGCTGCGGCTTGACTCAGACGCGACGCGCGGTCGCGCCGCGAACGGGAGCTCAGTGCTGTCTTTCACGATGTAAGAGACAAACGCCGCAGCGTCGGTATCACCTTTCTCGGTGGCTGCACCGGACATGGAACTTGTTCGGCTGGCTGCAGCGAACCGGTACCAATCGGCACATCGCTCGCTAGCCCGAGACCGACCTCGTCACCTCCTCGGCCAACGCAGAGGGTCCGCCGATGGGACTCAATACCTATCCAGACACTCGGCGTGCGACGCATGAAAGGTATTGCATTCGCGGTGGCCTGCTTGTCATAAGTATTTTGTCGGTGGCAGTATTTGTCGGCGACCGTTCGCTCGACCTGCGTAATGGTGGCCGCTATAAGCGCTGCGAAGGTTACTTGTTTGGCTGCGCGCTTTCGCATCCTGGTTTCGAGCGGCGCGGCGGCCCGGTGGGGCTTCTGCCTAGCGACTGCAGCGGGCTTCCTGCTGGGGCTCTGTGGGGTCTGCTCGGCTGATCCCGTGCGGCTCGACTATCGAGTGGCGGACACCCTGGATTGCCCCACGGAGCTCGAGTTCCGAGCTGAGTTGAGGCGCCGTCTGGGCGATGATCCGTTCAGCGAGGTGGCTCCGAGGACGGTGTTCGTCAGCATCGAGGCAACCGACGCGGGGCCCGCCGGTATGGTCTCGTGGCGCGACGAGCGCGGAGCGCTTCCTGGTATTCGGCGCTTCGAGCCCAGTGGCCAGTCGTGTCGAGCGCTGGTTACGAACATTGCCTTCGCGGTTACCGTTCAGATCCAGCTCTTGCGCGTCGAAACAGCCGACGAGGGGGAAGCGTCTGCCGGCCAAGACGGCTCGGAACCGGCGCCATCGACCACCCAAAGCTCAGCCCCCTCCGCAGCACCCGTGCGCGGTGACGACGCTACCGCTCCCGCGACCCCGGACGACGGCTCCGTCCGCAACTGGAGCGCCGGAGCGGGCGCGATGATGGTGCTCGGCTGGTCGCCTCAGGCGACGCTCGGGGCAAGGGTATTCGCCGTGAGGAGGGAACGCTGGTTCGCACTCGAAGCGGGCGCAGAGCTGACGTCACCGACACGAATCGAGCGCGACGACGGAAGCGGGTTTGAAATCTCCGCCTGGTCTGGAACTGTCGCTCCGTGCCTCGTCGCCGCGCCGCTCTCGGGATGCGTGGTACTTCGCTTTGGACAAGTACGCGCCAGCGGGTTCGGGGTGGATCGGCCCCGCTCTCCGGACGCGTTACTGTCCCAAGTTGGCGCGCGGCTGGCGCTGTCAGAGCCACTCGGGGAGTATGTTTTGGCGTCAATCTACGGCGAACTGTTGGGGAATTTGACGCGCTGGCGTGTCGAACTGGACCGCAACCAAGTGTGGGCAGCGCCAGCTGCCGCCGGAGTGGCTGGAGTCGCACTGTCGGCATCCTTTTTTTGAAGGACGCTGCCGACTGTGACATTACATCACCTAGTGTCGCATCCCAGTGACCAGACGGCGCTCCAGGACGTCCCGCAAACGGATCCCTCGGAGCAAGCGAGACCGGAACACGTCTTGGACGCGTACCGCGTCGAGTTCGACTACATCTGCCGTTCACTGGCTCGGCTTGGGATCCGAGACGCCGACATCGAGGACGTCGCCCACGAAGTCTTCCTGATCCTCTGTCGCAAATGGGATGAGTACGACCGCCGACGCCACCTCAGGCCCTATCTGTTCGGCATTGCGTTCAGAGTCGCGGCCGCCCAGCGTCGCCGGTACGGGCGTGAAGTCCCGTGCGACGGCATCGAGGTCCCGGACGCCGCTCGTTCGGCGGAGCAACAGATGTGGAGCGACCAAGCTCGCGCCATCGTGCTGCGCGCGCTGGAGCAGGTAGCGTTACCTCGACGCGCTGTATTCATCATGTACGAGCTGGACGAGGTGCCCATGGCGACCATCGCCAAGACGCTGGGTATCCCGCTGTTCACCGCGTACTCACGACTCCGAAAAGCGCGCAAGGAGTTCGAGCGCGCCGTCAACGACTTACGCCGGGAGGGCAACGCATGATGGTTCGATCGATGCCGCCACTGAGACGTGAGCTGCGAGCCTTGTTGGACGCAGAACGCGAAATCCCACCGGTTCAAGAGGCCGTGAGGCGTCGAGCAGATCTCCGCGCACGCACGGCGCTGTGGTACGTGCGTCACGGTGCGGAGTCGAGTTCGCGGTCGTTGCCGCGCTTCAGTTGGTTGCGGATCGCGCTCGCAGGCGTGACGGTTGCTTCGGCGAGTCTCGGCGCGTGGTTGGTCGTCGATGCGCCTCCCAAGTTTACGGAGCCAGCGGCGAACGTCAGCAGTCCGCCGCCATCGAACCCAGCGCCCAGTGCGGCAGCTGTTGCGCCCACGCCGAAGCCCGAAACGGAGGAGCCGGAAACGGTGCCGCCGTCGAACGAGGAACCCGCGAAGTCGGTCGCGCCCTCACAGGTCTCCCGTCCAGTCCGTGAACGCTCGAAGCCCACTGGACAACCCAGCTCAGCCGACGTGGAACTGCTCGACGAGGCGCGTCGCGCATTGGGCGCACGGGACTTCCAACGCGCCCTACGGACGTTGAGCCAACATCAGCGACGGTTCCCGAAGAGCCAACTCGCAGAGGAACGCGACGCCCTGCGCGTTCGGGCGCTGGATGGGGCAGGACGTAAGGATGCAGCGAAGCGAGCCATCAGCGGCTTCGAGGAGCGACATCCGGATAGTGTTCTGGCGCCAAGCCTGTCCAACCCGCCCCGAGAAAAGCGATGACCGTGAGCATGCAGCCATCTCGAATGGCCGCTTGCTTCCTCGCCCTGCTCGCGAGCCTGAGTGCCTTCAATGCTGGGTGCAGCAAGAAGTTGGATGTGGGGTGGAACGACGACGTGGTGGAGGTCGACGCGAATCCAACACCGAGTGCCGCCCCAACGGCGAGCACGACGCCAACCGCTGCGCCCACGCAAACGGCCGAGACGGATGGCCCAGTGTCCGTCGACCCGCCTGACGCCGCCCCTCCGACTGAGGGCGGCACTGGCACGGTGGAGGAAGATGCGTCGGACGCCGCCCCCACGCTCGGTGACTTCCCGCTCCCGTTCGACCCTTCCACACCGATGATCGTCAACAACGACGGCCCGTTCGACAACTGGCAGGGGGAACACGCGATGCTCGCCGCAGCGCGCGGTCAACAGTTGGTGGGCTTGATCATCAATTGGAGTTGGCCGTGGCAGGACTTGGACAGTAACCTGGCAGGCTGGCAAGAGCTGGTCGCCGCTGCGCGTGCTGACGGGATCCAAGGTATCCCCGACCCGCTGCGTAGTGACGGACTGCCGCTTCAGGCCCCCGCCAGCGGCATCATCGAAGACACGACTCCGAACCGTTCCGCTGGAGCCGAGTTCATCGTCGACACCGTTGCCGCACTGGAGGAAGGAGGGCCACCGCTCGTGGTGGTGACGGGCGGGCGCCTGACGGACGTTGCCGACGCATACTTGATTGACCCCAGCATCGCGGAGCGCATGGTCGTCGTCTCTTCCCTCGGGCGTACGACGGATGAGGGCGCGAACATGAACGTGCCGAACGGCGAAATGGACACCTGGGCGGACGTCATCGTCAGTACTCGGCTGCGCTACGTGCAAGTGAGCGGCTACTACAATCAGATCGGTGACGTCCCGCCGGAGCGGGTGGATGAGCTTCCTGGGACTGCCCTCGGCGCGTGGGTCGCGGACAAGCAATCTCTGATCGCCAACGACTTTTTAGCCTGCGATCAGGTATCGATACTGGCAGCAACGACGCCAGGATTCGTAGTCGCTGCCAGTCGCGTCGCTGCAGCGCAGCAACCTCCATTCATCGGCAACGTAGAACCGACGCTCGTCCCCGACGAGTCGAGTGAACTCTGGCTGGTGTCCGAGGTCGACGGTAGCATTGCGGCGCCCCGCCTTTGGGAACTGCTGGACGGCAGCTTCTAGCTCGAGGCCTCGCACCAAACCTTCGAGCCCGAACCCTGGAGACAGCGCGCCAGTGCCCGGGCGCACCCCGTCCGTCCATGGGTTCACGCGCTCGACCAAGGAGCGGCCCGCCGAGCGGGCCGAAACCGGAATCGTCACCCGGCGGCAGCTTGGAGTGATTTTTTCGCTGTCCTGCTGCATGGAGGCACATGCGCCCTCCGGCTAGACGCTTTTTGGCCTTCCCACTGGTGCTCGCCAGCTCCTGCTTGGCACTCGCTTGCTGGCCCGATGAAGATGGCCACGAACTGGCATCGAATGGCGCGACGGATGAAGACCCGTGGTGGGAGCAGAACCCGGCAGGCGACGCAACCTCCGCCGACGCTGGAGTCACTCGAGAGCCTGAGGACGTCCCGGCTCCAGCAACCGATGACGACGACACGGGAGCCACCCCAGCACCGAATGCGGACGTGACCCCGGCGGAGCCGGAGGAGCCGGAGGAGCCGAAGGGGCAACCATCCAACGACGGAGGCGCGGGCAGCACGTCCCTCTTGCTCGACCAAACCGGCAACCCAATCTACCGGCACCTCGTGAGCTACGCAGCGTGGCGTAGCACGTCCGGTTCGGCAGACGAACAGCTGGCAGCGGACGTCGCGCTCGCGGACAACCTGCTGACGTGGCAGATGCCGCACGGGGGCTTCTTCAAGAACGGGCTGGAGAGATACACGACGCCATGGGACGGTCGCGCAGCGCGTTCAGATTGGACGGGCGCCGGAGGGGTAGAACTCGGCACGATCGACAACGACGCCACCGTGAACGAGCTGTTGTTCTTAGCCGACGTCTACCAGCGAACGGGGGCTGAGTCGTACCGGGACGGGGCGCGCCGTGCTCTCGAGTTCTTGCTGACCATGCAGCTCGAACGCGGAGGCTTTCCGCAGGTTCATCCGCAACGCACAGGAACTACCTACTCCAACTACGTCACCTTCAACGACGACGCGATGGCCCGCGTGCTCGTCCTGTTGCTGCAAATCTCGAACGAAGTGCCGCCTCTCGACGGGGATGTGTTCACCGCGGAGCAGCGGGAGTCGGCACGCGCTGCGATCGAAGTCGCCGTCGACTACATCTTGAAGGCACAGATCGAACAAGACGGAAAGAAGACCGTGTGGTGCGCCCAGCACGACCCCAACTCCTACGAACCGCGCGGCGGCCGTTCCTACGAACTACCGTCGAAGAGCGGCAAGGAATCGATCGGCGTGGTCACCTTCCTAATGACGCAACCGCAGACACCCGAGGTCGAATCCGCCGTCAAGGCGGCCATCGCTTGGTATGAAAGCGACGCCGTTCAGCTGAAAGACACGGAGTACGTCAGTCGCGCTTCGAACGACACCGACGACAGCTACAACCCGATTCGAAGCAAAGTCGGAAGCACCATGTGGTGCCGTTTCTACGAACTCGAGCAAGACGTGTGCTTCTTCAGCGGCCGCCTGCCGACGGACAGCCCAGCAGGCGTCGGCAAGCAGTACGACATCATGGACATCGAGCCGGAGCGCCGCTACGGCTACCAGTGGGGGGGCGCGTACGGAACGCCCTTGCTCGAGTACGCCAGGCGTGTGGGCTACTGAAGTCGGGCGGCCCGAGGCGAGCAGCTACGCCGAGATGAGGTTGCATCGCATGAGCGTTCGTGAATCGCGCTCGCCCATCTAACGATGACTGGCAAATGCGTGTTCGAGCGCGTCCTTGATGAACCAATTGAGACGACGCATGGATATCTCTTGGTTCCGCATGCGGATCGTCACCTTGGAATCGGTGAGCTCGTTGATCAGCAAAACGTCGAGGTACTTTTCCTTGGGACGACAATCCACGGCAAGTAGCGTCACCTGGGGAGCCTTCTTCAGTGATGGGACCACTTGCTCCACCGTCCAGTCCATGAAGCTCTTGCTTTTGTCCTCGGCGCCGACGGCCTTGCGCAATGGCGTCTCGCTCATGAACTGTACGTTGGCGCCCTGATGGATGAGGCCACCTCGGATCTTATCCGAGCACTTCTTCGCCTCGTCGCCGCTGTACGCATCCGGCGTCATGTTGGTGAAGCGGACTTCGAACGCGAAGTCCCCCGCCTGGCCTGACGGTGCACTGACGAACACCGCGATACCTGCCAATACGCCCAATACCCCCAGGCAACTTCTGCGCACCTGTGTCGTCACTCGTGTCATCACTCGACCTCCTTGGCAGCTTGGCTCTTCTCTTCGACTCGAATCGCGAGATCTTCCAGCACCCAACGTGCTAACTCGCCCCCATCAAAGCTGGTTCCCCACTTGTCCCCGTACAACACACTGTAGACCGGGGTCTTCTCGGGTGGGTGAAAGAGCAGCCGTCCCTTGCTCCGCCCCGAACGACGCCGACCTTCTTCACCGACCGGCGCACGCACGGAAAGCACGACCACCGTCTCGAATCCTCCCCATGCGTACGGCAACTCAGGGAGGGCCTCCGAGTCATTCGCGTTCTTGCGATAGCTCGCCAGATAGCTGGCTTCTTCCTCGCTGCGCGGCGCGGCGTCGACGCTTGGGCCCTCTTTCTCTTTCAAGTAGGTGACGAACTTTTCGAGTTTGCTTTGCTCCGAGTCGAGTGGTTCCTCTTCGAAGTCTTTGACCAGTCGCAAGGTCCCGGGCTTCGGGGCGAGGGGCTCCTTGGGAGTGTCCGCCTTGGCAGCAACGGGCGTCGCTTTCTCGCTCGCCGCGGGCGCCGATGGCATGGCAGTAGCCTCGTCCGGCGCAGCCTCCTCCGCCTTCTTGCAGCCCAACGCAGCAAGCAGGGTCATCAATCCGACGATGTTCTTGTTCATACTGACGGCTTTCATGGCAGTGGGTTCATGGGCGCCAGCGTGACGAATCACGCGCCGCCCGCAACGTCAGGTCCCTCCCGACGACGCCATGATCCACGATACGACGACAGACGTCCAGCCCTGATGGTCCACCGACAAGAGCCTACAAACTCGTCAGCGGCTGCAATGGTGCGCCCGTCGTGCCCCGCTCCTTCTCATGTGACTGCACTTGCAGTGCGTCGTTCGTGCGCGTCACGTCAACATCGCGGGGCAAACATGCCCAATTGTATCCGTACCTGAGCCATGTCGGGATCAGTCGCAGGGGATAGCCGAGTCGACGGCGACCCTTGATGGCTGAGCGGTCGGCGTCACCAACCACCACACGCCTAGTCGCGCCGGGCGTGTCGACGTCTCGCCACTGTACAAGAGATGGCGACCAGAGTCGCCAAAAACGAGAGTGAGAACGCACCGGCTCTGCCGACCGTGCTGCAAGCACAACTCGACTTGGGCTCGTCATCGACCCCGCGCACGACCGCACCCTCGTCGATGGTTCGAGCCGTATCCTGCCCGGAGCTGCCTCCCGCAGGGGCATCGGTATCTGTAGCGTCGTCCGTCGTCGTCTCATCGGTCGCTGCTCCGACTGGCGGGCGAAACGTTCCATCGTCCGTCGGGGCTCCCACGACATCGGACGTGGTTTCGTCAACCATCACGTCACCACCCGCCGGCTCGGAAGTGTCCACTCCCGGCGGCAATGGATCGCTCGGGCCCCCAGGTGTGGACGATGAGCCGTCAGGACTGAACTGCTCACACAAAGGGGGCGCCCCAACCGAGGCATCGAGCCCGCCCGCATCGCGTGTGTCTGACATCACGACGCTGGGCCCGCAGCCCATGAGCGTACCGACTTCGCCTCGAGAATTGACGGGTGCTGGCTCCGCCAAGGTGGCGTTGCTGCTGCTGGACCAACGTATCGCCTGCCCTTCGCAGGCATTGACTGGCACCCGAGCGCTGCCGTAGCTCCAGTCGCTACAGCCGGCGATCGTGCCGCCCTCTGGCCTCAGAGGAAACGGCGAGTCGACGACGATGTCCGGCTCCACCCCGAAGTACACTTCGACATTCGCGGTGCCGATCAGTATCAGCCCGGGATTGGCAACATACACCGTCTCGTAATCACCGCCGTAGGACAGGTCGACGTAGCCGTCGGAGTCACTCGATTCGATGACGGCATAGCCGACGTTCGGGCAGTCCGGAGCACCGGCAAATGCCTCGATGGCACGCACGGAGGTGCAGTCCGAGGGCACGAAAGTATCATCCGGGGGCGGCGGCGGACCCGCTTCCGCGGCGGCGTGGTTGTTCAACCCAACACACGTCAGAAACACAGCCACAGCCGAACGGGCAACCCCACCGCTTCGCATATCCGAACGCTAGCACCGAACGTGCGATGAGCAACCTCGACTCGCCACCACAGCTCGTGTCTGGCAGTGCGGGCTACGGCCCCGTCACCAATCGACCCGCTGCGTCAGACATCTCGACCGTGCCGTCGACATGCAGACGCCATAGCGAGGACTCAGCGTCGCGAGTAACCACCACGAAGATGGTTCCATAGCCGTCGACGCTGGTCGAGGTCGGGAGGTAGCTCGGCGGGACGGGATCGTGCTCGACGATGAGCTCCGCGTGCCCACGAAAGTCGACATGCCAAAGGGAGTATGTGGTTGGCCGCAGCCCCCGACGCATGACGAGCCAGTATCCATCAGGCACCGCCCGCACTGCCTCGATTGCTTCCCGTGGCAGCCCCTCGAAGTCGCGCAAGGTTCCCAGCTGCGCCTGCAACGAGTTCGTCGATGCATCGACGACTTCCGTGCCGGCGCTCGCATCGACGACACTCGCGTCGACGCTTCCGGTATCTGCACGCAAGCCGTTCGTAAGACCGGCGTCACTCGCCTCGCCCAGAGCTGCTCCCGTGGCAGCTTCCTCGAACGAGTACACGCCCTCGGAAAGCAGCGCCGTGTCCTCATAGCCTACCGCCTGCAGTCGTCCCAGATCAGCCGGCAACACGTCGTTGCCGTCGGCGTCCTTCCACGCCGACTGTCCATCACACTGATATAGCGTGCGACCGGTTGCACCCACCACCGCCACTCCGGCGTGCGGCGCGCACGGAAGCGGAAGTTGTGGATCGTTCTGTGCCGCATCCCGGACATCTGGGTAGGGCTCGTCGGGGTAGTGACACCAATCGGGAGTGAAGACGTACCGACCGCGCAACAACAGTTCACCATCGGGCATCAGCTGAGAGGAGTCGAGGGAGTCGCCCACCGAGCCCAGCGCGTGTTCGGGCTGGCTCCAGTGCGCGATCCCTCTACCGGGCGACATGAGATAGATCTCGTTGGGATCGAACGGATAGAGCGGCCAGCAGTCGAGCAATGGCTCGTCCAATGCCGGCAGTTGCTCGGTCATCAACTCGAAGATGATGCGATTGCCCTCTTGACGCGAGTCGATCTCCACCCCTGGCCACGTCTCGGGCCAAGCTGAAAGCAGCAACAGCTCGTTCACCTTTCGGGCAATCTCTGCGTCCGCCAACACAATCGTCCACTTCACCCGAACGTCTGCCCGGCGAGCCAGCGGTGGAAACGTGGGCAGTCCGCCCGCGTCGCCGCCATCAACCCCGCCACTCTGCGAAGCGGTGCTACCAGCATCCGCATCGACTGGCGAATACCCGGTCAACAGGCGCTCCTCCTTCGGCACCGGCGCGGCAGGCTCGAACGCCTCACCCCAGATCTCGAAGCAGTCGCCACGCCAGGCGGTGCTCGCCTCCCAAGCCAACGGGTACGCCAATTCACCCATGTGCCTCATGCGTTTGATCAGCAGCGGCAGCAGGTATTCGGCTCCACCGGTAAAACGCCACACACCGCGCAACTCGGTGTCCATCTCGGGCTCGACGTCAGCACACGACATCTCGAGCCGCGTCGAGAAGTCGTCGGCCCGCATCCAAGCGGCGAGATCACGAGGAAAGGCGTTGGCCAGTCGCTTGACCCCCTGCACGCGGTACCTCTTCCAACGTCGAAGATGCAGCTTCGCGCCCACTGGATAGACGATGCCCAGTTGAGAAACGGCAAGCGGCGACGCACTCTCATCGATGCTGTGCATGAGCGACTTGGTGCTCTTTCGGATGAGTTCCTCGATGCGCTCATCACTGTAGGAGATACCGAGCATGAAGTGCATCACCAGCAGTTGATAGAGCTCCGCTTCCCCTTCGATGAATGCGCGAACGGCTTGATTCGAAGCGCCCTTCGCGGCTTGCTTCTCCCGCCAGCGCGGCAAATCCATCTCTTGGTCCTGCAGTCCGTGGATCATCTCGTGGGCGAGGGTGCCCATCTCAAACCACGGCTGTCTTTCTTCGGACAGCAGGACCTCCAACGTCTGATCCATCGCGGTGTAGGTACCGATCACACGCTTCGAGGCTTGCTCCCACGCACCCGCCAGATCGATGTCGGGGGCGACCAAGCCCAAAGCTTGGAGCGCTCTCGTCGCGTGGTAGTCTTTGACGTCGAGTTCGTGCGGCAGGAAGCGATGGTCGACACTCAGCGGTGCGCTTCGCCACGGAGCGACCCCACCATCGACGGCTCCGGCATCAGAAGCGAGAACCGCGGCGTCGAGAGCGGAAGCATCGGAGACGTCAGTGTCTACGCCCGCATCGAGCACTGGGACGGATGCGTCAACGCCGCGCTCGCGACGGATCCGCACATTCGGCCGCCGCTCGAAGCGAACACCCCGCACACACTCGACGGCTTTGCGCACCACGTCCTGGCACTCCGCGTTCTCGACGAGACAGGGGTGAACCTGCAGCGCGGCACATTCTGGCGTGCATGGCACGACGTCGCAGAAGCGCGTGACCTCAGGCGCGTCGTTGCCGCAAGCGCATGCCAGGACAGCTGCGACCAGCGCGAGCCGGTTCCTCACTCGAACGAACTGGGCCAAGGCGTTCACCGACGGGCACCCTCACACGCGGCTTCGTCCGCCGCGTCTCGACAGTCGATCTCGCCGTCACATCTCCAACGCGAAGAGATGGCCGTTTGGCCGCCGTCACACACGAAGTCGCCGCCACAGCCCGCGGCGCAATAGCGCAGAGACGCGTCGTCGCTCAGCAACTGGCCACAGTCCGATGCGAGAATGCATCGCCCGAAACACTGGTTGTATTCACCCGCGCAAAAATCGAGATCCCAGCGCAGCCCACATGCCGCGGCGTGGGCGTGCACCGTCTCGCAGCTTGGCTCTCCGCAGCCCTGCAGAGACACGACGGAAGCCAACAGCAGTAGCTCGCGCATGCTCCAGCACCCGAAGTGAAAACGTGGCTCCTCCTTTGGCCCCAATGGCAACCTCGCGAAGGGTGCTAGCACCCCGGACTGCCAATTTCCAGGCGCAGCGGCACCCGGCGTCAACAGTGCCATCCGCGTCGCCCGAGCCAGAAGACGCCGCGCTCTACCGTTATCACTCACGAGGTGAACGCGAGACCGCCCGGGAGCCCCAAGCAGGGTCGTTGCCCGTCGACCATAATATCTGCCGGACCGCAGGCGCAGGGTTGTGCCGCGGGCGGTGAGACATCTAGGCTCGCGCCAATGGCGTACTGCGAGTTCACCCGGCCTGTGCCGCCAGAGGCCGCGACATTGTTGGCCCGGATCAAGCAAGTTGTCGAGGCCCGCGGCGGCACGTGGACCGGCGACACCGAGCGAGGCGAGTTCTCGCTCAAGACCCCGTTGGGCCCGCTGCGGGGCCACTACTACACCTTCGAAGGCGAGATGGAATTCGTCGTGGTCGACAAACCGCGCTTCGTCCCGTGCGCCACCATCGAACATGTCCTGGACAAGTACCTTTCGGGCCGCTCGTAATCCGACATCACAGGCTCCTTGCGCGTTAACCCGAGCACTACTCCTCGTCGTGCTCAGCCTGAGCGCTGCCTGCTCGGAGCCCAAGATGCCCGAGGTTACGCCGGAGATCCCACCGGGCGCCCTCGCCACGTTCCCCGCGGGCGTGACCCACACGCGGATCATGATCGTGGGCGACTCCATTTCCGCGGGGCCCGGTTGCTACAAGAAGTACCTCGACCAGGAGCTACGACGGAACGGCGTGACGAACTACCAGTTCGTCGGTGAGTACAGCGACGACTGCGGCGGCGGTATCCGTCACAGCGCCGTCAGCTGCACGACGTCGGCGCAGTACACACGAGAGACGTTCACGGTTCCGAACTGTTTTCCGGGCAAGACCTTTCCCGGCATGTCGCAGCTCGTCGCCAAGCACCACCCCGACTTGATCCTGCTGCAGCTCGGCGTCAACGACGTGTGGGACGGCAAGGCTGCCGTCGAGCCCATACTGGACAACTACGCGACCCTGGTCGAGCAAGCGCGCCGACACAACCCGAGGATCATCGTGGTCGTCGCACAGATCCAGCGCATCATCACCGACGACTGTACGAACGTTGCTAGCACCGCCAAAGCCGAGGAACTCGTCAACGCCGTCCCGAGCTGGGCGGCTCGCATGACGAGCAACGAGTCGCCCATTCTGGTTGCCGATCTGTGGACCAACTCCGACCCACGAGAGGCCAACGATTGTGTTCACCCGAACGAAGCTGGTGCGCGACGCATGGGCCTCAATTGGTACCAGGCCGTCAAACGCGTGTTGGCCCCCTGACCCCCAAATCACGTCCACGCCACGGCCTCCCTCGGCGCACAGGCGCAAAACGTGCCTCGACGTCCTACGTCACAAACGACGTGAGGCCAGAGTGCCCAAGCACCCTGGCCTCACGCCTTCGGCCAACTCAGCCGACTGTCAGTCGCCCAATTGGATCATCTGCACGCCGGCGCTGCCCAGGGCAGCGATCGCGACGTCACCGACGATGTCGAGGTCCTGCACGTAGCCCGCGACCTCCACCGAGTCACGCACGACGGGGGAGTCCGCCTTGCTGGCATCGACGACACTCAAGCGACCTTGCCAGCCCGTGGCGACGACGGCCGTCGTGCCCTTCGCCACCAACTGGTTGAAGCCGTAGAAGCTGTCCGTCGTCTCCAGTTCGGCAGCAGCGACTTCCAGCTCGCCATTCGCGACACCACTGGCAACCAGGAGTTTCGCCTCGCCGGTGTACACCGGGTAGGAGTAGTAGCCGATGCTGGACCCGAAACCGGGCTCCGAGACCGCAACCCCGACGCTCGGAGGCAGAGGCGTGGCAACCCCACCTCCGTAGTACACGGCCGTCGCTCCGGTGCCCAAGAACACCCGGTCGTCGCCGAGAGCGGCGGAGGTGATCTGCACTCCCTTGTCGACGTCGTAGCTACCCTGCACGGACGCTTCGTCGCCGTCGATCTGGACCAGCAAGAGCTTGTAGCGCAGCGCGGTGCACGAACCGCGGGCATCTTCGTAGTCGACGAGAGACGGATCGGGTGTGTTGAACTGCCCGAACTCCTCCTCGTAGCACTGCTTCGGAGAGATGTCCTTGACGGTGACGTACTGGTAGTCCACCGTCAGAGCGCGCTCACTGTCGTGGTCGTAGGCCAGAAGTGAACCCGGGATGTTGACCGCATCGAGCGACTTCGGATCGGACGGATCGGAGATGTCGACACGATCGAGGAAGAATCGAACGGCTTGGGGGTTCGTCGGCGAGGTCTCGAAGTGGCTCGTGGCCACGACGTCCCCGCTGGCGAGCAATCCCGTTGAACCCAACGACTCCGGCAGCTCGATCTCCGTCGACTTGGGGTCGTCCGCATCCGAGAAGTCGAGGATGTTCAGCACGAAGTCGTTGCGAGTGACGAAACCGAGGTTGTTGTACTCGATGCGGTGTTCCGCGAAGGCGAGCGCATCACCCACGCCCAACGCCATCTCGCCGTTGTCCACCATGCCGGGAATGTAGTTGCGCCCGTAGTTGGGGAAGCCCCCCAGAGCCGCGTCGCCTGCGACTTTCGGGTTCTTCGGATCGCTGACGTCGATGGTGCGAACCCGAGTCTCCTCCTTGTAGTCGCTGTTCTGGGAGTAGTCGTACCGGGAGTAGGTGAGGTAGACGTTGTCGCCACCACTGAGCATGCCCTGGAACCAGCTTTCACTCTCGCAGTCGTAGTGGTTCAGATCGTCGACCTCCAAGGTGGCGGCCGTCTGATAGCTGAGCAGATCGTCGAGGGAAGAGACGCTCACTTCGAGCGTTTGCCCCCACCAGCTGTTGCCGATGTGCACGATGGCATCGCCCAAGACAGCCACCTGTTGAACGATCTGCGCCAAGTCGACCTGAGAGGTCGATTCGGGATCGTCCCGATCCTCGATGTCGAACGCTTCCAGGCGTTCGTCACTCATCGTCAGCAGGCGATCCTCGACGAAGAACGCGCGACGGGCTTGGCCGGTGCTCGGTGCGATACCGCGCAGCTTCAGCGTATCGTCGACCCAATCGATCAGCTGCACGCCCGAAAGATACGTCTCGTAGCCGCCACACTCGTTGTTGGTCTCGTCCCAACTCCAACCCGCAAACGGCACCAGCACGAGCTCACGCTCATCCAGCACCTGGAAGGACTTGTGGATGCGGTCTTGGTCTTCCGCGAGAGAAGCCCACTGCCCGCCGAAGTTCACCCGGTCGAGCATCGTCGGCTCAGCGAGCTCCGTCACGTCGAAGATCGAAACTGTGAGACCGCCATCCGCGTTGCCCTGGTCGTAGCCGAGGCCAATCACACGGTCCCCGCGGGGCTCCATGTAGTAGACCCAACCCGGCATCTCCAACTCACCCGCTTGCACGGGATTGGCCGGATCGCTCAAGTCGATGGTGAACAGCGGATCGGTCTGCTCGAAGGTGATCGCGTAGCCACGCGTGCCGTCGAAACGCACCGTTTGGAGCTGCTCTGGCCGCGGCAGCTCGAGCGCGACGCTGCCCAACTCGTTCAGCTGCTCCGAGGACTCGATCTCGAAGGTTTCCACCAGCGGAGCGGTGGCTTCACGCCACCACAGAGGCTGACTGATGACGCGCAGAATGCCGTCGTACTCGTCCATCTGCCAGCGGCTGTTGATCTGGCCGGCAACCTCGAGCGCGTCGCCTTTCTGCATGTCGCCACCGCCGTCGGCGATGTCGACCACTTGGATGATGGACCCTTCCGGCTCGGCCCCGTTGCCGTAGCGAGGCCCAGCGATGTACAGGCGTTCGTCCGTCGCACTGAGGCTGCGGCGCCAGCTGTATTCGTCCTGACGCTCGGCGAAGGTCAGCTCGTCCACCTTGGTGATGTCCGAGGGATCGGTCACGTCCAGCGACATCACGTTCGTCTCGGGTGTGTCGCCGCAGCGGTAGCAGTAGCTGTCGTCGAAAGCGACGACGTAGACCACATCACCGATCAAGCGCGAGTCGGAGATGTAGCCGGGGATCTCGAAGCGCTCTTGTTCGACGATGTTCTGCGGATCCGACGCATCGAGCGCGATGACGTAGCTGGTTTGGTAGAAGTTGTAGTAGCCCTCGTCTTCGAGGTACTCGTACTCGCCGTAGCCGTTGTAGAGCACGAACATCGTCTCGTCCCGCACGTAGAGTTCGAAGGGCGTCGCCGTCGAACGATGGCGTCCCAGCAACTTCAGAGCGTCGGGGTTGGAGACGTCGATGACGCTGACGCCACCGTGGCTCGACAGGGCGTACAAGCGGTTACCCTCCAGCTTGATGATGTCGGCCTCCTCGATCGCGCGCGCCGCGGCGGTCGCGCCGCCTTCGTCGCTGCTCTCCGCTTCACCGCCGTTGGGAACCCCGGGAGCTGGCTCCGGTGCCGGAGAGGTTGGCGCAGCGACGTTGCCATCAGCAGCAACCGCCACGCCAGAGCCCGCCGGGCCTTGGACCGCGCCGGGGGTGACGCCTCCAGCAGCGAGACTCTCACCACTCGCCGTGACGCCAGCGGGATGCGCGGATTCGAAAACGCCGTCAGGCGTCGTGGGTTCGTCGGTTCCAGGCGACGGTTCGTCGGTAGTGGCGGCAGAGCTACCCCCGCCATCGTCACCACAGGCCGCCGCAAGCAGCGCTGCCGGCAGCGCCGCTACACACAAAAATTTGCGTACTCGCATTTCAAGTTCTCCGTCTGAGGGCGCGTTCGCGCGCTCCTGGCCCGAAGCAGAGCAAGAGTTGCGCCAACCTCGACGGAGCTTGTTTTCGGCTGTTCTGTGGATTTGGAGCGTGCCACGAGCCGCTGGCGGCTCAGTCGCGGCACGACTTGGCACAGGGGGTGGACACGAGCGCCTTGGCGTCGCCGGCCTCGCGCCGGATGAAGGCAACCTGGGTAACGACCTCACCGACCAGCCCCGCCGGCCTCCACTCCCTGGCGCCGGCTCTCACCACTTCCCGGCGGAGTTGCGAGCGCCCGTTCAAGGAACCGGCGTTTCCGGGCTGACATCCGGCGGGGGTTCTTCGCCCGTCGGTGTGTTCGCAGCCTGGGTCCCACGTCGACTCATGGCGCGAGCCGCAGCTTCACGTCGCTCGTCGATGGGGCGGAGTGCTGTGCGCGCATCTTCCGACGCGTCGGGTGAGCGCCGCGACCATGCGATCACTTCCGACACGTAGGTTTCGATGGCCGAACGCAGCTCGCTGATGGCGTCCGCCAGGTTGACGTTGGTGGGCGCGGGCTTGGGTTGGTCGATGCCGAGCGCAGCGCCGAACTCCGCTTGCGCGGCGCGGATTTCGATCAGGTACTCGGGGCCGCCGAGCACGGCTTCGATCTTCGGCTCGAGCCCTTGCTCGTCGATGATCTCGAGTCGCATTCGGCACTGAGCCCACTGCGCAGGGTGCTCGAGTTGCAGAAACGTCAGCCCTTCGGCAAAGAGCTTGTCGTAAACCTCCGCGGCCGGGGCGGCACGATTGCTGCGAGGTAGCGTGCGAACAGCGTCGAGCGCCTGCGCGAGATTGGACCAGGCGGCGTCGACGCGGGTATCGACGATGCGCGTGTCGACCTGCTTGGGTTCGCTCCGCGGACTTGCCGCGATGCGTCGATGCACGCGCACGGAGTTCTAGCTGCACGATGCGTCATGGTAGGTTCCGGCCATGTCCGACGACGAGAAGAAGCGCTTCGTAAGCGCAACGCAAGCCCCGGCTCGAGCGCGGCAGAACGTCTACCCGCCTCCGTTCGACAGGGTCACGCAGGGGCGCTTGAAGCGACCCTTGGGCGACCTGTTCGGGCTGAAGAACTTCGGCGTGAACCTGACGGAGTTGGCACCGGGTGCGGCGACGGCGTTGCACCATCGGCACGCGCTTCAGGACGAGTTCGTGTACGTCTTGCACGGGCGCCCGACGCTGGTGACCGATCAGGGGCTCTGGGTGCTGGAGCCGGGCATGTGCGCTGGATTTCCGGCGGGTGGTGAGGCGCACCACGTGGTCAATGAGTCCGATGAGACCGCGCTGTTGTTGGAGGTTGGGGACAGGTCGGTGGGGGACAGCGTGGAGTATCCCAACGACGACCTCGCGATAGTGTCGGTAGAAGCAGGCCGCGATGCGTCAGGGCCGACGCTGAGGTTCGTGCACAAGGACGGGACGCCGTACGAGTAGAACGCGGCCCCGTTTGTTGTGAGTGTTTCGCGGCACGATGGACGCGATCCGCACGGAATGGGTCGCCGCGAAACACGGCGGAACGAAGCCCGGAGCGGCGCGCGAGGCGCCCGATACTCTATCTATTGGGGAAAACGATTTGAGCTTGGGACGAG
>JBNKHV010000190.1:0-41796 GCA_050290545.1 Polyangiaceae bacterium | reverse complement strand
CAAGAAGCCGGCACGCACGGTCTGAGAGGAAGTCGAAGCAAGTTTGGGAATCATTCGGTTACGCCTCTGAAAGCAGGAGTGTAGCGACTACGGGCCCGCGAACTGGAGGGATTAGCAGCCTTGGGGCAGCAGAGTTAGCCATAGGACGCGGCACTGAACTTTTTGCCCTTGCTTGTAAGGGATGTCACGCATCGATTCAGAGCTGGGTCACTGTCGTTGCCGACGACACGACCAACGGCGATCAGTGAACTCGCACCAAGCAGTGCTCCTCACCGAAAGCGCTTCCGGAAGCTCCGATGACGCACCGCCACCAAACGGCTGCGGGAGCTTCGCGCGTGCGCGCGACGATCGACCGGCAGCTCACTTGAGCTCTGGTCCGAAGACGCTCACTGGTCTACCGTCAGGCAATGAGCAAAGCAGGACTCCCGACGAGGCTTTGGTGGACCGCCCCCGTGCTCGGATTGGCCCTCGGCTGCGCTTCGGCCGGACCTTGGGGCTTCTCTCGCGAGTACGCCCCCCTGTCACCCGAAGAAGACGCTGCCGCAGGTGCGAAGACCTACGACCCCGTGATGATCGGGCGTCGCTTCCACGAGTGGAAGGGCAAGCCCGTGAGCGTCTTCGGGATCGTCGAGGAGGTCGGCAAGACGCCCTCTGGTCAGACGGACCTGACCCTTTCCGTGCGTGTGCTGCAGGACCGAAACCTGTGTGAATCAGCTTCGGAGGACAGCTGCCGCGTCACGGTTTCCGAACACGAATTCGCAGTGCTGCACGCTTACGTCGACTTGAAACCGGCCGAACAGAGTGGTGAACATCGACTTCTGACGGGTTCGTTGGTTCGGGTTATCGGTCCAGTCAGCAAAGACAACCACCCCAAGACGGGCGGACCGCTGATCGAGGCGAGCTACTACCGTCATTGGCCCCACAAGTACTTCGTCACGACGGCAGACCGAGAGTACATGAGGCGCTGAGCTCGCCGATCGTTCGACGACCCGCGGCGTTGGACAAACGCAATCCGCCCCCCGCGACAAAGCACGGAGGGCGGAGAAGCGATCTCAGTTGCCGCGAGGATCCCCTCGCCGGAGGCACCCGACCCTCAGCTGGCGCGCGCGGACGCCGAGCGGCGCACGAAAGCCAAGCCGAGGAGCAGGCCCAACCATCCGAGACCAGCCGGTGCTCGGCTCTCACCGACGACACGACAACCGCATGCGCCGGGCTTTTCCTGCATGTGGGCAGGCGGTGGCAGCGGGTCCTCTTCCGCTTCGGGCTCCTCGGGGCCCCCAGCCCAGAACTCTTCGGAGTCTGGGTTTTCGCGCTGCTCGTACTCGTCGATCGCGGCCTGGTTTTCGGCCTCCTTGTCCTTCTTCTTCTTGGCGTCGGCTTTGCTGGTGTCGAAAACCATCGAACGGCGGTCAATCACCTCGTTCTCGCCGTTCAAGATCAGCGTCTTGGTTGGCTGAAGCGTGCGATTGGAGCGCTTGTTCTTGATGGTGACCTTGTACTCCCCCGCCTCGAAACCGCGCTCGCGGGTGAGCTTGAAGGTGAAGCGAGTGCGCTTCTGGATCTTGCCACTGCCGGTGTCGAGGAAGCCCATGTCGACGGACTCGATCAGGGGTTGCTTGTTCTCGAGCGGCACCTTGCGCAGCTGCGGCTGGTCCGAACCATCCACCAAGCTGCGTTCGTAGTAAACCAGAGGCTCGAACTTGAACTGCATCGGCACGTGAGCGATGTCGGGTGTGTTCGAGAGGTGGACCTCGACGTCGATGCGCCAAGACTCGTTGCTCTCGCTGATCGTGGTCTTCTTCCACACCACTCGGTCGGCGAGCGCCGGGGTGGCGAACAGCAGAAGGGCAAGTACGGTCAAGGCCTTTGCAAGTCGGTGAATCATCTGGTTCTTTGGCATCTCGGTCCTCCGAAGAGGCCCGCACGCTACCATCCAGAGCTCATTCGGGAAGAGCCTTTGGCAGCTCGCAACCGCGCACCCGACCTCACCGACGCGCGCCACCGCGGCCCTCCCATTTTTCCAACTGGACGGGAATCCGGCTACCCATCGAGCGGGTGGGCGTCAGCAGAACCCCCGTGGCGCCGAAGCTTGCAGCCACCCACCAGGTCAGCTATCCGCAGCTGGCGATGTCCAAGACCAAGACAGCCATCAGCCCCACGCGAGCCGAGAACTACCCCGAGTGGTATCAACAGGTGATCGCGGCCGCCGACCTTGCCGAAAACTCCGGCGTCCGCGGTTGCATGGTGATCAAGCCGTGGGGCCTTTCCGTTTGGGAAAACATCAAGCAGACCCTCGACCGCCGCCTCAAAGAGACGGGCCACAAGAACGCTTACTTCCCCCTGTTCATCCCCGTCTCGTACCTGTCGAAGGAGGCCGAACACGTCGAGGGCTTCGCCAAGGAGTGCGCGGTCATCACGCACCATCGGCTGGAAGCCGGTCCCGATGGTACGCTCGTACCCACTGGCGAACTCGAAGAGCCCCTCGTGGTGCGCCCCACGAGTGAAACGATCATCGGGGAGTCGTTCTCTCGCTGGATCGAGTCACACCGCGACCTGCCACTGTTGATCAACCAGTGGGCGAACGTCGTGCGCTGGGAGATGCGCACGCGACTGTTCCTGCGCACGACCGAGTTCCTCTGGCAAGAAGGGCACACGGCCCATGCCAACGCCGAAGAAGCGATGGCAGAGACGCGCCTCATGCACGACATCTACGTCGAGCTAGCTCAGGACGTACTCGCGATGCCGGTCATCGCCGGTGAGAAGACGGCGGTCGAGCGTTTCCCTGGCGCGGATAACACCCTGACCATCGAAGCGATGATGCAAGACCGCAAGGCGTTGCAGGCTGGTACGGCGCATTTCCTCGGGCAGAACTTCGCCAAGTCGAACAACATCCGCTTCACCGACAAGGACGACGTCCTCAAGTACGTATACACGACGTCCTGGGGGGTTTCGACGCGGCTCGTCGGCGGGGTGATCATGACCCACAGCGACGACGACGGCTTCGTCTGCCCGCCGCGCTTGGCACCCGTGCACGTCGTGCTCCTACCCATCTTGTTCAAGGCCGAGAACCCCGGAGCGGTCCTCGAGTACTGCGAGCGCATCGCCAAGGCGCTGACTGCGCAGACGTTCGCTGGCCGTCCCATCGAGGTCGAGATCGACAGCCGAGACATCAGCGGCGGCGAGAAGCTCTGGAGCTGGATCAAGAAGGGCGTACCCATTCGCGCCGAAGTCGGCCCCCGCGACATGGCGAGCGACTCCGTCTTCGTCGGACGTCGAGACAAGCCCCACAAAGAGAAGAAGGGCATCGCGCGGGAGGAGTTCATCCAGCAGGTACCGAAGATCCTCGAAGAGATCCAAAACACCTTGCTGCAACGCGCTCTGGATTACCGCAAGGAGCACACTCGTGTGATCGACAGCGAGAGCGACTTCGTGGAGTTCTTCACGCCTCCGGCGAGCAAGGGCGGCCCCACCCCCATTCACGGCGGCTTCGCGCTGAGCCACTTCAACGGTGACGAGGCCATCGAAGAGAGGATCAAGAAAGAGCACGGCGTGACGGTGCGCTGTATCCCCAACCCTGGTCAGCTCGATGCCATCGACGAAGAAGGCACCTGCATCTTCACCGGCAAGCCCTCCAAGCAACGGGTCGTCTGGGCAAAGGCGTACTGAGTGCGGGAGCCGTCAGTCGCTCTCCGACGCGGTGGGCGGCACCTGACAGACGAAGATACGCGCACCCTCCGGTCCAGTGTTTTCGAGTTCGAGTGGCCCGCGTTCGTGGGCCATGGCCTGGCCCGGAAGCAAGGAGCGACCTTCGTGGACGACCCCCTCCGACAGACTCCACACCAGACACCGCGTCTGCGAGGCAGCTGCCCAACGTTGCCCACGCGCTAACTCCAACACGCTGATGCTTGCGTCGCGCGTGCGCAAGACTTCGCGCTCCACGCCGCCCGAGAACGGCAAGCGCTGTGGTTCGAAGTCGTCGAGGGTGCGCGTCACCTCGACGCACGCAGACCGCGCACGCCCTTCGAGCGCGCCCGGTTTTTCGATACTGAGCTGCACGTTCATCAACTCCGTCTCGGTCGTCAGAAGCATCGCGCACAGTTCTTCCGCCGCCATCTCGATCAATTGGTAGCGGCGAAAGCGCAACATGGCGATCAAGTGCTCCGCGACCAGGTCGTAGTCGACCGTTTGCACGATGCGACCACTGCGGCCCGCCCGCCGTGCGTCCACCCCCAACGCCAAATCCAGACGAACACGTTGCTCGCGTTGGCGCTCGTAGGCGCGAATTCCCACGATGCAATCGAGTTCCAAACTCGTGATGCGCACCAAGTCCATTGCTCTGACCTCAGTGAGTGGTCGGGGGCTTGCGCTCGGCGAGACGCAAGGCGATGGGCCAACTGAGAGGCTCTCGCTGCCACTCGTCGCTTTCGTTCATGCGCCAGTCGACGCGCAAGACGTAATCCCCGAAAACGGGAGGATTCGGCAAGCCCATCGTCCGCGTGCGAAAACGGGAGGTGACGGGCCGGTGTTTGTAGGTGTTGCTCGGGGTCTCGAGGCCGGTCTCTGCCACCAACACGAAACGGGACTCGAACTCGTCTTTGACGTGCTGATGGTCGATGCGCCAATAGGCGTGTATCTCCAGAGGCAGCATTCCTTTGGGAGGCTGAGGCGCATTCGGATTGACGTTAACCTGCTCCACTAGATTGAACAGGCTGACGTTGTTGCTCTGCTGATCGACTGAAGACCCGCCGCACACTGTCATGAAGTAGCATCTCGGCACTGTCGCGCGCTCATAGCAGAAAAACAGCGCCAGAACCCGTGGCAAATCGCAATACCGCGAGCGCGCCGAGTAGAAACAAAACCGCACCCACGACTACGGAGAAGATGCCGATCCATCGCGCCCAGCGGCGTCCCAACACGTCCAGGCCAGCGAACCCGAACGCAACGACGCTCGCTGCCGCCAACGTCCCGAGCAAGTGCAGCAGGGCGATCAGCGGCACGCCGTGCCAAGTACTCGACAGCAACGCGCAAAGCGCATCGAACTCCACGACCGCTGGACTGAAGGCTCCCACGAACACAGCATGAGCGATCGCGAAAAGCACGGTAACCAACAGCGCCACGGTCTGAAGTCTTCGACGCTGGAGCTCGTCGCTCGGCACCTCCCCCACACGGCCGGTTTTGCCCTCCAGCGCGGCGATTCCAAACTCGGACCGCGTTGCGTACAGCAGGGCCATCAGCAAAGCGAGGACCCCGATCGCGGTCCAGGCGCTTCGTCCGTCGCGTCCAACCAAGGACTCGTACGCGAGCCGCTCTTGCGCCGCTGTCGCGATTGTCCAAAGATGCCAGGCCAGAAACAGTCCAAACGAGACGGCAGAGCCGACTCGAATGAGACGAAGCCGCGCAGCCAGATCCCCAAGTGAGGGCCGACCGCTCTCTGCCTCCTGCGAAGAACCTTTCGATGACTCGACCGACAACGCTCCCCACCGTTAGCAGGAGCCACAGGCGTGTGCCACGGTCGTGGTCGTTGGCGCTGCTGATCGCCGCGGCTTGCGGTTCGTCTCGCACGACCGAAGAGCGTCCGAAAGCGGCACTCGCCAGTTCGTCTCCGGCACAGGCGGAATTCCGCACTCTGTCCAACCGCTGGCACGCTGAGCGCGCCGAACAGCGGATCCGTCTGGAAGCAGAACTCAGGAGCTTCCTCCAGCGCTACCCGGAAGACGACCAGACTCGTCTTGCGCGAGCCTATCTGGCCTGGATCCTGTTCCAGAAGGGCGAGCTGGTCGAGGCTCGACGCCTGATCGAGAAGACCAAGCGAGGCCCATTGGGCACTGCTCGGGACTTCAGCGAGGTCGTCGAAGCGGCGTTGTTGACCGAGCATCAGCGACCGCTGGAGGCGATTCGAATTCTTCGGCCGCTGCAAGGCAAGATCATCGATCCGGTGGAGCGCTTCCTGACGACGGAGCAGCTGGTGGTCGCAGCGCTCGCCGCGCACCTGTATTCAGAGGCGTTGACGTACATGGTGGACTGGGTCGAACACGCCAACGTACGTGATCGCGCCGCGGTCAAGGACGCGATCAGTTCCCACCTGCGTCGCATCCCGCAGCGACACTTGGAGAAGGCCCTACTCACTCTCGAGCCTCGCACCGACGACCCCGACCGCCAAAGAAACCCGCAGCGCTTCGAACACAAGCAGTGGCTGTTCGAAGCCATCAGCGGGCGTTTGGCCGCACTCGCCGTGAACGACAAAGACGCCACGCTCGCTGCCAAGGTGCTGGAGAAGAACCCGGGCATGGCGGTCGATCCGAAGAGCGCCGAATTGGTTCGGCTGGCAACGGGCGGAGAGGCACCGGCAACCATCGCGGGGCGCACGATCGGTCTGTTGCTGAGCACGACGGACACCGCATCACGACGTCGGTCCTCAGAGGTGGCAACAGGCATCACCTCCGCTCTGGGCTTCGTCGGAGAGAGCGCCGGCAGCTTGCAGCTCGTGTTCGAAGAGGATACGGGCGATCCGATCCAATCACTCAGCGAACTGTCCGCCCGAGGCACCGCCTTGCTGGTAGCGGGCGTCACCGAAGCCAGCGCGGAGTTTGCGGCGCGCTACGCCGAACACAACAACGCCCCCGTGTTGCTGCTCAGTCCGTCGGTGACCACGGGTCGCTACGTCTTTTCCATGGGCATTTCGCCAGAGCAGGAGTTGCGAGAGTTGAAGCAGGCCCTCGCGGGGGTCGCCAACGAGCGCGCGATCGTCGGAGAAGACGCCGCCGACTGCGAGTCCAGTTCCGGGTTCGGCTTCGAGTTCCCCTTCTCGGAGTGGCGTCAGGCGAACGTGGATGGCGTGATCATCGCCGCGGGCCAGCACTGTATGCAGGAGCTCGGTGAACAGCTCCGGCATAAGGACTTTCACCCGTGGTTCGCCCTCGGGTTGGAGGCTTCGGCGGTCCGCCACAGGCTGGGTAACGAAAAGCTACTGATCTTGGGCACGGGGCACTACCCGTTCGACGGCGAACACGCGCGATTCGCCTCCGAGTTCGAACAGGATTTCGGCCGACTTCCGACGTGGTTCGAGACCTTGGGCAGAGACGTGGCCCAAATCGCCATCCGCGTGCTGTCTTCGCTGCCGGAGGTGCGCTCCGAAGTCGCCACGGAAGTCAAAACGTACCACCGCCAAGTCCGCGAAGAACTCGAACGCTTTCGAAGCCCCGAGCTTTGGTCGTCGATCCCGGGGGAGTTCGGCGAAGACCGCCAGCTGCGCCGTACGCTGAAAGTGCGTCGGCCCGTTGCCACGCGAGAACCTTGATGCAAATTCCCCTTCCCACGCGACGTGCAACTCGCCAACTTGCCGAACGCCTCGCACGACACATGGCGGTCGGCGATCTGATCGTGCTGACCGGACCCCTCGGTGCCGGCAAGACTTTTTTGGTGCGAGCCCTGTGCCGAGCGTTGGGGCTGCCAGCCGAAGAACGTGTGACCAGCCCGACCTTCGCCCTCATGCAGGAGCTCGAAACGGAACCGAAGCTCGTGCACGCCGATCTCTATCGCCTCGGGGACAGCGACGAAATTTACGACCTGGGGTTGGACGCCGCGCGCTCCGACGCCGGGGTCGTCGTCGAGTGGGGTGAACCCTTCATCGACGCGCTGGGGGGCGACGCACTCCACGTACGGATGGAGCTCTCTCCCCGGCGCGCGCAAGTGAGCTCCACTGGACCACGCTCAGAAGCCGTGCTCCGCGCCCTCGAAGAGTCAATCCGACTCGATCAGGAAGCGCAGTAGGTCACGTGTCGTGAGGATGCCGACGAGTTCGCCCAGCTCGTCGACGACTGGAAGCGAATTGAACGTCTCTTGAGCGAGAAGTTTCGCAGCGGTCAACAACGAGTCCTTCGGGTGCAAGGTGACCAAGGCTTTTTCCATCGCCTGCTCCGCTGTGTAACGAGCACCCAAGATGGAGTCGGTAGGCACGTCTTCGCGCTGCAGTCCGATCCCAAAACGCAACAAGTCGGTCGAGCTGATGATGCCCACGAGCTTGTTGCCGTCCAACACCGGGATGTGATGGATGGGGTATTCGGTGAAGAGCTCCCGCACCCGAGAGAGCGAGTCCTTCGTCTCGACGGTGATGAGGTCGTCCGCCGTCATCACGAAAGACACGGTGTTGTTCGAGAGCATCCCGTACAGGATAGCACTCGACACGCGGCAACTCTACGATTCGATCCCTGCCGCTCTCCGCGCACATCCGCACTGGCCGCTTTTCCCGAGGCCCGCTAAATGAGCGAGTGCGATTCGCGAAGCTCATCGCTGCAACAGAAAACGGAGTCGAGAAAACGACTGCAACGGGGCAGATTTTCGGGCCCTCACCCAACGGGGGCCAGAAAACTGCCCGACAATCGTGCTCGCTCACTTAGGCTCGAACTCGAGTGAGGTAGATGGTGACTCAACTTGCGCGCGTACTGATCGGCATTGGAGCGATATTGGTCGTCGTCGGAGCGCTGCTGCTCATCGCGGACAAGCTCGGCTTGGGCAAGTTGCCGGGAGACCTGACCTTTCGCGGCAAAGGGGTGACGGTTCACTTCCCCATCGTCACGAGCATTCTGCTCAGCATCGTGTTGACCGTGCTGCTCAACCTGTGGTTTCGAAACCGCTGAGCTTGCGCTCAGTCCCCGAACCGCAACCTTTGCATGCGCTGGTGGGACCGCACTGCGCTGGTAGGACGCTCAGGCAATGCTCTTGCTCAACTCCAGCATGCGCGCGATGGGCTTTTCCGCGGCTACTCGAAGAGCTTCGTCCATCTGAAGCTCGGGCTGGTTGTCGCGCAGAGCGAGGTAGATTTTCTCGGGCGTGTTCAGCCGCATGAAGGGGCACTCGTTGCAGCTGCAAGTCTCGTCGTTCGGAGGCGCCGCGATGAGCTCTTTGTGAGGAGCTCGTTTGCCCATCTCGTGCAGGATCCCCGACTCGGTGGCGACGATGTACGTCTCGGCCTCGTCCTCTTGCACGTACTTCAGAAGCGCTGACGTCGAGCCGATGAAGTCCGCCGCGTCCAAAATCGACTCCTCACATTCCGGATGCGCGATGACGCGAGCCTGTGGATACTTCGTCTTGAGCTGGATGAGGCGCCGCTCACTGAACGTCTCGTGCACGATGCACGAGCCGGGCCAAAGCACGAGCTCTCTGCCCGTCTGCTTCATGACGTAGCGGCCGAGGTTCTTGTCAGGCGCGAAGAGGATCGTCTTGTCCTTCGGCATCGCCTCCACGATCTTCACGGCGTTGCTCGAAGTGACGATGTAGTCGCTCAGCGCCTTCACCTCGGCGCTGCAGTTGATGTAGCTGATCGTGATCGCGCCTGGGTACCGCGCTTTCCACTTCGCGAAGCGGTCAGCTGGGCAGCCGTCAGCCAATGAGCAGCCCGCCGCCATGTCCGGAACCAGTACCGTGCTCGTCGGGTTGACGATCTTGGCGGTCTCGGCCATGAAATGCACACCGGCGAAGACGATCACGTCGGCCGCCGCCTCCTGAGCCTTGCGAGCCAGTTGCAGAGAGTCGCCGATGAAGTCGGCCAGATCCTGGATCTCGCTTTCCTGGTAGTAGTGGGCGAGCAAGACGGCATTGCGCTCTCGCTTCAAGCGGCGGATTTCTTCGTCGACGTCGATGGCACCTAGATCGACGTCCGTCGTCGCCGACGGCGACTGGCCGAGCGCAAGTCGCGTACGACCAGCATCGGCTGCGGGGTGGGGCTGAGCCATGATCCGGCTAACATTAGTCGGGGGCGCCCCCAGCGCAACAGGGAGCAGCAAACGTCGATCGAGGGCGTTCCACTCAGCAGCGTTTGGAGGCCACGAGCCATCGAATGTGAGCGTTCGCCGGGAGGGGCGCAGGCGCTCCCGGCATGCCGAGCCCACCGCATTCTTGCCGGATGGCGTCGACTGTATCTCTCGTGATAGCCTGATGGCCTCGTGCGTGCTTGGAGCGTCATCGGCAAGAATGCCTCTGTTTTCGTGTCCTTGGCGGGCACATTGGCAGCCGCTTGTGGCACCAAGCCGGCGCCCAGCGTCGCCAACCCGCTAGCCCCCGAGAGCAAGCCGGTCGAGGTGCCGGAGATGGTCGAAGGGGTGCACTGGCAGCTGCTGCCGGAATCGATCAATCCCGACGTCGACGAGCTCTCCGCGGACGGCACACGCGAGTTGATTCGCGAAGGCGTGCGGCTGCGAGATTGGCCAGATGGCACCTTGGAGTTGGCTCCGGAAGTCTTCCCCACGGGAGAGGTGGATCCACTGCCGCTGCCCGCGCACCTCGGCGGAGGTTACCTGTTCAGCAGCGAGACCTCGGGTGAGACCTACGTCTGGCGGGCCAAAACCTGGATCGGCACAGCCACGCCCGTAGTGGCACTGAGTGAACGTGTCGAGCACATCGTACCGGGGTTCGACCGCTTGTACGTTCAGCTGGCGCACACCAACGAGCTGGCCGCGGTGGACTTGGAGACGGGTCAACTCACTGACTTGGGCCCGCTGCCGAGAAGCTACAGCTACCCGGCCCTGGCGTTCGCCGACGCGTGGTTCGGCGCGGTGGTGACCGACGTGCGGGGACTACTAGTGAGCTTCGACGCTGGCGCCAATTGGTATCCGTTGGACATTCCGGCGGAGTCGATCAATCTCGAGGCCGATGATGGCGCGATCCTCATTCATGTGACACCGGAAACTCTCCGCCTCACGCCGGACGGCGAGCTGGAGCAGTTGAGATCTGCCGGCGCCGAGTCCTCTTTCCGTAGCTACAACGACAAGACACTCGGGCTGAGTGAAGACGTGCACAAGCCTTCCGACACCGAACGGCACGGATACTTGCTGCCGCTGGGCCCCCGCCCGCTGAAACAGGCCGTGCTCTACGGTTGGCCCCTGAACAAGCGGGAAGCCGTGGTTGCCAGCCACGGCAATCTCGGGAAGGTGCGGCTGAAGGATGGCAAACTCCTGAGCTACACGCCCGAGGCGTACGCCGGAAGCGAGCCCTGCCGAGCCGTGAAGCTGGGCAAAGGGATCGGCTTCGTGTGTTCCGAGCCAGGCCACGGCACGACAATCTACGCCTTTGCGGCTCCGCTCAGTCTCAACCCGATCG
Organism: Polyangiaceae bacterium; assembly: GCA_050290545.1. GTDB lineage: Bacteria > Myxococcota_A > Polyangia > Polyangiales > Polyangiaceae > SZUA-265. The sequence goes on along the minus strand of JBNKHV010000190.1, from coordinate 30,702 downwards.
CGAGCTTCGCTCTGGAGCGCCACGTCGTACCCAGCGGCAATGGACGCCTGGTGGTCAGGGGGGGCTGTGAGGACGATGACGAATCGGACGACGAATCCAGACTCTACTGTATCGTCGGTCCCGACGGCCCGGTGCGCGACGTTCGCGTGCGCGGGGATCTCGGCGCGGAACGCGTCGTAGCCTTGGACGACGGGCGCGTCGTGGTACTGATTCCGCCGCGATTGGGCACGGCAGGGCGACTCAACCTGATCGACGATGACATCGTCAGTAACGAGTTGAAGCTCCCAGAAACGACGGAATCTCTGAATCAGCTCCTCGAAGCGGGACTGTGGCTCGACGGCGTGCAGCAAATGAGCAAGAACAGCCTCGGCACGTGGGTGGTCTCGGCCTCGACCTACGTCGGAGTCGCGATCGATCTCGACGGGACGGTACGGCTGCCAAAGAGTGCCAGCCAGGAACGAGGTGACTTGGGCCGGACGACCCTGTCCGGGCGATTTGCCCTGGAGGTTTCCGCTTCCGGAGTCGGCTGGCAAACGCACGATTTTGGGGTCAATTGGCAACGCTTCGAGCTGCCCCGAGTGCTGGAGCCGCTGAGCCCCAACCGAATGAACCGCGAAACCGGCAAGCACCCGGTGGTTGGCTGTTCTGCCGTGGGCTGCAGCTACGAGCCGTGGTTGAAGATCGGATACTCGATCGACGACGACGACGACGACGGGCAGGACGACGAGAAGCCGCAGAAGGAGAAGACGGCCGAGGAGACGGAGCGATCGGAGCTCGAAGGCCCGCCAGAATCTGAGATGCCGAAGCGCGTTGCTCTGACCCCTCCAGCCTTCGCTGATTGGCACCTAGAGTGCTTCGCCACTGGTGAACAAGACGAGGTGCGCGGCGAACTGAGTCGACGGCTCGAGCGAGAGGCCAGTGCCAGACCGCGCAGTGGCTTCAGTACCGGTTATTCAGGCACGCTTCGTTCGAGTTCGGTCGACGCCGACATCGACAGCGGTGCCTACCGGCCGTTTTGGGGTGTGCCCGGACCACGACGCACTCAGTCCAAGCTGCTGCTGGACATGGGCATGGAGAAGCCCTTCGAGTTCCACTCGTATTCCTGGGGCGATCCGGGGGACGCCTGGACGAACACCAGCGGTTGGTTGGTGCGGGTGGCAACGCGCTTCGGCCCCGACCCCCTGTGGTCCACCGCCGCCACGAAAACCCCGTGGCCAGATTGGATCAAGGCGGCTCGTCTGTTCGGCTCCGACCGCGCCGACCGCTATTCGACGGAATGGACGTTGAACCTGGACGTGGATGAAACCAGCGGCGTGCTGTGGGTGGCCAACCGCGGCAACAGCGAGCTGCACGTCGTAGAACCCAATCGCGCCATCGTCAGCGTCAACGGCGTCAGTGCCCCGAAGCCCTCCAGTGTCGCCAAAGTGCGCGATCGCTTGTACGTGGCGACCCGCGAGGGCGGTCGCTTGAACGTGCACACGTTGACGGATGGCAGCTTCGAGGAGGTCGCTCGTTTCCCGGTCGGTCAGGGTGCCCGGGCAAGCCTCATTCGCACGACCGACGGCGAGCGCCTCGGGGTCCTGGTTCACTCGATGCGCGGTGATTGGTTCGTCTATCCCCTCGATCAAGAGCTCCGACCGAGCGACGCCATCAAAGTGACGCGAGAACAACTCAATGCGGCACCGACCGCGTGCACGGATGACGACGAGGGGTGGCTGATCGGAGAGGATCTGCCCCTGAGTCGTTTGAGCCCAGGATCGAGTCCCAACGTCTTGGTGCTGGGGCAACCCTTCGAGCGTTGGCGCACACGCCAGGTGACGGCAAAGGTCGTCGTCACCGAAGACTCCTTATGCGTTGCGCAACTTGCCGCTGAAACCAGTGGCGACCCGAACCGCACGAGCGGCGCGCGCCTGCCGGTGCCGAATCAAGCTCGCATCCCGCTCACGCTGACGGATCGCGTCAGAAGCCGCCAACTCGGGTTTCGCTGCAGTCCCTGACTCTCGGAACCACGCCGACGCGTCGACCGTTCGTCACGTGGTCTCTCAGTCACTGGCACCGACGAAGCGCTCGTGGGAAGCGCGTTGCTCCTCACCGAACGGCTCGACGCTGCGATGGGCCCCCCAATCGGGCTGCGTGCCGTCAGCGTCACGAACGTCGTAGTCCGCAGCCAACGACCAAGAGCTGAGCACACGCCCCGACTTCTTCATTCGATCGGTGTCCGCTGCGAGCGCAGCGATGCCGCGTCCGACGTAGAGGGGTGACTCGGAAAATGCAAAGTGCGGATCCTGCTCGACGCCATCTCGCCAGTTGCCCTCGCTCACGCCGAAGTGCTCCAGCATCGCCTCCGAACGAAGAAAGCCCGGTGTTACGACCACGGAACAGATGCGACCGCGGCACGCTTCAGAGACGTCGAACGCCAAACGAATCACACTCATCTTGACCAGGTCGTAGAAAAGACTGCCTCGGTACGCGTAGCTATCACCGTCGGTCATTTCCACCAACAGCCCCGACGCACGCTCCAAGGCAGGTAACAGAGCCCGCACCGTGCGCACGTGGCTGAACAAGCCACGCTCGAACATCAACTTGCCCTTGTCGATGTCGAGTTCGCTCAGCGGGCTGTCCCACTGTGCCAATTCATCACCGCCCCACACGTCGTTCACGAGCACGTCCAAAGTGCCGAACTCCGCTTCGACATGCTCAGCCAAAGCCTGAACGTCCTCATCACGCGTCAGATCCAACACCAGCGGGACACCCACGCCACCCCGCGCGGTGACGAGTTCTGCCGTCTCCTCGATGGTTTCAGGGCGTGCCGCAAGCTCGAAGGGCGACCGACTCGAGCTTGAAGCGCGTTTGCCCTGCGCCCGAGAACTGCGCCCGACGCACACCACCCTGGCGCCACGCTCGGCAAACGCGAGGGCGGTTCCCCGCCCAGCTCCCCGCGTGGCCCCCGCGACCACGACGGTTCGCCCTCTCCATTGGTCGCTCACTTGGCTCATTGGCTCTTCCTACAAACGCGCGGTCTCCCTGGCGCTCCAAATCGGCTGAGCCGGACAGAATCTGCCCTAGCCGCAACAAGCTAACCCGGTTGGGCTAGTCGTGGCCTACATGTAACTCGCCAGGCCACTGTTCACCCAACAACACATCCCCAAAGCGACGCCGCACAACCATCCGCGGAAGCGGATGGATGAAATTGTTGCAGGGATGCTTCGATTCCGCTGCGAGTAGCCTGTTCGGGTAGGTCTTGCTATTTGAAAATTCTGGAATCTCGGTTCGCTCTTCCGGCGAACCGACCCTGGCGCCAAGTACTTGAAATTGTGGGGGCATAGCCGCCCATTTCCTGGTACATGCCGCTTGTTCGCGCGGAGCGTGGCTGTCCCCCCCGGCCCCTTCGCGCGAACATTTTTTGTGCAATCGACGACGTCCGCCCAACGGGCGCCGATTCACTTCGTGCCGCGACCCAGCTCCGTCGCCCGTTTACTCGCTTCACACACCGCGTCGATGACGGCGTGACGAAATCCGCCGCGTTCCAGCGCAAAGACGCCTTCGATGGTCGTTCCAGCCGGACTCGTTACGCGATCCTTGAGCTCAGCGGTGTGTGCTTCACCGGCATTGGCCAATGCCGCCGCGCCCAGCACGGTCTGCATTGCCAAACGCTGAGCGACGTCCCGGGGCAATCCGGCGCGTACGCCACCGTCCGCCAACGCTTCGATGAAGAGCATGACGTAGGCCGGTCCGCTCCCCGACAGCCCCGTAACTGCATCCAGTTGCGATTCAGCCACGCTCCAACAGCCACCGACCAATTCGAACAACGCGCGACCAAAAGCGACGTCTTCGGAGGAAGCGCTCGCTCCCGCCGCGAGGCCGGTGGCGCCTTGTCTCACCAATGCGGGTGTGTTGGGCATGGCGCGAAGCACGCGCACCTCCGGCGCCGTCAAAGCCGTCAAGCGCTCGATGGTGACGCCTGCGGCAACCGAAACCAGCAGCTTGTCGGCGGACCAAGCCGCCTTGCAGGGGGAAAGGGCCGCATCCAACACCTGGGGTTTGACGGCCACCACCACACAGTCCGCCCAGGCGACGAGTTCGGCATTGTCCGCCGTGGTTTCGATGCCGAACAGCTCGTGAAGAGCAGCCGCTCGCTCCGCGTTTGGCTCTGCGCAGCGCACCCAATCCTTCGACAGCCCCCCGGCATCCAGCAGCCCAGCGATCAGAGCTGAAGCCATGTTACCGCCGCCAACGAACCCGATCTTCTTCGCTTCCATCGCGCCCTGGGTTTACCCGCCAGCGCAGCCGAACGCTACGATGAATGCTTCTGGGGTTGCTCGTCACGGTGCATTGCGGACTCAGCCTGTCCCACGTGCGGAGAGGCAGACAGCTCGATGGCTCAGGAGAAGAAGCTCTTGAGGCGCTCGAACACGCCGGCTTCGGCGTGGGAGGAGACCACCTCGTCGAACTCCTGCACCAAACGCCGCGCTTCCGGCGACAATTGGCGAGGAACCTCGATCTTGACGCGGCACAGATGACGCCCAGCACCGGGGCGAAAACGGTGAGGGATGCCTTTACCGCGAAGCTCCAGCACGTCCCCGGCCTGGGTTCCTGCGGGTATGCGGAGGGGTTCTTCGCCTTTGAGCGTGGGCACCGTCACCTCCCCACCGAGCGCCGCCATCACAAAACTGATCGATATCTGGCTGAGAACGTCGTCGCCCTCGCGCTGAAATTCTCGGTGCGGACGCACGGCGATCACCAGCTCCAAGTCACCCGGCGGCGTTTGAGCTGAGACGCGGCTGCCCGCGCCGGTGACGACCTGCGCTGCGCCGTTTTCGATCCCCGGGGGGATCGTCACCTCGATGCTGCGCCTTCGCACACTGAGCCCCTTGCCGCCGCAGGAGCGACAGGGAGTCACCGCGATGTGCCCAGTCCCATGGCAGCGCGGGCATTGGCGGTCCATGCCCAGCGAGATCCACCCCATCGCGCCCAAGCGCACACGTCCGTGACCACCACAGGTGTCACAAACGTCCGCGCGAGTGCCCGGCTCTGCGCCGTCGCCGGCGCAGCGCTCGCACAAGTCTACGCGTTCGTAGGAGAGCTCCTTCTTGCAGCCCAACGCCGCTTCTTCGAAGCTGAGCTCGACCGTCTCCCGCAGATCACCGGTGGCAACGCTGCCGGCCCCGCCGAATCCGCCTCCGCGCAGGATCTCCGAGAGCCAATCCTCGATGCCGCCTGACGCTGCCCCGCCGCCCCCAGGCCGCTCCGCATCGGCCCCGAAGCGATCGAAACGTGCCCGTCGTTTGGGATCGTTGAGGATCTGATAGGCCGCGTTGAGCTCCTGAAAGCGCTCCTTGGCCGTCTCATCCCCCGAATTGCGATCCGGGTGATGCTCCTTAGCCAAGCGGCGAAACGCCTGTTTGATCTCGTCCGCGCTGGCTCCCCGAGATACGCCAAGCACTGTGTACGGGTCACGCACGGCGCTGGCATAGCACCCGCGCGCTCGGAAAGGGAGCCCGCGGCGCACAGGCGCATTCGCGCTTTTTCTGCCCGCGCCGCGCCACGGCTGCCATCCCGGACGTCCGGGGTTGTTTGAAGCGAAAACCCCACGGAGAATCCCCCCATGAACTACTGCCCCAATCCTGAACGCTACCAAACCCCCGAGCTGTACCGCCGCTGTGGTCGCTCCGGCCTGCTCCTGCCGGCCATTTCCCTCGGGCTGTGGCACAACTTCGGCGGCAGCGACGTGTTTGAAACGAGCCGCACGATCCTGCTCGGCGCCTTCGACCGCGGGATCACCCACTTCGACTTGGCGAACAACTACGGTCCGCCCTACGGCGCGGCGGAACGCACCTTGGGGCAAATCCTGGCTCGCGATCTCGGTGCCCATCGCGACGAGCTGATCATCTCTACCAAAGCGGGCTACGACATGTGGCCGGGCCCCTATGGCGACGGCGGCTCGCGCAAGTACCTCCTGGCGTCGCTCGACCAGAGCCTCGAGCGGCTCGGCATCGACTACGTCGACATCTTCTACAGTCATCGTCCGGACCCGGACACTCCGTTGGAGGAGACTTGCGGCGCCCTGGCACGCGCGGTCACGAGCGGAAAGGCCTTGTACGTCGGCATTTCGAACTACGACGCAGAGCAGACGAAACGCGCCGCGGAACTGCTGCGTTCACTTGGCACCCCCTGCCTCATCCACCAACCCAAATACAACATGCTCGATCGCTGGGTGGAGCCCCAACTGCTTCCCACGCTACAGGCCGAGGGCATCGGCTGCATTCCCTTCAGCCCCCTCGCCCAAGGCCTGCTCAGCGGCCGCTACCTCGACGGTATCCCCGAACAATCGCGGGCAACGAGCAGCTCGCCGTTTCTCCAGCGGGAGCAGATCACCGACGCCTTGCTCGGCAAGCTCCGCAAGCTGAACGCCCACGCCAAAGAGCGCGGGCAGACCCTGGCACAGTTGGCACTGTCGTGGTTACTCAAGGACAGCCGGGTGACGTCAGCATTGGTCGGAGCGAGTCGGCTCAGTCAGCTCGAAGACAGCCTTGGCGCGACCAAGAACACCCACTTCAGTAGCGACGAAGTCGAGAAGCTCGACGCGATCCTCGCGGCGCGCGAGTAGCTGGCGGCGGCAGCAGCGTTCGCCGGCTGCGGACAGGCACGGCAGCCCCCTGCCCTTGATGCCGACGCCACAGTGCGATGAGCAAGGGCAACATCAGGAGGGCTCCGGGGATCACCAGTAGCCCCGCGCCCATCAAGATCTTTACCCACCAAGCACTCATGTCAGAACTATAAGCAGACTCCGTGCCAGCGCCGATCGGGCGTGCCCCATGTCGGGGCGTTGCGCACTCACCAGCACTTCAGCTGGAACGAACGAGGGCGACACCTCATCAAATACTGCTGCATCCGGGCGGTTCCCACGGGTCAGCAGCTGTGCCCGTCCGCACTTGCAGGGGGCAAAGCTTTGTCTCGGGCGGAGCATCGTCGCGTCCCTTCTCGGCGCGACCCGGATCTTTCTGTCATGCCTGGCGCAGCTCGTCGTGACACGCCGCCGTCTCCCCGAGCCGTCTCCCCAGCACCCGTCGGCACAAAAGGCGGCCGGCGTCTGCCAGTGAGCTAGACTCAGAGCCATGGCCACGGAACACGGCAAGGCTCCCATCGAGCTGCAACTCGACTACCAGCGGCTGAACACCTTCTTCGCCGACTACGTGAAGAACATCTCCCGCGGTGGCACCTTCATCAGCACGAAAAAGCCCCTCCCGGTCGGCACGCAGTTCGTTTTCGTGCTCGGCGTGCCTGGCATCGAGCAGCCCCTTCGCTTCGACGGCAAGGTGATGTGGGTAACGAGCGAAGAAGACGCCTCCAAAGCCAATCCTCCGGGCATGGGCATCGAGATCGAGTGCCCAACCGAGGAGGACCGACTGCGCATGCAGGGCAACGTCGAGAAGCTCATGCGCCGCGAACTCGGCGCCAAGCTCACCGAGCGTTGGCTGGGCGACTGAAGCGTCAGTGAGCGTGCGAACGCTCGCTCACTGCTGGCGGCGAGGGGCGGTCTTCTCTTTGGTCGAGCGCTCGTCCTGTTCCTCTTTGGGATAATCGAAGCGCGCCCGGACCTTGTACTGCAAGCTCTTGGCGACACTCTTGCCGTGGAGCACGACCGAGATGACGTGCCCCTTGGCGTCGGGGATGTCGACTGAGCGGACCTTGCCGGGCTTGGTCTTGGCGTCCACCGTGAAGCTGGCGACGGCTTGCGCTTTGCCCTTCTCGGGGATCTTGCACACGACGATCTTCACTTCGCCGTCGTTGTCCAGCTTGTGAAAGTCGACGACCACGGGATTGACCGCCGGGATCGACGAGACGAACGAGCGTTCCGTCGGGCCGATGAGTTTGCCCTGGTTCCATGCGTCGAAGTCGAGGCGTCGGGGTCCGATTTTGGCCCAGGTCTTGGCGCCCACGATCTTGTTCCACAACTTGATGCCGTCATCGATCATCTGGAGCGTCTTGGCGGCGGTTGCTCCAAAAGGTCCTGTGGTCGTCAACGCCCCACGGATGCTCGGGCCGGCATGCTTCCAGACGTCGCTGCCGATGTTGGCAACCGTGTTGCAGCTACCGTCCACCTCCTTGCTTTGATTGCCTGCAACGGCCGGAGTGACGGTGGAGCCGAGCGAAAGCCCAATCCCGATCAAAAGCACGAAGTGAACGCGAGCCATATCGATCGAGTATGACCCACGAGACGCCGGTCGCAGCAAACGCGTGCTTGTGGGCAGGCCGCTCGCTCGATGTCAGCGCACGACGTGTCGAATCGGGACCTTGCTTCCAGCTTCACGCCGCGTCGGCATCAGGCTGCTGTCTATGCAGCTGCTCGAGTCTTTCTGCCGCGTCACGGAGCGCGGTGCGCAAACCTTCCTCGATCACTGGGTGGTAGAAGGGCATTTCCAACATCTGCTGCACGGTCAGACGCTGCTGCACGGACCACGCGAGCAGGTGGGCGAGGTGCTCTGCTCTCGGTCCGAGCATCTCCGCGCCTAACACCTCACCATCGGCTGCATCGACGTACACCCGAAGCAGGCCGCGGTTCTTCAGCATGACTCGCGAGCGCCCCTGGTCGTCGAATGAGACGGAGCCGACCAACCATCGTCGCGTTGGGTCGTCCGTCAGTTGACGATAGTTGCGCCCCACGACCGCGATCTGCGGATCGCTGAAGACGATGCCCAGAGGCGTGCGGCGGTGGCCCGGCGTTACCTCGGGATAGGTCGCGGCGTTGCCCCCTGCGATGCGACCTTCATCTGCAGCTTCGTGTAGTAGAGGGCGGTCGTGGGTTGCATCTCCTGCGATGAAGACGTGGGAGCGACCGCACTGCCCCGTCAGTGGGTCGAACTTCGGCACGCCTCGCTCGTCCAGCTCCAGGCCAGCGTGTTCCAACCCCAAACCGGCAACGTTGGGTCGACGCCCGGTGGCCACCAGCACGTAGTCGAAATGTTCGCGCCGGTGGCGTCCGTCCGAGGCGATGAAACCGATGACTGGGCGCTCACCATCGAGCGCCATCTCGGTGGTGCGCACGTCGGCGTCGAGGGGGAGCTCTCGGCCGAAGACCTCGCGCGCCACCTGGGCCACCTCGGGGTCCGAAATCGGTCCAACGGCGTTGCCGATACCAAAGACGCGCACGCGCACGCCCAAACGATGCAATGCTTGACCGAGCTCCAACCCGATGACGCCGGGACCAAACACGGCCACCGACTCCGGCAGGTCATTCCAATCGAAGACGTCGTCGTTGACGAGCAGACGCTCGCCGAACACGCGAAACGGTGGGGGGATCGCCGGAGACGAGCCGGTGGCAATCACCACCGTCGTGGCTTCGACCTCGGCGACGAGCTCACCGCCACCCGGCTGCGTGCGAACCTCCAAGCGGTGGCGCCCGATGAAGCGCGCGTAGCCCGTGAGTTTGTCCTCACCGGGGTAGTTCTCCACCGAGCGCACGACGAACCCGACGAATCGATCGCGCTCGGTGCGCACTCGCTCCATGACGGCGCGGCCGTCAACGCGGACCTCGCCGTCGATGACGACGCCGAACGCGGCAGCCTGTCGAACTTCGTGGCAGGCTTCGGCAGCGGCGATCAAGAGCTTGCTGGGCATGCATCCAACTCGGGCGCAGGTGGTGCCGTGCTCGCCCCCTTCAATCAACACCACACGTTTGCCTCGCGCCTTTGCAGCGCGATAGGCGGCTAGTCCCGCGGTGCCGGCACCAATGACGGCAACATCAACTTCGAGCTTTTTCATCTGTGCTTCCTCCATTGGGGGGGCGCCTCTGCCGTTTGACCGCACCTCGGCAACCAACGGCAGAACTACGCCCAAGGTGAACACGGGTTACATCTCCGCCAGGTACGTCTCGAGCTCCTCCGATCCACCGATGTGTTTGCCGTCGACGTAGACCTGCGGCACGGTGTGACGGCCGGTGACGCCGCGCATCTGGCGAATAGAGACGTCTTCGTGCAGACGGATCTCTTCGTATTTCAGGCCGCGTTCACCAAGCTGGCGCTTGGCGTTCGCGCAGAACGGACAGCCCTCACGCGTGAAGAGCGTGATCACGGGCGGAACCGCCGCGTTGGGAGCCACGTACTGCAGCATCGTGTCCGCGTCGGACACCTCGAAGGGGTCACCGGGCTTGTCTGGCTCGACGAACATTTTGTCCACCACGCCGTCTTTGACCAGCATCGAGTAGCGCCACGAACGCTTGCCAAAACCGAGCTCGGCCTTGTCTACCAGCATGCCCATGCCGGCGGTGAACTCGGCATTGCCATCGGGCAGCAGCCGGATGTTTTCGGCGTGTTGGTCTTTCGCCCAGGCGTCCATCACGAAGGCATCGTTGACGGAGAGGCAGACGATCTCGTCCACGCCGTGGCGCTTGAACACGGGCGCCAGCTCGTTGTAGCGGGGCAAGTGGGTCGAGGAGCACGTCGGCGTGAACGCGCCCGGCAGAGAGAAGACGACGACCGTCTTGCCCTCGAAGATGCTGTCGCTCGGGACGTCGACCCACTCGTTGTTTTCGCGAGTCTTGAACGTGACTTGGGGAACCTGGTGACCTTCCTTATTTTGCATGAGAACCTCCTTTGGGGATTGGGTGACGGAGAGGAGTACGGAGTTGGACCCGATTTGGTTTTAGACTTTGTCTAAATTCGGACGAGAAACTGCCCCAGCGACCGAACCGCCGAAGACGAGCGGCGAGCTTTCGACGAACCGCCGCGGCGCGACGGAGCTCCGCCGCCTGACGACACGCTGTCGCGGCGCGACGAGCCGCCGCATCACAACCCGACGAGCTGCGGCTCTACGACGAGCTGCGTCGACCCGACGAGCTTCGACGTTGGGACGTCGTGCTGCGCTTCGCGCCGCTGGGTCGTGATGCGGCCTGCCGCGCTGAATCACGCCGGCGGCCACGCAACACGACTTCGTACGTATCGACCTCGAAGTCGCCAAGCTGCTCGATGTTCTGCACGTCCAACGCCTCCCACGGGACGTCGTAGACCTTGCCCGTCCTGTCGTCGATCAAGTGATGATGGGGCTCCGTGCGCGGGTCGAAGAGCACACGGCCGCCGCCGACCTCCACCTGACGCAACAACCCCTTGCCGACGAACAAGTTGAGCGTGTTGTACACCGTCGCCCGGGACACCATGGGCAGCGTCTTCTTCACTCGCTGCCACACCTCGTCAGCGCTGGGGTGGTCGCCGGTATCGAGCACGTAGGCTGCGATGGCCAACCGCTGCGCGGAAGGCTGGACGCCAGACTGCCGTAGGCGCTCATCGAGGGAGAGCATGATTTTAGACGTAGTCTAAGTCAGCCCGGAGTCAACCCGCCTCACGCAGGATTTCGTCCAGGTGCGCGTTGGTCGTCAGATAATGACGGCACTGCTGCTCCGGCAGCGGCTTGCTCAAGAGGAAGCCCTGCACGATGTCGCAGCCCTCGAGCTGGAGGAACTCGGCCTGGGCGGTCGACTCCACTCCCTCCGCCACCACGGTGAGATCCAGTCCGTGAGCCATGGCGATGATGGCGCGCACGATGGCCGTGTCGTGGGGGTCGTCCGGCACACCCCGAATGAAGCTCCGATCCAACTTGAGCACACTGAGCGGAAAGCTCTTGAGGTAGCTCAAGGACGAATAGCCCGTGCCGAAGTCGTCGATGGCAGTGCGAATGCCCAATTCCTTGAGCCTGCCAAGTCGCTCGATGGTCGCTTGCTGGTGCTCCATCAAGCTGCCCTCGACCAGTTCGAGGCCGAGCGCTTCGGGGGGCAACTCGAAGTGGTCCAGCATGCTCAAGACCAGCTCCACGAAATGCACGTCCTGGAAATGCTGCGCCGGCACGTTGACGTTGACGTACAGCGGGCGACCGGTCTCCGTGCGCCAATGCTTGACCTCGCGACACGCCGTCTCGATCACCCACTCGCTGATGGGGATCGCCAGACCGACTTCCTCGGCCACGCTGAGGAAGCGCGCCGGCGAGAGGGTGCCACGTTCTGGGTGGTCCCAGCGGATCAGGGCTTCCGCCCCCACCGCTTCGCGCGTCTGTAGTGAGATGAGCGGCTGGTAGTGCAGTAGAAACTCACCGTTTTCCAGAGCGCTGCGAAGTCGTGAATCGAGTCGCAACCGCTCCATGGCCTGCGCGTGCATGCCACTGTCGAAGACCTCGTAGCGATTGCGCCCTCTAAGCTTTGCGCGATACATCGCCGTGTCGGCATCACGGAGCAAGTCGGCCGCCGTCAGGTGACGGTCCGAGTTGAACACGACACCAGTACTGCACGAGGTGAAGACGGGATCGCCCTTGAGCGAGAACGGCGCGCGCAGAGCGTCGTGTATGCGGCCCACCACGTCGAAAACGTCACTTTCCCGGGCGACGTTCGGCACCAGGACGGCGAACTCATCGCCACCCAAGCGTGCGATCGTATCGGTGTCGCGCAGCGAGTCTTGCAGTCGCTTGGAGATTTCAATCAGCAGATCGTCGCCCGCCAAGTGCCCCAAGCTGTCGTTGACGTTCTTGAAGCCATCCAAATCGAGGAAGAGCACCGCGAAGCGTTCGTTCTCCGAGTCCCGAGCCAGAGCGATCATGTGCTCCAGCCGCTGCATCAGCAAGCTGCGGTTCGGCATGCCCGTGAGCGAATCCACTAGAGCGTGCTCCCGCAATTGCTCCTCGACGTCTTCCCGCTCCAGAGATGCGCCGACCAACGCTGCCCAGTCGTGCACGCTTCCCACGTGGTCCAACAACTCGACTTCGACGGGACCGGCAACGGTCAGCAAGCCACGGTTGTAGTTGGCTCCGGTGACCGGAACCACCATGACCATGTTCTCTTGCCCGACCTGCTCGACGAGGGCCTGCAAATCCCGAGGCGGGTACTCCATCGGCACGAAGTCCTGCCCGCGCAGGGACTGCCCGCCCCCGTGTCCGCCGTATTCCCCAATGATGTGCAACCGCCGCTGCCCATCTCGTTGCTGCCACAAGCCCAGACAGCCGTAGGGGATGCGCGTCCACTGAAGCCAGGTCAGGTCTTTGGCCGTTGCGAAGTCCGTACCCGCCAAGGCGACGTTGATCTTGCCGTTTGCCTCGGCAACGAAGTCGTAGTACCGACTGCGGACTTGTTCCGCGACGCGCCAATTGCGCATCAAGTCCAGTCGCAACTGGCGCAACGCGAGTTGCGTGTCACTCCGCCGTTGTGGGTCTGACACGGCGCTGGCGGCTTTCTGCGCGGCAAGCCAATCGCTCGAGAATGCCTCCAGCAGTGCGATGATGGCTTCGATGCTTTCGACGTCGCGTGACGAGCGCAAGTACCCTTCCCACACACCAGAAAACTTCGAAGCGGTATAGCTCTCGGCACCCGAAGCGACACCGTACAAGTGCTCGGCGATGACCTGTGCACCCGGCCATTGACTCGCACTCGTCGTACGAAGCTCCCCCGAATCTGCCGCTTCCAGCAGTGCCGCCGCCAACGACGCGCTCGGGCTGCGGTCACGCGTGTAGCTCACGGCGGGAATGGACAGGCTGGTGCTCGTGGAGCAGCCGCACGATTCGCGTGTGACGAAGGCCGTCGGTACGCGCACGAGCTCTGGCAGGGGCACGTCGTCGAGCAGATGGTCTATCAGCGTGTCCGCGGCGCGAGCCGCCAGCAGATCGAAGCGCTGCCGCACCGTCGAGAGCGGAGGGGCGGAATACTGCGCCTTCTCGATGTCGTCGAAGCCGACGATCGCGACATCGTGAGGCACGGAGTAGCCCGCACCCTGCAACACTTCGAGGATCCCGAGCGCAGTCTTGTCCGTACCGCACACGAGAGCGCTGCACGGCACGCCTGCTTCGAGAATGCGGCGACCGATGTCACGCCCGTCCACCTCGAGGTTGTTGTCCGTCCAGTAGAAGAGCGCTGGGTCGGGTTCGATGCCAGCTTCCTCCATGGCCGTCACGTAGCCTTCGTAGCGCTCCCGCAGATCGAGCTGCCCCAGGAACCCAGCAAACCCGATGCGGCGATGACCGTGCTCCAGGAGGTGCCGGGTAGCCATCATCGAGCCGCCCTGGTTGTCCGGCAGTACCGAACAGCAGCTCAGCCCTCGAGGACGCTCGCTCAAGTACACCAAGGGCGTGCCCTCGGCGGCAACGCGCGCCGTGAAGTTGAAGGACTGAAACTCGTTGATCGCAATCCAACCGTCTACGGCGCCCAACGCGAGAGGGTCGGCGTCTGGCTCGTCGGGCCAGAACAACTCCATGCCCGTGGTGTGAACCGCGACCGTGCCCACGCCTCGCCGCCGAGCCGTGCTATGGATGCCTGCGAGCATGGCTCCGTAGTAGAAGCCTCCGGTGTAGGGCGTCAGAACGCCGATGATCGGAGCTTTTGCGGGCATCAAAGAGAGTCGGTGGGACGTGGCCTGAACATTTTTGTCACGAATCGGGAACTACCGCCTGGACAAAAGCCTGTGGTTACCTGCCGCCGCGAGTTGGGGCCCCGAGTTTCACGGTGGTTCAGTAACTGCCAATTGAGCGCGTCAGCATATCCACGTCCCGGCGTTGTCGCGACGCCCTTCCCGTTTCGGAATGGGTCGAAGAACGCGCATGAAGAGCAAGCAGTGCCAAGGGCTGCCCTACTTCGGCCACATGAAGCGTGAGACAGTCTCGCCGGAAAGTGAAAGTAGCGCAAAAACAGCCGCTTTGGCGCCTCCCGTCGGCGCCCGCACGCCCCTTCTCAAATGAGCAGGTGCGAGCGGCACCGCAGCAAGCGAAAAGACGACGCCCATCGAATGGCTAGCCCACAAAGCAACGGCGTCATTTGTGTGGCGAAGCTTCGCTGGCCCGCGCTATAGGCCGGCCTCTTTCGCGCCCGTGGGCGCAGGTTTCGAGGGCATGTTGATCCGGAGTTCATCCAACGACCACGCTTGGACGAAGTGGCTCACCCATTGGCCGTGGGGAGTGCTCATGCTGCTCCTGCTGCTGCAGTGGTTTTGCATCCGCCGCGACATCGACGCTTCGAGCAGCTACCCACAGCACACCGACCAGCGCCATCTCGCCCACCCCGCCCAGAAGATCCTGGAGAGCGGCTCACTCAACCCCAAGCGCTTCAACTATCCCAGTGTTCCCGTCTATTTGACGGCAGCGGGCATGAGCTTGGGCATTCTGGAAGAGCAGCGCAACGACACCCGCAAAGAGGCGCTGAAGGTCGACAAACTCGGCTCCGTTCACAAGCCGTACATCAAATACCCGAGAGTAGTGAACGGCGCACGCAAGCTGTTCGGCTTGGTATCCCTGCTGATCGTGGCGTTGACGGGTTGGCTCGGTCGTCGGCTGTACGGTCGACACTTCCTGTGGGCCGCGCCAGCAATACTGATTCTGTCGCGCAGTTTCTACTTCTTGAGTTGGGGCTACCTCAACGTCGACTTACTCGCGGCCTGCGGCGCAGCGCTCACACTGGCCACGCTGGTGACCGCCGAAGGGACGACGCGAGTTTCCGATCGAATCGTGATCCCCGCCATCTGCGCGGGCTTTGCCATCGCGTGCAAGTACACGATGGCCGTCACGCTGCTGCCCCTGCTGCTGAGCGTGTGGCTCTTCGACGGGCCGTTCAAGATCCGTCGTTCGGTACTCGCCGTCACCCTGACCTGCGTGACCTTCGCCGTGCTGTGCCCGTTCAGCCTTCTGGACCTCCCAAGGTTCGTCAACGACGTCGGCTACGAAGTCTGGCACTACGCAGTGCGCGGACATACCGGGCAAGCGGCTGAACCCGGTGCACACCAACTCTGGCTCTACATTCAGGACTTCGCGAGTGAGTTCACCTGGCCAGGCGTCGTCCTGATCGCGCTCGGCATCGTGCGCGGCACGTCGTCGCGCCCGCGGGCAAGCCTGCTTTGTCTGTCGTTCTTTGCCGCTCTGATGTGGTTGCTCGCCGGTCAGGTCGTTCACTTCAGCCGAAATGTGACGCCGGTTTTGAGCCTGCTGGCTATCTGGCTCGTGGTGGGAGCGACCTGGGTGTACTCGTCGCTACCGCTGGCTCTGTCCAAGATCCGGCGCCTCGGCGCTCGCCCAGTGGCCCTGCGCTGGACGACTCGCGGGCTCGCGACGTTGGCTCTGTTCGGGATGTTTTGGGGCCGTCCCTTCACTCGCCTCGTCAACCGCGCCCAGGCGTTCACCGAATCACGAACGGAGTTCGTCGACTGGGCGCGGGAGAACTTGGAAGAGGACACCGTACTGCACATCCCTCGCGAGCTCGACTTCGACGACCGGCCACTGAAGCGTCACCTGAAGGTCAAGCGTTTCGCTGTCGATCAGAAGGACCACAAGCAGCTCGAAAGGACGGCCAAACGCCACGGCGAGTACGTGCTGCTGCCGCATTGGTCCGACTCCAAGCGCCGCTCGGCGAGCCGCAAGCTGTGTGGGAAGCAGGTGCACCACATCGATGGCCGCCAGGTGGCGAAGTTGTTGACGGTCAACCCCGAATTGGACGTGCTAAAACTGGGGCCGTGCAGCAAGAAGAGCCAATGACGTGCTACGTGCTGGCCACTCCCGCTCATGACGAGATGGGGCACCTGCCAGCGTTACTCGCAGCCATCGAAGGGCAGGAGCTGCCTCCGAGCTTGTGGGTCGTCGTCAACGACCGCAGCAGCGATGGGACCAAAGAGTGGCTCGACGAGCAGAGCCAGAGCCGCCCGTGGATGGTCGCATTGAACTACCCCGGCCAGAGTGACGAGTACCTCGGTGCCCACATTGCGGCCGTCAAGCGCTGGGGGCTGGAACAAGCGCTGAGTCTCGCCAAAGATCGCGGGCTGAAACCGGAGCTCGCCGGCGTGTTGGACGCGGACGTCGGCCTCCCGAAAGAGCACTATCGACGAATCGCGGATGCCTTCGAGTCCGACCCCCAACTGGGCGTGAGCTCATCGCTGCTACTGCTATCAGATGAACACGGAAAGGCAGCCGAACGGTTTCAGTTCCGGGGACTGCCGCGCGGGCCGACACAGACTTTTCGCGTCAGCTGCCTGCGGGACATCGGTGGCTTGCCCCCCTACCCGGGTTTCGACGGAGCAGCCAACGTCAAGGCCCAAGCCCACGGTTGGGGGACACGCATGGCGCCAGGCGCCATCGCCATCCACGAGCGGCCCACGGCGACACGTTTCGGCACTGAGGCTGGCTTCCATCGCAAAGGTGAGTACGCCTGGTTCCTGGGCGTTCACCCGCTACTCGTTGCGGCCCGCGCTGCGGCGTACACCTTACCCAAACCCCACGACGCCGGTCTGCATTTTCTGCGGGGTTGGACCGGAGCGCTACTGAAGAGAAAGCCGCGCTGCCCAGATCCAGAAATCCGTGCAGGGTACGGATGGCGACGACTGGTATCGACAGCACGCCGCACGCTCCAAGACCTGACGACAGGCGAGCGCTTTCCAGGCTCGGACTGATCCCTGCACGCGGGGCGGCTCGAAACGTGACCCTTTGTGCTTGAACCGAGCGGAACGCTGAGCGAGCGTAGTTGGGTGGAACGACCGATATTCGATGCCTCCCTATTGTTCGCAATCACGTTGAGCGCGGCGGCGTGCTGTCCCGCCACTGCGGCCAAGCCCGCTGAAACTCCAGCAACAGCTGCGACCGTGACGACGGCAGCGCCCGCTCCCACCCCTGCCACGACAGGACAACTCGCGTTCGCCGGCCGCGTACAGCAACTCGGACCGAGAAGTGGCCGCTACGCGTGGTCCGGCGCCGGCTTCATCGCTCATTTCGTCGGCACGGGTTTCGACGCGGAGCTCGAAGACGCGGCCCAGTTTCACACCCTCGTCGTCGACGGCACGGTGAGCACACTGGAGACGTCGCCGGGCCGCGCGTGGTACTCCCTCGCGAGCGGGTTGCCCAATGGTGAACACGTCGTCGAGTTGTACCGTCAGACGGAAGCGTTCGTCGGCGTCACGACGCTGCACGGGGTCGCCGTACGAGACGGCGAACTCGCCGCGCCCCCTTCGAGCGCAGCCCGACGACTGGAGTTCGTGGGGGACTCCATCACCGCGGGCTACGGCAACGAGGGCGCCAACACGGGCTGCAGCTTCTCACCCGAAACCGAAAACCACTATCTCACCTACGGCGCGGTGGCGGCGCGGGCCTTGGGAGCGAGGGCCAGCACCCTGGCTTGGTCGGGCCGCGGCGTCGTCAAGAACTACGACGGTGGGGACGGCGAGTTCATGCCCGCGCTGTACGACCGCACACTGCCCCAAGAGGGCGACACGCCGTGGAGCTTTGCCGAGCCAGTCGACGCGGTGGTGGTCAACTTGGGTACGAATGACTTCAGCACTGCGCCCGATCCGACGGTCGAAGACTTCGCCGAAGCCTACGAGGCGTTCTTGCGGCACATTCGAGAGAAGAACCCCAACGCCTTCATCTTGGGTACCGTGGGTCCGATGCTCCAAGCCGCAGACCTCGCGCTGGCACGGCAAGCGATCGAGCGCGCCGTCGAACGGCGCCACAAGGCCGGTGATACGCGGGTCGGCAGCTACCTCCTGCACACCGACAACGAGGCTCCGGGCTGCGATTGGCACCCGAGCGTCAAGACGCATCAGGCGATGGCCGACGAACTCGTCGGGCAGCTGAAACAGCACCTGGGTTGGTGACGGACTCGTCTCGTTCTCGGCTTCCGGCACGGCCTCTGGTACACCTCGCGCGACGCCTTTCCACAACAGGTAACGACGATGACCCAACCACGAACCGATCTCTACACCGCCACCCACAAAGGCCTGCGCCACGCCATGTACGAGACGGGCGCGCTGCTGGAGCGCACGAACTTCGCCGATGCCGACGAGAAGGCGCAGGCCGTCGACTCCGCCGCGCGCACCTTGGGCTTCTTCGATGAACACCTCGAGCTGGAGAACAACTTCATCGCGCCGCTCATCCGCGAAGTGGCGCCCGAGGAGGTCGCGTCCGAGCTTTTCGGGCAACACGAAGACCACGTGGAGCTGTCGAGCGCCATGAAGGAGGTCTTTTCGGAACTGAAAGACGCATCCGGTGCCGCAGCGCTGGGGCTCGGCTTCGAGTTGTGCAAGCTCTTCAACGTGATGGTGGCCGAGCAGAGCCACCACATGAACAAAGAGGAACGCGACGGCAATACCGCTCTGTGGGAAGCGTTCAGCGACGAGGAGCTGATCCAGGTCCGCACGGAACTTCAGGCCAGCATCCCTCCCCCGAGGCTCGGCGAGTGGCTGGCGCTGATGCTCCCCAACCTGAACCATCAAGAGCTCGTCGGCATACTCGGCGCGATGAAAGCGAGCGTGCCGCCGGAGGCGTTTGCTCGCGTCAGCAAGATGGCTGAAGAGCTGCTCGGCGATCGCTGGGCGGCGATTCGAGCAGCGCTACCGGCCTGACGCGCGCGACGTCCTGCCGCGCCAAATCGACGGGCGCTCAGCGGCAATCGACGCGCGCAACGTACCTGGACCAAATCGACGGGCGCTCAGCGGCAATCGACGAACTGGTCGATCAAGCCCTCAGCGCACGGACAACACCCGCTACTGACGATCTCACCGCCGCACTCCGCGACGCATTCGTAGGGGCGGAGGCACGCCACGGTTTCGCAATCGGGGGGCGTTCCGCCGCCCTGTGGGGGCTTGGGATCGGGCTGCGGGTCCTGGGTGCCCGGCGCAGGATCCGATGGAGTGGGCTCAGCGCTACCGTCGGTCGACGTCGGAGCGGGCTCTGGCGGATCCGACGCGTCGCCACCGGAAGATGCAGGCATCTCGTCGCCACTTCCGTTGCTGTCTTGTGTTCCAGTGCTCGACGTCGAATCGCCCGCCACCGAACCGTCGCCGCTGCTTGACTCTCCTTCGCTCGCCACCTCTCCGTCGGCACCTTCCGCGCCCGCCGTCTCTGCGCCGGTCGTGGTGTTGCCGCTGGTTGTCGAAGCTTCGGAGCTCCCTGGTGTGCTTTCGCTACTCGACTGCGACGCGTCGTCGACCGACGACGAACTGCCACCGCACCCCACAACCCCCAAAACAAGCAACGAAATCAAGAACCCTTCACGCATGAGCGAGAGCTTAGCGCATCGCTTGGGCCATGTCGGGCGAGCCGAGACATTAGCGTATACCCGCCACCGCTGGACCGGGCGTCGATGTGGTTCGATTCCTACCCTCGAGGGGTCTGCCATGGCTGCCGGAGCCGGACGCTCAAGGGATGGTGACACCCGCCGGCAGCGACGGCTTGGGTTTGCCCTCGGCAGCGGCCACGAAGTCACGCGCGATGCGCACCTCGACGAGTTCGATGGCTGGACTCGTCGCGACCGCTTGTAGCTCTGCCAACGTCGCTGGCCCCGGTTGACGCAGGTGTGCGCTCAGCGCGATGTAGAACTTCGCTTCGATCTGTTGCACCGGCGTCGTCGCTCGGGCGAGCAACTGCTCGCCCGTGGCGTGACCACGCGCCCAATCGCGCAACTGGCCCGCCCAAGTTCCCGGGGCGTCGATTCGCGCCAATGCTTCTTCGTAGGAACCATCGCTCGCTGCCCCGACCTTTTCGTGCAGCAGCTTCACCCACAGCGCGGTGTAAACCAGATCCTGCTCGTCCAAATCGGAATCCAGGGCATCCCGCATGATCCGCCGCCCCGCCTCCAAGTCAGAAAGCATCAGCGCACGTCGCGCAGCGTCGAGCAGCGTTGCCGTCAGCTGTCGAATGTCGTGACGAGCGGCGTCCTCGGCGCGGGCGACGGCACGATTGGCACCACGCTTGTCCCCGTAGCGCTCGAGAACGTCCGCCAGCACGCGCTCCGCCGAGGCAGCCTCGGTGCTGTTGCGCGCCGCTTTGCGTGCCGCGAGTACTCGCTCCAAAGCCGCCTGCAGTGCGGACGCCGCCTGGTCGTCGCGCGCCATCTGCCTCAAAAGATCGTAGATCATCACCTGCGTCGCGGCTTCCGACGTAGCGTCGCCTTCTGCACGAACCAACGACAGCATTTCCGTCAACGCCTGCAACGCAGCCCCCAACTCACCCCGCTGACGGTCGATGGCAGCCAACAAGCGTAGCGACTGCGGTGTCGCCTCCGCCTTGACGGCAGCGAGCAAGTAAGGACGGGCCCGTTCGAGAGCGCCCGCTCGACTCTCCATCGCCCCCATCGCGTACCAAAAGTCGGCGGCGGAAGGACTGACACTTGCCAGGTACGCTTTCTTTGCTGCTCGCTCGACCAACGGGCGAGCATTGGCAAACACCTGACGCGCCAACTCGAGATCCCCGCGCTCTTCTGCGGCGGAGAGCGCCTGCATCACCAAGCGCAGCACCCACGTGAACTCGCGACTATCAGGCTCTTCACCCAACGCGCCTTCGAAGAGCAACGGTGCGACATCCCCCATGCTGTGATCGACCAACAGCGTCGCCAGCGGGATCACGGCGCGGATCTGCTTCGGTTCCGAACGGTAGAGCTCGACCGCCGCGCCCCAGGCAGCACCCCGCGCCAAATCTGGATCGAGGGCAATCATGGCAGCAGCGTCCGTCGACTCGTAGAAGCCGAACATGTCCGCCCAAGCGTCGGGGCTGCCATCCGCCGCGTCGTTCAAGCGGTTGATCAAACGTGTGTTGGCGATGGCCGAAACCGGCTCACTCTCCAGAGCCGCCACGGCCCCCGCTGCGTCCCCGTCGCGCAAGTAGAGGGCCGCCATCGAAGCCGCCCCCAGCATCACCGCGCGATTGGCCTCGGTTCGCTCATCGAACTCCTCGTGGGTGCGCGGTTGCGTGCCCTCGTCACCGACGACGAAGGCCTGCTCGACCCACTCGCCGGTGCGTTTGCGAGCCAAAGCCAGGTTCTCGGGCGTGCGCCACACGAGCGCCTTCTTGGCGGCGGCCAGGCGCCGGGCACCGGCCTCGGTCATGCGCGACTCGCCGCTGGTGTCTTGGCGCCACATCGTGATCGCCTCCAGGTGCGACTTCACGTCCTGTTTACTCTTGGCATCTTCCAGCGACAGCTTCAGCAACTCGTAAAACGCCTCGGCCCGCCCCTCATCCCCCAAGCGCGCGACGGCGCCCGCCGCCTCTTCCACCGAGAACTCGACGTCTTGGAGCATCTCGTTGCGAAACTCACCGGCGCGCACGAGTAGGAACGCCCCGGTCACGGCATCGAGTCCCGCCTGCTCGTGCCCATGGTCGAAGTAGTGTTTGGCGCGGCCCAACTGGTGCCGCACCACCGCGACGAGGTCGTTCAGGCGCTCGCCGTCGGCCTTCCCGTCGCGCAGCAGGCGCACCAACTTGGGGCCGAAAGCCTCTCGGCTCAATTCCACGTGGGTGATGGGAACCTGCGACAACCCGGCCGCGTCGACGGGCGGAGGAACGGCCCCACTGGAGCAAGCCAGAGCGCTCGCAAGCACCCAAGACCACGACGACAAACGCAACACCTTCATCAGCGGTTGTAAAATGCTCCCTGGGCATCGCGGTGGCAAGCGTGGCGAGGTACCGCGCTCAGTCTGATGGGCGTAGGTCGAAGTGCCGACAGCCCCTGCAGGCAAGTTTTCGTCGTACCCGGCGAGCAATACTGTCCAGGCGCACTTGTTGGCCATGGGCCCGGAGGGCGCACGAAAGAGGGGAACAACTACCTGGAACCGCGTTAGCGTTCGAAGCTCGGATGGCTAACGCGGAAGCCCGGCCCACCCCCAAGAAGCTCGCTGACTTCGAGGTGATCCGCCGTCTCGGAACGGGCGGCATGGCCGAGGTGTTTCTGGCGAAGAAGCGCGGCGCCGAGGGCACGTTCAAGTTGCTCGTCGTCAAGCGCATCTTGCCCGCCCACGGCTCCTCGCAAAAGTTCCGCAGCATGTTTGCGGATGAGGCCCAACTGGCCACTCGCCTGAACCATCCCAACATCGTCCAAGTCTACGACTTTCAGGACTACGGCGAAGAGGGCCAGCTCCTGAGTATGGAGTACGTCGAGGGCCCCGACCTGCGGCGTCTGCACCGCGCGATACGCGCCAAAAGCGAACGCTTCGCGCCGTGGGTTGCCGCCTACATCGTCGCGGAGGTGGCCAAGGGGCTGCACTACGCTCATGAGCGCAAAGACGAAGGCGGCGCCCCGTTGGAGATCGTCCATCGCGACATCTCTCCGCAGAACATCCTCGTCAGTTTCGACGGTGCGGTGAAGGTGGCCGACTTCGGCATCGCGACGGCCAACGTCTTCCGCCAAGAGCCCGGCGTGCTCAAGGGCAAGACCTCGTACATGTCGCCAGAGCAAGCGCGCGGCGAAAAGGTGGATCGGCGCTCGGACATCTACTCCTTGGGCGTCGTCTTCCACGAGCTTCTGACGGGGCGCTCCCTGCACGGCGCAGCCGACGGCAAAGAGTTGCTGGAGGCGGTGCGCTCGGGCGCGGTGGAGCCGCCGAGCATGTTCGCTCGCGGCGTACCCAGCGAGCTCGAAGCGATCGTGATGAAGGCCCTGGCCGTGCAACGGGACGAGCGCTTCGACACTGCTCGTGAGATGGCGAGCGCGATCACGCGGTTGCTCTTCCAACAGCAAGAGCCCGTGGATTCACACGCCCTCGAGAGCGTCGTCGCCACGTTCATCAGCCGCGAGCACACGTCTCCCGGTGAAGAGCCACCGCGCACCGGTTCCCGCGACCTCGAGTCGATCGGCCTGGAGCTCAAGGCGGCCTCCTCGACTGGAGGAAGCGATTCGAACGCGGACTCGGAGGTTCTGCTCCGCCAGCGTCGCTTGCGCAGTCGAGCAGGGCGTGAGGTGCGGCACGTGGCCCTGGTCGGCATGCGCATCCAGGGTCGCCGCGACATGGAGGCGGCCATCGGCCAGGGGCAGACGGCGCGGCTGGCCGAGCAGCTGCGCTCCATCTTCGACGAGATCGCCTACAAGCGCGGCGCGCGCTGGACGTGGGAGGCCGACGAACACGAAACCGGTGAGCAGCCCTTCGACATCGCGCAAGGGCGCGCGGTGGTCGGATTGATGGCCAACCCCTCACGCGCCGCCTCCGACGCCGCGTGGTTGGCCATCGACGTGCACGAGGCATTGGAGGGTGCTTGCGATGGGCTACCCGCCGAGCTCACGGCCAGCGTGAGCATCGTGCGCGGCATCGCCGAAGGCCGCCGCGACAAGGCGGGGCATCTGACCCAATACAAACTGCAAGCCCCGGCAGATTCGTTGGCCACGCTCCTGGGTGAACACACCAACTCACGCCAAACGTGGGTCGCGGGCGGTATCTACCGTCTGGTCCGTCGCGACTTCGTGTGGAACGACCTGCCCAGCCTCGAACTCGGCCAATTCGAAGAGCACGACCTTCCCCGCACGATGCGGGTCTACGAGCTCCTGCGCCCCCTGACGCGAGACGAAAAGCGGCTTCAGCTCTCCCTGGCCCCGCGCGACTTGGTGGGCCGCGACGCGGAGCTCGCCGATCTGCACGCGGCCTATCATCAATGCGTCACCCCCACCACACCCGAAACCCACGGCCAGCTCACCGCGCGCCTGATCATCGGGGAAGTGGGCATCGGCAAGAGCGCCCTTTTGGCAACCTTCTTGAGTGAATTGCCACCGGATGCTCGCGAGCTGCGCGTCGAGTGTTCACCCCACCGCAGTGAGTTGCCGTTCAGCAACGCCGGTCAATGGTTGCGAGAGCTGACCGGCATTCGCCCCGACGAACCGGTGGAGCAAGCGCGCAGCGCAATCCAAGAGATGCTCGGCGAGCTGCACGAAGATCGCCACGCGGACGACATCATTCGGCGCATGAGCGAGCTCGCCACCGGGCGCTTCGCCGAGGCGGTGGACGAAGCGGACGCCGCTTTGAACCGCCGCCTGTTGAGCAGCGGGCTGCGCCACTTCTTCGCCCGCGCCGCGCAACAATCGCCTCTGGTCGTCAGCATCGACGGCCTGCATTGGATCGATCTACCGAGCTTGGAGCTGCTCGTCTCGATCGTGCGTCGCAGCGACTTGGCCCCGATCCTGGTGCTCTTGATCACACGCCCCGACGACCGAGTGATGGCCTACGTCGAGGGCATCGTGCGCGTCGAGTTGACGGCACTCTCCAGCGAAAACCAGGTGCGCCTGGTGGAGGCGCACATCGGCGCCAGTGCGGGGGTAGAAGAGGCGTGCGCGGACTTGATCCCGCGCGCCGCGGGCAACCCCTTCTTCTTGTTGGAGATGGTCGATGCGTTGCTCGAGCGCGGCAAGCTCGATCTGAAAGAAGACGAATCTGGCCAAGTCACCTTGGTCCGCGTCCAACAGCCCGAGGACCGCGTGCAGTCGCTGCCCTCGACCTTGGAGCAGCTGATCGCCGACCGCTTGAACGAGCTCCCTCCGGAAGAGCGTGCGGTCGTGGACTGGCTCTCGGTCAGTCGCTCACCCCTAGCCCACACCGACTTGACGACGCTGCTCGGTGTCGAAGCTGACGACGCCATCGCGCGCTTGTGCGCCCGCGGCTTGTGCGACATCAAGGTCGAGTCCGTGGACGTGCGACATCCCTTGACGCGCGACGTCGCCTACCTCGCTCTCGACCGTCGCGAGCGCAGCGACATGCACCAACAACTCGGCGAGCTCCTGGCGCGCGGCCCCGGCGCTCACGGCCTGGGTGCGGCGATGGTGGCGCGTCACTTCTCTCGCGGGCGCGACCCCGAGCGGGCGGCAGATTATTACCTGGAGGCGGCCTCCGTCGCCCGCTCCGGTTTTCAGCTCAAGCTGGCGGCGAGCTACTACGAAAACGCCCTCGAAGTACTGCCACAATTCGACGAACGCTGCCTCGAGCCGTACAGCGTGTTGGAGGACATCTGCCGCGTTCAAGGTCGGTGGAAGGAGCGCAAGCAGCACCTGGAGTCGCTGCGTGAATGCGCCAAACGCAGCGGCAAGAGCACCTGGATCGCAACGGCGTTGATCCGTCACGCGCAGTTCGACTTCGACGCGGGCCATCTCACCCACGGTCTCAGCCTGGCCCAGCTCGGCGAAGAGGTCGCCGCCAAAGCAGGCTCCGCCACCCTACAGGTGCAAGCCCAATCGCTGATGGCAGAAATGCTCCGTGATCTCGGCGAGATGCAAGGTGCACTCGCGGCCTGCGACCGCGCACTCGAGACCGTCAACCAGGACGTCGTGCCCCCGCGCCTGCGCGCGGAAGTCTTGCGCGCCCAAGCGACACTCTTGCTCCGCGTGGGGCGCGTTCAAGAGGCGGTCAACGCTCACGCCGAAGCCATCGCCGTCTTCCGTCAGACGTTGGCCCGACGACAAGAGGCGCGCGCCAAGAGCTCGCTTGCGTTCGCGATGTTCGTGCTCGGCAAGTTCGAGGATGCCATCGCGTTGGCGCTGGAGGCGATCCGCATCGATCTGTCGATCGGCGGGCGATTCCAGATCGCCAAAACCCTGAGCAACATCGGCCAGTGCTACTCGCGTCTCGGCGATCTACGGCGTGCCCGCGGTTACCTCGACCGCGCCCGCGATGCCCACGAAAAGCACGAAGACCAAGACAGCCTGGGCGACACTCTACTGTGCTGCGCGGAGCTACACATCGAGCTCGGCGAATACGACCGCGCGCTCGAGTTCGTGACCGAAGCGGAAGCCGTCAGCGACTACAGCGCCAGCAGCTACGACGCCGTGCACGCGCGGCTCATCCGCGCCATCCTGGCGCGTCAAACGGGCAACAGCGGCGCCGCCGTGATGTACGCCTTCGACGCGCGCCAGGTCGCAGAAAGCCAAGCCTACGTGGCCTTCCACTTCTACGCGATGGCACTCGAGGCAGCCACCCGCGTCGACATCGGCGAACAGCACACGGCCATCCTGCTCGCCACCACCACGGTCGGC
This sequence comes from Polyangiaceae bacterium, assembly GCA_050290545.1. Taxonomy (GTDB): domain Bacteria; phylum Myxococcota_A; class Polyangia; order Polyangiales; family Polyangiaceae; genus SZUA-265. The sequence goes on along the minus strand of JBNKHV010000190.1, from coordinate 3,986 downwards.
GCGATCGAGACACTGCAGGGCTCCGAATACGGCCTCGAGACCCGCGCTCTGTGCGTCGAGACGCTCACCCGCGCTCGCTCCCCTCAAGCCGGCGAAACCCGTTTACGCGCCGCTGCCTACGCCCGTCGACTCGCCGAGTCCATCCGCAACCCCGAGCTCAAACACAGCTTCCTGTGCCGCCCCGTGGTCGCAGAGTTGTTGAAGCCCTTGGTGGATGGGTCGTCGTTGGGTGCCTGAGTTTGCCCCCACCCGGCCGCCGGAGGCGGCCGCCTCCCGCCCGGCTACGTCCTCGGCCTGCGACCTGCGGGCGGTGCGGGGGAGGTGTGCGTGCGCGAGAGCTTCGTGCTGACGAAAGGATATCGCATTCGGAACGACCACTGAGTCCAGCTGACAAACGGCCCACCGCGTCCGAACACGGACATCATGGGGCGTTGCTTTGCGTCTGAACGCTACGACCGCTCCGGGCCCGCTTTGCGACATCAGTGGGGCCAACGCGCGCAAATCATACGACCACAGGTTGGCCCTGGGTTGCGACGTCAATTCGATCGCTAACACTGACCATCAACAGGAAGCCAAGGGCGTCGTTTCGACAACCGCATCGGGATTTTCGCAGCGACCGCCAACCTGGCGGGCATATCCGTGTCCAGAGGCGGAGTTGAACCGCCGAGCGAGCCCGGCGCCCCTCGACGATCGCCGATGTTGACCACCCTGGTGGGCTTCACTCCGGCACGCACTGCCCAGCGATCGTCACGTCCTCGTACGAGTACGTGAAGTAGTTGCCTGGGCACAGCGCGTCGCAGGCCTCGGATGACGACGGGTCGTCCGGCACACAATACGGCGAACAAACGAAATCGTTAGGCGCGGATTCGCCAGAAAAGCACTCGAGCCCCGCAGCGCAGGCAAAGATGGAATCGCAAGGTTGGCCTTCGGCGGTGTCGCCTCGCAGCACACAGATGGGCGGCGTCACGTCGCAGGCGAGTCCACCGGAGCAATCTTGCTCGAGCGGATCACAAACGAAGCGCTCCCGTGGTTCGGGTGGCGTATCGCCGATGCGGCGGCGCGGACCTAGTGTGGTGTCCATCGTCGCCAGACCCGACGTGTAATCTTCGAAAGAAGGGAAGATCCCTGCGCCGCGTCCCCCAAACTCGGTCGCCCACAACGTGACTTCCTGGATCGCTTCTTCTGCCGCTCGTTGCTCCGACACGATGATGAAAGCCGCCGAAAACTGACGTTGTTCGGGCGGCAACAGCTCGACGTCACCATGACGCGCGACGATTTCCGCCATCGTTACCTCGTTGAGTCCGTCTGCCTCGAACACCGTGAGCCCAGCGTCGGCATCATCTTCTACCCACGTGGGGTTGACCATCACCTGAAATGCGTCTCGCACATCCTCGATGGGTCCCAAGCCCATCAGATACAGCTCCAATGGGGAAAACGGCGTCGCCTTGAAACCGTTCGTATTGGGGCCAAACGTTTCGGCAACGTAGCGAATGCGCCCGCTCTCTTCCGGTGTACAGTCAGGAGGGCTCGCGCCCGAGGGGGTGGCGCATTCCAGCGTGGCGGGGTCGTAGCCTCCAAGATGGCCGTTTACACTGCTGTAGCCCCAATGAAGCGGGTAATCGGGTGCGCCAAAGCCAAACGAAGGGTCTAGGTGGGCGAGCCAGTAATGACCGGCTTCATGGGCCAGAGGCGGGTAAATGCCTGGCGTCAGCCGAAAGGCCGCGATGCCCTTGAGACGCCCATCCGTTCTGTAACCCGCGAGTTCTATCTGAATCTCAGCACCGTTGCCTCGCATCGCTGGCCGCGTCACCGCTTGGAACTTCCCCGCAACCGGCGTCTCGAGCGTGTGATCGTGAAAGAAGAACAAGAAGTCATACTGCTCTTCGAACAGGGAGATGAACTGGTTGACGGTATTCATCATCCCCTCGCGCAGCGCCACGTGTACCGGGTCCGTCCCCAGCAGGTACTCGTCTAGCTCAGCGACGGCGGCAGGATTGACGAGATTGAACACGTCGCCATGCTGTTCGCTCTCGCCGGGAAAGGGCTCGAAGTCGACAACAGGCGCGTTAACTTCGTCCTCCTCACTGGCTGGGTTCTCCGCAGGACTGTTGGAGGGGTCGGGAGCCGGCGTGTCACTCGGCATCGCAGGTTGGGTGGTGGGAGAGCTCGGCCCCGGAGGAGACTCGGCAGAGTCTGGTTCGGCCGTCTCCTCCCCCACGCCGATTGTGTCCTGGTCTGGGGTTGGGTTCGACGCCATACCGGGTTCTGTTGCCCCCGCTTCGGCGTCGTTCGGACCGGCAACATCCGTTTGTTCCAAGCTGGTGTCTGGTGGAGCCTGTTCTTCATCGTCGGCGGTGGACTCACTGCAGCTGAACAGGGGACAGCCCAACGAGAACAACAGGGTGACTGTGGTCTTCCTCATGATTTGCCTCTCTCGCCCAAACGTTCGCATACTTGATTCGGTTGCGACAACAGGTACTTGGCCCGGTGCGAGACTGAACAAGGCATGCCCCTCCGGCTGAGCGCGGTGCCGACTGGAACCCACCAATGACCTTGCCTACTGGCAGATGTTTTCTACCTCTTCCCAGCCCCCGGTTTCAGCCCTCAGGCGACTTGCGCCCCGGCCGCCATTCCGACCGAGCACAAAACACGCCGTACTCAAAGCCAGCAACTAGCGGAGAACAGGTCGCAGCGTCTTGCGGATACGCCCAGCGGGCCATGAGGATTGTGCTGCTGCAGAAAACAGTTTGCTCTGGGCCGTACGAACGAATTTCACTTATCACCTCGGTTCGTCCTGTCCCACACTGGTGCGCGGCGATCACGGGCCGCGATATCGTCCCTTCAACGGATATGGATTGCCCCTTGCGGCTGACCGCGCCGAGTCGCGTCCGCGGAGCGGAGTACCCGAGGCTCGAGGTTGACCACCCCCTCGCAGGGAATTGACTTGGATTCATATCTGCGTCGGCATGCCGCACAAATGCGCGCGAAACAGTGACTGGCGTTCGAATTTGACATCCAGCACCATTGCAAGATCCTGCCCAACAGGAAGGAGCGTGAGGATGGCGCTGTTAGGAACGCCGAGCAGCTATTCCTGCACCTCCCCATCTGAGCTGCATTGGCGCAGGACGTAGCGCCCACCCTCCTTCGTGACCTTCAACCGCATCCCGTAAGTGCCGACCTCAATCCAAGCGCCGTCATCGAACTCGATGATGTGTATTCCAGAGTACTTACGCTCGCCCATGAAGTATAGGCGGCCAAGCAGGAAGAAGTCCGTGTAGGCCCGGCCTTTTCGTTCCCGTATCTGCTCTGCAATGCTGTCTCGGCTCAGCTCAACGACGGATCGAGAGCGAGTACCGCCGCGAAACGGCGAGAACAGCACCCCATGCGCCGATACGTTCTGCGTCACTATCTTGAGATCAAAGCTGGGCCTCGCGTGCCTGTCTGCGAAGAAGACCGCTGCCTCTGCGGCGAGGTGATCAAGGAACAAAAACACGGACTCTAAACGAGCGGGCAACTCCTGGCCATGCCTATTCACAAAGGTCGAATCGGATACTGGCGTCGGCTTTTCTGCGATGGCCTCAACCTTCTTTGGTTCTCGAGTGCCACCTCCCGCGATTCCCACATCACTCGGCATGTGTGAGCTGGCGGCATGGTCTACCCGGGCCGTCCCAGACGTACAATGGCACGCCCCGGCAAGACCGAACACGAGTATTAATCGTTGAATCAACATCCTAGCGTCAACTTTTTGATCACGGATAGAAAAGGTCCTGTCCGCGCAAGAAACGACCACTCCAGAACCTGAGGGATCCCCTCAGATTCTTCAGGAATCTACTGGGTTTGGGAATTGGGTGGGGATCGCTGACGGAGCATAGGCTTTTTGTTCACGACGGGGTCTGATAGACTCCACGTGTGGCAAGCGCGAACAAGAAGAGCGAAAAGGCGAAGCGGGAGCGATTGCGCAAAGCGCAGGCCGAACTGGCGGCGGC
>JBNKHV010000189.1:0-1678 GCA_050290545.1 Polyangiaceae bacterium | reverse complement strand
CGTACTCGCTTTCGCGCCAGCACTGCCCGATGCTGCCCGCCTCGGATGAGATGAGCACCAGCTGCCCGCCATCCTGCAGCAACGGGCGCAGGTGTTTGACCGTGCGGACGGCACCGACGCTGTTGACGTCCAAGGTTCGCGAGACGTCGTCGATGGTGGAGGCGAGTACGTCGGGGCCACCGTGTTCCAGATGAACGGCGGCATTGTAGATGATTTGGTCGAAGCCCGCGCCCGGCGCCGAGTCGGATGCGGCGCTCACTGGCGCCGTTGCCGAGCCAGGTAGCGCGTTGGGGGCCATCGCACGAAGTCTTTCGGCGGCCTCTCGCATGGTCGCCTCTTGGGTCACATCCGCCTGCAGCAGGAGCAGGCGGTCGGCAAAGTCCTTGGCCAAGCCGTCCAAGCCCGCGCTGCGCTGCTTGTGAAGTGCGACGACGTGGTGTCCGTCTTTCAACAGGTTGGCGACCAGTGCCAGCCCAAGACCACGGCCCGCTCCGACGACGATACTGTGCATCATCCGCTTATAGCCGCGTGGCATCGGCGTGCACAGACTCGAGTCGCGCTCGGGCGGGGTCGATCGCAACGGAAGTGCCATACCGATGTCACGTTCCACCGGTCGTCGGGCTGCATCCGGAGGTCGCCGCCTGACTCGGCCGCGGCATTGTCGCGCTCCGAGCCACAACTGTCGCACTGGCGTCACGTGGCAGCGGCCGACGGCGCCTAACGAGGGCCCGACGTCGCACCAGCAGTGGTTGCTCGTCGGCGCACGACAACGAGTTCAAAGAGAAAGGATACCGGCATGCGTATTTTGAGTTCCCTGGCATTGGGGCTGCTCGCGTTGAGCACCCTCGGCAGCGCACAGGCGCGAAGCAACGGCAGCGATGGGCACGGTCGGAGTTGGCCTAGCGAGTGGAAACGGGGCCGCGGCAACGGGCCGAAGGTCTTCAATCGCGTCGCAACCTTCGCGAACTACACGAACAACGTCGACCTCGCCGATGAGACGGTCTCGGAGATCATCGCGGCGACGCCGGATGGCAGAACGCTAGTTTACACCGACGGCACCCTCGAGGAGGTGGGCTTCGTCGACATCGCGAACCCCGCGGAGCCCCTGCCCGACGGAAAAGTCGCCGTGGGGGGCGAGCCCACGTCGGTGGCCCTCACTGACGGCGGCTTGGCATTGGTGGGAGTGAACACCAGCGAGTCGTTCGTGACTCCCAGCGGGCATCTGTCAGTCATCGACGTCGCAACCCGGACTGTCGTCGCGGAGTTGCCTCTCGGGGGGCAGCCGGACTCGGTTGCCATCAGCCCGGATGGTTTGTATGCGGCCGTCGCGATCGAGAACGAACGCGACGAGGACATCGAGGTTGACGGTGAAGAGGGCGGATTGCCCCAGTTGCCCGCGGGCTTCTTGATCATCGTCGACCTGGTAGGAGCACCTGCGGACTGGACGCTGCGCACCGTCGACGTCAGCGGTCTTTCTGCCTACGCACCCGAAGATCCGGAGCCGGAGTTCGTCGACATCAACGCTGACGACCTCGCCGTCGTGTCGCTGCAAGAGAACAATCACGTCGTGGTCGTCGAGCTCGAGTCAGGTGAGGTGGTTGCCGACTTCGATGCGGGTACGCAAACCCTGGTGGGCGTGGATGCGACGGAGGAAGACGTCATTTCTCTGAGTGAGACG
>JBNKHV010000188.1:0-4534 GCA_050290545.1 Polyangiaceae bacterium | reverse complement strand
CTACTGGGTTTCTCAGGATGGCACCGCCGTCATGGACGAGTATCACTTCGATCACCCGTCTGTGGTGCTCATGGGCCAGCGCTACGGAGAAACGATGATCGAAGCGCTGGGATGGTGATACAACCCCAGTGACGGAGGCCGTCATCAGGCCCTGGCTACTGGGTCGCCAAGACCGCACGCCAACAGCAGCGGGTCCGTCGTCACTTTCTGGCTAGTGTTTCGACATTGATGCGCCGGCGGCGGTGCTTTTCTGCTAACGATTGCGTGTCGTGATGAGCCGTCGGGGGTGTGTCTGGTTGTTGTTGTGGTGCATTACCTCCTGCAGCGACGCAGGGAGTGCGGTCGACCAACACTTGGCGGCTTGCGGGCTGCGCGCCCGCATCGATCTCACTGCGTCAGAACACAACGAGTGCCTTGGTCGGTGTATTCTGGACGCTACCTGTGAAGAGCTCACTCGCGTCTCGGCACGCGTCGGGTGGTGCATGGCCGGCTGCGGGGGCGACTTCATCTGCGATGGTGGGGAAACCGTCATTTCGAGTGAATGGGTGTGCGATGACGAGGTTGACTGCCTGGACGGCAATGATGAGATGGTGTGCAACTGAGTGCTGGCTGAATTGGGCCGTGGCCCTGGCGGCGCTGACGCTCGCGAGCTGTAGCGAAGCGCCCAGCAACGAGCCCGAGGTATCCACGTACTGTGATGTCGTCGAGTGCTCTCCCCAGTGCGCTGCGCTCACGTTTTCTGCCTGCGACATCGCCGAAGCGTCATGCCAGGCCGTCGTGCAGCAGGCGGTGGAGTGCGTGCGAGGGGTTTCTTTCGAGGAGAAACCCCAGGTCATTCTGGACTTCGTAGGGCTGGATGCTGGTGCCTCGACGGTCGACGCGGGGAACGAGCCGAGCACGCGCGACGGCGGGCCAGACAGCGGACTGCGAGGAGAATCGCGCGCCGTCTCGTTGGTCGTCTCCAGGGAAGAGCTCCCAGCGCCGTGGGAGGTCGTGGATTACCATCGGACCAAATCGTTGCAAGTGGTTGGACTGCTTTCGCCTGAACTCGATCTTGCGACGGCCTGGTCGGAAACGGACGAAGGTGTGCTCGGCACCTATTCGCCGATGGCAGAAGTCCTGAACGTGGTGGTGTTTCCCGAGAGGGATGCGTGGCGTGAAATGTCCACGCTCGCACATGAGATGGTTCACGCGCTGCAGGATCAAGAGTACGGCTGGCGGAATGGCGCAGATCTGCAGGAGAGCGGCACATCAGTTCAAGCCTACCGAGCCTTCATCGAGGGCGAGGCGGAGCTGTACGAACTGCTCGCCATGCACCTGATGTTGCGCTTACCTTTCAGTGAAGAGCGCCTGGAAGAGCTCGCCCGCAAGTCGCGTAAGTCGGTGCTCCGTGCCATCCAAGAAAGTGATTCCCCAGGGATCATTGCGTTGCGCTCGCTCGTGTACCCAGCGGGATTGGATCTCGCGCTGGAGGCGTGGAAACGGGACGGTATCGAGGGCACGACTCGCCTGGCGACCGGCTTTCCGAAAGACCTGGCCGCGTTCATGCGCCTCGACGAACAGTCGACGGCGGTGCGCTTCTCGTGTGAGGACACGGCGCCCCTGAGCGACGCGACGCCTCTCGACGACTCCAACCTCACGCCTGTCTTTGTGGCCCAGCACCAACCCGCACTGCTCTTGTCGCTCTTGCTGGCGAACAGAAGGCCCGGTGAACAGCCAGAATTGGCCCAGGCGTGGCACGCAACGGCCGCCTGGCGAGGTGACTGCATCGAAGTATTCGGTGAGACGTTCACGCCCGCTGCTCCCCAGTTCTCACCAACCAGAACGGACGCTGGGACGCCCGCAGGGATTGTCAGCGATGCAGGTGCTCCTGCAGCGCTTCCTAACAGGGACGCCGCAGCGGACGCGGGCGGCTTCGCCTTGCCACCGGCCCATCTCGCGGACGTGTTCGTCCGTTGGACGATGGAGTTCGAAGACGAAGCGACGGCCGTGTGGGTGAAGTCGACGCTCGAGGACACTCTGTGGACTGCCGACGCCTGGCTTGTGCAAGAGGACAAGCGCGTCGTGCTGCACGTGGGGTCCGAGGGCGATCGGGGGCCGAACGCACTGGTCGACTGCTGGCCGCTCTACCCATTCGACCCGAATGACGTCTACTTGATGGGCGATGGTATCTCCCACTGGCAACACCCCGAGATCGCGCTTGGGTCGACTTCTTTCGTGAGCTTCGCCTCAGTCCGCAGTGACGGCGAGCTCCTCCTTGCTGATCGAACACTGTTCACGCCCGATTGGTGCCTGCTCCCAGGCGACGAAGCTCCCCTCCTCGATGTTGCACTGCCCGGCAAAGACTTGGCGCTCCCTACACCGTGTGACGAACGAAGCGGTACTCCGAACGCCAAGCTGGGGCCCGAGGGCGCACGACTCCATCACTGCCGGAACAGCGATACTTGGGTGGACGAACGGGGACGTGCCGTCGTCAGCGGCGAGCTGGGCACGTTGGAGGCGGTGGGCTACGACGGTACGCTGTTGCTCTCAACCGGAGTCTTTCACCGCAGGGGATTACCGCCCGAACCGCCAAAGCTCGAACTCATCGACGCTTCAGTGAACGATGCCGGAAAGACCTGGGATTCGGGCCCGATCCCTATCGACACCACGGATTCCCGTGTCGACGTCGAAGAGGGAACGCTGCTGCTCTTCCACGGCTTCCCCGTTGGGCAACCGAACTACTCGATGGACCTGCCCGAAGCCCGCATCGGGACCGCTCGGGTCTTGCCCGATGGCTACTGGGTAGCGCTGGAGGGCGAGGAATCGCACACCTATGCCTTGTGGTTCATCGACTTCACCGGTCACGCAGAGAAAGTCGTCGACTACGGCGCTTGGCCGAGAACCGGCCGCGGCTCCGCCGACTACATGAAGTTGGACGCGTGGGGGAGGTTGTTCGTCGTCAACCAGAACACCCTCACGAACTATCTCACCATCCTCGAACTCGACGGTAGCGTGAGCCAGACGAGCCTCCCGGACAGCCTTCGCTTGGTGAGCGGTCCTTGACAGGCAATCGACGCGACCAATGACCCGTTTGTCGATCTGCGCGCCCGCGAGGACCTCAGCTCGCCAGGCTCAGGGGCGTCTCGAACCTGCACCGGAACCAACGGTGGCACCGTTGACTTCGGTGCCGTTGCCGGACACCGACGCTGCGCGCTTTCACTATGGTGAGCCGGCGGAAGCGTTCAGGGCCGTTCGGGCGATGCCCCGGGCCGCGTACGCCACAGCCACCTCACGGACGCACTGTGGTGGTCGGACAACGTCAATCTGCCTACGCCAAGGTGCCGATTGACCGATACCGCAACTTCGATTGCCGTGCTTCGCGCACCTCTTTGGACCCATCGGCCAAGGTGGCGGTGTGCGTTAGCACCCGGACAAGGCGGTCTAATCGATCTGCTGTGGGCGATCCACCGCACGATTGAGGTCTTCCTGGCGTTCGGAGTGGACCATGATACACCACGGCCAGGCAAGCACGCTCCTTGCCAACCGACAGGCGACCCCGAACGTAGCCTACGCCGCCCATCCAGAGCTGTTCCCGCCAGGCAAGTTTCCCTCAGAGGTGTGGATTAACCCTCCGCAAACCGAGAATCTGCAAACCGAGCCGTCGGGCGTACTCGTCCGAACGATAACCAGACTCAATCACTAAACCCACACCAATTGACTCGAAGCAATGTCTCTCGCTCGTTGACATTTTTCGTCTACTCATGATCGGACCATTGTTCCGACTGGACTCGACCGAGAATCAGAGAATCACCGTGGAAGCTCAAAGGACGGTGCCATCGCGCACTCACCATCCAGCCAGCGTCCTGGTGCTTGCTACGGGCCTGTTCGCTTGCTCTTCGACAACGGCGGCGGACTCTGGCGCAGCCTCTGAGGAGCAGGACCAGAAGATTGCCGAGTTCTTCGAGGCACGAGGCGTAGACCCAAAAGATGTAGTTACCGTCGAGGGAGACGTGAGCTTCGACGGTCAGGACGTGTTGGCAACAATCGCCATGACAGAGTCAAGCGTGAGCCGGCGAAAGCACGTCGCCTGCGTCCCGGACCTCTACTTCGCACCCGTGTGTTTCGTCGGAGGAGGGAGTATGCTCCGCGCATGCTTCGACCTCGATCTCGCTTTGCGCTGACCGTTGCGATGTCCATCACGGCACTCGAGATGGCCAGTTGCGCTGCGGCGTTCAGGCCATCCAAGGCGACGATCGACGTCAGCTCCTCCCCGGTGCACGCCTCCGTCGTGCTCGGCGGAAACACCCTGGGAGTGACCCCAGCGCGCGTCGAGGTGCCGCGTCAGGGGCCGAGCATCGTGCATGTGCGCAAAGAGGGGTACGAGCAGGGACAGTTCTCCCTGGAGCGGCGGCTCAGTACGGGTTGGTTGATCGCTGACGTGGCTACGTGCGTCATCCCCGTATTGCTCTGCATTCCTCTGATCGTCGACGGAGCAACGGGCGCGTGGATGAACACCGAGCCGAGCTACGCGGTCTCCCTCGAACGCACCACC
>JBNKHV010000187.1:0-2002 GCA_050290545.1 Polyangiaceae bacterium | reverse complement strand
GGGGTGACCAAGTTGCCCATGGATCCCCACCTCGGGCGTTCCCGACTTTCGAAGTCGTGCGCAGCGCCACCAGCAAGCCCAAGCGGCGGCTGGGCCAGCCAACCCTCCCTACCTCTCCTCCTACTAGCGGCAGCGCTCATCGCTGGCGCATGCGCGTCCGAAGGGGGCGACTCGTCGTCGACTGAGGACGGAGTCGAGGCGGCGGCGGAGTCACCGCAGCCAGATCCGCCCGGCGAAGACGACCCAAACGGTGACGAGCCAGCGGCAGAGGACCCGGTTGCTGCCGATCCCGAGCCGGCGTCAGCCACGGACGCAGAACCCTCCGAGTCCGATCCGGCGTCGATGCCGACCGACGCCGCCGAGCCGACTGATGGCACCGAGCCAACCGACGCCGCCGAGCCAACTCCGGCGACGGTTGTCGATTCGTGCACGCGCACCGATCGGCTCGGGTCGTTTCGGCTCTACCAGAGCGCCGACAAAACGTTGTTCACGGGTTCCGTGTTGGACCGCATCAATCCACGCGCCGATTTCGAGGTTCTGAACCAGTCTGAGACGTGCGAGTTGCTCGGCCCGAGAACGCTCGTCTGCGACACCCCCTGTGAGTCCGGCCTGACTTGCGCGGGGGACGATGAGTGCATTCCGACACCGGAGAAGATATCGGTGGGCGCGCTCACGTTGTCGGGCCTCGCGGAACCTTGGGAGATACGGCCCAACGGGATCACCAACGACTACTCTGCAAGCCTGGCCGATCCATTTCCCGCGTTCACTGCCGGCGACGAAATTGTACTCGCGGCGGCCGGCGCTGATACCGGTGCTTTCGAACTGACCGCGACCGCCGTGGAAACGCTGACGTCGGAGCAGACGACGGTTCCCGTCGCTCGGGGCGCATCTGCATCGCTTGCCTGGGCATCTGCCGACGCGGGGGAGGCGGAGATCCTCATCACGTTCACCGTCAACGCACACGGCGCCACCACCGGATGGATCGAATGTGTAGTCCCCGATACGGGGGCGTTCGATGTGCCCGAACCGCTGGTGACCGAGCTCATCGACTTGGGCTTGTCCGGCTTCCCCCGAGTGACGGTAGAGCGCCGCAGCCTCGCCGCAGCCACCGTGGAAGGTGGCTGCGTAGACTTCAGAGTCTCCTCCGAGATCACCCTCGACCTCGAAATCGAAGGACTCATTTCCTGCACCACCTCCGACGAGTGCCCTGACGGGCAGACCTGTTCCCCCGAATACGCGTGTGGTGAGGGCGAATGACGCGCATCCACCAAAGAGAAGAAAGCGGCAACGACACCATGAAAACGAAAACTTACCTACCCTGCGCCCTCTTTCTCGCTTTGTTTTCCGGTTGTGGCGATGGCGCCGGGGAGGCGAGCTCGACCGACGCGCCCAGCGCGGCGGGATCGAACGCCACGACCACTGGTTCACCTGTGGGATCCAACGCCACGCCGTCGGATCCCATGACCGCCGCTTCCGCGCCGGTCATCCCCGCGAACCCGACCACGGGTGAGCCCGCGCAGGTCACGAACCCTTCGCCCGAGGCGCAAGGTCCGACGACGGACCCCACGCTCCCTGCAACCGAGCCCACGGATCCTGAGCCGACGCAGCCCGCGACCGACCCTGTCGACAATACCGAACCCGCGCCAGTGGTCGACCCAGTTGCGACCGAACCGATGGACCCAGCCGAACCGACCGACCCTGCGACCCCCGTCGATGGGGAGCCTACCGAAACCCCGGACCCGGTCGTGCCCGCGACGCCCGACGATAGTGATGTCGTCGATGTCGGAGCGGATGAGAACTTCTCGTTCTTCGTCACGAGTTACTACCACATACGCGAGTTGTCGGGCAGCGATGACGGCTTTGGCGGTGACCTGCGCTACAACGGAGCAGCCACGGGTCTGGAGGGAGCCGACGCCATCTGCCAGGAGATGGCGAGGCGCGTGAGCTTCGGACATCGCACTTGGCGAGCCTATCTGAGCACGAGCACGGTCAACGCCATCGA
>JBNKHV010000186.1:0-79928 GCA_050290545.1 Polyangiaceae bacterium | reverse complement strand
CGATCGCGCTCGGATAGCCGAGGAAGTCCGGCGCGTGCAGCATGTACACGTGCAGCGTGTGGCTCTCGATCCATTCGCCGCAATAGATCAGCCGGCGCAGCTCGCGCAGCGGGCCGTCGAGAGTCACGCCGCAGACGTCTTCCATCGCGTGGCAGGAGGAGTTCTGGTACGCGATCGGGCAGATGCCGCAGATGCGCGCGGTGATGTCCGGAGTCTCGAGCGCGCTTCGCCCCTGCAAGAAGCCTTCGAAGAAGCGCGGTGGCTCGAAGATGTTCAGCTGAATTTCGCTCGCGACGCCGTCCTCGAAGTGGATCTTCAGTGCCCCTTCGCCCTCGACCCGCGACAGGTAGTCCACCTGGATCGTCTTCATCTCACTCCTCCCCCGCGGTTTCGACAACACGCTTTTCGGAAACCCGCGAGGTCAAGCGGTGCCCCGGGACGAAGCCGGGAGCCGCGACGTTGAACGTCGCGTACAGCCGGGTGATGTCCCGCTCACTGGCGCCCGCTGAACTCATCGCGTGCACCAGGCTCGGCACGTTGGCGGCCTCCATCGGACCGTAGCAACCGAAACACGGCCGCGCGTAGGCCGGGCACAGCGCGCCACACCCCGCGTGGGTGACCGGCCCGAGGCACGCCTGTTGCTTCGCCACCATCACGCACGTCGTGCCCCGCATCTTGCATTCGACGCACACCGAATGGTCGCGAATGTTGGGGCGTCGCTGCTGCAAGGTCGCCAGCAGCAGTTCCAACAGTTGCTGCTTGTTGATGGGACAGCCGCGCAGCTCGAAGTCGACCGGCACGTGGTCGGCAATCGCCGTCGAGCTCTCCAGTGTCGAGATGTATTCGGGGTGAGCGTACACGGCGCGCTTGAAGTCTTCGACGTCGGCGAAGTTTCTGAGCGCTTGGATCCCGCCCGAGGTCGCACAAGCGCCGATGGTGATGAGCTTCTTCGAAACCTTGCGCACGTCGCGGATGCGCGCGCGATCGTGCTCCGTGGTGATCGAGCCTTCGACCAGAGAGATGTCGTAGGGGCCCTCGACGACGGCACTGCTGGCCTCCAAGAAGTAGGCGATCTCGACGCCGTCGGCCACCAAGAGCAGCTCGTCTTCACAATCGAGCAAGCTCAATTGACAGCCGTCGCAGGAGGCGAACTTCCAGACGGCTAGCTTCGGTTTCTGAAGACTCACGCTGCTGCTTCCTTTCCGTCCTCGAAGTGGATCTGCCCATTGGGGTTAGAGCTGTCGAATCGCCATCAGCGGCGCGGCTTGCTCGTGGGTCATCACCGGGCCCGTCTTGCACAGCAGGTGCGGCCCCAGCTGGCAATGTCCGCAAAAGCCGACGCCGCACTTCATGTTGCGCTCCAGAGAAACGTGGATGTCGGAACGAGCCATGCCCGTGCGAACGAGCTCGCGCGCGACGAAGCGCATCATCACTTCGGGCCCGCACGTCATCGCCACCGCGTTCGTCGCGTCGAAGCCGAGCCAGCTGAGGTACTTGGTCACGACGCCCGTGTTGCCGAGCCAGCCAGGATCGCCGCGGTCGACGGTGACGATGCTCGTGACGCCGTCGCGCTGTGCCCAAACGGGCAGCTCGTCGCTGTAGAGCAGATCCGTCGGGCTCCGCGCGCCGTAGACGAGGTAGACTTTGGCCCCCCGATTCAGGGCACGATACAAGGACGGGCGCAATGGCGCCAAACCGATGCCGCCGGCAACGAACACGACGTCCGCATGCGTCGGCGGATCGGGCCAGGCCGTGCCGAAGGGTCCGCGCACACCCACGACATCTCCGTCGTTCAGGCGTGAAAGCGCAAATGTGGTGGGCCCCACGGCGCGAATGGTGTGGACCAGCGTCTCGGGGCGATCCGGATCGCCACTGATGGAAATCGGCACTTCCCCACAGCCCGGCGCGTACAGCATGTTGAATTGGCCCGGCAAGAACGCGAAGCAACCAGCGCCCGGCTCGAGTTCGATCGTGAACGTGTCCGGCGTGTTCTGCACGCGCCGGGTGATCGTCATCAACTCCGGGATCATCGGATCGCCTGCGCTGGGAGCCGACATCGCCACGTTCAAGTCTCCGACAATTCGCGCTTGTAAACGTTCATCTGAGACAGGCGCAGCTCGGAGAGGCGTCGATGCACGTCGATCAGGAGCTCTTTCAGAACCGCGCGCCCGAACTCCGCGTCCTCGTCGATCTTGCGCCGCAGGCAATCCCCGTCGATGGCGAAGACGAGCACCGGCTTGACGGCACGTCCGTCGAGGTTCCACTCGTAGGGGGCAAAGACCGCAGACGCCCCCAGAGCCTCGCCCTCCGTGAAGCTCTCCAACGCCACCTCCCCACGCCCCGGAAGATAACTCTCCACATCCACCTGCCCCTGACGGATCAAGAACAGGTGTTGCTGCTCTTCCCCTTCGCGAAAGAGGTATTCCCCAGTGTCGAAGCGCATGTTCTTGGCGCACCCCGCCAGGAAGTCCACCATGCGCGCGGGCAATCGTCCGGTGAACGGATGCTGCGCCAAACTGCGTGCCAATGACTCGACCATATCAGCCGTCCTCCTGAGCTTCTGCCGCCGGTTCTACCGCGGCCCTCAACTTGTTGACCTCTTCGGTGATGTCGATGCCCGCAGGGCACCACGTGATGCAGCGACCGCACCCGACGCACCCGGAGCTGCCGAATTGATCGAACCACGTCGAGAGCTTGTGGGTCATCCATTGCCGGTAGCGGGCCGCGGTGGAGGTGCGCACCGCCCCCCCGTGCAGGTACGAAAAATCCCCGGTGAAACACGAGTCCCAGCTGCGGGTGCGATGTTCTTCACCATCCCAGCCGGCTTCGTCCGTGGTGTTGGAGCAGAAACAGGTGGGGCAGGCCATCGTGCAGTTGGCGCAGGCCAGGCAGCGCTCGGCAACGCTCTGCCAGATCGGGTGCTCGGCGTGGCTCTGCAACAATTCGCGAAGTCCGTGCGCTTCGATGCGTTTGCCTAGAACCTTTCGTACGGCTTCGACCGACTCATCGGCGCGGGTGACCTGTGCCTCGGTGGCCGTCGTCGTGCTAACTGCGCCGAGCAGCTCGCGCCCCAACTCGCTGCCGCTTTCCACCACGAACTCCGAGCCCTGGGTGCATTCGAGCTCCGTCAGCGCGACATCGAAGTCTTGCTCGACGCTGGGCCCCGTAGCCATCGAAGTGCAGAAGCAGGTGCCACCGGCCATCGTGCAATTGACGGCAACGACGAACGTGTCGCGACGGCGCGCGACGTAGCCGGGGTCGGCAGGATTGCCACGGACGAATACGCCATCCAGCGTCCAGAGCGCCGCGATGTCGCAACCGCGGGCGCCGATGAGAGCAAACCGTCGCTCTTCACGGGCCGGCGGGATCAGCTCCGCGCCCCGCGCGCTTCGTTTCAACGAGAAGAGTCGCTGTCTCGGAGGATGGAAGACGTGTTTGAAGGATTGCGCGGTGCTGGCGAAGTCGAACAGAAAGTCCTTCGAACTTTGCTCCAGTCGATAGTGGCCCGCGCGCTGAGTCTCGCTCACCCCCCGCGGCAAGTCCTCGACTCCGCCGATCTCCTCGTAACTGATCGCCCCATCACGTACACGCGGACCGATCAGAGTATAGCCCCGCGCACGCAGCTGCTCGAGGAGTTTCCCCAAGCCATCGCGCGTGAGCAAACGAGGCGACATCATGGTCGCCACTATAGCGGACTATGACCGCCGGGTGCCGATGAAGTCAGCCCGCTCGGGTTTCGAGCTCAGAGCGACTCTCGTTGAGGAGCCGGTGGTGCCGCTTCGCCCTCCGGCGCCGGGGCCATCGGATGTTTGCCCTTGCAGTGAGGACATGCAGGGCCAACTCCCGGATGCTGGCCGTGCCACTTGCCGTGCGGTCCTCCGTGGCCGTGGCCGTGACCGCCGCTGAAGGGGCAACTTCCATGAGAGCAACCCCCGTGCGGGGAGGGGCCTCCGCGGCGCGCCATGTGAGCGAGAACCATGTTCACGGCTGCCGCGTATTGCTCCGCACTCAGGTCGCCATTGGCGCGCGCTTCGCACAGATGAAACAAGGCCGCGTCGACCGGATGCGCCCCTTTGGACGCGTGCGCCCTGTGATGCCCAACGCCGGAGCTGGAGCCTGAGAGGGTACAAACCCGCTGCTGCTTGCCGTCGCTCCAGACCACGGAATGCCCGCTCGGTGAGGTGACGACGTGCACGCCCGGGTCCTCGACGTGCTGCACGGCGCTCCTGTAGCCGTGGCAGCCGGTGGCTCCGAGAACGAGAAGCACGCAAAGCTTGCTGCCCATCAACCAACGACAAAAGGCTCGGTACTGCATCGAGACTTCCCCATGACACACGTGACACGAAACCGCAAAGGGGGAC
This sequence comes from Polyangiaceae bacterium, assembly GCA_050290545.1. GTDB lineage: Bacteria > Myxococcota_A > Polyangia > Polyangiales > Polyangiaceae > SZUA-265. The sequence continues at coordinate 75,567 of JBNKHV010000186.1, read as the reverse complement.
TGAGCTCGAAACGTGTCATCCGTGGCGCTGGGGCCAGCTCGCCAGCGTCCGAAGCGCCGCCGTTGACGAGACGTAGACGGCAGGTCGACACGGCCTCGAGCTGGGTCTACAGTTCGCGTCCATGGATGCCCAGCAGCCGGACCGCGCTTGGCATCACCTCGTCGACACCCGCCGTCAACTCGGGCGCTTGCTCGGGCGCCTGGAGGTCAGCTCGCCGCGCAGCGCGGTGGTCTTCGTGCTGTGTCTGGTGTGCGGATGGGCCAGCTACTGGCTCGCGACACGTCACGCTGCGCTCGACGAACTCCCAGCTCGCGCCCTGTTCATCCTCGTCGTTGCCGCGCTTCTGTGGGTCACCGAAGCGGCGCCCGCGTTTGCCGTCGGGATCCTGGTCATCGCCTTGGAAGTTTTGCTCTTGGCACGGCCTGGCTCGACGTTGGCCGTCAAGGGGCAGGAGTGGGAAGCCTACGCTGCCGTTCTCGGGCACCCGCTGATCTGGCTGTTCTTCGGCGGCTTCGTGTTGGCGGCCGGGACGGCTCGCACGGGCCTCGACCGTTGGCTCGCAGTTCAGGCCCTAGCGCGATTCGGCACCAAACCCGCTTCCCTGCTCGCGGGCGTGATGTGCGTCACCTTCGGCTTTTCCATGTTCATGAGCAACACGGCGACGACAGCATTGATGGTCGCGCTGCTCGCGCCCGTGCTCCGCAGCATCGGTGCGGACGATCCCTTCCGCAAGGCGCTGCTGCTCGGAACGGCGATCGCCGCCAACGTGGGGGGCATGGGTTCTCTCATCGGCACCCCTCCCAACGCCATCGCCGCGGGCGCCTTGGCCGAGATCCCCGGCCAAGGCATCGATTTCTTGGAGTGGTTGGCTTTTGGTCTGCCACCAGCCAGCTTGTTGTCGATCACGGGCTGGCTGTTCATCCTGAAGCGCTATCCCGCCACCGTGACCTGTATCGACATTCGAGAACTGCTGAGCGACGACGACACCACGGCGCCGCAATCGCCCACTGGCGATGACAACGAGGCGGAGCGCCCTGCGCGGGAGGCCTCAATCGATGCGCAGGCCCCAGCCGGGGATGAGGAAACACCACCCGACGTGCCCCGCTGGCGACGCTGGGTGGTCACGGCGACGGGGCTCTGCACGGTACTGCTGTGGATGACGAGCACATGGCACCATTCACCCACGGCCGTGGTTTCTCTGTTGCCGATCGTCGTGTTCACGACGACGAGTGTGCTGCGTCCCACCGAGATCCGAGGGCTGCCGTGGGATGTGCTCTTTCTGCTGGCGGGCGGGCTGGCGTTGGGTGATGCGATCAAGAACACCGGGCTTGCCGATTGGCTCGTCGCTGCCGTGCCCTTGTCCGGCTTGGGCCCGATCGCCTTGGCATTGGGTTTGGGCTACGTGTGCACGGTGCTGTCGAACTTCATGAGCAACACGGCGGCGGCCAACGTGCTGATCCCCATCGCCATCAGTCTGGCTTCGGGCTTCGAAGCTCGGGTTGCGCTGCCGCTGGCATTGGCCGCCTCCGCCGCGATGTGTCTGCCGATCGCCACACCTCCGAACGCGCTGGTGTTTTCCACGGGCAAGGTCGGCAGCGACGACTTCCTGCGCCCCGGTCTGTTGATTGGAGCACTCGCGCCGGCGCTGGGTGTACTGTGGGTGTTGCTCATTTGGTAGCGAAGCAAGCGGGCGCGCTCCGGCCAAACGTGACGATGGCGATTGCGCAGCTACCTCCACCAAACGTGACGATGGCGATTGCGCAGCTACCTCCACCAAACGTGACGATGGCGATTGCGCAGCTGCCTCCACCCCACGCGACGATGGCGATTGCGCGGTGGGCCTGCCCAACGTAGGGTCCGCCCTCGTGACGTCGGAAGCCCTGAAGACCTTCGAAATCGAACCCACGCAAGAGCAAACCGGGAGCGTCATCTGGATGCACGGCTTGGGGGCTACGAACCACGACTTCGACGACGTGATCCCATTGTTGGACGCGCCGGGAGTGCGCTTCGTCTTTCCCGCCGCGCCGGTACGTCCGGTCACCATCAACGGCGGCATGGTGATGCCCGCCTGGTACGACATCGTGGCTTTCGACGACCCGCCGCTGCGGGAAGATGCGACGACCGTGCGGCACGCCGAGGCTCTGGTCGAAGGCTTGCTCGATCGCGAGATCGCCCGTGGCACCCAGGCTGAGCGAATCGTGTTGATGGGCTTTTCCCAAGGGGGTGCGATGGCGCTGCACAACGGCGTGCGCTATCGCGAAACGCTCGCGGGCATCGCCGTGCTCAGCGGCTACCTGCTGCTGCCGGACGCGTTCGAAGCCGAGGCGCACGCCGCCAATCGACAGACGCCCGTCTTGTGCTGCCACGGCGAATACGATCCGGTGGTGCAGCTCTCTCTCGGAAGACAATCGTACGAGGCCGTGCGCGCTGCGGGTCATCCCTGCGAGTGGCACACCTTTCCGATGCCGCACTCCTTGTGCTTGCCGGAAGTCGAAGTGCTGAAACGATGGCTGACGGAGCGTGGACTGCGCAGCGATTGACACACGCGCGAGTCAGAACGCTGCCTCGACCGCGAGTCAGAAGGCTGCTTCGACGCCGATGCTGGGAAGGACCACTGGACCGATGGCGTTGTTGCGACAGCCGTATGCGTAGCAGCCGGCAAAGGTCGTTTCGCGGTTGAGCGTCGTGTTGAGCATCTCCAACACGAGCGCCCACCAAGCGCCTTCATTGCCGATCAACCAACGCTTCTCCAGGCGCGAATCCAAGCGGTAGAACCAAGGGGTGCGCGGTGGCGAGACCGCTGCCTCGGGGTAGGCGACTTGCCCGGGAATGCCGCTGTACACGACGCCCTTCAAGCCCAGACGCCAGCGCCGACCCAGGTCGAATGCCAGTGCCGCATTGAGCACGTGTGTTCGGTCGTAGCTGGAGACGCCGCTCAGTCGAGATACGGTGCGTGTCGAGCGCGACAGGGTGTACGACAGAAAACCGCCGACACGCGCGGCGAGTGAACGCCTGAGATAGAGCTCCATGCCGTAGGTATGGGCCGTGGTTCGCCCCGCGAGCGCAGTCGAGGAGCGGTCGCTGGCTTGCAGTGTGGTGACCCCGAAGATGTCGGTGGAGTTGAGAACCATGTTCTGAAAGAGCGTGGCCGATGCCGTGAGCTCGTGGGGTAGCTTCGTTTCGACTCCCGCGCTGCTTTGAATCGCTCGCTGCAGGCCTTCGCTGGCCGCACCACCGAGACCGGGGATGGGGATGGCGAAACTCGGGGGCTGGTGCGCGATGCCCAAGTCGTGAGTCAGAGAGACGTCGTTCGTGATGTCGAAGCGGGCCGTGATGCGCGGCTCGGGGGCTAACGAAACGACGCCGCCGTTGTCGTAGACGTCGAGGCGAAACCCCGGGGTGAGCGTCACGCCCGCGCCCAAGTTGATGACGGTGTCCACCCAACTCCCGGCGAGAACGTCATCGCGCGACAAGAAGCGAGCTTCGAACGCCTGGTCCGACTCGTCCAAACGCGATTCGACGAGGGGGTCCAAAACGACCGGGGGAAACCCGGGAACCGGAAGTATCTGTCGTTCGATGGGTCCGAATTCCTCATCGTTGTCGAAGTCGTTGTCCTCCGGCCGATTGAAGTCGATGCTGTAGCGCAACAGACGACCATCGGCCCCCGCCCGCAAGAGCACGTCCGGCGACAGTCGCCGTTCGTAGTCCGCTCGCAGCCCGATGCTTCGTGAGGTGAAGCTGGCGAGGTCTTCCTCGTTTTGCGCGTCGGGATCGCCCCCCAACCCCGTACGATCTTGGCCGAGGGACAACGTCAGCGACAGCTCACTGGCGGAATCCAACGTTCGCGTATAGCGCGTATCGAGACGATGAAACGTCAGATCGAGGATGTTCTGCTCCTGCCCTTGCTCGTTGGCAGCCCGCAAGAAGTCGTGTGACCCGAAGGAGAAGACGGATACTCGATCGCGCGGAGTCAGCTCGTAGCTGATGCGCCCTTGATAGTCCCAATAGCCCAGCGTGACGTCATCGGACAGCAACGAAAGCACGAGGCCCGTGTAGGAGTACCTTCCAGCGAGCATGGCGCTGCCGCGCCCTTCGTCGAAGGGGATTTCGAGGAAGGCACCGCTGTCGACAATGCGAATGTTGGCTTCGCCCCGAAAGCGCGACTCAAGCTCTGCGGCCTCCCCATTGACGATACCGCCAGCGAAGCGCCCGAAACGCACGGGGTACGACCCCGAGTACAGATCGACGCTGCTGATGAACGCGGGATGAATCACTCCCGGCCCCGCACCCACGTGGTAGAGCAGCGGCACCTGGACGGCATCGAAGAAGTAACCGACGTTGCCCGGCGGAGCACCGCGGATGAAGAAGTAGGGCAAGCCGGAAATGATCGGCGTGACGCCTGGCAGCGCTTCGATCGCGCGAAACGGGTCGCCAAAAGCGCCGGGCATCTGACGTACCTCCGCCCTGCCGAGACTCTTGACGCCCACGACACGCTCACCTTTGACGAGTACTTCGACCGTCTGCGGCGCGGGCTCCGTCGCGGACCCGTGCTCCGACGGCTCCGTCGCGGGCGGGACGGGCAACTCGATTTCCTCGAATACCGGCGGCACGAAGTCGACCTCGACTCGGATGCGCGCCGGTATCGGTTTGCCATCGCGCGTGGCTGGCTCGAAGAGCCAACTTGCAGCACCCGCTACGGCAGCGTCCGAAAATGGCTGCTTGCCGTCGACGACCTTCGCTTCCAGCACCCGCCCATGCGCTCCAACGAGCAACTCGACGACGACGCTGGCCTCTTCAGTCTCTGACGCGGGGTAGTCGACGGCAAGCTCCGAAATCGCACGCGGGGGAACGATGATCGGCTTCGCGGTGTCCGCGGTCGATGACTCGCTGGGATCTCGGGCTTGCCCCTCACCCATCTCCGATGACTCGCGAGCCACCCCAACGGCGCCGGCTGCAGTCGTCGGTCTGTTCGGAGCTGACGTGCGCGGTTGCTCTTGCGCCCGGGCGTGCGGCAACAGCGTCGAGCAGGCAACACACCAGCCCAATGCACTTCCTGCTATCCTTTGCCGCGACAGCACCACGCCCACCCTAGCCGACCCAAACGCTTCGTGCCCCCCTTTCTCCGCAGACCCCGCAGGTGCCCGCTGGTGGTTCCCCCTGGCCGCTGGGGGCGTGCGTCGAGCGTCGGGAGATTGAGACCGGTGCTGGTCGCCGGAACTCTACTGCTCGGCTCCAACGCTTGCGACGACGACTACCCGTTGGCGCCGACCTTCTGCGACGATTGGTGTCGGGCGACGTCGCGACCGAACTGCGAACGTCAGCCCAATCACTGCGTTTCCGATTGCGAACTGACCAAGCCCTCGGAAGATTGCTTCGCGCTGCAGGAGGAACTTTTGAGCTGCTACAAACAGGCGCCGAAGGACGCCTTCGTCTGTGCCGGCGGAGGCGTGAGCGGGGAAACGCGAGTCGATCACGACACCTGCCAGAAGGAGCGCGACGCGCTGTTCGAATGCGAGGCGCCGGGCATCGGCGGGTGCTTGTCGTTCTGCCGCAGCACCCAAGAGGCCCAACTCGCCAGCATCGTCGACACCAAGCCGGGCATGGTGGACAGCGCTGAAATGCCGACGATGGACGCGGGGCTGGCCGCATGTCCACTCTTGAACCAGCCCTGCGAACAACTGTGTTGGACGCTGTTCGGTTTCACGAGCGAAGGACTGCGAGCGGCGGGTGTGCCCGCGGGCAACGAAAACCAGGCTGGCGGCGCGGGCAGCGCGGCGGTGTGCCTTCAGACCGTATTTTTAGGGTGTTTTGCAGGGGCGGGGGGCACGGCACCCGACGGCGGTTCAGCGCCAGCGTCCGAGTCCGGAGCGGCACCTGACGTGCAAGAGCTCCTCCAAATGTGTACGGAGGGCTAGGCTACCGCGTGGGAATGATTGAGCTAATCTACCCGCGCGCGGTGCGTGCACGGCGCGTCACGCCGCTCACGAACCCGACCGGAGCGTCCGTTCAGCCCGCATTGCGTGTATCTGGGTGGTCTGCTAGCAAGGGCCTTCGCGCGTCGAAGCGTGCAGGACGAAGCCCCATGGCAAAGCTCAGCTATCGATGTTTGGTGAGTGCGCGGAAGGCGGTTCAACGAGGTGCGGCCCGCGCGCTGTTCGTTGCGTTGCTTCTCGCATTGGCGACGGTCGCGCCTTCGGCGTGGGCCGAGGCCAACGATCGCGCACCCGCAGTGCACACGGTTTACAGCGGGCACACGCTCGGCAAGATCGCCAAGCGCTACCGAGTTACCCTCGGCGCTCTGTGCAACGCGAACGACATCCCGCGCAATCACAAGATCCAGCCGGGGGACAAGCTCGTCGTGCCGGCGCGGACGGACAAAGACGGAAGCCAAGCCCGAGAGCAGCGCGAGCACCTCTTGAACGGTGGCAAGCCGAAGCCCGCCACGAGCAAGACACCGCCAACGAAGAAGAGCCCAGCCAAGACCGCCGAGCTCAAGCGGCACAAGGTGTACAAGGGGCAGACACTGGGCATGATCGCGCGGCGCTACCGCATTTCGGTGGATGCCCTCGTCAACGCCAACGCGATGAGTGCGAGTGATCCGATCCGTCCAGGTGACGAGCTGATCATTCCGGACCCATCGGACAAGGACGGCAGCAAGGCGCGGGCGGCCAATTCGAAGGTCACCGAGTCGAGCGACGCGCCTGAAACGCCGAAGGCTGAGCCGAAGGTAGAAAAACCGGCGGCCAAGACCAAGAGCAGCGACGAGCCGCGAGTTCACATGGTGGGGCCTGGCAACACCCTCGGCAAGATCGCCAATCGCTACGGCGTGAGCGTCCAGGCGTTGTGCCACGCCAACGAAATCACCAAGAGCTCACCGCTCCAGGTCAACCAGGAACTCGTCGTCCCCGACAAGAACGACGAGGACGGCAGCAGGGCGCTGGCTTGGCGGCGCAAGGAACTGCGCGCACTGCGCAGCGGCAGGTCGACGGACCGCAGCTGGCGCGACTACAAAAAGATGGCTTGGAAGCGCGGCTACATCACGCTGGAGAGCCCCAACGGTGACAAGCGCTGGAAGGGCTACGTCATCGGGCCCGGAAACAAGTTGTTACCATTGGCACGGCAGAAGGTGACCAAGGTGCTCGCCTCATGGCGCACGGGCAAGACCAAGACGATTGACCGACGTCTGGTGCAGTTGATCGCCAAGGTCAGTGATACCTTCGGCGGCCGAACGATTCGTGTCGTGAGCGGGTACCGCGAGCACTCGCACTCGAAGAGCTCACGGCATCCCGAAGGTCGAGCGATGGACTTCAGCATCCAAGGCGTGCCCAACTGGGCGCTGCGCGACTACCTCCGCACGTTGCCGAACGTCGGCGTCGGCTTCTACCCCAATTCGAGCTTCGTCCACTTCGACGTGCGCGACAAGTCGACGTATTGGGTCGACGTTTCGAAGCCTGGTGAGACCCCGCGCTACGTGCACATGTCCTACGGAAGCAAGAAGTAGGGCTCTGAAGCTCACGCTCGGGTTCGCGTGACCGCAAGCCGAGACGTCAGCTCGCGGAAACCAGGCGAACGAAGTCGCTCTGGGTGAGGATACCGACGAGCACGTTGTCGTCGTCCACCACCGGCAGACAGCCCAAGCGCTTGTCCAACATCAAACGAGCCGCCTCCTGCAGCGGGGTGTCCGGCTTGGTCGTGAGTAGCTCGGTCACCATCACGTCGCGAACGTGGAACTTCTCTTTCAGAAAACGATCTTGCTCCTGAGACTTGGGCAGCAGATTGCTGGCGGACAGCGCCAGGATGTCTCGCTCGGTCAGCAGCCCCACCAGATGGTCGTCATCCACGACGGGAATGTGGCGGAAGCGCATCGCGGACATCGTGTCCAACAGGTTGGCGAGGTTTTCGTCTTCCTCGACCGTCGCCACGTCGCGAGTCATCACGTCGCCGACGCTCTTGTCGTTGCCGATACTCATGCGGGGCCAGGCTGCAAACACCGCGCCAGCGCCCACCTTGCTCGGACGCGATGTGCGCAATGCTTACCGCAGCGGAATGCGGGCGTCCCCAGCACGCTCCCCGACAGCTTCGGCGCTCAGGCAAGGCAACAATTGCGAGGCCCGCCGCACCCGACGAAAGGTTTGCGCGACAGTGGCCAGCGCTTCAGGCTGCTCCGGATGACCCTGGCCAGCGCTTCATCGCGCCCAGATCCGCAACCTGCGTGAACCCGTGGCGCTTCAGCACCCGCTGCGCGGCACCGCTGCGCATCCCGGTGCGACAGTACAGCACCAGAGAGCCGGACTTGTCCCCGAGTTCTCCGAGGCGCTGCTCGAGTTCGGCGAGGGGTACGTTCTTGGCGTCGGGCAAATGCCCCGCCGCGAACTCCTCGGGCGTCCGCACGTCGATCAACGGAGCGCCCCCAGCGACGAGCTCGCGCGCCTTCTCTGGCTTCACCTTGCCCGCATGCTTGGCAAAGCTCAACCAAACCCAAAGCGCACCAATCGCAATCACGATCCACGTCTGCGCGTCCATGCTCGGTGGAGAGTACTTCGCTTCGACATGCCAGGGAGCGGAAAACCGACGCGCGGCCAGCGATCCCTCACCTCTGCGGCAGAGGCTCGGACGAGTTCGTGGGCGCTCCGTGCCGCCACTCGGGTGACGTCGCGCTCAGCACTCGACGCCGACGACCCGCGCCCACGCTCGCTCGGCGCCCGTTCCGCCACCAGCGTCGTTTCGCGATCCGCTGGCTCGCTCGCTTCGACGCGCCCGCTGCGGCCCTGACTGCTGGCTTGCGTCGTGGGCCCAATACGCATCGCTCGTCGGCGGTTCGAGGACCGCCTGGGCTCGCCGCCCCGAGGCGTCGTCTGCGGGGGCAGGGGTTTCGTCGGTGACGAGCGCCGCTACACTCTGTCCAGGAACGACGCGCCCCGAGCTGGCCAGCGCCAGGACCTGTCGCGCGTCCACTCGTGCCTGCCAGCCGCGCAAGAAGACGGACTGTGACGCGTCCGCTCGTACGATGCGCTCGTGCTGAGCGCGCCTCTCGGCAGAGAATGTCCGGATCAGCCTGTCGGGTGGCAGCGAGTTGATGGCGGCCAGCGTCGCCTCGTCCATCTTCGCCCCTGGGGGCACGGCGATGCCCAGGCGCCCGAGGGCTGCCTTGACGCCCGTCCAGGCGCGGGTGTTGCTCCCCCAAAACCAATCCCCAACCACCACCGCGACCCCCGGGTCGTCGATGCGGTGTGCGCCGGAGGTCTTCCACAGCGCCCGCGCGATCTGGCGCGCCTCTACCTGCGTCATGTTTTCGAACGCTTCGCGGGTCTTGGGCAGCTTGGCAGCACCCGCACAGCCCATGAACGCGCGCTCCGTGATCCCGAAGTGGGTAGCGCCACCTCGATCCGCCTGGTTTTTCACGTTGCGCTTCCAAGCATCCAGAGTGCCTTCGAGGCGGGGAACGTCACGCCACCAGAGCTCGAAAGCGTGCTCCCGCTGGCGCGCTGGCGACGAAGAGCTTCCGTCGCTACCCAGCGAGAAGCGTCGCGTCGCTGACGAGGTAGCAGCAGCTGGGTGGGACGAACGCTGGGGGGAGCCATGGACCGCGGGCAACATGAGCTCCTATCGGGGAGCATCGCCGGGAGTTGCGGACTTTTTCGCCGAAGATTTCAGGAGCTGGCGCGCGAAGACGGCTGGATCGGTCGTGGGCAACTCGCACACGCCGCGTTCACACACGTAAGCTGTCGGCTTTCCACCGCGCGCCACCTTGTGCTCCAGCATCGGCACGAGCGTCTGCTGGGCTTCGAGCATTGGGCCTTCGCTGACGGTGGAGAGCACGCGATTCGGAACGAAGTGAGAGCGCAACTCGCGAAGCAGCGTCTCGTCTGCATCGGGCGAGGATTGCGTCACGATCGCGATCTGCTTGGGCCGGTCCAGGTAGAAGTCGACCGCGAGCAGCATCTCGGAAAGGGACGACGGGGAGTTCGATAGTTGACGCCCGAAAGCGCGCAACGTCGCCTCGGCGCGTTGCCGAAAACGTTCTTCGGTGGTCAGCTCATACAGCCGCAGCAGGTTCAGCAACTGCACCGAATTGCCCGAGGGTTCGGCGCCGTCCTGTGCCGGCTTCTCACGCGCGAGCAACGCTTCGTGCTCGTCGCTCGTCAAGAAATAGCCGCCAGCTCGATCGACGTAGTGTTCGTCCAACAGCTGATTGAGCTCCAGAGCAGCCTGCAGCCAAGCGAGTTCGTGACTCGCTTCGTATAGATCCAGCAGCCCTGCGATCAAAAACGCGTAATCGTCGAGGTAGGCATCGTCCGTGACGTCGGCGTCGTCGTCAACCTGAGCCTCGTGACGCGATTGCTCGTCCTCGATGCTGCGCTGGAGTCGCCCGCCGCGGCGACGGTGAGCCAGCAGAAAAGTCGCAGCCGCGGCGGCCCGAGTCCGGTACTCGGCGTCACCGAAGACCAGACTCGCGCGCGCGAAAGCGGAGATCATCAGGCCATTCCACGCGGTGAGGATCTTTTCGTCGCGCAGTGGCGTCGGTCGCTGCGAACGCGCGGCGTAGAGCTCGTCTCGGATCGTCTGCAAATGGTGGTTCAGTGCTGGCACGTCGATACCGAGCTCGTTCGCCACCGTGGCGAGCGGACGCGGCGTGTGCAGAATGTTGCGACCTTCGAAGTTGCCGCGCCCGGTGACCGCGAACGTCGCGCGCGCCACCTTCGCGAGCTCTTCTCCGAGCACCGTGTGCAACTCCTGAGGCGTCCAGGTGAAGAACCAACCTTCCTCACGCTGACCGTCGGGCGTGAGACTGTCCGCATCGGTCGCCGAGTAGAACGCCCCTCCGGGCGCCGTCATCTCGCGGGAGACGTAACGAAGTACCTCGCGCGCGACCTGGGCGAAGCGCCCGTTGCCGGTCGCTTGGTAACCCTCGAGATACGCCAGCGCGAGCAGCGCATTGTCGTAGAGCATCTTCTCGAAGTGCGGGACCAGCCAGTCGGCGTCGGTAGAGTAACGGTGAAAGCCACCACCGACGTGGTCGTAGATGCCGCCCGCGGCCATCTGCTCCAAGGTCAGGGTCGCCATGCGCAAAGCTCGCGCGTCCCCGGTGCGCCGATGCTGCCGCAGCAGAAAACGAATCGGCAGACTGCTGGGAAACTTGGGCGCTCGCGCCAAGCCACCACGCTCGTCATCGAAGCGACTGTCGTAAAACGTGCTGGCAGCCAGCAGTGCCGAAACGTCAGGCAATCCTCCTGCGCGCGACGATTCCAACGAACGCTGCAGATTGATCGCCAGCTTGGCCGCCGATTCCACGATCTGTCCGGGCTGCGCCTCGAATTGCTCGGCCATGTTCCGTAGCAGTGTCAAGAAGCCGAGCCGTTGCCCACGGTCTCCGTCGCGTGCCGGAAAATAGGTGCCACCTTCAAAAGGTGTCTTGTCCGGGGTCAACCAAACGGTCATCGGCCAGCCGCCGCGGCCCGTGAGCATGCGCACCGCCGTCATGTAGATGGAGTCGATGTCGGGTCGCTCTTCGCGGTCGACTTTGATCGCGACGTAGTGTCGATTGAGATACTCGGCGATCTCGACGTCCTCGAAAGACTCCTCTTCCATGACGTGGCACCAGTGGCAGGTGGAATACCCGACCGACAGCAAGATCGGGCGACCGAGCTGTCGCGCCCGCTCGAAAGCTTCCTCCCCCCAAGGGAACCAATTGACGGGATTGTGCGCATGCTGCCGCAGGTACGGGCTGGTCTCGAGGAAGAGCCGATTCGTAAACTTGGGACCACCCTCCTCTCGGAGATGTTTCGTGCGCGGTTGGTAGTCGTGACGACGTTCCTTCCACGCTCGCTCCAGCGCGTGCGCAACCTCGGCTGGGAAGGGTTCGGTCCCCGGCAGAGGTCCCGTCGTTGCTCGTCGTCGACTCTCGACTTCGGCGCTCTGCGGCTCGGGCGCTCGTTTCGCTCGCCGCGCCTCCAGGACGCCGCCCCCGATCACGAGCAGCGCCAGGCTGAGGCCCCATAGAGTCTTTGCGTTCACGCGAGCCAGCATCGCACCGTCGGCCGCATTGGGGAACCCGCATGACTGGTGTAGGGTGCTCCGAGATGAGGTCTGCCCTCGACGTGTCGTTTCTGCTGAAGACCTCTCGCCCAGGCCTGTGGTTTCCGACCTTGTGGCTGTACTTCGTGCCACTGGGGCGGCAGGCGCCGCTGAACGAGTGGAGCTTCTGGTGGGGTCTCTGGTTCGTCACCTTTCCACTGAACTTCGTCATCTACGGTTGGAACGACATCGTAGACGCGGAGACTGACGCGGCCAATCCTCGCAAGGACAGCTACCTCTTCGGTGCACGTCCCGACGAGGCGCAGCGCGCTAGGTTACCGAAACTGATTCTGGCTGTGACCGTGTTGGGGAGCACGCCTTTGATCGTGAGGGCTGGTTGGCCGTTGTTGCTGGTGGTTGCTCTGATCGGGCTGTTCAATTGGCTCTACAACAACGCCGGAGGTGGTCTGCGCCAGCGCCCACCGTGGGAATTGCTGGCACAGGTGGGCTATCTGTTGGTCGTCCCGCTCAGCGCCATGACCAACGAGGCGCCGCTGCCGGGCCTTTCCGTCTGGGTGTACCTGTCCCTATTTGCCGTGCAATCTCATCTGATAGGCGAAGTGATGGACGTCGTGCCGGATGCGAATGCTGGCCGGAGCACGACAGCCACCGTGATCGGTGTCCATCGCACCAAGCTGCTCATCATCGGCATCGTGCTGGCGGAGCTGGGCGTAGTCTGGTTTTGGATTGATGATCTCCCACTGAGCGGCATGCTGGTATTTGCGCTGGCGTGGTTGCTCCTCGACGTCACTTGGTTGTTCCGCAACCGCGGGTACTCGCTTCGACAAATGCGCCTGGCTGGGGTGGGTAGCAACGTGATGGCTCTCTTGTCCGCCGCCTACGTCTGGTACTCGGGCTGTCTCGTGGATTGAGCCAGCTTGGTGGGACTGCAGACTCCCGATTCCGGCCCTGCCGATGGCTCTTCATCATCGTGCACCTTCCGCCCACCACGGAAAGGCAAACTCAGCCGTGACCGCGGCGGAAGCGAAGAGCTTGCCCCAAGCCATTGCATAGCGGCCGTCGAGGTAGACCCGCGTCTGGGCCGACGCCAAGCCGCCGCGCAACTTGGCGCTCACCCGGAACCACGAATTGGCGTTCCAACTCGCCCCGGCATGGATCAGAAACGCAGCAGCCATCGCCTGGTTCCGGGTGCGCCCGACGTCTGGGCTCTCCGCCTGCATCGCCAGCACCAGGATCCCAGCCCCCGGCCCGACCTCCATCGACCAAGACGACCAACGCAGGAACGTGCCCTGTTCCAACAGGAAGAGATTGACGCTCATCTCTCCCTCCGCTCCCGACTGGACGAACTCGTTCTCCATCAGCGGCAACAGCGCTCGCCCGGTCAATGCCCAACGTGGAAACTCCAAGCGTAGTCCCAGGTCTGCCTGCGGGGTGACACCTGCGCCTCCCATCGCCAGCGTCGAGCCGAGTCCCGCCAATGCCCAGAGCGGTGGGGGCTCCCAAGTACTTGGAGCAGCTGTCGAAAAATCGTCGTCCCCCATGTCCTGTGTGTCGGAAGCGCGCCCCGGTGACGCAGACGGTCGCTCGAGGCGACTTGCAACTCGTGGCGGAGAAGACTCGACTGACGACGCGGCGGCGCTTTCCGCGGCCGCACTTGTGGCCGATCCGCTGCTGGTTGCCTCGAGCCCACCGTCGGACGCAGCGGGCGGCACCTGCGACGGGGGCAGCAGTTCGAACTCCACGAGCGCCCCGCGCAGTTGCTCCACCGCCAGTAGCGCGAAGTTGGCGTCGTCGTTGCTGCCACGCCGGAGCTCCCAGCGCCGGAAGGTGCCGTCCTCACGTGCGACGAACAGCTCGACACGTTCGGCGTCAAGGACGCGCAACGCGGCGTTCGCGTCACTCGACTGCGCCACTTCGACCAGGGGTCGAGCAGCCGTTTCGACTTCTACGAGACTCAGGCCTTGCGATGTCGCCTCCGCAGAGATGCGTCGCGCCAGCTCCGCGTGGCGCTGTGCATCGAAGAGAATCGAAACCTGCTCAGCTCGAACCCACGGCGCAAACAACCACACCGCCACGCAGCACCAAGTGACGAAGCAGCCGTGGGCGAACGGACGCTTGCCGCTACCTGGACGATTCGCCTTGGGAGGAGGTGGCATCGAGAACCTGCTGCGCAGCCCGTGCGTGCGGACCATTCGGAAAGCGTTTCGAGTATTCGCGTGCGCTGCGTGCCGCACTGGCGCTGTCGCCGATCGCGACCTGCATTTCGATCAGACGACCCAACGCCAACGGCGCCCATTGACCGTCAGGTTGCTCTCGCAAGTAGGTCTCGAACCAGACCGCAGCTGCGGCGAGTCGCCCGGCAAGACCATCCAGACGACCCAGCTCGAACGCTGCGCGCGCCGCCTCACCACTGCCACCGAACCGGCTTCGCAGCGTACCGTAGGCATGGCGCGCTTGGGGGCGATGTCCGGAAAGCCGAGCGCTGTTTGCGAGCAAGAGCAACTCCTCACGACCGGCCCGCTGGCACTGCGCCTCGAACCCCAACAGAGCGACCCGCTCGAAAGCTTCGGCGGCGTGACCTGCTCGGGCCAGATCCTGCCAGCGAGTTGGCAACAGTGACGGGTCTCGAGCCATCGATGCACTTCGTTCTGTCATCTCCGTCTGGCGCGGCGGCGCCACTTCGAAATGCTGGGCCTCTGCCGAAACTGCGCCATCGGGACTCGAAGGCGGCTCCGGTAGCAGCTCGTGAGACGAGCGGACGGAGGACGCTGCTGCCTTGCTCGGTCGCAGCGTTTCGATCGTCAACTCCTTGCTCGCACACGATGCGCGAGCAACCTGACCGGCGCTCAGAGACTGCCCATCGAGGAATCCACAACCAGAAATGCTCACGTGCCCCTCATGCAGAGACAGCTCGAAGCGATCGGTCGCCGCATCCCAACTGACGTCGAAGCGAGTCCCTTTCACGTCGACCACGAACGGTCCTGACCGCACGCGCCAATCGGAATCGGTCGTGGGCACGACGGCCACGCTCGCTTGACCTGCTTCGAGCACGACTTCGGCCCCCGCCGGGCTCAGCTCCAAGATGCGAGCCCTACCCCGCGGTCGCAACTCCACGCTGCTACCGTCGGAAAAGGCTAGCGCCACACCTTCTCGTTCGCCCGCAGCAATCCATTCGTTGACGACTCCTGGCACATCGCGCACCCGAAAGCTCAACGCCTCCACACTAGCCACCGGTTCGTGACCCGCCCACCGCCACACGACGGCTAGAGCGAAGAGTGCCCCTGCGAGTAACGGCACGATCGCTGCCAGCTGCCACAGTCGCCCCCTGCGGTGCCGCTGCTCTCGCCCCTCGGCGCGCGCCGCCAGTCTGCTCCGCAGCGCGATGTCCGGCACGTCGGATGCCAGCCGTTCGTCTTGCTGCTCCCGCACCGCGCGCCCCAGCTCGTGCAGTTGACTCAGGTCCATTTCAGACCTCCGACCCACTCGCGCAGAGCAGGATGCAAGCGAGCGATGGTGCAGAACTTGTCCTGCGCCCGGCGGAGGCGACGCTTGACGGTTGCCAGCGAAACTCGCGTTGCGGTCGCAACCTCGCTCAGCTCCATGCCCTCCACGTAGCGCAGTGCAAAGGCGATGCGTTCGTCCGGAGCTAGCCTTTCCATGACCTCGTAGGTCGCGCGGAGCGCCGCACCGACGTCCGAGTCTGCGGCTGGTGCTCGCGTCTGTTCGGGCTCTTCCGGCTCCGCGGTCGTGAACCAACGTTGACGGCTACGGCGACGTATCTCCGCGCGAGCACGAAACACGGCAATGCTCGCGAGCCAACTCCGCAGCGCTCCCGGATCTTCGAGGCGCTCGACGGAGTCGATGGCAGTGACGAAGACGTCTTGAATCAGGTCGCCGATCTGATCATCCGGCCCCAGCACCCGCGTCAAGACGCGACGCACGTAGCGGTGGTGTCGATCGTAGAGCGCGGAGCCCCCTGCAGCAGAGCCAGCGAGCAGCGCCTCGACGATCGCCTGGTCGCTCTCGATAGGCAGCCGCGCAACGCGTCCCGAAGTTCTCTTCGGGGCGGCCTCACTGACGACGGCACCATGAAAACGAGTCACGACAGCTGAGTGTGCCTGAGCACTGGATGCGGCTCACCCATTTTGCAGGCCCCGCCGCCTTCGGCGCAAACGGCACCCAACTCGTTGGAATGACTCATCAACAACTAGCTGAGCCGACCGACGCAGAGAGCTCGACGCCATCGGGCGAAACGACTGCGACCTCAAATTATGTGAGCCGTCGATGGGGCCATGTTTCACTCAGGCAGTGAGACAGGGCTCCACTCTGGGAAGGCGGCGAGCGTCTGCCCGTGACCCTGCACGAGGAGGCTACCTACGATGAATGCACGAACTTGGCTGGGCTCGGCGACGGCCCTGACGATGGCTCTCGGCACGCTGGCGCTGGGCTGCAGTAGTTCGGACTCTGGCTCCGACACGACGAACATTGCCAGCGACTACGACCCAAAAGTGACGGCGTCCGACTTCGTCCCGGAGATCGATCACCCATATTTCCCCGCGGGCCCGCCCGGAACCAAGTGGAACTACGAGGCAGAGACCGAAGATGGCCTGGAGCAAGTCATCGTCGAGGTGCTGCCTGAGAAGAAGGAGGTGTGGGGCGTGATGGCGACGGTCATCCGCGACACGGTCTACGTCGATGGTGAACTCGTCGAAGACACGTGGGACTGGTTTGCCCAAGATACGAAGGGCAACGTCTGGTATCTCGGCGAGGAGACCTACGAGTACGAAGACGAGGAGATCGTCTGCGACTGTGGGGCTTGGGAGGCGGGGGTCGATGGGGCACTCCCGGGCATCATCATGCCTGCCGAGCTGGAACTGGGGGACCCGTACTATCAAGAGTTCTACGCTGGCGAAGCGGAGGACCAGGGCCAGATCGTCTCCGTCGACGAGACGGTGGAAGTCTTGGGTGAAACCTTGGAAGGTTGCATCAAGACCCACGACACCTCCACCCTCGACCCCGAGATCGATTCTTACAAGTACTACTGTGAGGGCATCGGCTTCGTGATGGAAGAGGAAGAAGATGAAGTGGTCGAGCTCGTCTCTTTCGACGACACGACCTACGAACCCGGCATCACTGGTCAGGACTTGTCGACCACCCTGAAGAACCCGCTGTTTCCCGGTGCGCCAGGCACGAAGTGGATCTACGAAGGCGAGACCGAGGACGGCACCGAACGCACCGAGATCGAGGTTTTGGAAGAAACACGCGAAGTGTGGGGCGTCGAAGCCACGGTGATTCGCGATACGGTCACTCTCGACGGCGAGGTGATCGAGGACACCTGGGACTGGTTCGCTGAAGATGCCGAGGGCAACGTTTGGTATCTGGGCGAAGAGACCTACGAATACGAGGATGGCGAGGTCGTCTGCGACTGCGGCGCGTGGGAGTCCGGCGTGGACGGCGCCCTGCCCGGTATCGTCATCCCCGCACAACCCGAAGTCGGTCAGTCCTACTATCAGGAGTACCTGATCGGCGAAGCCGAGGACCGCGGCGAGATCATCGAGCTGGGCGTGACGGTGACCGTCGCCGCCGGCCGCTTCGAGGACTGCGTGATCACCCGTGACACATCGGCCATCAATCCCACGGCGGACGAAAGCAAGACGCTGTGCCCAGGCGTCGGTGTCGTGCTGGAAGAAGCAGAGGACGAGCGCGTGGAACTCGTGGAGTTCGAGGCCCCATGAAACGATCCCCGATCACCTGAGGTGGTCGCCGCGCTTGCCCGCGCCAGTGCTGCCCCCTATCGTTACCGAGTCGTTTGCCACGCGTACTACCTCCGAGAGCCATGATCCGTCGTCTATTCGAGTCCGTAACCCCTCGTTATTCTTCGCTTGTCGTTGTGCAACTGGCGCTCACGAGCGTCGCCTGCACATCCTCGAGCGACGATGCTGCAGTCGAAAGTGCCGAAACCAGCGAGGGGGAGAGCGACACCTCGTCGGGAGCGGAGGCGGAGCAAACGGCCACGATGGCGACGGAGGACTCCAGCGACGACGGTACGCCGACCGACGACGACAGTGCCGCGACCGACGACGACAGTGCCACGACCGACGACGAGGGCGATGGCAGCGACGCCACGGATCGCTCCGAGACGGACCCAGCCAATGACGCGGACGCCTCAGCAGGCAACGACGACCCCACGAGCAACGCTGCGGACGGGGGCGTCGAGGTCGAGTTCATCGACTTGCGCGTCGAAGAGGTCGGTGCCTCGCGTGCGGTCGTGCGCTTCGAGACGGCGCAGGAGACGACGTGCGAGGTCGAGTGGGGGTTGGCTGCGGATGAACTGACGACGACCGCGGTGGACCCCGACATGGATCCGGACGACCCCTACGGGCTGGAGCACAACGTGCCGCTCGAGGATCTACCGTCAGAAACGACCATCTACTATCGCGCCAAAGTGGTCACCCCCGACGATGAAGCCTTCTTCAGCGAGGTGCGCTCCTTCGATACCCTGGCGGCAGAAGACGCGGGCCCGCCGCGCAGCAACGTCGCACTTGCGAGTGCCGGCACGCAAGTCATCGACAAGAGCTCCAACTACGGGGGCGCCGCCGATGATGCTTCCTGGGGCGCTGGTGCAGTCATCGATGGCGCCATGAGCAGCGAGTGGGCCACGGCGGGGGACGGCGACGACGCCTTCGTCACGCTCGATCTCGGAACGGAGCGAAACCTCGTGGGCTGGGGCTTCCGCAGCCGGAAGATGACGGACGGCAGCTCCATCATCCAAAGCGTGCAGCTCGTCATCGACGACGCTGCAACGCTCGGCCCGTTCGAAACGCCCGATCCGGATCAGTTCTATCAGTTCGACTTCGACGAACCCGTCGCTGCCACCGTCGTGCGCATCGACGCCATCACCACCACGGGTGGCAACACGGGCGCCAAGGAAGTCGAACTCTACGTCGCGGACTGAACCCAGCCCAACGCGGCGACTGCCAACGCGGCCCAACCGACGAGCAGCGCCAAGCCACCGAAGGGAGTTGCCGCGCCGAGTGCACGCACTCCGGACAGTGACATGGCGTACAGGCTGCCGCTGAACACGAGCATCCCGACGGCAAACGCGACCCCGGAAACGCGAGCCGCCGTGGAGAGACGATGGGCCAACACCAGCGCCACCACCGCCAGCATGGCGGAATGCACCAAGTGATAATGGGCCGCCGTGGTCCACCACTCCAGTCGTTTGGCTCCGTCCTGCAACGACTCGAAACGAGCACGGAGACCGTGGGCACCAAAGGCCCCCAACGCCACCGCCAAGAAGCCGCTGATGGCGGCGGTCATCAAGAACCAGCGAGGTTGCATGGAAGCTCAGCGCACGGGGACTAGCCGTGCTCGGCGCGGCCGATGAGCTCGCGCACGACCTTCAACAGTTCCGGTCCCGAGATGGGCTTGTTCATGCAACGGGCTGCCCCGCGTTGCTCGAATTGTTTGGAGTTCTCTTTCAAGCTCGTGGTCGTGATCACCACGACCGGAATATCTGCAGTTTCGGGATTGCTCTTGAGCAAGATCAGCGCCTGCATGCCCGAGACCAGCGGCATCTGATAGTCCAACAAGATCAGGTCGGGCTTGTGCAAAGCCGCCTCTTTCACGGCCTGCGCGCCATCCTCGGCTTGGATCAACGCGTACCCGTTCGAACGCAACATGGCCGCCTCATACTCACGGAACGTACGAGAATCGTCAGCAACGAGAATTCGCTTCACCATCTGGCTCTTGCTCCCTCTTTCCCTTCTCTTCTTTTGCATTGTTCCCCCGGGACGGCCCGAAGAAAAGGCGACGCCCCCAAAACAGCTGGAAAAAAGCCAGTAGGACTCGGCCCCTGGCTCAGGCTCTCACGGCCTGAACTTAGCGAAGAACGGGACACGCGCCTCTTCCACCGCAAAGCGGAACTCCCCAGCCTCGCCTTCGCCAAATAGCGCGGGCCCGAGAAACAACCCACCTACGACCACAATGGTGTCGTCTGTGAACGCCGCGATGCCGTCCACCGCGTCCTGATCGCGCCCCACACCGCCACCGCGTTTCGCCCACAGGAGTTCTCCACCCGGTGCGTAGCGACGGAGCAGCAAATTGGCTTCGTCGTCAGCAGTGAAGGTGACGGGCCCCTTGCCGAGAACCTCCAACGTCAAGGGCTCCTCCAAACGGGAAGCCATCACGCAGGAGCCATCCGAGAGAGTGACCATCTCGCCGCGATACGTGAGCGAGCCCTCTTGGGTCTGCAGCCACTCGATGGCCCCCTCGGAGTCGAGCCTCACGAGTGACGAGAAGTACGTACGCGACGCCGACTCATCCGCAGGGGTCGTGCTGCTACCGGTACTCATCCAAATCGCACCGTCGGGCCCGACCGCGAGATCAGTCGGTTGGTCGTTGGTCTCCGCGCCGTACTGGTGCACGGAGAGCAGCGTGCCGTCGACGTCGTAGCTCGCGAGATAGATGTCGCGCGCGCCAGCGGAGTACAAGGTCTTTTCTCGCTCCTGTCCTTGGCCAATCACCGCGGAGTCGAAGAAGTAGCCGAGAACGAGGATGTGACCGTCCGGTGCCAGCGCGACGTCCCACGCGGTGCGTCCACCGGTCGACTGGGCCCACATCAAGTCCCCTGCTCGCGAATAGCGCGCGATGAAGCCACCGCGAGTCGCGAGCGAGGTCTCACCCTCCGTGCCGCGAGCGAACACCGTCGTCACACCGGGTTGGGTACCTTCGTCGTTGCCGACGACGATGAGTGAGTCGTCGGGCAAGACGGCGATCTCCGAAAACGTCTCGTTGTCGCTCGACGCGGCGCTCACGGCCCACTCGAACCGTCCGTCAGCACCGTACATCGCCAAGAACGCATCGGTGCCGTCCACCCCGGGCAAAGTCATCTCGTTGGGACTACCAGGCCCCAAGGTGAACGCACCATCGGAGAAGTTGCCACTCACCGCGACAGAGCCATCGCTGCGTACGGCAAGCGCGCGACTGTAGGCTCCGCCCTGCGGCTCCGTATCATTCGCCCACAGAAGGCGTTGCTCGGAATCGTACTTGGCCACGAACGCCCGAGAGATGGTGCCTGACTCGTGACTGAATGTAGCAGCGCTGGGCTCGGCGCCGTCGAAGCTGAGCCAATCGAAGTACACGCCTGCGATCGCGACGGAGCCGTCGTCGAAGGTACCGATGGCGCGCCCGGAACCATTGCGCGAATCCAGTTGCTCGAGCCACACGAACTGACCGCCCTCGGTCGACGGCACGGGCTCGCCTGCGGACGCGACAACCGGCTCAGTGAGAGATGGCGGACTTGACGGCTCGTCACTCGAGGCTTCGCTTTCCGCCTGCTCGTCGGAACCACCACCGAGGGCACTGCCCCCCGCGTCCCGATCCGCGCTCGCTCCACCTGGTTCGTGGTGTGCGACGCCGAGTTCTTGCCCTCGCTGGGACGAGCAGGCCGCAGCCGCCAAGCTCGCCCCGAGCACTCCCAGCAACACCCCAACTGCGACGGACGGCACGAAAGAGCCCATCGCCACGCGAAGAGTCGTCACCTGAGCCGCGCTGCGGCAAGTCGAACGCATCTGTCTCTTATAGCGTTTTTGAGCTGCGAGCACCGGCCTAGCGCATGGCTCAGCTCAGAGTATGATGCGCATCATGCTAGCTATCGTGCTGCCGAGCGTCAGGAGCGATCTGGAGCTCTCGGAGCGCGAGCTTCCAGATCCCACCGCGGGCCAGGTATTGATTCGGGTGCGTGCCTGCGGTGTCTGTCGAACGGATCTTCATCTGGTAGACGGCGAACTCCCGAATCCCAAGCTACCGGTAATCCCTGGCCACGAAGTCATCGGTGTCGTGGAGAAGGTTGGTCCCGGCGTAACCTTGCAACGGGGACAGCGAGTGGGCGTGCCGTGGCTCGGGTGGACTTGCGGCGAATGCGAATTTTGCAGAAAGGGCCAGGAGAACCTCTGCGTTCGAGCGCGTTTCACCGGCTACACGTTGGACGGCGGCTACGCGGAGGCTCTCGTCTGCGACGCCCGCTACTGTTTCCCTCTGCGGTCGGCACTGTCGGATGCCCACGCGGCGCCGCTGATGTGCGCGGGCTTGATCGGCTACCGCTCGCTATCGATGGCTGGCGATGCGCAGCGCTTGGGGATCTATGGCTTCGGTGCGGCGGCTCACATCATCGCGCAAATCGCCATTCAGCAGGGGCGTCAGGTCTACGCCTTCGTCAAGCCTGGTGATGAACGCAAGCGACGTTTCGCCGAAGAGCTCGGCGCAAGCTGGGTAGGCACATCCGAGCAGCGCCCCCCGACGGAGCTGGACGCCAGTCTGATCTTTGCCCCCGTCGGCAGCTTGGTCGTCGCGGCGCTGCGAAACACCGCCCGCGGCGGAACCGTGGTCTGCGGAGGCATCCACATGAGCGACATTCCGAGCTTCCCGTACTCGGATTTGTGGGGTGAACGCTGCATTCGGTCCGTCGCAAACCTCACTCGCAAAGACGGTCAGGAGTTCATGACTCTGCTCGAGCGATACCCAGTCGAAACGTCCGTCGTGGAATATCCGCTGCGAGACGCCAACGTCGCGCTCTCCGATTTGCGCCACGGCAAGTTCGAAGGCGCTGCGGTTCTGATGCCGTAGAACCGCCCCTGGATTTTCCCACCGGGAGCGCGGTAGATCGCGGGCCCACGACGGGTGCCCGCCATGACAGACCTATTCAGCCTAGCGAACGTCGCCAATCTCGGTGTCTTGATCTTCCTCCAAGCGGTGCTTGGGTTCGACAACCTGCTGTACATCTCCATCGAGTCTCAGCGGGCGCCGGAGGCACTTCAGGCCAAAGTGCGACGCTGGGGGATCTTGATCGCGCTCGCGCTGCGTATCGGGCTACTGTTGGTCATCATCAGGCTGGTCGACACGTTCAAGGAGCCCTTCTTCGCCGTGCATTGGGGCGTGATCGACGGGGCGTTCAACTTCTCGACGTTGGTGTTCATGTTGGGTGGAGGGTTCATCATGTACACCGCAGTCAAAGAGATATCTCACCTGCTCGCGGTGGACGACGTGAGCAAAGACGTGAAGAAGTCCGCCAAGCCCCCGGCTCGAGTGGTCTTGATGATCGTCGTGATGAACCTGATCTTCTCCTTCGACTCCATCCTCTCGGCGTTGGCGATCACCAGGGTGTTCGTGGTCCTGGCCCTGGCCATCGTCGTCTCCTCGCTTTTCATGCTCGTGATGGCGGACACGGTGTCGAACTTCCTGAAGCGCAACCGTCAGTATGAAGTGCTCGGGCTGTTCATTCTCCTAATTGTCGGCGTGGTACTGCTCGGTGAAGGCGGCCACGGGGCACACTTGAGCTTCTTCGGCCACCACGTGGAGCCCATGTCGAAAGCGACCTTCTACTTCTCGGTCGCCGTGTTGGTGCTGGTCGACGTCCTGCAATCCAGATACCAGAAGAAGTTGAGTGCACTCAGAGCGCAAGAGCAGGCCCCCAGCGAAACAGCCGATACGAATGCCAAGGCCGCATAGCGCTCGCGGCAGCGGTTTTTGCGCTAGGTCTTGTCCGATGCCGTCGCTTGCCCCACGCTTGGCGTGGTGTAGGTCGACAGCAACCGGGGTAGCGATCCCTACCGGGAGAAGTGGAAATGAGCAAGCAGCCCGCATCGGCGGCGGAGACCGACGAACCCGAAGCGAATGCACGAGGCGAGCTGGCTGACCGCAGTCGAAGACGCTTCGTTCGTCAGGCGTCGATCGTCGGTGCGGCTTCCCTCGGGGCGGGCTGGGCCAGCCTGGCGCCCCCCGATTGGCCACTGTCGCTGCGCGATCCGGACGGCGAGCGTGGCAAACCCAAGACTTCGGCGATGACTCTGCCTGCGGGCGGCTTCGTGGTCGCGCCGCAACCGGGCGCCGCCGACTTGGGGATAGCCCACGGCAAGGACATCCCCGCGATGTTGAAGGCAGCCGTGCATGCCATCGGAGGCATCGAGCGGTTCATCGACCAGGGTGACGTGGTCGTCATCAAGCCGAACGTCGCTTTCGAGCGTGCCGCACCGTTGGGCGCTACGACCGACCCCGCGGTGCTTCGGGCGTTGATTGCGCTGTGCTTGCAGGCAGGCGCCAGCGAGGTGCGGGTCGTCGACAATCCCATCGAGTCCCCGGAAGCCTGTTTCGAACGCAGCGGCTTGCGCTCGGCTGCCGTCGAGTCTGGTGCGCGGGTGTACCTGCCTACTCCGAACGACTTCCGTCCTTTGTTCACCAAGGGCGCGTCTCTGATCGAACGCTGGCCCTTCTTCTGGCGCCCTTTCATCGGCGCCCACAAGGTGATCGGCGTAGCGCCGGTCAAAGACCACAACCTGTGCAGCGCCTCGATGACGACCAAGAACTGGTATGGTTTGTTGGGCGGTCGCCGCAACCAGTTCCACCAAGACATTCACGGAATCATCGCCGACTTGGCCTTGATGATGCGCCCCACCTTCGTGGTCTTGGACGCCGTTCGGGTGCTGTTTCGCAGCGGTCCTACGGGGGGTAGCTTGGCCGACGTCAAGGCAGGCCATACCTTGGTTGCAGCGACGGACTCTCTCGCGGCAGATGCGTACGGTTGGGCGAAGCTGCTCGAGCGCGATTCCGAACCCCTGCCGAAGTATTTCGCCAGTTGCGAACAGCGTCACCTCGGGAGTTCAGATTGGCGCTCCCTGAACGTGCGTGAGGAGCAAGTCGGTTGAGCGAGAAGAAGCCGCTGCGAAAAGGGAGCGACGGGCGCGTGCACCTGGCGCTGTTCGAGCCGAATCGCGATGGCTCGCCCTGGTACGCCAAGACGCTGCGCATCACGAACGTTCGGGTCGTCTCCCAGGTCTTCTTCTTCGCGCTATTCCTCTTCATGCTGTGGGCGACCTGGTTTTCTAGGCTCGGCGGCTACCCGGTATCGCTGTTCTTGGAGCTGGATCCTCTGGTCGGATTCGCGACGTCGCTGTCGACGGGCACGCTGTATCGTTGGCTCTGGCGCGGCATTCTCGTTCTCATTCCGACGCTGCTCTTGGGACGCGTATTCTGCAATTGGATGTGTCCCTATGGCAGCCTGCACCAGTTCATCGGCTGGGCGTTCAACATCCGCAACAACAAGAGCAAGCTCGACAGCAACCGCTACCGCTCGGGCTTTCAGCTCAAGTATCTGATCCTGATCATCTTCTTGGTGATGGCCTTCTTCGGCTCGCTGCAGATCGGGCTGCTCGATCCGATTTGCTTGTTGGTGCGCACCTTCACGGTAGCCATCATGCCGGCCCTCGACATCACGACGCTGGATCTGTCCGAACGCCTGGCAGCCCAAGGCATGGATGCAAACGTCAGCGCGCTGCTCTTCGCGCCCGGCGCCCCCGATCCACGTATCTTCGCCGGCGCTTGGTTCGTGGGCTTGATGATTCTCGGCCTCGTGGGCATGAACCTCGTCATTCCACGCTTCTTCTGTCGCGTGCTGTGCCCACTTGGTGCTTTTCTCGGGGTACTGTCGCGCTTCGCGCTTTTTCGCATCGACCGCGACGTCACCAAGTGCACGGATTGCGACTTGTGCCTCAAGGGTTGCGAAGGAGCCGCCGATCCTCACTCGGCACTGCGCAAGAGCGAGTGCTTCGTGTGTTTCAACTGCATCGACGACTGCCCGGAGGGGGCTCTGAGTTTCCGGCGCGCCCCGGTCCCCGTTCTCGACGCCATCGAGGGCAGCATCAAGGCTGGGACGGCGACACTGTTCGGCAACAAAGTCATCAGCAGTGACTTGCACACCGAGCGCGCCACGCCCGATGTGCCCAAACGACGCTGGCTCTTCGCCGCGTTCGCTGGGACACTCGGCTTCCCGTTCCTGCGTCAGAGTCGCGCCGTCAACAAGAGGGGATTCAACGAGAAGGCGATCCGTCCACCGGGCACCGTCGCCGAGCCGGAGTTCCTCGAGCGCTGCATCAAGTGCGATCAGTGCATCAACGTCTGCCCGACCAACGTACTGCAGCCGTCAACCCTGGCCGAGGGCGGCCTCGAAGGCTTGTGGACACCCGTGATGGATTTCAGCGTGGGCTTCTGCCAGCTCAACTGCACCCTGTGCAGCGAAGTCTGCCCCACAGGCGCAATCCAGAAGACGACCGTCGAAAAGAAGCTCGGTCTCGGCCAGTACGAGCAGAGCGGCCCAATTCGCTTGGGGACCGCATTCTTCAATCGAGGGCGCTGCTTGCCGTGGGCGATGGAAACCCCCTGCGTCGTGTGCGAAGAGGTGTGCCCAACCACGCCGAAAGCCATCGGAACTTACGACGAAACAATCACACGCTGGGATGGGCAGCAGGTCACCCTCAACAAGCCTTTCATGCGCCCGGAGCTGTGCATCGGTTGCGGTATCTGCGAGCGGGAATGTCCCGTCGTGGACGACGCCGCCGTCTACGTCACAGCCGTGGGAGAAACCCGCTCCAGCGAACGTACACTCCTCCTGAAGAACGAGAAGAACTGATGAGCCACGACCCCAAGCACGACCGCCCCAATCAGCGCCGCCGTCACCTCTTGACCCTCGGAGGAGCCGCTTCCGCGGGGCTGATGAGCTCAATGCTTTCGCCGCTACAAGCCTGGGCTGCGGAGCCGAAGGTTCCCCGCCGCACCTTGGGCAAGACGGGCAAGAAGATCCCAATCCTGCTGTTGGGCGGGGGCTCGGGCTTCGACAAGAACTTCGACCCACGCATCGGTGAAGCGCTGCGTTATGGGGTCGACTACGTCGACGCGGCCCGAAGTTACGCGGGCGGGCAGTGCGAGCCCAACGCAGCCAACAGCTTGGACAAACTCGGGGCAAAAGACAGCACTTGGATCACCACCAAGAGCAAGGAATACGACCCAGCAGGGTTCGAAGCGAGCGTGCACAAGAGCCTCAGCGAGCTGCGCCGTAATTTCGTCGACCTCTATTTCTTGCACCAGCTCGAAGATCCGCGCCCGCTCGACGATCGCAACCTGTGGAGTGTGGTCGAACGCTTGAAGAAGGAAGGCAAGATCCGCCACTTCGGCTTCTCTTGTCACGACGGAAACGTCGCGGACCTACTGCACAAGGCCGCCAAGCTGCCGCTCGTCGATGCGGTGATGTTCCGCTACAACTTCCGCACCTATGGCAATGCGGAGTTGAACCGGGCGATGGATGCAGCGCACAAGGCGAACGTCGGTCTGATCGCCATGAAGACGCAAGGTGCCGAAGCGAGCTTCCGCGACGCCTGGGAGAAGTTCGAGACGACGGGCAAGTGGAACAAGCATCAGGCCGTACTCAAAGCGGTGTGGGCCGATCCTCGTATCACGGCGGCCGTCAGCCACATGGACAACATCAAGAAGCTGCGCGAAAACGTCGCCGCCGCGCTGGACAAGACGGAGCTCGGCGCGGTCGACCGTGAAGCGCTCGAGCGCTACGCCGACGCGACCCGCGGGTTCGCCTGCGACGGCTGCGACCACATTTGTGGCGCGGCAATTCCCGCGCCCGTGAAGATCGGCCAGGTCATGCGCAGCGTGATGTATCACGACGTCTACGGTGACGCGGACAAGGCCCAGCGCGTATTTCACGAGCTCGCACCGACGGCGCGTCAACTCGCGGGCGTCGAGTTCAGCGGCGCGAACGCGATGTGTCCAAACGGTGTGGACGTTGCCGCTCACATGCGTCGAGCGCGCGAATTGTTCGCATGACGCTCAGCGCCGATCCTTGGGCGTTCGGTAGATTCCTTGAGATCGGTCTTTGACGAAGTGCGCCGACACTTCGCCCGCGAGCTGATTCTCGCCCGGCACACGAAGCGGCGGCCACTCTCGCCCGGCCAACGAAGGCACGCGCCCATCGCCGCGGTGCACCAGCATGCAGTGCGCCAGCGCGCTGTGCACCCCGTGCGATGACGCAACGCGACGTCATTCTGGTTCGGCGGCACTCGATTTTTGTGGAAGCTGCTTCTTAACCAGATGCCCACGAGGGCGTAGCGAGGTTTCGAGGAGGTGGCACGTCGGCCCACACGACATCTGAACGTCCAACCGTTTCGCGACGCCACATGGAGTCACCGCGAAGGACTTCGACACACATGGCCGCGGGTGTAGCCACTGCGGCGCCCTGCCCGCGGGCCTACCGTTTCGATAATAGCCGGCGCCCACCGCCACTAGCTAGAGACTTGGAAAGAGGGCATTCAATGTACGAGCATCTGAAGAGACTGACCTACCCCTGCGCCCTGTTCGCACTCAGTGCGGCAGGTTTAGCGGGCTGCTCCCACGAGGTAACCAGTCCGAAAGTCACCGTCGACCACCTCGAACCGGACCTGATTTGCAACGAGCAGCTACCAGAAGAAGGACTCACGATCCTGATTCACGGCGAGGGCTTCACGCCCATGCCCTACGACACGTTGCAGGACGACCCAAACATCGAGCTACCAGCAGTCGAATTGGTGCGCCATGCGAACCTAACCGGCGAGGCGCAAGACGGCCCTACGATCACTTTCCTCGGCAAGGGCGAGTCCGACAACGCCAGCAAGCTCGGCTGGCGAAGCAAGCAGCTCATGAGCGTCCTCATCGACGAAGACAACGCGCCAGAAGAGGGGCTCTACGGCATCGAAGTCACCAATCCGGACGAAAAGACAGCTGCCGAGAAGGAGCTGGCACTGGCCGTCGTCGCGCCGCCGACCATCGAACGAGTCGTTCCGACGTCGCTCTGCAACGGCTTGCAAGACCAACGACTCAACATCGAAGGGACGAATTTCCTGGGTGTTGGCGACGCCATGCCGACGGTGAGCTTCGAACTGGACGGTGAAGTCACCGAGATCGAAGCCGACCGCCTGGATGAATGCGTCGAGATCGAGGGCCTGAGCCAACCCGTTCGCCTGTGCGAGTTCGCCTCCGTACTCATCGGCGGCGGAGAGCTGGAGGAGGGTGACTACGAGGTCAGCCTGACGAATCCCGCCCCAGCGGCGTGCAGCACCAGCGAGTCGTACTCCGTCAAGGTGCTGAACGAAGGCCCGATCGTCTTCTTCTCCGATCCGCCGGTGGTCTACAACGGCATCAACACGCGAACCACGCTCTACATGACGTCGGTACAGGAGCCGTTCACGGTCTCGATCGTGCCTGCGGGGGAAATATCGCCCGAAACCGAGCTGGAAGCGACGTTGGTCTCCGGGCGCAACAACCGCATTCAGGCGACGGTAGCCACCGGCACCGAACCCGGCACGTACGACATCGTGGTCAACGACGACACGGGATGTCGCACCGTGCTGGAGGACGGCTTGGTAGTCACCGACGACCTATCCATCGACATAGCTAACGTCGTCGATCCCTTCGGCTACACGGGAACGTCGACTGCAGTGACCATCTTCCGAGACGGTGAAAGCGAATTCGAGGCCACGCCTCGCGTGTTCCTCAATCCCGCCGGGGGCGAAGACGTCGCCATCCAGCTGGGTTCGGTCAGTATGCTCAACAGCGACGAGCTGAACGCCATCGTTCCCGAAGGCACGCCCGCCGGCACTTACGACCTGGTCGTCGTCAACCCCTCGGGCCAGGTCGGGCTCCTGACCGGCGCCTTCGAGTCCGTCTCGGATCCCCCACCGGTCATCGCGGACGTGGTGCCGCAGTCGATCGTCAACCAGTCGGATCAGAGCATCGAGGTTCGCGGAACGGACTTCCGCGCGGCCTCCATCAGCTTGCGCTGTCGGGCGCCCAATGGGTCGGATGTGGGGGGGGGGTCGGTGAATACCGCCGATGTCGAATGTGACGACGACGGCTGCACCGTCAGCGCCAGCGTCGACGGCGGCTCTTTCGAGCGCGGCACGGTGTGCATCGTGCGTGTCACCAACGCCGACGGCACGTACGGCGAGTTCTCCGCCATCGGTGTCACCAACTCGGGGCTCAACCTTTCGGAACCGATCGCCGGAGAGCCCATGCTGGAAGCCCGGCGTGCGCTGGGCTCTGCCGCGGTCAAAGCGACGTCAGCTTCGCGCTTCGTTTACGCCATCGGCGGAGACTCGGGGGATACGTCGGCCCCCCTACGCAGCGTCGAGTACTCGCCGGTCAACGTCTTCGGCGAAATGAACCCGTTCATCATGGCCACGCAACGCCTCGGCACCGCGCGACGTGCCCACGCCGTCACGCAGCTTGGACGCTACGTCTACGCCATCGGGGGCAGCGGCCCGGATGGCGGGCTGACGAGTGCAGAACGCGCCCTGGTGCTTTCACCCGAAGAGGCGCCCGTGATCGCGGACATCGATCTGTGCTTGAGTGGCGGTGACGAGCCTTGCTTCGGTCAGGAGGACTTGGATGACGGACTGGAGCGTGGCGTCTACGCCTACCGCGTGGCAGCGCTGATCGATTCCAACGACCCGCAAAACCTCGGCGGCGAGACGTTGGCCTCCGATCCCATCAGCCTCAAGTTGCCGCAAGTTCAGGATCGCCAAATCTTGGTGGAGCTCAGCTGGCAAGCCCCGCTCGATCCCCTGGGCGAGGAGCTGAGCGGTATCGTCGGCTGGCGCATCTACCGCACCCCCGTCGACGGGGTGGCGAGACGCGACGAAACCTTACTTGCCCAGCTGGATGACCCGGAACAGCTGAGCTACGTGGACGACGGCTCCGTCGATCTGGAAGACCGCGTGCCGCTGTTGCCCGGCTCGACCAGTGCGTGGCAAGCGCTTCCCGATCTGAGCGTCTCTCGCGTCGGTCTGGCGGCGGCCACCGCACGCGACCCGGACGACGCGAACGCGCACTACGTCTACGCGCTACTCGGCGAAGGTGAAGCGAGCTACGAGTTCTTGCCGGTCACCGTGTTACCCAATGGCCGCCAAACCGTAGCGGCAAGTTGGGAAACGGGCACGGAAGAGTCCGCCGTCGCGCGCTCGGAGTTTGGCGCTTGGACTGTCGACAGCGTCGTCAGCGGCTTGGTCTCCGGTTCGGCGACGTACATCTACCTGGGCGCAGGTCTGGCGAATGGCGACCAGGACGACCGTGTGGAAGCCGCGCTCGTCACCAGTGGCGGACAGCTGGACGCATTCAGCGACGACCCGACCGCCGCCGACGATGTGAGCGACTTCTCCTCGACGCGAGTTGGCTACGGAACGGCCGCCGCCGCTGGACGCCTGTTCGTCTTCGGCGGCATGGCCTCCCAAGTTCGTGACAACGCCACGGCTGCGGAGATCGTGTCCCCGGTGCCCGCGCTGGCAAAGAATGCTTGGAACAACGAAGGACTGGCGATGACCTCGCCGCGCTATCTGATGGGCAGCTCGATTCAGAGCGCCTTCATCTTCTTGCTGGGTGGACAAACGGATAGTTCCGACGCCACCCGCTCAACGGAATGGGTGGTATGGTGATGAAGACGAATGCAATCAGCGCGGCACTGCTCGTCGCCGCGGCAGTACTGACGCACGGCACGCTAGCTGCCGCGCAATCGGAAGACACGAGCGATGCTGCCGCCTCGGGCGCCACCAGCAACGAGGGTGGGTTCCTGGCCGCGGCCAAAGTCGGCGGTATCGTTCCTTTCAATGGCTTGGATCCGTTCGTCCGCGGCGGGCTCGAGTTGGGTTGGGTGTTTGGAGGCCAAAACCGAACGATGGCGGCACTGCTCGACATCTCCTACACCAAGCCCAGCGCGTCCGGCTCACGCCAGGACGATCGCTTGGCCTACGACGAGGTCCCTGGCGAATACGATTGGGAGATCGACCAGCACGAGTTGGTCTTTCAACCGACGTTCCTGTATCGGTTCACGAGCAGCCAACCGTTGATCCCGTTCGTCGGCCTCGGGCCGAGGATCTATTTGCTCCAGACCGTGAGCCGCGGTAGCGCCAACGGAGAGACGATCCAAGAAACCGAGGAGCAGAGCATGAAGATTGGCGCTGGCCTGCCTTTTGGCGCCGAATACCAACTCGGTCCGGGTGGCATATTCGCCGAAGGCCTCGTCGAATGGGCGCCTCTCGACCACCGCATCACCGGCGACAGTAGCTTGCTCGCCGGGACACTTCAGCTCGGCTACCGCGCGATCTTCTGAGGGCAGCGGGGCCGAACTCGAGCCCCCGAGCCACGCGGCCGCTGCACTCCCCCGCTCACGTAGGGCAACGCGCGGCTGTCGCGCTCACCCTCGCCACAACTCGACGAGCGGCCCATGCACGCCGTGCACTGGGTCCGCCTTCGGCCGAGCGACTCGTGCGATGTTCTCGTCCGCGCGTGGGCGCTCTCCGGCTTCGCCATACTTCATGTCGGGCGAAGTGCCTGCGGGATAGGCGCCAACTACGCGAAAATCGGAAGACTGGCCTTCGTTCTTGTGGGCGACGCCCGCGGGCAATACCGCGACGTCACCCGCTTGCAGTTCGACCAGGGCGCCGCCTTCCCCGCCCAGGCGCACTTTGACGCTACCGCTGTAGACCCCCAATACCTCATGAGCGGTGCTGTGATAGTGATGCACCGAGAACAGACCGTTACGCCACGACCCACCCCAGCCGTTGCTGGCGAAGCGCTCCTCGAAAGCGCTGGCGAGATCGGCGGCTTGCAGGGCGTGACGGTAGACCAGCGCCGGGAGGGGGCTGTTGGGAAACTTCCCAGAATCCTGCAACACGACTTTTTGGAGCTTCGGGGACATCTTCGCGGAAGTGTTCTTGGGAGCGACTGCCGGTAAAACCGCTAGCAGTAGGATCTGCCGACGCGGCAAGCTGTCTCGTTTGGGGGGCACGGGCACGACTCCTGCGCGATTGCTTCGACGCCAGAAGATACACCAGCATGCAGTCTCCCGACAGGCCACTCGAATCGAAAGTGAGCAGTGTTTCGAGGTGAGAGAAACAATCGCCTGGTGGACTAGCGAACGAGAGACCAGCTAGGATGTCGCGATGGTGAGCGTGCGCAAAGCCGTCCTCGCTGACTCTGAGGGTTTGGCGAAAGTTCACGTCGACAGCTGGCGACAGACCTACCGCGGCTACATGCCCGACTCGGTGCTCGACGAGCTGAGCTACGGGCAGAGCACGCAACGTTGGCAGAACAACCTGCAGCATCCCAAGGCAGAGACCTACGTCGCCGTGGAAGAAGAACGTGACATCGTGGGCTTCGCTTCCCTCGGCACGACGCGGGACGAAGACATGGATCAGCGTTGGGGCGAACTCTACGCGCTGTACGTCGCCCCAACGAAACTGAGGCAGGGCATCGGCAAGCTGTTGATGGACTGCATCGTTCGAAATGCGAAGGAGCGTTTCGTCTGTTTACACCTGTGGGTCGGCGACAGGAACGACCCCGCGATCGCCTTCTACGAAGCCCAGGGCTTCTCGCTCGACGGGCAAACGAAGCACGAACCAGCCGCAAATGGCACGCCTCTGGGGCACCTGAGAATGGTCCGCTTCGAGATCTGAGCGCGCAGTAGCGAGCTCCACGTCGCGCGAGTGACTAGCGGATGTGCAGCACGGAGCGCTGAATCTTGCGCGCTACCCGCTGCACGCGCCACCACGAACTCTGGTCGTTCATGGGCGCCCAGCGTCGCTCTTCCTTTCGGTAGTGCCAGTCTTTGTCGTTCTGGAAGTAAACCTGGATCCCACCACCTTCCAAGATGTTGACGATCTCGTGACTGTGGTAACTCGATTGGTCGTAGTCGGTGAGCGCTTTCTGGCCCATTTCGGCGTATAGTGCGTTCAGCTCGAGCAGCATGTCGTTGAGGGCGGGATCCAGTGGCTTTGCGGCCAGCCCGATGCGCTGAGCCTCGCGCAAGGTGATCGGGTACTCGTGCGAGGGGTAGCCCTCACTCAAGTGCCGACTGATGCGCTCGACTTTCTTGGCGTCCTTCATGTGAAACGAGAGGATCTCTTGGCACAGCTTGATGGACAGCGAACTGATGCGATCCACCGCCCCTATCACCAGAGGGTGAACGTGTGGAAATAGCGCTTGGTAGGGATTGATCTCGTCGTGGTTGCGTCCGGCGCGGGCTGTCTCACGCCAGAGGCGCACGACGCGCAGCAGCTCGTCCTGGCTGACGCTGACCAATTCGTTGTCGACATCGACCGGCGACAGCTCGTGGCGCAGCGAGGTGTCGACCGCGGTGAGATGAGCCAAAGGCCCCATGCGCAACTCGTCAGCCCCCAGACTCAGCATCGTCGCCGCCGAAGCGCACTCCAAGGGTACGAGGGCGGTGACCTTGCCCGTGTACTGACGCAGCAGGTGCACGAGCCGCAGTGCCGCTTCCCCAGACCCGCCGTCGGATTTGATGCACAACGCGACGCGGTCCTGCTGCCCGATTTCGCTGAGGACCTCGTACAGGGCCAAGACATCGTTGTTACACACCGCCCCTGCCGGGGACGTCCAGTACGCGATCAGGCGGCAACCCAAATGCTTTTCGATGCGTGTGATGAGTCGCTGGGTCTTGTCGAAGAGAACGGGCGGCTTCTTGATTCTCACTGGGCGAGTTGTCTTTTTCGCGGGCATGGATCTCCTGAGGGCAACGCGCAGCGCACGCGCACAGCCCAAACTTGGCTAGTCGATGTCGATCGCAGGGCGACCTGCTGGGTCCGGATATCACATGCCAAGGCAAGGAACGTGGCTGGATTTTTCGCCCAAATTCGAAGCAGCTTCGGGGCGAGCGCGAGGGCATTGTTCCAAGAACTGTCGCGATTTGACCCCTCGGACAATCGCCTGGACAGCCCCGGACCGCTTGCGTAGAACACCCACCGTTCACTACCCCGCCGCAACGGGCGGGGGCTATTCAGCTGATTTTGCCCCGGCTCGGGGCGCTGACAGATCACACCACAGGACGAGTTGTCATGGAAAACGTTAACCCCAGGTCTTTGAACATCGGTCTGTTGGCTGGCATCGTCGGTCTTGCCGTCGTCGCGTGTGGTGCCGAAGACCCGCAGCCTCGCAACGTTGGCGGGACACAGCCCATCACGGGTGCCCCAGCGGGGAGTGGCGGAACGACCGCGGCAACGCCGGGCATCACTCCCGTCACGCCAGGTGGTGCTGGGACGATCGCTGCTGCAGCGCCCCCACCTCAGCAAACGCAGCAACCGGTGGCCGCCCCTTCGAGCCCAGCACAGCCTGCAGCCCAACCCTCGGCGAGCCCCGTACCCATGCCCGTTGCCACGGGCGCGGCGCCGGCACAACCCGCAGCCGCGCCGGCTGAGACGCCCGCAGCTGCCGAGCCAGCGGCGGCCGAGCCCGCTGCCGAAGAGCCGGCGCCAGCGGCCGGCGGTGAAGGCAACGTGCTGACCCCGGCGGGCTCAGACCTCTGGGTCGCAGCCGAGTCGAACGGGGTTGGCGTCAAAGGCTCTTGGTACGGTTACCAGGACGAGTTCACGACGGACTGTTGCGAGGACATGCTGACCCTCGAAGATGACGCCGTTTGCATGAGTGGCTCGACGGCGGCCGGTGAAGAAGGAAACTACGACATCTGGGGCGCCGGCATGGGCTTCAACTTCAACGACTCGGATCCGTGGGACGGCAGTGCCTACAGCGGCGTTTCGTTCACGGCGACCGTCGACAGCGCTGCGGACGTCAAGGTGATCATGAAGATGGGAACCACCGCGGTGGAAGCCGGTGGCGAGCACTTCGTGGCGCTCAAGAGCGGCGCGAACACGATCAGCTGGACCTCCGTTGCGCAACCGGACTGGGCTGAAACGGTGGCCTTCGATCCCTCGGACATCGAGGCAATGCAGGTGCAGGTGGGGACCGGCGATGGTGCCGCCAACCCGTTCACCGTCTGCATCTCCGCTCTGACCGTTCTCGACTGACCGCACGGAGATCACGTTACGACTGCGGGTCGCCGCCGCGGGCACCGGCGAGGCTGTTCCTTCCCGGCATGGACTTGCCAAACCCATCGAGCGGACACATCACATCTGCACGGCTGGTGACACTCTCGAAACGTCGCTGTCCTGCCCCTCCCGTAAGTTCCTGATATCTCTCAACGCATACTTGGCACGCGGCTAGCATTAAGCTGAGTGCAGAGGGCACGAAACAAGCTCCTCAACAGACTCCTGCACGGCGGCGGACTTCCCCCTCCCCCTCCCCTCCCGGTTCGTCGCCGTGCCTCTTTTCCGCACAGCGGCATTGGTTCCCCCCTCCCAATGTCGCTGTTGCCTTATTTGGGATCCGGCTCGGATCCAGCTGAATTGCAGCCCGTCGTCGGAGGCCCCGCTGGGTCAACTCCGGCATCGCGTGGTTGGTCGAGCATCCTGCAGCTCGAGCCAGAGCTGAGGTGGACCCCGAGACCGGCGGCCTCGAGGGTAGCCTAGAGGGGCCTCGCAGGGACGTTCTCTCTGTTTCCCGCCGCGCTCCAAACCGCGACATTTGTGTCACACATGTAGGAATTTGTGCGCACCCTTGGCGGCGGGCTAGCCCCGTTCTATAGTGCGCGGGTGCGGCGGGCAGTTTCCGTCGCACTCATCGCGAGGTCGGTTGGTATCCGTCCCGCACAAACGAAAGGAACAGAACATGATTGAGGTGAAGCTCCCGGATGGGAGCGTTCGACAGCTGCAGGATGGGGCGAGCGCAGCTGACTTGGCGCGGGACATCGGGCCAGGGCTGGCGAAGAACGCGGTCGCTGCGAAGATTGGCGGCGAAGTCGTCGACTTGCGTGTGCCGCTCGTGGCTGGAAGCACAGTCGCCATCTTGACCAAGAAGGATCAAGAGGCCCTGGACGTGTTGAGGCACTCCGCCGCGCACTTGATGGCGGATGCGATCCTTCGCGTCTTCCCCAAGACACAGCTGACGATCGGGCCCGCGGTAGAGGATGGCTTCTACTATGACCTGTTCATGCCGGATGGTGAGAAGATAACGCCGGATGATTTTCCGAAGATCGAGGCGGAGATGCAGCGCATCGCGAAGCAGGCGCTGCCTTTCGAACGCCGCGTCGCGCGGGATTCGAGTGACGAAATCTTCGCCCGCTACCAGGCCATCGACGGAGGCAGCAACAAGTTCAAAGCCGAGCTGGTGGAGGGCATCCGCGAACGAGGGGACGAGCTCTCGTTCTTCCGACACGGTGACTTCGTCGATCTCTGTCGTGGCCCGCACGTGCAGGACACGGGCTGGCTCAAGCACGTCAAGCTGACGAAGGTCTCGGGCTCCTATTGGCGAGCTGACGCTTCTCGCGAGCACTTGGTACGCGTGTACGGCACGGCTTTCTTCTCCAAGAGCGACCTGGCGGACTACTTGACGGCGCTGGAGGAAGCCAAGAAGCGCGACCACCGCGTCCTCGGCGAGCAGCTCGGTTTGTTCGTCTTCAACGAGGATGCTCCTGGCTTCCCGTTCTTCTTGCCCAAGGGTGCGACGGTCTTCAACACACTGGCCGACTACATGCGCGGTTTGCTCAAGCGCCGCGCCTACCTCGAGGTGAAGACGCCGATCATCTTGAGCGAGCACATGTGGCACACCTCCGGTCACTACGACAACTACTTGGAGAACATGTTCTTCACCAAGTTGAAGCTGCGTGACGCGGACAACCCGGACAAGATCAACGAGGACGTGCACGAAGAGCGCCCGATGGCAGTCAAGCCGATGAACTGCCCGGGCCACCTGATGGTGTACAAGAGCCGCTTGCACAGCCACAACGAGTTCCCGCTGCGCATCGCGGAGATGGGCCTGGTTCACCGTCGCGAACTCAGCGGCGTGCGTCACGGCTTGTTCCGCGTTCAAGCCTTCACTCAAGACGACGCTCATCACTTCTGCACGCCGGAACAAATCGGCGACGAGATCCGGATGCTCATCGACTTCTTCCGAGAGGTGTACGGTGCTTTCGACCTGCACGACGTGCGCGTCGAACTCTCCACCCGTCCGGAGAAGAGCATCGGCAGCGACGAGGTCTGGGAGAAAGCGGAAACGGCACTCCGAGAGGCGCTGGATCGCTCGTCGATGGAGTACGTGGTCAACGAGGGCGACGGCGCCTTCTACGGCCCCAAAATCGACTTCCACATCCGCGACGTGCTGAAGCGGTCGTGGCAGTGCGGCACGATTCAGCTCGACTTCTCGATGCCTGAACGCTTCGGTCTGACGTACGTCGGGGCCGACGGCGATCGGCACACCCCCGTGATGCTGCACCGAGCCTGCTACGGAAGCCTCGAGCGCTTCATGGGCATCATCATCGAGAACTACGCAGGAGCATTCCCGATGTGGCTGGCCCCAGTGCAGTTCACCGTCATTCCCGTGAGTGAACGCTTCACCGAGTACGCTCGCGAGGTGACCGAGAAACTGTTGGATGCAGGCTTGCGCGGCGAGGCCGATCTCGGTCCCGATCGCGTCGGCTACAAGATCCGACAAGCGAGTCTGCAGAAGCTGCCCTACGTGCTGGTCGTAGGGGAGAAGGAACTCGAAGCGTCGACGATCGCGGTCAGGACCCGCAGCGGCGAAGACCTGGGCGCCATGAGCCTCGACGCTTTCTTGGAGCGCGTCGCGCCGGAACGCTTGCCGGGTGGGCAAGCCCAGGTAGCCCAAGCGGCGGAGTGAGGCGCGGGGGTAGGTGGCGCTCCACGACCGCATCGTTGCGTTTTCCGTGGTATCGGTGGGGTGTCTTGCGTGCACCCCGCCACCTACCAATCCTCCTCCCGCATCGCTGCAGGCGCCTGAGGCTACGACACCCGGGAATGGCTCTGGCTCAATTGTAAACTCAAAACCCTCACTCTCGCCGCCGAATACTGCTGCGTCGACGGACACGTCCACTGCCGGCTTCCCCGACGGCGTGGCTGAGCCGACTGCCGAACGGTTGGCAGCTGCACCGCCCTTCATTCCGCCACCGTTCTCCCCGCCGTGGGAGCTGACTCGGGCCGAAGGGGACGCCGAGTGGGTGGCGATGGGCAACGCCGAGCACGGCGAGCCCGCAGCGCGAGAACCGCATTTGCTGTTTCGCACGACCGTGCACCCCAACCCCAAGAACCGCTTCGTCAGTCTGGACGTGGTTGCCGTCGATCTGCAACGCACGCGCCTGCATTGGATGATTGGAAAGAAGGACCAGGGCGCCGATCGCTTCCTGCCACAACGAGAGCCGGGGCTCATTCCTTCCGCGCAGCAGTCTGAAGTGCTGGCCGTGTTCAACGGCGGCTTCCAGGCCCGTCACGGTTGGTGGGGCATGGGGAGTACGGGCATCGAAATCCTTCGCCCCAAAGACTTCGGTTGTACGTTGGCACTCGAGAACGACGGCCGCGTGCACCTCGGCACGTGGAAGACGCTCGGACTCGACCATCAGGCGCTCGCTGCCTACCGGCAGACGCCACCGTGTCTCGTAGAGAGCTCACAACTGAACGCGCACTTGGAGCGGGGTCAGACTCGCCCCTGGGCAGGGCACAACCCCGACCGAAAGACGCGACGCCGTTCCGCCGTCGGGCTCACCGCCGACGGCAACGTGCTCTACTTCGCCATTGGGACCGAAGCCGACCCGCTCGATTTGGCGCGCGGCATGAAAGCCGTCGGAGCCGACGTTGCCGCACAACTCGACATCAACTGGGCGTGGACCCGCTTCTTGCTCGCCGGACGCCGTGAGGGCAAGCCTCGGA
The DNA here is from genome assembly GCA_050290545.1 of Polyangiaceae bacterium. Lineage (GTDB taxonomy): Bacteria > Myxococcota_A > Polyangia > Polyangiales > Polyangiaceae > SZUA-265. The sequence continues at coordinate 36,097 of JBNKHV010000186.1, read as the reverse complement.
TCACGTCAAGCCTGGTCGAGGACCCGCTGGTGGGCAAGCACGAGTACTTCGGTCGCCCATCGGACCGCGACTTCTTTTACTTGGTGCCCAAAACGACGATGCCTGCCGAAACGGAGCCCGCGCAGGCGCCAGGCGACCAGTAGCGGTGGTCCTTCACAGAGGTGGCGGCTCTGAGTTACCGACCACGAGCCAACGCCGATCGATACGCTCGAGTTCGTAGCTCTCGCTGACCACTCGCCCGGCGAAGAAGGTCTCCGCGCGAACCCACGCGGAAATGCCACTGACGCGAAGCAGCACAGCGCGGGTCTTGGCTTGGGCTTTGCGGCGCTCGCGCTCAGCTTGGCACTCGGCTTGGCATTCACTGCGTCGGCGTTCGACGATGTCGATGCCTCCTTCGGATGCCAGGCTCGAGGCGAGCTCGAAGTCTTGCAAGAAGAGCTGGTGATGGAATTCCAAAGCCGCATTCTTCGGGCGCAAGACGCGCTGCTCCAACTCCACCGGCTCGAACTTCTGGCTGTAGGAGGGATGGTAGTTGCAGGCGAGCTTGCCAGCGCTCCAAGCCGAAGCGGTAACCAGGGTTACGACCGCCAGAAAGAGCAACGTCAGGCGGGTGTTCGTATCCAGGCCGATGGACTTCGGCACGGGAGCCGGCGGCGGGGCCGCTCCAAGGCGCGGGGGCTCAGCTAGCTTTTCGGCGGCAGAGGCTACGTCGGGTTTCGGTGGCTCGAACATGGCGCGCGCACTCGGGGACGTTCCCGAGTGAATTCGGGTACTAGCATCGGGCGTCGGACGTCGTCTTCCCTATCCGGAAAAACGCGCGCAACTCTGCGTCGACCAGGCCGACGAGTCCGCGTGAAACACGCCATCTCCCTATTCTTCGCCGCAGTTTGTGCCTTCGCGTGTGCGTCGAAACCGCCCCTACCGCCGGCAGCCGTCGCACACAACAGCGTGGGGACCCAGGCCCTCGCGGAGGGCGATCTGGAGACGGCTGGTGCGAACCTGGAGCTGGCGCTGGAGTACAATCCGGAGTTCGTCGAGGCGGTCAGCAACTTGGGGCTCGTCGAAATGGAACGCGGCAATTTCGCGCGGGCCCGACAGCTCTTCGAACGGGCTCGACGGCTGAACCCCGATATCGCCCAGCCGCACCACAGCCTGGGTGTTCTCGCCGAAAAGGAGTACCGACTGGAGGAGGCGAGCGAGCACTATCGTAGCGCGCTCGCCGTCGACCCGGGATTCGCAGCTTCGCGGGCCAACCTCGCGCGGCTATTGCTCGAGGCGGGCCACTACGAACACGCTCTGGAGCAGTTTCGCAAGCTGCTCCAGGTCGCACCGGATGAAGTGCTCGCGCGAGCCGGATACGTCGAATGTCTGATGCGCCTGGGGCGCACCGAAGAGGCGTTTTCGGTCATCCAAGAAGGCAAGCCCGAGCTCGCAGCAAACCCGCGTCTCCTCGTTCTCGAAGCGCGCTTGGAACTGCGTGCTGGTCGTCCGCGGAGTGCTCGGCGACTGCTCGCCCCATTGCGCCAACGGCGAGATGACCACGGCGTCGAAGCTCGAGCTTGGTTGGCCGTGATTTCGCTCAGCGAGGATGACCCCGAGACTGCTCTGCAGCTGGCGCGCGAAGCGCTCGAGCTCGACCCAGAACACCCTTTGACCCTATTCGCCACCGCCGTATCCCTCGACACATTGAACGACCCGGCGGCCCCGGCCTGGCTCGAGCGCGCGAACGCCAAGAATCCCGACAACCCGGAGCTCGGCCGCAGGATCGCCAGCCACCGAAACTGAACCGGCCGGCGAGCGCACTTGTGAGCAGTTCGGCGTGCCGTACAATGCGCGGGTGAGCGCCACCGCTGACAGCAGCCGTACGTTGGCTGATCCCAGCCAACCGCTACGTCAGCTGTGGACGTTGAGCGCCCTGCAGCGAGAGGTCTTGGTCCATTCCCGCGCTTATCGCTTGGGTCTGTGGGTGCAAGCGTTGCTCGGGTTCGTCTACTGTGTGCGCTTGCTGTCAGGAGCAGGCGGGGCAAGCACCGTCTTGCACGGCGCGATTGCCCTCGGGTGGACGACCGTCATCACGGCAAGCGCGTTCTTTCGCGGCTCGTGGGCAGCTCGGCACGCTTTGCACGACCTGGCCCGCTTGAGCGGCGCAAGCCGTCGAGAGTGGCTGGGGCTTGGTCTCGCGCGAGCTAGCCTGGTCCTCAAGCCACTCGTGCTCGGCCACACGGCGCTTTGGGCCTGCTGGGCTTGGCAGCTCCGTTCGCTGAGCCAGCTGCCGTGGGTGATCGCCAGCTTCTGCACCTCGCTCCTGGCGCTCGCCGCGCTGAGTACCTGCTCGAGTGCGCTTGCAGCATTCAGCGAAACGGTGGCCCCCAACAAGCCAGCCCGCGTGCTGTTGCTCCTGCTGGTGTTGCCGGCGCTACTGGCTTCCGTGATCCCTGAACTTCCGAGCCTACTCGATGCTCATGCGAGCTGGCTCGGAGCGAGCGTCGGACTGGTGGCGTCCCAGTGAGCTTGCGTTTCTACTCCGTATCGAGCGGCGGACTGTGGCTCGATCACGAGTTCTCGCGAGGGGTGACGGCGCTCCTGGGGCAGCGGGCGGACGGCGTCGAGCAAGTGTTGGAACTTGCGGCGGGCTGCCAACGACCCGAGCGGGGAGTCGTGAGCCTCGACCAGCGCCCACCCCTCAGCCATCCAGCCACTCGGGCCGGTGTCGGCACCGTGTTCGAGCAGGAATGGGCCCCTCGCGGCTTGCGCGTTGGCGACTGGCTACGACAACTTCAGCAGCACCATTGCGTCGCGACTTCTAGCCAGACTCCGACGGAATGCCTCGGCCGCCTCGGTGTCGCGGACCTCGAACGACGTTGGACTGACGCGCTTGGAGCGAACGAACGACGCGCAGCGCTGCTGGCGTTGGCTCTCGGGCTCGACGCGCCTCGTTTGCTCGCGCTGAGCAATCCCTTCAGCATTGCCGGCATCGATCGGGCCCAGTTGGCGGCGGAGCTCGCGCGCCATGCCCATCACGCCGTGGTGCTGTTTTCGACGCCGCACCTCAGTGACGTCGAACTGACGGGAGGCGAGCGCTGCGTATTCGCGTCGGGCAGACTGGTGGGCGAGCTTGCCCTGACGAGCGCCAGCGCCAGTCGAGTCTGCTACCGCGTCACCTGCGACGACCCAAGCAAGCTGTGCGCGGCACTGCTGAACGTTGCCTGCGTGCAGTCGGTGAGCGCGCCGCAGCATACCCGCACGTTGGAAATCATCGGCACGGCCCCTTTGAAGCTCAATCTCGCGATCCTCGATCGAGCTCGCGAGCACGGCGTGGTGCTCGAAAACATCGTCGAAGCCCCGGTGGACCTGGAGTCCCTCCAAGCTCACGCCCGTGGCCGACGTGATGGGGAATACCGCGCAGGCGCACAAGCCACGGCGAGTGATCCGGTGCTGACACCCAAGGCGTCTCCAGATGCGTCAGTCGCGATACCCTTTGGTGACGCCCTTGCCCCGGCGGGGGTCACCAAAGAGCTCGTGCTCACGACCGTCAACGCCGACGGCACCTCCGTGCCGGAGTCAGCGACAGCGCTTCGTTCCCCGGTGCCGCCGCATGAGGTCGACGATGGCTGAAACAGAGCGCCAAGGCATTGTTGGCCCAAGTTACCAAGCTGGAGTGCAATGGTTCTTACAGGCAGTGGACCGCCGTTGGTGGCTCACCGCTGGCGGTCTGGCGACGATAGTCACGCTCCTCGGTCTGCTGCTGGAGCACCGCGCAGAGCCAAGCTCCTCCGCCGACAACGCGCTGGTGAGCGTGGCATTCGGCATCGTCATTCCGCTGTTTTGTCTGTCTGCGGTGTCGCGCGCCTTTCCGGAGCGCCTGGACCAAAGCGCCGCTCCGCTGACTCGTCACGGCGCAGATCGGCGTTGGCTCCTGCTGGGAGCGACCAGTGCGTTGTTCGCTAGCACTGGCTGCGTTGGCGCGGCGCTTGCCGGAGCAGTTCGAGCATTGGGCGGAAGCGTCGTTGCCCGAGGCGCCGGAGACGTTCTGGCGTGCATCTGGATTGGAGGCCTTGCGGCAGTGACGTATTCGGCTTGGTTCCTGCTCGGCGCGACCTTCGGGGCCCGTGGACGTGGCCGCTGGGTGGCGCTACTGCTGGACTGGGCGTTGGGGATTGGCGCGGGATTGGTAGCGTTACCCTGGCCCCGGGGACACCTCAGAAGCCTGCTCGGCGGGGCCCAAGTGGCCGGATTGGAGCAGTCACATTCCAGCGCACTTCTGCTGGTTCTCGTAGCGGTGTACGTGACACTGGCGCTCACTCGCTGCCCGCGGTGATTGGCACGATCTCGCAGCTGGCGTGCGTGCATACGTCGCGCTAGCTTCCACCCTGCCTATGACTATGAGCGCCGTCACCGCGCTTGGCATTCCGGCGAACCCCCTTATGTGCAGTCGCGCGCTGGTCCCGAAGAGACTCGGAACGCAGCAACGACGCGAATCTTCTCGAGGTGCCAACGAGCGCCGTTCGAGGCCCCTCTCTGAAGACCACACGCAGGAGTAGTCAGCAACGTGAAAGACATCCAATTCCAATTTGGGTGCATGGAAGAGCTGCAGGAAATGCTCAGCGCCGAAGAAGATGAGCGCGAGCTGGATGTTCCGCTAGGCAATCTTGCTGACGAGGAAGAGATCGGCGATGGCCAGTGGGTTCTGGCCACGTTCATCGTCGGTGATCGTTCTACGTCGGTTGCTGGTTGCATGATGGACCGAGGTGCAGGTCTGCAACTCGCCTTCTCAGACCGAGACTGGGAAACGCTGACGGAGTTTTCCGAGCTGGCTCCGCCGCAAAGTGGCCCACCAAGTGTGCGCTGCCCGCCCGTCGCGGAGACCGTGGACACCGCAGGAACGCGCATCATGGTCGTCGATGGCGAAACCGAAACCCGCGAAGTCACACGAGCACTACTTGAGGGAGCGGGTTATCACATCACGCCGGTGTCGAGCGCTGAGATGGCGTTCGATGTACTGCGCGGCACGGACATCGACCTCATCGTCTGCGAGTGCACGCTGCCGGGCATGAGCGGGTTGGAGTTCTGCCGTCGTCTGCGCAAGGATGCGAGGCTTGGCACGTTACCCCTGGTGTTCCTCACGACCCATCAATCGCAAAGGCGCGTGATGGAAGCCTTCGAGTGCGGCGCTGACGAGTACATGACCAAGCCTTTTCGCGAACCCGAGTTGTCAGCCCGAGTCACCAGTCTTCTGCGCCGCGCCCACCAACGCGCCAGCTGAAGGCCAAAGCCTCTCGGACCAATCGAGGATCGCTATCCCGTGGGTTGGGTTACTGCTCGCGGAAAGCCTCGGCGGGGCGCATGCGGGCGGCGTGAAGTGCCGGCCAAACACAAGCCGCGAGACACACGAGAACGGCAAAGAGCCCCGTCCAGAAGAAATCCCAGGGACGCAAGATCACCGGCAACTTGGAGATGAAGTAGACCTTCGGATCCAGCGGGAACCCGTAGTCGACGATCCAGCGGCAGAGCCCATAGCCCAAGGCCAGGCCGAGCCCAGTGCCCGCCGCGCCGATGATGAGCCCCTGATACAAGAAGGAGCGCAGCAGGCTACCGTCCGTGGCGCCCATGGCCTTGAGCGCCGCGATTTCCTTCTTCTTGTCGAAGACCACCATGATCAAAGTCGCGATCACGGTGAACGCTGCCACCAGGATGATCAACGCTAGCACCAAGCTCATCAGTATCTGCTGAATTCGGAGCGCGGTGAACAAGCCGTGGTTCAGCTCCTCCCAGTCCATCGTGTGGTAGATGCCGTTGTCGAGCAGGTGGTCCACGCGTTCGGTGACGACCTTCGAGTCGTCGATGTCGCGGATGCGCATCTCGACACCGGTGACCGTATCGCCCGCCCCGTAGAAGGCCTGCGCCTCGTACAGGTCCGCGTACATCAGCTTGGAGTCGTATTGATCGAACCCAGCTTGGAAGACGCCCTGAACGCGGAACTGCTTCGCAACCGGAGGCCGTAGCTGGCCGCGATTGAATGAATAGCCGATGGTCGGCGAAGTGACCTGCACGCAGTCGCCCAGTGACACCTTCAAGGTCTTCTTGAGCGTGGAACCGATGACGATGCCCGGAAGCTCCCCCGTGGCGCCTTCCTTGCACGGATCACTGACGACTCCGTCCAGCACGTCATCTTCCGGCAGCTCGCTTTCGTAGCCACCCTCGGGCTCGATGGCCCCAACGACGGCATCTTCCGCGATCCCTGGCACCGGCTCGTCGAGCTCGCCTTCAGCTGCGCTTTCATCTGCTTCGGCGCTTCCGTCTGGCTTCGGGTTTCGCTTCTTGTCTTCAGCCTCTCGGATTGCTTCCTCAACCGCATCGAGCACGTCCACGTCGCCGGGAACCGCCGCCTCGTCAGCTGGAAGCGGATCACCCTCGATGATGAACGAGTCGGGCGTCTTCTTGCGCTCCGGCGGCTTGACCCCGGGACGTCGCAAGCCGGAGAGATCACCCTCGACCATGTGGCGTGGCAGATCCAAGACGCGCTGCATGCGCTCGGGGTCGACACCCTTGAGGAGTACACCCGTGGCGGTTTGCTGTTTGTGCGTCACCATCATCGGGTTGATGACGAACGGAGAGACGCCGATCACGTCCGGGTCCTGCTCGACCTTGCTCATGACCTCGCGATACTCGCGAAACTCACTGGCGTACTTGAGCACCAGAACGTGCGCGTTGACCCCGAGGACCTTCTCTCGAAACTGCGAACGAAAGCCACCCGTCACGCTGAGCACGGTCACGAGTGCCATGGTGCCGAGCGCCACGCCGAAAATCGCGAGCAGCGTGCCCACGGAAATGCTGGCCCGTTTGCGAGAGGCCATGTAGCGGAGCGCCAAGGTGAGCGGAAAACCCATCGTCTGGGCGCAAGCGTTTAGCAGAAACGCGCGCGGAGTGCGCGAGTACAACCCGACGTTTCCCCAAAGGTCGGATATTCCCTTCCAATCTGCCCGCCGGACCCACTCATGTAAGTGGCCGCGGGTCGTGTACTCCGAAGTGGTGCTTTTCGTATCCCGGGCCGGAAATTTTGCGCTTGGCGCGGCATGGCCGATCGGCGAAGCAGCCGAAATGCACCAAGTGCGCATGGGCAAGCCCGGCACTGACGACATTACATCGAGGCGCCAACCATTCCTGACGTAGGCTTCGGATCTGCAATCTCGCGGCGGCCGAAAATTCTCGGGCTCACGCCAACACCAGAATTTGCCCAAACATCAAAAAAGACAAAGGAAAGGCCCGCTGCCCGCGAGCTATACTTAATCCCCACAGCGAGCCCCCGTACTTATCGGTTGAGCCCCGGAATGAGCCAGGACAAAGCACAGCCCCGCAAAGAGCCCCCGACGAAACCGCGCGTGGGCGATGGCAACAGCGGCCTGAAAGTCGTGACTGTGGCGCCGGGCAGTCAGGTGGACCTCAAGCCGCCAGCTCCGCCATCAGGTGAGCAAGATACCGCGCACGAGGCAGTGACCGCGCGCGCTGAAGCGCTGGAGAGTCTCCCACCGCCTTCGTCGCAACCCGATCCCTACCTCGGGTGTACGATCGACAACCGCTACAAGGTCGAGGCGCTACTGGGTGAAGGCGGTATGGGCATGGTCTACCTGTGCCGCCACAAGATCATCGACAAGAAGGTCGCGCTGAAAATTTTGCGAGCTGACTTGGCACGAGACCGCGAGGTCACGGAGCGCTTCTTGATCGAAGCGCGAGCCGCCTCCTCGATCGGCAGCGAACACATCATCGACATCAGCGACTTCGGTGCCCTGCCTGATGGCTCCGCCTATTTCGTGATGGAGTTCTTGGAAGGCGAGCCATTGTCCGCCTTCATCACCGAAGGCGAAGCCATGCCCACGGCGCGTATCGTGCACGTGGCTGAGCAACTCGCCGTCGGCTTGGCAGCGGCTCACGCCGCAGGCATCGTTCACCGCGATCTCAAGCCGGACAACATCTACCTCATCACCCGCGGCAAAGATCCAGACTTCGTCAAGATCCTGGACTTCGGCATCGCCAAGGTCAGTACCGCGGCCACGGGCAAGTTGACGCAGGCCGGGTCGGTTTTTGGAACGCCGCACTACATGTCACCGGAGCAGGCGGCGGGTGCGCCGGTGGATCACCGCGGTGATGTCTACTCGCTGGGCGTGATTCTGTACGAGCTGGCGTGTGGTCAGGTGCCCTTCGATGCCGATAACTTCATGGGCATCCTGACGCAGCACATGTACAAGGAGCCGGCGCCGTTGCGCTCCTTGGAGCTGCCCGCTGGGTCCGAGGTCGACGCCAGCCTGGAAGCGATCATTCTGAAGTGTCTGTCGAAGCGCGCGGAGCAGCGTTACCAAGACATGGAAGAGCTGCGCTCGGATTTGGAGCGGCTACGAACGGGCCAAATCCCGTTGGCGGTCAACGAGATGATGGAGCGTTCGGGCGGCTTCCACGTTCCGCCTGGTTTCTTCCAACCAGCACCTGAAAGCGCCCCCATCTCGTCGGGGCCGGCGCCCATAGAGGCAATCCCCGACCTCGAGCCACCCAAGAAATCGAGTTGGCCGCTCTACGTCGGAATCATTGTACCACTGCTGATCGCTGGCGGCATCTACTTGGCTCAAAGCGAGTCGGGTACGGCGACTGAGCTCAGGGCACGCCTCGGCGCACACGCTGTCAGCCCCGCGACAACCGAACTTGCCCGGCTGGACTCCACCCCCGCAGCGGCCGCTGCACCCGAACCCAAAGGGCTCGAGCCGCAAGCAGCGCCAGTCGATGACAAGGAAGTCATCCTGAGCTTGGACCCGGTGGAAGCTCACGCCTTCGTCGGCGATGAGGACCTGGGCACTGCACCCATCGTCGTCAGAGTCCAGGAAGGGGAGCCGGTGGAGGTCAGCATTCGGCACAAGGGCTACAAGACGGAGACGCTGGAGCTCGACGGGTCGCAAGAGAAGCTCGCGGTCAAGCTCCAACGCATCTACAAGCCACCATCGAACACCGGCAGCAAGACGACCCGACCAGCGCCGACCAGGAAGCCCGCACCGCCCCCGAAGAAGGTGAAGAAGAAGTCCAGCATCGGCGGCGGCGAGATCGTAAACCCGTGGGATTGAGCAAAGCCTCGGGCTGAGTTCACTGCAAGGCGATGCCGACCACGGTACTGCAACGAGCGGTCCCGGACGACGTGCGGGACATCTGCCGCCACCTACGCGACGCAGGCTTCGAAGGCTGGGTCGTCGGAGGTCGGGTGCGCGACTGCATCATGGCGCGCCTTTCTAGCGGACACCGCCTGGAACAGGAGGGCGACTGGGACATCGCCACCAATGCCCGCCCCGAGCAAGTCCAGCGCCTCTTTCGGCGAGTGATCCCGACGGGGATCGAACACGGCACCGTCACCGTGCTCGTCAACAAGGTGGGCTACGAGGTAACGACCTTCCGCGCCGAAGCAGACTATCGAGACGGGCGCCGGCCCGGAGCTGTGGCCTTCCTCGACGACGTAACGGCGGACTTGGCGCGGCGTGACTTCACGGTCAACGCCATCGCCTACGATCCCTTGACCGATCGCATCGTCGACCCCTTCGGCGGCATCGACGACATTCGGGCTGAGCTGCTCCGAGCCGTGGGCAAACCTTCCGAGCGCTTCGCTGAGGATGGCCTACGGGTACTGCGAGCCGCCCGCTTCGCGGCCACGCTGCACTTCGCTATTGAGCCAGCGACCGAGGCAGCCATCGAACCGTCGCTGGACAGCTATCGTAAGGTGAGCGCTGAACGCATCCGCGACGAATGGTTCAAAGCGATGAAAGCAACCGCTCCCAGTCGCGCGTTCGAAGTGATGCGAGCTCACGGCATGCTTGCCATCACTGCTCCCGAACTGATGGAAGCCGTCGGTTGTGAACAGAACCGGCATCACGTCTACGACGTGTGGGGGCACACCATGGCGTGCATGGACGCCTGCCCCAAGAGCCCTGTGCTGCGAGTCGCAGGTCTGTTGCACGACGTGGGCAAACCGCGCTCGCGCGAATTGAGTGACAAGACGGGCGACTACACCTTCTACAACCATGAACTCATCGGCGCTCGCATGGCCCGGCCCATGCTCGAGCGTCTGCGCTTTTCGAACAGCGAGCGCGACCACATCGTCGGCTTGGTCCGCCACCATCTCATCTGCTACTCCGACGAGTGGTCCGACGCGGCCGTCCGACGCTGGCTGCGTCGAGTGACGCCCGAACTTGCCGAAGACCTGTACTCACTGGGCAGAGCCGATGCCGTCGGCAAAGGGCAGGATCCTGAATCGGACATTGCGAGCCTCGGCCGGCTGCAGCAGCGGGTGGAGAAGCTGCTCGAGCAGGGGACGGCCGTGTCCGTGAGAGATCTTGCCATCAACGGCGGTGACCTGATCTCGACGGTGGGGCTTCAGCCCGGGCCGATCATGGGCGAGATTCTGCGAGAGTTGTTGGAAGAGATCACCGACAGTCCCGAGCGCAATACCCGAGAAACGCTGCTCGCCCGTTCCCGGGAGCTCGCTGCCGAGAAGCTGAAGGACTCCACCCACGAACCGCCGCAGGGTTGAATCGGAGGTGTTGAGCATCCGATACTGCCATCGATGAACCCTGTGAGAGACGACCGAAAGCGGGCCATCACCCGACGCCAGTTTCAACAGGCAGCGCTGGGAGCGGTTGCTGGCGCCACGAGCCTGACGGGCGCGTGTGTACCGAGTCAGACCGCCTGTGTGCGCACGGGAGGCAGCCCGTCCCGAACAAATGTCCGGACCGGTCCGATCCCGACCGCAACGTCCAAGGTCATACTGGGGCGGGCGGGATTTTCCGTACCCCGGTTGGCGATGGGGACGGGCACCGCCGGTTGGGCTCGGGGATCTGCACAGACGCGCCTGGGCAAGAAAGCCTTCGTACGCCTGATGCACGCAGGACATGAACGAGGAGCCAGCTTCATCGACGCGGCGGATCTGTATGGTTCTCACGAGTACGTGCGTGAGGCGCTGAAAGGAATGAAGCGCGAGGAGTTGACGCTGCTGAGCAAGTTGTGGTTCGCAGAGGGTGCGCCGAAGATGCAGCCCACGGCCACGGCGCGCCCCGAAGTCGAACGTTTCCTCACCGAACTGGGCGTCGACATGATCGACATCCTGCTGATCCATGCCGTTCAGGACCCGAAGTGGCCAGAGCAGCAGGCCCGAATACGAGACGAACTGTCCGAGCTCAAGTCACGGGGGATCTTGCGCGCGCTAGGCTGCTCCTGCCACAGCCACGCCGCACTGCGTGCCGCTGCAGAAGATCCGTGGACGGACGTCATTCTGGCCCGCATCAACCCGGGCAAGCGCGTGATGGACGAGGACGCCGCCTTGAGCGATGTCGCACAGACGCTGCGTCTTGCGCGGCGGAACGGCAAAGCCGTGATTGGCATGAAGATATACGGCGCCGGACAGTACGATCGTCCCCACGAGCGCCAGCGTTCGCTGCGCTTCGCATTGGGCAGCGGAGTGCTCGATGCGATGACGATCGGTCACCTCAACGAGGTGCAACTGGACGACACCATCGCCAACATGAATCGTGTGCTGGCAGGGAGCGCGCGCTATTCCGAAGCGAGGTGAGCGCTCGCAGCGCGTTTCGGTGATTGTCGCCGTCGCGACGATCTCCCGGACCGCCGCTCGCGGTTCATCTGCCGAGTTTTGACACACGGCGGGGGGAGCTTTGCCACCCGCCCGCGCTCGAGTCACGACTCGTTTGCCCGCGGGCTCGCGCAGCCTTTGGCGACGCACAGCCCTTCCGCTTGACGACAGAGAGGCCGCCCGGGGGCCGTCAATCAGCCGCTGGGAGCAGGCTTGGGAGCTCCGAAGATGCTGGCGGGACGTTTCTTGTCCTTCGGCTCTTTGCGCTTTTCGGCGTAGGTAGGGATGACCACTCTTTCGCGCTCCGGAAGGTCCGTGCCTTTGATGGCCGCATCGATTTCTTCGGAATCGATGGTCTCCCGCTCCAGCAGCGCATGCGCGAGGCGGTCGAGCTTCTCGCGGTTTTCACGCACGACCTTGCGGGCCAATTCCAACTGACCCTCGATGATCGCGCGTACTTCGCGGTCGATCTCCCGTGCGGTCTCTTCGCTGATGGCATCGCTTCTTGCAGCCATCTCCCGACCGAGGAACACGTTCTGCTCCCCTTCGGTGTAGGCGATGGGACCCATCTTGTCGCTCATCCCGAGCTCACACACCATCGCGCGAGCCATGCGCGTAGCGCGCTTGATGTCATCCGAAGCGCCACTGGTGATGGCGTCGAAGACGGCCTCTTCAGCCACGCGACCACCCAACGCCATCGCAATGCGGGCGAGCATCTGCTTGCGGGTCATCGTGTGGCGATCTTCCGTCGGCAAGAACTGGGTGACACCCAGCGCAGCGCCACGAGGAATGATCGAGACCTTGTGCACGGAGTCATTGCCCTCTACGAGTTTGCCCACCAGCGTGTGCCCTGCTTCGTGCCAAGCGCTGACGCGCCGCTCCTCGTCGCTCATCACCATGGAGCGCCGCTCTGGACCCATCAGTACCTTGTCTTTGGCCAGCTCGAAGTCCGACATCGTGACGGCGTCTTTGTCTTGGCGAGCGGCGAGCAAAGCCGCTTCGTTGACGAGGTTCTCCAAGTCTGCCCCGACGAAGCCAGGTGTCCCAGCCGCGATGATCCCGAGATCCACTCCTTCACCGAGCGGCACCTTGCGGGTGTGTACGCCGAGAATGCCCTCGCGGCCTCGGATGTCCGGTCGCGCCACCGTGATGCGGCGGTCGAAACGGCCGGGACGCAGAATTGCCGGATCGAGCACGTCGGGGCGGTTCGTCGCGGCGATGATGATGACGCCTTCGTTGTGCTCGAAGCCATCCATCTCGACGAGCAGCTGGTTCAGCGTTTGCTCGCGCTCGTCGTGACCGCCACCAAGACCGGCACCGCGGTGCCGTCCTACGGCGTCAATCTCATCGATGAAGATGATGCACGGGGCGTGCTTCTTTCCTTGTTCGAACAGGTCGCGCACGCGGCTGGCACCGACACCGACGAACATCTCCACGAAGTCGGAACCCGAAATGCTGAAGAAAGGGACACCCGCTTCCCCGGCGATGGCTCGCGCGAGCAACGTCTTGCCCGTACCAGGAGGACCGACCATCAGAACGCCCTTCGGGATCCTGCCGCCCAGACGCTGGAACTTCTTCGGGTCTTGCAGGAACGCGATGATCTCTTCGACCTCGTCTTTGGCCTCATCCGCGCCCGCCACGTCGGCAAACGTCACCTTGTTCTGTGACTCGCTCAGCATGCGGGCCTTGCTTTTGCCGAAGCTCATCGCCTTACCGCCCCCGGCCTGCAGCTGACGCATGAACAGGTAGAACATCACCAGCAAGAAGACCATCGGCAACAAGAACGTCAGCGTCGTTGCCAGGTACGGGTTGCCCTCCTCCTCGAGGTACTTGACCTTGACCTTGTTCTTCAGCAGCAGCTGCGCGATCTCGTCGCTCTCGGCGGGGCCGATGGTGACGCCGCGCTCGGGCTGGGCTTTGCTCGACGGATTGACGATCTCGAAGCGGAACTCGCGATCTTGGATCTCCACCGCTTCGACGTGACGAGCATCTTTGGATGCTTCGACGAGCTCGATGAATTCGCTGAACGGCATGGCTCGGCGGTGGGGTTCGTTCGGACTCAGGAATTGCCAAATCGCCAAAAACGCGACGATGAGAACGACCCAGAGGAGAAGAGTTTTTTGTGGTTGTTTCACAGAAACCTCGAAGCGCGGTTCCCCAACGGGAGCCCATTTGCCGCTCGCCGTGGGAGTGCCACGGACGAAAGGCAGAAGAACGGTTCAGTATAGCTATACTTAATCACATTTGGGCTTTTTCAAAGCCGGCGGCCGAAGATTTGGGGTCGAGGAGCGGTCAGTGTGCTCCCCCGCCGGAGCCACCGAGAGTGTCGGCTGTCCAGTTCGGGGGTCCAAGGTGACGATTCGGCCTCCACCAAGAAGTACGCGCGCGTGCCGCTGATGGTGACGGAGCGCGCGCCGCAGCTGATTTTTGTGTGATCTTCGGAGCGGGACCGGCTCGCCCGCCTCGTCGACCACCACCGGGATAGCCGCTTCGGTCATTTCATCAGCCAGTGAGTTGAGGTGAGCAATTATCCCGGGGGAAATGGATTCGAGCAGGGGCAAGACCTCGTGCCGCACCCGCGCGCGCAAGAAACGTCTGTCTTCGTTCGACGGATCTTCTCGGAATGGGATCTGGTGTCGCTCGACGTGGGCCCGTACCTGCGCACGTTGTGCCCGAATCATCGGACGAAGGAGCTCGCCAGACTGGACCGGTAGCACGGCCAAACCTTTCGGACCACTGCCACTGAGAAGTCGGATCAACACCGTTTCTGCGCGGTCCTGAGCGTGGTGCGCGGTGACGACATAGTCGCAATCGAGAGCAGCTCGCTGCTGCTCCAGCGCCGCATACCGCTGCTCCCGCGCGCGTGCGTGCAGATTGCCCCCCGGCGCGACCTGAACACTCCGGACGGCAAAAGGCACCCCCAGCCGCTCGGCGAAGTCGCCAGCCAACGAGAGCTCCTCTTTGGCCGCCGCGCGCAGTCCGTGATCAACGCCGCAGGCGAACATCTCGAACGAAAAGCGCTCGCGCAGCACACTGCAAACGTGAAGCAGCGCCATGGAGTCCGCCCCGCCGGACACGGCGACCAGCAAACGACCGCCAGCAGAGACGTCACTTTCCTCCCGCAACGAGCGAGCAACGACCTTGAACAGCGCAGGCGGATGGGACCGCATCACAGTAGCTCGAACTTCTTGCAGAAGCACACCGTCTGCCCGACTGCGTCTGGTGCACCGACGTGTTCCTCGTTGGGAAACCCCTCGGAGCAGCGCGAAGATTCCGGGGCGAAGTAGACGCAGGCCTCACAAGTGGCTCGCAATTCGAAACGACGCGCCTCGTCCAGGAAGCGCTGGTCAACCGGCAACCGCATCGTCCCCTCGCCGAGCCAAGGGCTCGGCTGACTCCGACGCGGTCCGCTCCGATTCGACGATCACCCCACCACCGAGCACGCGCTGCCCGGTGTACAGCACCGCGTACTGCCCGACCACGACGGCAGGCAGGGCCGCGTCGAAGACGACCCGCGCTCCAGCAGGGTGCGGGTAAACGTGTGCCGGGTGCGTCTGGCCACGATAGCGAACCGCGACTTCGCATCTGAGCGGCAACGCCAAATCTTCGGCCAGAGAAAACTCGGACAGCACCGCTGCGCTGGACAGCAACTCGTCGTGTTTGCCCAATACGACGCGCCCCATTTCAGCGTCGATGTCGACGACGTACGCTTTGTGACCCAAAGCCACGCCGAGGTTCTTGCGTTGCCCCACGGTGAAGCGGTGTACGCCTCGGTGCTCGCCCAGCAACGCACCGGAGGAGTCCACGATCGGACCAGGGCGCACGCGCTCCAGAGCTCGTTCTTCCACGAATGCGTCGTAGCGCCCGGTGGGCACGAAGCAGAGTTCTTGGCTCTCCCCCTTGTGGGCACCGGGCAGTTCGAGCCCAACCGCCTCTGCGCGCACTGCGGACTTGGAAAGCTCACCCAACGGAAACATCAGCCGTTCAAGCTGTTCTTGGGTGAGCATGTGCAAGAAGTAGCTCTGGTCTTTGTTCGTGTCCTGGGCACGCAGGAGATGCCAAATGCCATCGACCTGCTCCCGTCGCGCGTAATGACCGGTGGCAACGCGCGTCGCGGAAAGCCGGTCGGCGATCTGCAGCAACTCACGGACCTTCACGCCTCGGTTGCAACGCACACACGGACTGGGGGTCGTCCCGTGGAGGTAACCCTCGACGAACGGCTGCACGACCTCACTGTGGAACAGTTCACGACGATCGAAGGCGAAGTGCGGAATACCCAAGTTGTCACACACCCGCCGGGCGTCGTGGATGTCCTCCGGCGCGCAGCAACGACTCTTGACCGACCCATCGTCGGGGTAGTCCCAGAGGTGCAACGTAACCCCGACGACTTCATAGCCTCGACGAAGCAACCGGGCCGCAGCGAGGGACGAATCTACACCCCCGCTCATGGCGACGACAACACGCTCTGACATCGTCGCAGGGGTCTAGCAGAAGCAGCGGGCCGCGAGAGAAATCGCGCGACGGAACCGTGCTTTTTGCACGGGATCGCCCCGCTACTGACCCTGCATCGTGGTGCGCACGGCGTTCGAGGTGCGATCGACCAGCTTGGTCACCAGCTCGACGGTCTCCGTGTAGCGGTACATGCCTGCTTGCAGCGCCAAGAGCTGCGTCGAATTGAGGTGTCCGTGGGCTTGAAGACTGCGCTCGATGACGGCCTCCCCCTGGTCCACCTGTGCGCTCAAGTTTTGGAAAACCTGGCGGAAGTTCACGCCCCCGTTCGGGGCTCTGGGTTTTTGTTCAGCCGCGGGACGCGAGTCGAGCGGCGGCGGAGAAGCGGAAATCGGGCGTTCCATGCGAGCCCTCTCGGCCAGTTCGAAACCGAGTTGCGACCGAAAACGACCGAACTGCACCTTTGGGCATCAGGAATGCTGACGCATGCGCTTGGTGAGCCTGCCGATCGCCCGGGTGTGGAGGCGACTCGCCCAGCTCTTGCTCAGACCCAAATCCTTCGCCACGAGGTCGAAGCGTTCGCCTTCGAAGTAGTGACGGCGCACCAGCTCCTGCTCGTCGTCCGGCAGCGTTTCGATTTGCTCTCGCAGCAGTGCCCGCAACTGCTCGTGTTCGAGCGCGTCTTCCGGGGAAGGATCCGTCGAAACGCTGGTGACTTCGCCCTCCTCGCCGACGCCGGCCTTGCCGACCATGCCCATCGCCATGGCCGTCGCCATGCGCGCGAGGTGCTCGTCGAGCAGCCGCTGAGCGTCGGCTTTGGTCTCCCCGGGGGGCGGCGCCGTGCCCTCCTCGGCGCAGTCCTCCGAATAGCGATTGGCGGCGTCCATCATCCGCAGCTTCTCGTGCAGCCGCCTGGGAAGTGCCGAGTTCTTACGCACTCCGTCGAGCATCGCGCCGCGCACTCGGTAGCTCGCGTACGTGCGAAAGGAGACCTCGAACGAAGGGTCGAAGCGACGCGCCGCCATCAGCAAGCCCTCTTGGCCGTAGCTGACCAGCTCCTCCAAGTCCACGCGCTGGCGCAATCCCTTGGCCACTTGACGTGCGACCACCTCCACTAGCTCCAACGACGATTGAAACAGCGCAAGTGTTTCCGGCGTGTCCTTGTCGACCTCCACGGCCCGCCGAATCTACACGCCACACCGCCGAAATGGCCAGCAAAGCCACCGCAGGCCAACGAGCGACCCAGCGGGCCGCAGGTCGGTTGCCGCGGCGGGTGCGTCGCCGGGCTCGAAATGCCATAGTCCCGCAATGTTTCGATGGGGCGCAGCCGCGTATGCCTTGCTCAGTCTCATCGTGCTCGGCGGGGGCTGGTATTGGAACGACACCCTGCCGCTGAGCCACCCTGCCCCCTGGCTCGAGCTGTCAACTCCCGTCGCTCAGGTGTACAGCCTGCTCCTGGGCGCTTTTTTTGGGGGATTGGTGGTGATTCTGAGTCGACTCAGTGTCAGTCGCTTTCGCTGGGCGCAGCGCATGCACCTCGAGTTCCGGCCGGTGGCGCGGCAGCTGACCCCCGGAGGCGTGGTGCTCTTGGCGGCACTCAGTGCCACGGGTGAGGAGCTGCTGTTCCGCGGTTTGCTGCAGCCGGTGATGGGCTTGATCCCTCAGGCATTGCTGTTCGGGATCGTTCATCAAATGCGCGGGCCGAGTCGTTGGGTCTGGGTCACGTGGGCCACGATCGTCGGCCTGGGTTTGGGTCTCATCTTTCAGCTCACTGGCGCGCTCATCGGCCCCGTCGTCGCCCACGCGATCATCAACGGACTCAACCTCTCATTCCTCAAGCACCACGACGTGCAGCCCCAGCAGAGCGTCGGCGGTCTGATGGGCCCCCGCTCCGGATGACCCGCCCACTGCTCGCTTTTTGGCTCGGAACCCGCCCCTACGACGAGATGTACGAGCTGCAGCTGCAGCTCCATCAACACGTCAGGAATTCGGACTACGACCTCTTGCTGCTGCTGGAACACGAGCCCTGCATCACGCTCGGCCGCGGCGCCCACCAGGAGAACTTGCTCGCCTCGCGCGACGCGCTGGAGAGGCTCGGGGTGGCAGTACATCAGACCGATCGCGGTGGTGACGTCACACTCCATGCCCCAGGACAACTCATCGCCTATCCCATCGTGAATCTGAATCACGGCCGCAAAGACGTGCGGCGATATGTGAACACTCTGACGGATACCATGGGGAGCCTGGTCGCACCGTTTGGCATCTCCACTGGTACGATTCCGAAGATGATCGGGCTGTGGACGGATGCGGCCTGTTTGAGTTCGTGGCCCGGTGCGGAGGCAGCCCGAGCCCCACACAAACTCGGTGCCATCGGAGTGCGCATTTCACGCTGGGTGACGATGCACGGCTTTGCACTGAATCTCGTGACGGACATGTCCCTATTCCGCCTGATCGTCCCTTGCGGCATCAGCGATTTGCCCGTCGCTAGCGTGCAATCGTTGACCCAAAACACGCCCAGCCCACGAAGTCTAGCGGCGCGTGCCCACGAGGACTTGTCGTCACGTCTCAACCTGGAGCCCGGAGAGATGTTGGACTACGACTCGACTCTCGACTCCCGCGCACTCATCCAACTCGCCGACAAAAGCGCGATTCTGCCCTGACCGAACGGTTGTCCTTGCCCCAAGCTGGTGCGGCTGCTACGCGCCCGCTGTGGAGTCTAGCGACCCCAAAGCCTCGCGCCACGTGGGCCGGGTAGTGGATCCCGGCGTGATGGACGGCGAAAGCTCGGAGTTTACCGAACCGCTCTTGGAGGCGAATGCCGCACCGGGCGAGGGCGAGGTGTCATTTCCCGCGCCGCCAGCCCCGCCGCCGGACAGTTCCCATCTGCTCGACGTGGCCGAGGAGGCAGCGGCGGTCGCTCCTTCCGAACGGTCCGACGACAGCTCACCGACCCACGAGCTCAACCGCGACGCGAGCGCCGCGGCCTCCGCACACCTGCCGACAACAACTGCTCCGGCCGAGGCGGAACGCGACGCGCCCCCCTCTGTCGACACGCCGCCGCCAGCGGCTCAGGACGATGCCGACGCTCGCTCGAAACTCGCAGCACCCGATACCGACTCGCGGACGATGGCGCATGCGGTAGCAGGCGAACGCGCTCCACGCGCGGACGTCGAGACCGGGAACGACGCCGCCCGCTCCAACACTCGCAGCGACGAGGTGAACGACGAAAGCTCGCGTTACTCCGTCGACGGCAGCGTCACCGATGCGCTGACCCGCGATAGCGGCTCGCACTTCGAGTCCAGAGAACCGGAACGCGAGTCTCGCCCCTCCACTGGTTTCGTGAGAACCGGGCATCCCGTGCGCGACCGCCTGCTCGCGAAGGCAGCGGAAGCCCAAGCCAAAGCGCCCCCCAAGCGCGATGAGGCCGACGACCTACCGGGCTTCTCGTCACTGGGCGTCGCAGCCAGCGAGCTGGACGAAATCGCCGCACCGAGACACGACAGTCACGCCCCCCTATCCGTCGGCGGCACGACGCTGTCGTCGTCCAATCTGCTCGTGTTTGGCACGGTGTGCGGTTTGGTCGCCGTCGCATCACTGTTTACTTTTCTCATTCAGTTCTCACCGCGAGACAGCCTCGAACCCACTCCGGCGGCGGTCGCTCCGACCGCGATGGTCGTTCCCACGGTGGCTGCCCTCGCAACCACCGCCCCCCAGGCCACCGTCAAAACGCCACCGCGCGAGAAGCTGCCCGGTCCTTGGCGGATCGGTAGCGCCGAATCCGGTCAGAAACGCATTCAGGGTCAGATCGGGCAAGAACCGTTTCTCAGAGCCATCCAGAGCGCTGGCATCTCGAAGAATCAGGCCTACCGCGTCTATTCCGCGCTGAAGGATGAGAAGAATCTCGATCGCTGTCGCCCGAACGACGAGTTCATCGCTCTGGTCGACAGCGCTTCCGGAAACGTCGTCGCTTTCGAGTACATCGTGAGCAAAGAGGAAGTGTACCAGGCGCGCGAGGGCAAAGATGGCCTGCTCCAGGGCAAACGACTGGATTTGAAGGTCCAGCGCCAGCGCGTGCAGGGCTCGATGACCATCACCAGCGAGTCGTTCGCCGATGCAGCGCGTGCGGGCGGGCTCGAACCAGAGCTGGGTCGCGTCATCAACAAGGCACTCGACGGGCACACGAGCGTCTCCCAATTCCAACGCGGCGACCGACTGCGGGTCGTCGCGCAGGAAGTCACTGTATTGGGTGAATTCTATCGCTACGCGGGCATCGAAGCTCTGGAGTACTTACCGGTCAGTGGCGATCCGGTCCGGATCTACTACTTCGCGAGCCGCAAACGGTACTACGACGCCAAAGGACGCGCACCGGGCGAAGGCGGATGGCGCCGACCCGTCAAAGACGCACCGGTGACCTCCAAGTTCAACCCCAATCGTCTGCACCCGATCTTGAAGAAGCGCATGCCGCACAACGGGACGGACTTCGGAGCACCGACGGGCACGCCCGTCTACGCCTCTCTGTACGGCACGATCACCAAGCTCGGCAACTACGGAGCCAACGGCAACTTCATCGCGATTCAACACAGCGGGGGTTACGAGACGGGCTACTCGCATCTCTCTCGCTTCGAGAGCGGACTGAAGGTGGGCGACAAGGTCAAGACCATGCAGCCGATCGGCTACGTGGGCTCCACCGGAAGGTCGACGGGGCCTCACCTCCACTTCAGCGCCAAGAAAGACGGCAAGTTCATCGACGCCGAGTCCCTCCACCTCGACGCCCTCACCGTGCTCCCCCCGGCAGAGCGTGCTGCGTTCGCCAAGATCAAAAAACACTACGACGAGCTGTTGGAGGCAGTCGCCCTTCCCCCACCTCTGGCAGTGCCTGTGGCCCCCACCGCGGCGCCAGATCCGGTTGGGGAAATGGACCTCGGCAACGACGGCATCGCCGCCGATCCGAGTATCACGGCGATCGTGCCGCCGACCGTGAGCCCCACGACTCCGAGCACGACGCCCACGGTGTTGCCGCCCAGCCCGGCAGCCGCGCCTGTGCCCGTGCCTGCGGCGCCCAACGCGACCCCGCTCCCCGCCACTCCGGGCCCCGCCGTCGCAGCACCTGCCTCACCCCCACCCACCCGCTTCGACTCGATCTACCTGAGCGACAAGGAGTTGATGGAGTCGCAGTCGGCGGGGGACGAGGGCGAAGTCGAGTAGTCGCGGCGCCGACCGTCCGCCTCGTTCAATCGGGCGCGAGCCCGCAGTGCCGTCCCTACGCGCGCAGCCGCATGACGAAGGCACTGCCCCTAGGCAGATTCGCCTCCACCCAGGCGCTGCCTCCGTGGGCCTCTGCAATGCTCGCGACCAGCGCCAGACCGATGCCGCTGCCACGGATGCCCTGTGACTCAACCCCTCGCGCGAAACGCTGGAAGATCCGCTCTCGGTCTTCTTCGGCGACTCCATCGCCGCGATCGCGGACGGTAACCTGCAGGTACTTTTTGTGGGGTTGGCTCACTTCGATGCCGATCCACTTGCCGTCACTGGCGTACTTCAGCGCGTTGTCCACCAGATTGCTCACGGCCATCGCGATGGCCGCCTCGTCCAGCTTGAGCAGCGGCAGATCGGGCTCCACCGTCAGCTCCAGGGTCACACCCTGACGTTCGGCGCGGCCCTCGCTGACTTCGACCGCGCGGGCCACGATTTCGCCCAAGTCGGAATCGACGAAACGATACGCCTCACTCCCCCGCTCGACCTTGGCAAAATCGAGCACGTTTTCGATCAGCGCACTCAGGCGCTCGCTCTCCGTGACGATGATGTCGACGTACTGCTTGCGCTTTTGTTCATCGCTGACGCGCCCCGACTGCAACAACTCACCAAACATCCGAATGAGCGACAGCGGCGTCTTGAGCTCGTGCGACACGTTCGCGACGAACTCGCCCTTGAGGTTCGCCAAGCGCCGCTCGCGGGCGGCAGCGTTCATGATCACGAAGCTGCCCGCGACCACCACCAAGGCGGAAAGCGCTGCCAACACAATCTCGATCATCAGCCGGCGCTCAGTCCTTTCCGCCAGCTGCTCGGCGGCGGAAAGAGCCACGTTCAAACGCCACTTGTACAGCGTGGTCGGGAACTGACGACCGACGGTGATCTCTCCCTCGCTCAACGGCGGCCCGAAGATGATGCGCCCCTGATAATCCACGACATTGACACGGCTCTGAGTATCTTTCCCACCGTAGAGCATGGGCAAGTACTCGTGCGCGATGCGGGAAACGTCGTGTCGCACGACGACGAGGTACCATTGCCCCGCGCGTTCCCGTTGCCAGTAGGACAGGAGGTAGTTTTGCCCCTCGTAGGTGCGATGCAGGTGTCGCAGCTGAGCTCTGGGCTCCGCTAGCTCGAACTCGTCGATGATGTCGTACAACAGCAGCCGACGAAACGCATCGTCGGCCGGGCCCGGCGCTCGCGACGCGTGCAGCAGTACCTCACGCGCATCCGTGCTGTTGTCGATCACGAGGAACGAGCGTATCGTCGGTGTTTGCCGACGAGCCACCGACAACCACAGGTTCGCAGACTCGTTCAGGGCCGTCAGGTCGAGCTCGCTGGCTACGGCGTTGTCCTGATCGATGATCAACTGCTCCAACAACGAGGCGCGCGTGTTGGCCAGCTCAAGGGAGGCCTCCACCACGGCTTGCTCGCGGAGCTTGTCGAGCTGGAAGCTCGCACGAAAGCTACCGCCGCTGAGCACCAAAACGGCGATCACGATGGCGGGCAGGAGCAGGAACGTGAGAAAGCGTTCGCGGCCCGTACGTTCGGACCTCATGGCGCCACCATGCCCGTTTCCGAAGACAGCGGCAAGTCGAGGCCGCCGCGAGCTCCGGCGGGTCACACGTGCGCGCGGAGCACCGCCAACACCCGGGCACTGTCGGAGCGGTAGCATTCGGGACAGGA
The DNA here is from genome assembly GCA_050290545.1 of Polyangiaceae bacterium. Lineage (GTDB taxonomy): Bacteria > Myxococcota_A > Polyangia > Polyangiales > Polyangiaceae > SZUA-265. The sequence goes on along the minus strand of JBNKHV010000186.1, from coordinate 13,104 downwards.
CCCTCGATTTCTGATACAGCCGCCAGCGTTGACATGAGGCAATGGCCACTGGCGATATTCGACGGGCTCCGCTTTCGGGGCGTGTCGCGACTGACCCTCGCGTTCGGGCTGTTCTCCGCCGTGTGCGTGCTGCTCGTGGGCACGCACTTCTTCGCCAGCTTGAAGTGGCAACTCTTCCTCGCCGAGGCGCGGGCCGGATTCTCGTCCCAAGAAACGCCGTGGTCTGCTCCGCTGGACGATGTCTTCATCCACTTCGACTTCGCGCGCGCGACGGCTCGCGGCTACCCTTTCGAGTGGTCGGAGGGCAACGGCTACTCCAGCGGCGGCACCAGCCTCTTGTATCCCTTCATCCTCGCGCTGGGTTACCGAATCGGCTACGGCGGCCTGTCGTTGATGTTGTGGGCCGGCATCTCCGCGTGCATTTGCGTGTGGGCGACGCTGCTCGCCAGCAAACGACTGTTCGATGGCTTGCCGCAGGTCACCAGCTTTCTGCTGCCGCCCATTTTTCTGAGCGTCGGCGCGTTGAACTGGTCTCTGTTCAGCGGCATGGAGGTTGCCCTGTTCTTGGCCATCTGGGGCGGCTGTGTCGTGGCCTGGTACTCCACCATCGCTCGCCCGCGGCTCCGAAGCTACGTTTGGTTTGGGCTCTGCAACGCCGCCCTGGTCGCGTGTCGCCCGGAGTCTGCCGTCGTGGTCGCGGTGTTGTGCCTGACGGCTTTGGGCTACAGCTTCCAGAAGTGCAGCTGGAAAGGGCGCGCGCAGTTGCTGGCCGTAACGGCCGTACCCGGCGCTTTGGTGATCGCCGGGCACGCGATCGCCAACAAGGTGTTCACCGGTGATTGGTCCGCTGCCGGCGCTCTCGTCAAGCTGGAGCTGAACCACCCCTACATGACCGGTGAGCAGATTTGGGACGCGTGGAAGTTCCACGTCGAGTACCAGATCATGCGCGTTACGGATTATCACTTTTCCGATTTGCGCGTCCCGATGTTCGGGATCCAAGTGGGCGTCGGCTGGGTCGTGTGGCTGCTCGCATTGGCCCCCCTGGTGTTTCGAGCGACCCGTCGAGAGGGGATCCTGCTGTGGCTGTGCATGAGCGCGTGGGTCATGGTCGTCGCCCTCAACGGACAGGTCCGCTGGCAGAACGAGCGCTACACGATGCCGGCAGTTGCGTGGTTGCTGATTGCCGCCGCCCTCGGAGTTGGAGCGATCCTGCACCGCGCCGCGCGTGGAGTGCAGGCCTTGCGTGAACAGAGCGCGCTCGAGGCAGCCCGAGGCCCCGAAGCGACACACGCCAGCATATCTCCCGTAAAGTTTGGCGGTTGGGCGCTATTGGGCTCGACGGGGCTCGTGTTGATGCTCGTGTTCGCCTTCTTCCAAGAGCCGCGGTATCGCGGCCAGCTGTGGTTCTTCGGGCGTGCCTCGCGCAACATCTACGAACAACACGTCGCGGCGGCGCGGGCGATCAAGCAATCGCGAACCGCGCGAGTGTTGGTCGGTGACGCCGGGGCCATCCCCTACGTCGCCGACATTCCCGCGTTGGACATCATCGGGTTGGGCGGCTACCACGACTATCCGTTCGCCCGCGCCACGCGCTTGGGAGTGGCAGCAGGCCTGGAGCTGATCGAGCGCATGCCACGAACCACGCGGCCCGATCTACTCGCCATCTATCCCTCGTGGTGGGGCAGCATGCCCGCTTGGTTCGGAAACAAACTGACGGAGTTCTACGTGCGCGGGAACGTCATCTGTGGCGGTGCCAGCAAGGTGCTGTATCGCCCCAATTGGGAGCCCCTCGACTTCTCCAAAACTCCATTCGATCCAGCGCGCAACTTGAACTTGGTCGGTGAAATGGACGTCGCCGACCTGGTCAGTGAAAAAGAGCTGGGCTTCCGACTGCACGATGCCCCTGGCTACGTCTCGATGAAGATGCTTCCGCATCCGAAGCTACGAGATACCGGCGCCTGGGACGCAGGGCGGCTGTTGCCACAAGGCAGCCGCGCCGAATTCGCGCTCGACGGTTTTCGCCCCCAGCAGGACGCCACGCTCCTTCTGCGCTTCGCACCCGCCACCCGCGCCGAGCTCGAGTTGGTCGTCGGCAACGTGGCGACGACGATACGCCTCTGGCCCAAAGACGAATGGCTGGAGTTCCCAGTCGAATTGCCCGCGGCTGTCGTGCGAGAACGCATCCACGTTACCCTGGAGGCCGTACAGGGAGAGACGGTGCTGTTCCACGCTTGGGGGTTGCAGCAGAAGTGAAGCAGTGGGGACTGCCCCCAGACCCCGCCGCTTGGGCCGCCCTCGTCGTGGGCGGCGTGGGATTGGCCCTGGCCTGGCGAGGCAGACATCGCTTCCTCGCCATCATCGAGCGGCCCCCCACGGCCTGGTTCGTCGCGACGGCGGCGCTCTTCAGCGCCCTGCTGAGTGCACTCTACGTGCACTTCTACCTCCGCGGTGGGCCTCGCATCATCGACGCCACGAGCTACCTGCTGCAGGCACGACTGTTCGCAGAAGGTAAACTGGCCTTCGCCCCTCCCGGGCCCCTCGCCTCCTTTCACAGTCGCTTCTTGCACGTGACTCCGGACGGCTTGTTAACGCCCATCTTTCCCCCGGGCTACCCCGCACTGCTCGCCGTCGCGGTGGCGTTAGGCAGCCCGCTGGCACTCGGACCAGCGCTCGCCGCCGCACTCACGGCAGTGACGTACTTCTTGGGCAAGCTAGCGCTGCGGAACGAGGGCCAAGCGCGCCTCGCGTGTGCGATGAGCGCCGTCTGCGCGGTGCTGCGGTACCACACCGCCGACACCATGAGTCACGGTTGGAGCGCGATATTGCTCTGTGGTGTTCTCGCTTTGGCTTTGGCTGGCCGCCGGAGCCCGCAATCAGTCACCTGGTATCCGCTGCTGGCTGGCCTGTGCGCGGGCTGGCTCTTCGCCACACGACCGCTGACCGGCTTGGTCGCGTGTGGGGCCTACGCGATTTGCACTGGGCCAGCCCAGTGGCTCCGCGCCGCCGCAACGACGTCGTTGGGCGCGTTCGCCTTCCTGTGGCACCAGCAGCGGCTCACAGGGCGTTGGGGCGGTCTGGTCCAACACGGGTACTACGATACAGCCGACGGGCCCGTCGGCTGTGTACGCCTGGGGTTCGCCGAGGGCATCGGCTGTCGTGTCGAGCACGGGGACTTCATGCAGCGCTACATGCCGAACGGCTACGGCCCCTGGGAAGCGCTGGGCACGACGGGCCGGCGCATCGCCATGCACCTGACCGATGCCGGCAACGTCGAGCTCTTTTTCCCGCTGCTGCTGGTTGCTCTGGTTTTGGGTTTACGCCACGCGGGCACCCGCGTGTTGGCGCTGACGATCGCCGCCCAGATCGTCGCCTATGCGGTGTTCTACTTCGACGGCAACTACCCGGGCGGCGGAGCCCGCATGTTCGCCGAACTCGTGCCCCTCGAGCACGTGCTTCTGGCGTGGGCGGCAGCGCGCTTCCGCCTAGGTGCGTTCGTGCTGCCGGTGATGTTGACGGGCTTCGGGCTTCACACGAGTTACGCTCATCGCCATCTCGCCGAGCGCGAAGGAGGACGGCCGATGTACGAGGCCGAGCGCATTGCCGCCGACGTCGGCTTGGTGTTCGTGGACACGGACCACGGCTTCAACATCGGGCACGACCCCGGGCGCACGCGTCCAATCGTGGTACGCCACCGAGGCGACGGCTACGACCTGGCGGCATGGCTCGCCGCCGGGCAACCGAAGGCGGTGGACTACGAGTTCGACCCCGAGAGCGCACGCCCCCCAGCCGTCCGCCCTTCCCACGTGGCACGCTCCTGGCGCTTCGAAGCGGAATCGAACTGGCCGGCGCGCCGCGTCGATGGGGGCTGGATCCAACCGCGCTTCTCGACCGATCCGTGCGTGAGCGCCGGGCGGCAGCTGCAGCTCCACGCGACGCCAGGGCAGGTACCGGAAATGTTGGCAGAGGTCTGGGTTCCGGAGGCTGGCCGCTATCGGGTCCTGCTCGGCGGCGATGCCTCGCTGAGCCTGAAGATGCCTGCCCAAAGCCATATCCCCCTGCAAAACGCCGACGACGACGCCTGTGGCGCCCGTCAGAGCGGGCCGCTCCCACTGCAACGCGGCAGCAACTGGTTTGTCGTCCAGGGGGCCGATGGCTCCCACTTTGACTATTTGGAGCTAGCGCCCGCTCCCACACCGACCTTCTAGAGCCCACCCGAGCGTGCCAATTGTGAGCAAGACCGCGCTGGACCCTGCCTGTAACCATCTAAAAGCGTTTGACATTTCCACAGTGCAGGCTCAGGCTTTTTGAGTAACGACGCCGGAGGGTATGGGCATGACCAAAAGCGAGTTGATTGACGCCATTGCTGCACGAGCCGACCTGACCAAGGCGCGAGCCGAGATGGTCGTCAACTGCGTTTTCGACACGATGACGAACGCGCTCAGAGACGGTGAAGGTATCGAAATCCGAGGCTTTGGAAGCTTCACGGTGCGCCCCTACAAGCCCTACGCCGGCCGCAACCCACGAACGGGCAACCCGGTGCCAGTTCCGGCCAAGCGTTTGCCTTTCTTCAAGGTGGGCAAGGAGCTGAAAGAACTCGTCAACAACAGCCTGGAGCTGTCGCAGACGGAAACAAAAGACTGACGTTCCGGGCGGGCTCACCCCGCCGAAACGAAAACGAGGGGTTTTACGGGGGCGAAGGCGGCCTGTGGCTATAGCAATGCAGGCCGCGTGTCGTTGGAGAGGGAGTCAATGACTACGAACGCGGTGCTAGCTTTTGGCAATTTCCGCAAGTCGGCACGTATCGACCTATCGGTGTTGGCGCAGGAGGCGTCCTTGGACGTGCGATTCGCGACCGACGCCGACGAAGTGTCGAACTGGTTGGAGGAGAACACTCCGCGCGTACTGATCGTGGATGACGCGGCCGATGACGCCGCCCGCATGTGCCAGATCACGCGTTCGCGCGTGGAGCGCGCGGGCGTGCCCATCATCTCCGTCGCGAGGGAGCTGGACGACCTGAGCTTCGAGGAGGTGTTCAGCTGGGGCGGCGATGACGCCGTCGAACTGAGCTCGGTGCGCCCTCTGCTCGCGCGCGTGCGTGCTCTGCCGAGCGACGCGCATGCCTCGGCGCCGTCGGTGCGCGGTATGGCTGTCGTTGCCGATCCAGATCGCACGCGGAGGCTCGTACGAGCGCGTGTGCTGCGCAATGCGGGCTACGCCGTCAACTTCGCCGTTTCCGCCGACGACGCTGCCCAGTTCGTGGAATCGAAGAGCGCCAAGCTCGTCGTGATCGATTCGGAGCTCGAGGACTCGGTGAAGTTCCTCGACCAGAGCGCGAAAGCCATCGAGGCGGGTGGAACGATCTTCATCCTGCTCTGCCCGCCGCGCCAAATCGCCGAGCTGAGCGCCAAGTTCAGCGGCGGACGCTCGAACATCGCGGTCAGTGATTCCTTCGCGCCACCGGAGAACGTGCTGTTCATCGCGAACGAGCTGATTCGCGGTGGCGGTGGCGACAAGCGAGCCAGTCGCCGCCTTCTGTACGGCACGAAGGTCAGTTTCCGAGGCGAAGGCCGGCTCGTCGACGACTACGGCTTCACCTACAACGTCAGCGCCGGCGGCATGTACGTACGCACTCTCGCGCCCCCGGCGGACGACCTCGTATGGCTGGAGTTGCAGCCGCCTCGGGCGGACAAGCGGGTTCGCCTGGAGGGAGAGGTCGTGTGGCGGCGACCGTTCGGCCCCTCGGACCACGCGACAGTTCCGGCGGGTTTCGGCGTGCGCATTTCGGACGCGACGAAACGAAACATGGAGTGCTGGTTGAACGGCTACAACACGTTCCTCGCGAGTCTCGGGCTAGACGCACCCATTTCCAAGGCTTCCTGAGCGAGGCGCGGCGCGACCGTCGTGTCGAGGCGACGGCTCGTGTAAGGTCCGTGCGTGGCCATCCGCAAGATCGCGCGTCTCGGCGAGCCCGTTCTGCGGCGCGCAGCGCAACCCGTCGCCCCTGAGCAAATCGGCAGCGCAGAGTTGCAGCGACTGATCGACGACATGGTGCAGACGATGCGCGACGCGAACGGCGCAGGACTCGCCGCGCCGCAAGTCTACGAATCGCTGCAGCTGTGCCTCATCGAAGTCAGCGCGAACCCGCGCTACCCAACATTTCCGGAAATCCCGCTGACCGTGCTCATCAACCCGGTGCTCACGCCGCGTACCGCGCAACCGCCGCTGCCGGAAGAAACGATCCACATGTACGAGGGCTGCCTTTCCGTACCTGGCCTGAGAGGGCGCGTATCGCGGCCGCGCCACGTGCACCTTTCCGCGTTGGGAGCGGACGGAAGTCGCGTCGAAGCGGAAGTCACGGGGATCCACGCCGCGATCCTGCAACACGAGGTCGACCATCTGCACGGCACATTGTTCGTCGACCGCGCCGATCCCTCGACATTGAGCTTTGACAAAGAGTACGAACGCCACGTGCCGCACGTCGAACGCATCATCGATGGGGGGAGCCTGAGCCGATGACGGACCCTTCCCGGAGCCCCGCATGCTGAACCCCGGCCACATCGTTGGCGGCAAGTACCGCATCGTGCGTTTGATCGGCGAGGGCGGCATGGGCAGCGTCTACGAGGCGCGCCACGAGGTTCTGGGCAACCACGTGGCACTGAAGTTCCTGCACCCGGAGATTGCGAGCCAGCCTGGTTTGGAGCAGCGGTTCCTTCAGGAAGCGAAACTCAGTGCGACGATCGACAACCCACACATCGTGCGCGTCAGTGACGTCGACAAGTCGCCGGAGGGCGCCTACCTGGTGATGGAGCTGCTGCAAGGTGAGCCCTTGCAGGCCGTGATGGACCGTGAGGGGCCATTGGGTAAGGATCGGGCCATTCGCTTCACGCTGCAGGTGCTCGATGGGCTGACCGCCGCACACCGGCTGGGCGTCGTGCACCGGGACCTGAAACCGGACAACGTCTTCGTGACGCCAGGTAGCACGGGGCCGTTGTTGAAGCTGCTCGACTTCGGCATCGCCAAACTGCGAGTCGAGGGGAACTACGAAATGACCCTCACCCGTCCGGGCGCGATCATGGGCACGCCCGAGTACATGGCACCCGAGCAAGCCTACTCCGCGGACTTGGTGGATCAGCGCAGCGATCTCTACGCCGTTGGCGTCATGTTGTTCGAAATGCTGAGCGCGAAGCGCCCAGCCGATGGCGAGACCCCCCAAGAGATCGCGGAGAAGACGATCAAAGGGCAGGTCCTGCGCTTGGGCGATCTCTGCCCTCATCTACCACCGGCTTTGGCCGACGTCGTTCACCATGCCATCGCAGCGAACCCGGACGAGCGTTTCCCTGACGCCGTCACGATGCAACGCGCCTTGCAGCCATTCACTCCCATGACGGCCGGGGCAGCATCGACGATCGATCGTTCCACCGGTGCCTCCACTCCGTTCTTCACCGTCACCAAGACCCCGAAGATCGGTGACCACTTCGCCTCGAGTCCGCCCGACGCCGGCGATCGCAAGAGTGCCGTGGTGCCGACGATGCCCCCGGTTGACGGACCACCGATGGCGGCGACGCAAGCCGCCAAGGCGAAGACGGCGAGCATGCCGGAGGTCGCGGCTCCCCCGGTGGTCTCGAGGTTACCGCTGGTCGCTAACCCACCACCAGCAACGCAGCCACCGGTCCTGGCACCTGCCAGGCCAACGACCGTCAGACGCCGCTCGAAGGGGTGGCTCTGGCTGCCAGTCTTGTTGCTGCTCGCAGGCGGCGCCGCTGGCGGCGTTTGGTACTACGTCGAGGAGATCGTGGACGACACCCCACCACCTCCCCAACCCGTGCGCCGCGCGCTGGTACCGACGAGCACGCCTAGCGCGCTGGCGCCGATCGACCCACCGCAAGACGACGATGACGAGACCGACGATCGCCCCCTGACTGGCGGGCCTAGCCCTCGAAGCTCGCCGTCGCCGCGCGTCAATCGCCCCAGCCCGAGAGCGCCCGATCCGGCCCCGGTGCTTCCCACTTTCCAGCTGCCGACGAATCTGCCACTTCCGACGGCACTTCCCACGACGCTTCCCACAACGCTTCCGACGACGCTGCCGACGCTGTTTCCCCCTCCAGCGGCGCCAAAAGCGCCACAACAGCCCTCACCCAGCCCACCGGCCCCCAACTGACCGCTTGACGCCAGAGCTCTGGCGATTACGGCAGATCCGGGGATGGGCAGACCGATACACGGTCGCAACGTCGCCGTCATCTCGCACCAGGGAGAACGACTTGAAACGAATGCCGAACTTGACCGAACGAGAGCGACGTTTTGTCGAGTCCCTGCCGTCCAGCTACCGCAACGAGTACGGCGTGGAAGTGATGCACGCCCACGCCACACTCGCGTTGGGCCGCGACGGCAAACTCGCCGTTGGCATCTTCGAGCGGCGCGGAGACCTCACAGGCGTGTGCATCGTCGTCGATGACCGACCGGGGCTGCTCGCGTTGATTTCGGAGGCGATGGTTCGTTGCCACTTGGATGTGGTGAATGCCGAGGCGTTCACGCGCCGCGCGGACGAAAAAGAGGAAGCCGTCGACTTGTTCTGGCTTCGACGTGTGGAGAACGAGCGAGTGCTTTCCGTCGAAAGTGAGCACATCGAGCAACTGCGCTCGACGCTCGACGGTTTGCTCGTCGATCAACCGCGCTCGGAGCCGAGACCAGCGCCGCGCGGCGGGGTGACTTCCAGTGAGTCTCGTGTCCGCTTCATCGAAGACGAGGAAGGCGCGCTGAGCACGCTCGAGATCGAAACGGAAGATCGCTCCGGTCTGCTGCTGAGTGTGTCGCGAGCTCTCTACGAGCAGCGTGTGCAGGTCCTGAGGTGTGAGGTCCGGACGGAATCGAGCCGCCACGTGGTGGACCGCTTCAAGATCGCTGAGAACGACGGTTCGGCCGTCGGGCCTGCACGGCGTCTCGAGATCCAGGTCGCGGTCCTGAGCGCCATCGAGCCTGCAAAACGCCTGAACAGCAGCGCCCCGCCCGCTCCAGAAGCCTGAATCGAAACGGCGGTCCGCTGGCCGGCAACTCTCCCCGAAAGCTCCACATGGACGCCGCCCGAGTCGAGGCATTACTGCGTGGCGAAGGCCCTACGGTCGTGGGGCGTTGGAACTGACTCCTGATGTCCCCGAAGTACGAACGAGTCCCGCAGCACATCGCAATCATCATGGACGGCAATGGTCGTTGGGCGCAGGCCCGCGGCTTGGCCCGCACCGAAGGACACGCCAAGGGCGCGGACTCGGTCCGCGCGACGGTTCGAGCGTGTCGCGCTGCGGGCGTACGCTACCTGACACTGTACGCCTTCAGCGTTGCGAACTGGAAACGTCCGGCAACCGAGGTCAGGGCATTGATGCACCTCCTGGCCCACTTCGCCGATCAAGAGAAGCGCGAACTCCGAAAGCAGGGCATCCGTCTCAACGTCGTGGGTGACGTGGCGGAGCTGCCGACCGCGGCTCGTCGCGCCATCGAAGACGCGATGGCCTACACCGCTGACGGAAGTGACATGGTGCTCAGCTTGGCCTTGTCCTACGGCGGTCGCCACGACATCGTGAGCGCGGCGCGGGCACTGGCGATCAAAGTGAGTGCGGGCTTGCTGTTACCGGAAGAGATCGACGAAGACCGCCTGCAAGCGGAGATGTCGACTCAGGAGCTACCTCCCGTCGATCTCCTGATCCGCACCGGGGGTGAATCTCGGGTGAGTGACTTCTTGCTGTTCGAGTCCGCTTACGCGGAGTTGCTGTTCCTGCCCATCATGTGGCCTGAGTTCGGCGAGCGTGAAGTCGACCAGGCGATCCGCACCTTCGAACAGCGGGAGCGCCGCTTCGGGCTGACGTCAGGACAAGTGCAGACGCTGAACGCCGGGCGCAGCTTCGACCCGATGGACAGCACTCGCGCCCCCGCCGCCGAGTGAACCGCACCCCCGCGGTTGGGCGAGCCGGTGAGCGGGAGCCGCGCACCCGATGAGCCAGTTGTCGCACTTCCGCCGCGGATCGTGCGCTCTGCTGGGGCTCGTCGCTGGCGGTCTTTGGGAACCGGTCGATGCATCAGCGCAAGCGTCCGCAGAAGACTCCACCTGCCGGCCAGCGTGTGAAGCTGGTCAGACGTGTCATGCCGGCGCATGCGTCGCGCGGTGCAATCCCCCCTGTGCGGCGGGTTACCGGTGCGCCGAGGGCTCGCAGTGCATTCCAGATACGTCCCCCGAGCCAGAGCAGCTCACTGCTTCCGAGGATGAGGGCGCCAACACGGATCCGACCGCCTATCGCCACGACGGGTTCTACCTATCGTTCGGCTACACGCTGGGATACGCCTTCGATCACGCAACTCGGGACTCGGGGTCGTCCGAGAGCCGCGGGGTCGGTGGACTCTACGAGTTCGCCATCGGGGGCACGCCGATGGAAGGCGTCGTGTTCGCCTTCGTCCAGCATACCCTGCCGATTTTTGCCCCGAGCACGTCAGTCGACGGAGAGCGTTTGACAGCTGAACACCAGCTGCTCTACCAAGTTCTGGGCACGGCTCTGATCTACTATCCGGACGACAGCTCGGGCCTGAATTTCTCGCTCACCTTCGGAGTCGGAACGGCCAGCATGCAGTTCGAAGACACCTCGGATCGGCCGATGACAGACGACGACGGCAGCGACACTTTCGGCTTTGGCGCCTCCTTGGGAGTGGGTCACGGTATTTGGCTCGGCGAGCAGTGGAGCTTGAACGCGGGAGTACGAGTCTTGTACATCGACGCGAGCGAAGCCATCCTGGGTGTTCACCGAGTCGTTGCGCCGCTGGCCGTGGTCGGGTTCGCGTATCACTGACGCGGCTGACGTTGCCGTCGGCGCTTGCCCACGACCAGAGCGGCGGTCAGGCCACCGAAACGATGGAGTACTCTCGCCGACCGCGAGGCACGGCGACCTCGACGTCGTCGCCTTCAGAGCGCCCGATGAGCGCTTTGCCCAGAGGCGACTTGGGAGTGACGATCTTGAACGTGACGCCATCGAGCTGCACGGCGACGCCGCCAGCCGCAGGAAGCACGAAGAGGAACTCGACATGCGGCGGCTCGGCCTCCAAGTCCTCCAGAGCCACCAGCGCGCCCACGACGATGGGCTGCCCAGTCTCGAACGCCCGCGGCTGGACCGCACCGAGGCGCGTCAGATCCTCCGACAACTCCTCGACCCGCCGCGCTTGACCCCGAGCCAGGTAGGAGGACTCGGTAGCCCGCGTGTCCTTGTCGTTCTCGGGTTTGCTCTCTTCGTGCGTAGCGCCCTGTGCCGTCGCGCGCTGAGCGCTGGTGACGGCTTCAAGCTCACGGCGCAGCTCGTCTCGAACGACGTCGAGCAGGCGTTGCTTGTCGATCTTCTGCAAGCGCTCGGCAGCGTCTCCGGCGATCACCGCGAATACTCACCTTGGGAGGTGTCTTCAGAAGGAGTACTCGACCGTGTTGATCGACTCCACCTGCTCCTTGTACTCGAGGCCCCGCACCACGCGATCGATGCACTGCGTCTTGTCGGGAGTTGCCGCCTTGACGTCAGCGCCGACGACCTTGCCCATCCAGATCGCGAGCTTCACCTGGAAGTGATCGTTGGGGGTGATCTTGCAGTCTTTGTAGGTCTCGATGTCCATCAGGGGCTTCGCGAGGACCTCCTGATCCAACCCGACGTAGTCGTAGTGAGACGGCACTGCGCTGATGGCGTCGTTGACGCTCATGCCGGGCTTGAATTCCGGCTCTTTGAGCTCTGCTTCTTTGGGCTCTTCCGGCTCTGGCTCGGAATAGTCGGGCCTCGCGCCATCGCCGGTCTCCCAATCGGGATCTGCGGCTTCCTCGCCCATCGGCTCGGCGGGCGGAGGCGGGGGAACCCCCGGCTCCTTCTGCTCGCCAGCACATGCAACGACGACAAGTACCAATCCAGCTAGCCCACACCCGACGATACGCATGCCGCTACACATACTCCTTTCACGGCAGCACGTAAATCACGCGGGACCGCTCGGGGTCCGCCTTTGCGACTGCCGCGCAGCACCTGCCCGGGAGGGCGGCCCGTGTCACACTTCGACGCTCAGCGTTGACAGCGGTGGCGACTGCCAGGATGATGCAGCGCCAAATTCCGCGGCAACGTGGATACTTAGCCACCCTTTGCGCCCGTAGCTCAGCTGGATAGAGCGATGGCCTTCTAAGCCATTGGTCGCAGGTTCGAATCCTGCCGGGCGTGCTGTGTTTGTTGGGGGACACTTCTGGATTCCCCAGAAGTTTCCCCCTCCAGCAGGCGAACGCCCGCGGTGACAGGCAGCGGCACCACCTGCCCCCGCGATGACACACTGCCGAACCGCCTGCTGGAGCCTCCCCCCTTCAAGAAGTCCTCTTGGCAGAGAGCCCCACGACGCGGCGCGACGGGGGCGGCGCTGTATCGTCGGGTGGGCTCGGTTGGGCGAACGTGAGCTCACGCGGGAGCGCGGCTGCTACGCAGCGCGCTAACATGTGCCCAACGTGGCGGGACGCCGCTGCTGCGCAGCGAGCTACGCCGCGTCACGCCGCGTTGGGGGGAGTCGGGGGCGTGGCTGCTGCGCAGCACGCGACGCCGTGTGCCGGACGTTGGCTGGTACGGACGTGCCGCACGGCGAGCTCAGCTTGTCAGCATCTCACGGATGCGGGTTACGACACTTGGTAGAGAGTGGAGCACTTCTTCCCAGTCGGAGTCACGCGTACCTGGCTGAGAAGAACGCTAGATGGCCGACGCACACGTCGATGCACTGCGGTCAGTGAACACCGTCGTCAGCCACGCAGACTATCCGGATGGAAACGCCAGCGCGATGTTCCTCCATGAGGCGTTGCCGGAGGCTCTAGTCCGTGGTTGCATCGGAGCCTTCCTTCGGACACGCTACTCGTCCCTGATCACGGCAGGCCGTCCCGCGCGACGAGGGTGACGTGTTATCCTATACTAGCTTGTGAGTCAACTCGGCTGGCCCCGAAGGGGCTGGGTAGTCTATCTTGCGTAGCCATGTTTGGTCATCAATCCAGAGCACTAGGAGCAACAAAGCGAGCGCTCCGCGTTTTGTTTCGCAGCGCGCCTCTGGTTTACACAGCAACACTCTCCTGTTCCA
>JBNKHV010000185.1:0-30614 GCA_050290545.1 Polyangiaceae bacterium | reverse complement strand
GGAACCACGCCGTCCGCGTGGGCAAGCAGCTCAATCAGCTGAAACACACGCGGCTCCAAGTCGAGCGGAGCACCCTCCAAGAAGAGTTGTCCGGCTCGGATCTCGTACGGGTCGAAGGCGTAGGTCAGGCTGGGGTTCATGTTTGCTGGCGATCTGGATGTGTCACCGCGGACGGTCCAGTGTGTGCTGCGGGCGCGGCAACAAAATCACTCAACATGGACGCTGGCAACCCATGTCGTCGTCCAGGCGCTGATGGCAAGGTTCACCGCGAACCGGCACCGCGCGGGTGGCTCCGGATCGGTACGAACTGCTTCGCGGGGGCAGCTCCGGGTCTAGTAGAGATCTGTAGCCGTTGCGGGCTATAGCCCTGTGGCGCGCACTCGACGCCGGTGCCCAGCGCGGGGACGTTTCGGGGATAGGTTCGTTAGGTTTGTCTGGGGGCGTTGGAGCGGCCATCTATCGGTTTCTGTGAGAGTTTTTCTCATTCTTTCGAAGGTGGCGTTTCAGCTGAGTCCTCGTTTTGGGTGTCCTGGACGGCTGGACCGTCGTGAGTGACGGTGGCTGAGATGGCCACTCAGCTCGTGATCGTTCCAAGCAGCACAATCGCTCCGGAGCGGGTTTCGAGCCTGCAGCGGCACCTCGGGGTTCGGTCGGAGATTAGCTGCGCTGCGGCTCTGAGCGATTCTGCCGGGCCGGTCGGGGCCACCATCGTGATCGGCGTCACGAAGAAGCTTTCAGAGGGACTCGACCTCTTGGCGCAGCTTCGGACTCGGCTCCCGGATCGGCAAATCCTCATGCTCTCCGACGACGACGTCAGTACCGGCGTCAGTCTGCTCAGGAACGGGGCGGACGCCTGGCTCCCGGCGGACTCCGAGCCCGTGCTCATCGCGTCGTACATCGCGACATTCATTCGGCGCGCGGCGCAGCAGGCGGCTGGTGCGCCCCCCAAGCCCACTCTCGATCGCGCCAAGTGTACGCTCCGATGGGGGAGTCACGAGGCGGCTCTGAACGGTGCAGAGTTTCGCGTCTTGGATTACCTCATGTCGAATCCGGGGCGTTGGATATCGGCAGGCGAGCTTCGCGAACGAGCATTGCGCATCAGCCACGAGACTTCGGACTCGCTGGTGCGGGTCTACGTGTGCGGCATCCGAAGAACGCTGGGTCCACACCGTGCGTGCCTGCGTTCGAAGTGGCGCTCAGGCTATTGCTTCGACGTCAGTGCTTCGTCCGCGCTCGGTCCTTCCTGACGCGTCGCGAGAGGCCGCTCGATTGAGCCGGTAGAGCATCTTCGCCGTCTCGGTAGCCAACTTGGCCTGACGCCGCGAGAGCTTGAAGTACTGCTGTCGACCGTTTCCGGAATCGACAGGCGTACGCTAGCGGGGCGACTCGAAATCGCCCCCAGCACTTTGCGCTCGCACGTTCGAGCAGTGTTGGGGAAGTTCGCCTCCTACTACACGGCGAAGAACATGGCTGATCTCACGAACCATCTGCTACGACAAATGCGTAACTCACCCTACTCACAAGAAGTACGTCAGCGGGCCCCACGCGGCGTGACGCGAAGTCGCTACGGTTCGATGACGTAGAGCGGCTCGGTGTCGAGGGGCATGCGTCGCACGTGTCTGTCGAAAGAGCCGCGATGAAAGAACCCCGAGTGCGCCAGGTGAACTCGAGGGTCGGGCGCCGCCGCTGAAGAAGACCTTGTGACGCAAGTTGTCGTACACGACTCGATTAGAAACGCCGTTGACTAACACGTCTTTCGGGAGCTCAATTTTCTCCGGTGCACCGCCTTGGCGGGGAGAGGCTCAGCGTGTTGGTGGGCACCGTACGAAAAAGGACACGGTGAACGAGGCACTGCGGGAGTACATTCAGCGCAGGCAGCAGGCGAAGGTCGTGGACTTGTTCGGCCAGATCGAATTCGACAAGGCATACGATTACAAGAAGCAGCGGCGTCGAACGTGAGGGTGCAGGTAGACACATCGGTGTGGTCGCTGGCATTGCGACGTGCGAAGCGAGTGGACGACACGACGACCCGAGAGCTCGGAGAGCTGATCCAGGAGGGACGGGTGGTGCTGATGGGTGCGGTTCGGCAGGAACTGTTGTCCGGAATCAAGGAGAAGGCCCAGTTCGAGGACCGGGACTTCGAGCAATACGCCAAGGTGCTGGACCTGGAGCTTCACAGTCCGCGACAGTGGCGACGGCGGCAACTCGTGGAGGCCCCCTAGCGATCTGCCGTTAACCTGCAAAGGCTGGTAGACAAACCCATCAGCGGTCAATACAAGCAACGCGCGGTGGCGGCGATAGGCCGCCATGCATGGCATCCCAGTTTGCGCGACGAGCTGCCTCGAGCAGGGCTTGGAGCTTCCAGTCGGGATCAGTTCGTTGGGCTGAGACGAAGTGGACTTCGTGCTCGTCGGATTGCCAGTGATACCACTCGGGCAGGCGCGTTCATTGGTCTGCTTGCAGTCAAATCCACCCCTCCTTCTTGAAGACTTCGCGATTGTGGCGACGGCATGATTCCGCCTCGCGCTTGGCATCGTCGAGGGTAGCGAGCCCGGACGCCCACTCCACTTCGGGGCCGGGGCTCGGGAAGTAGCCAACTCGATACGTTTCGTTGGGCTCGAGCGCGATGACATAGATCCCAATATCGTCTGCAGCGCGAAGAACGCCAGGCACACTCATGTCGTCCCATTGGAGTGGCTCGCAAGGATCGCTAGTTTTCATGCTCTAGATCCTCTGCGGCAAACACTTCGCTGCGTCGGCCCACCTTTCCGATGTGCAGGGGCTCTGCCGTGCCTTCCAACGAGCCGCGATGAAGGCGGCCAGCGTTTTGTACCCAGTACGTGCCATCGGTGTCGACATGCAAATCGAAGACCTCACCGCCATCGCCCTGGCCAACAAAGCCGTAGAGGCTCCACGTCGTTGGGGTACCACGTTGGACCTGCAGAAGTTCCTCGACCGAAGTGGTCGGTGTGGGATCGTACACGGGAGCCGCCGTTGCTGCCAGTTCAGTCGTCGGCGCGGGAGCGTCGGCACTCGCCGTCTGACCAACGCCGGTTGTCGTCGCCGCCTCTGGGGTTGGCGGGGAAGCCCCGAAGGATTCGTTCGCTGCCTGAGTGCATCCACACGCTAGGCACGGGACGACGAGTAGCGGCACCCTCCACATGCGAGCAGGGTAACGCGAGGGGTGCGCCCGAGCAAGGCCATCACGGATTCCTGTGTGCTTCGAAGGGTTTGCGGTTCAACGGCGTGTACACCTGGTGCGCGCGGTGTCTCTCCCGTCGTTCCCCTCGGTTCTGGGCGCGAACGAGAGCGCGGCATCAAGCGGCGTGACGCGAAGCCCCTACGGTTCGATGACGTAGAGCGGCTCGGTGTCGAGAGGCATGCGTCGCACGCCGTAGACGAGGTAGGAACTCGTCCAATAGAGGTAACGCTCGTCGATGGCGAAGTGGCCGGTGGGATTCTCACGCGCGTAGAAAGAAAACGCGAGAGTGTCCGTCGAAAGCGATGCGATGAAGGCGCCCGTGTTGCGCCACGTGGTTTCAAGCGGGCGGGCGACGCCACAGAAATAGACTTCTCGATGCTGTTGGTCGTACACGATGCGACTGGAAACCCCATTCACGAACACGTCCTTGGGAAGATCGATTCTCTCCGGCGTCCCTCCTTGGCGGGGCACTCTTCCAAAGGAGGCTGTTTCGCCGGTTGGTGGCTTCTCCAGCCAGTAAACGTGCTCGTCAGAAAGCACCATCGCCCAGATGGGGACCTCGCTGCCGGCCAGACGCACGCTGGGGTCATTCCCGTCGATCCTGGTGAGGGGCTCGTCCCACCACGGGATTTTGAAGACGTTGCCCCAAGACGCGCAATACACGTCCTTGCCATCCACCTCCAGCGTGGTCGGGCCGTTACCCGGACCTTGCTCGGGCAGCGTGACGTAGACCTCGACTGGTTCCATTTCTTGCTTGTCATAGCGCGTGACAGCGGCGCAGCCTGCCATGGCCACGTAGACGTAGCGCTCGTCGACGAAAAGGGGCCCCGGTCCTCCGGGATGCTCCCACAAGAGCGCGGTGTCTTCGACGGACGGACAGAGATAGTAGTCCGAACACGGCTCTCCGGTAGCTTTCGGCCACCGCCGCAGAAGCGTCCCATCGAGGAAGTAAACGTGGGTCGCGTCCGAGCGGATACCGTCGCCGCCGAGCGTCCCGGCATACTGCGCGATGTGCAGGGGCTGCGCTGTTCCGTCCAGCGAACCGCGATGGAGGCGACCCGCTTTCTGCACCCAATAGACGGCGTCGCTATCGACATGCACGTCGAACACGGCCCCGCCCTCTGCTTGATCAGGAAACGCGTAGAGGCTCCAAGCAGGTGGGGTGCCCTGCTGAACTTCCAAGAGCTCTTCTACGGAGGTTGGCGGTGCGGGGTTGTAGGGAGGAACCGCTGCTGTCGTTTCAGCCGTCGCCGCCGGAGCTTCGGCACTCGGCGTTTGGCTAACGCTGGCCGTTGTCGTCGCTCCTGGGCTTGGCGGGGGCGCCCCCAAGGATTCGTTGGCCGCCTGAGTGCATCCACACGCTAGGCACGAGACGACGAGTAGCGGCACCCTCCACATGCGAGCAGGGTAACGCGAGGGGTGCGCTCGAGCAAGGCCGCGCAACACCGAGGCATCACGCGGCGTGACGCGAAGTCACTACGGTTCGATGACGTAGAGCGGCTCAGTGTCGAGAGGCATGCGGCGCACGCCGTAGACGAGGTAGGAACTCGTCCAATAGAGGTAACGCTCGTCGATGGCGAAGTGGCCGGTGGGATTTTCACGCGCGTAGAAAGTAAATGCGAGAGTGTCCGTCGAAAGAGCCGCAATGAAGGCACCTGTGTTGCGCCACGTGGTTTCCAGGGGACGAGCGCTGGCGCTGAAGAAGACTCTTCGGTGCGAGCTATCATACACGATTCGGTTGGAAACGCTGTTGACGAACACGCCTTCAGGCGGCTCGATCTTTTGGGGAGTGCCGCCTTGGCGAGGCACTCGCCCAAAGGAGAGCGTCTCGCCAACCTGCGGCCTCTCTACCCAGTAAACGTGCTCGTCTGAGAGCACCATCGCCCAGATGGGAACCTCGCTACCGGCCAGACGCACGCTGGGATCGTTCCCGTCGACGGTGGTGAGGGGCTCGTCCCACCATGGGATCTTGAAGACGTTGCCCCAAGACGCGCAATACACGTCCTTGCCATCCACCTCCAGCGTGGTCGGGCCGTTACCCGGACCTTGCTCGGGCAGCGTGACGTAGACCTCGACTGGTTCCATTTCTTGCTTGTCATAGCGCGTGATGGCGGCGCAGCCGTCCATGGCGACGTAGACGTAGCGCCCGTCCACGAAAAGGGGCCCCGGTCCTCCGGGATGCTCCCACAAGAGCGCGGTGTCTTCGACGGATGGACAGCGATAGTAGTCCGAACACGGCTCTCCGGTAGCTTTCGGCCATCGTCGCAGGAACGCCCCATCGAGGAAGTAGACGTGGGTCTCGTCCGAGCGAATACCTTCGCCGCCGAGCGTCCCGGCATACTGCCCAATGTGCAGTGCTGGCGCTGCGCCATCCAGCGAGCCGCGATGGAGGCGACCCGCCTTCTGCACCCAGTAGACGGCGTGGCTATCGACATGCACGTCGAACACGGCCCCACCCTCCGCTTGATCGGGAAAGGCGTAGAGGCTCCAAGCAGGTGGGGTGCCCCGTTGGACCTGCAGAAGTTCCTCGACCGAAGTGGGCGGTGTGGGAGCGTACACGGGAGCCGCCGTTGCTGCCAGTTCAGCCGTCGGTGCGGGAGTGTCGGCACTCGGCGTTTGGTCAGCGCTGGCTGTCGTCGTCGCCCCTGGGGCTGGTGGGGAAGCCCCCAAGGATTCGTTCGCTGCCTGAGTGCATCCACACGCTAGGCACGAGACGACGAGTAGCGGCACCCTCCACATGCAGGCAGGGTAACGTGAGGCGTGCGCCCGAGCAAGGTCATCACGGATTCCTGTGACCATCGATCGACTGCAGATGGTGCTGGCTTCAAGACACTCGTCGTCACCAGCCCGAGGCCCGCCGACTCTGCCCCCTCGCTCTCGCGAGGGGACGCGATGATGCCGATACCGTATACGTCCACGAACTCGAACGGCAGCTTGCCGCTCGGAGAGAAGAACTCGCCCAAGCCGTTCGTCTGCACGGGCAGTGAGCGCCGGGGATGTCACCCGGTGTTTCGCCAGCCCATCCCGTTAAAACGTTTTGTCGCTCGCGTCCTGGAGGTTGAAGGCTGGATGAGTGTGTGAGATGAACGAGGCAGTCGTTTCAGGTTGAGGAGGTGACACATGAGTGAGACGAATGCTGCGGTTCGGACCCTTTCCGCCGCTGACCGGCACTTCATTGCGCGCGTTGGGCGCTTTCTGACGCAGGTGGTGGCGCCGCCGTACGTCGGTCGCGCGGTGGCGGCCGGGTACGACGATGAAGAGCATGACGAAGGGTGGCGCCTGCATCGCGTTGCCGCTGGGGGTGAGCGCCCGTTGCAGCACGCGTTTGCGTTGCGTGACCTGTCGCAGACCAGCAACGACCAAACCGACGCGGCGCTGGCCGAGCTCGACGACATCGAAAACCGGTACTTCCCGATCGTTCTGCGAGTGATCCGTCGCAAGGTCCCCGCAGGGAACCTCGCGCGCTTCGAGGCAGCGTTCTTCGACGGCCTGTCGCAACAGCCCAAGGGGCCCGGGGTGATCTCTTCGGTCGACAAGCTCATCAATCGCGTCGATGCTCTGGCGCAAAGCGACGAGGCGGGGGCCACGGTCGTGCATGAGACTCTGTACAAGCGCGGCTTCGCGAAAGACGCTGAGCGCGCCCGGCAGCTCATCAGCGAACTGCGTGACTTTCGTTCGCCGGAAGAGGGGATCGACGCGGAAGAAGTCGAAAAGACGTTGCGGCGGCAGCACGAGGCTCTGGACCAGCTGCGGCTCTGGTTCAACGATTGGGGCGCAACGCTGCGCCCCCATTACTCGCTGCGCGAGCGCATTCAATTGGGCCTCAGCCGCATCCGTCGCGGCGGCGGTGGAGAAGAGATCATCGAGGATGAAGACGACGACGTCGAAGAAAGCGGTTGAGCCTGGCCCAAAGTCCGCCACGCGAAGTCCCAAGGACCTCGCGTGGGCGTCGATCCGGCCTCGGCGGCGCCCGATCCAGCTCTTTTCTGCGTCGATCCAGCCTCGGTCGGGGCAAAACACCGTTTCGTCTGCGTCGATCCAGCTTCGGCCTAGCTCGAACCACGATTTTTCTGTGCCGATCCAGCTTCGGTCTAGCTCGAACCGCGATTTTTCTGTGCCGATCCAGCTTCGGGCCATGTCGATCCGGCGTTCGGCCATGTCGCTGGGCGGCAACGCGGAGCCTCGAGCCTGCGCAGGGCAGGGCGCAGCTGCATCGGCGCGGTCGGTCGCGCGCTTGCTCGGCTACTGCGGGGAGATCCCAGGCACAAGATGTGTGCCGCAGGAGACGGCAGCATGATGCGGGCTCGCAGGAGCGGTGGGCGTAGCGCCAAGAGGGGTCTCGCCGCAGCGATACTCGCAACGAGCACGCTTTCGGGCTGCTCATTTCTCTTCGTCGACACCGTGCCCGACGGCGCGGCGCAGTACCCGCCAGACCGACCCATCGAGTGCACGAGCCGTCGCTTGGTGCCCATCCTCGACGTCCTCGTCGCTGGCTACCAGGTAGTACGAACACTCGTTGCCGTAGCAAATGACGACTCCGAGTACGCAGACGCGCCCATTTCACGAGGTGCCGACATTGGTTTCGGTATTGGGTTCACGGCGCTCTTCACGTCGTCCGCGATCTACGGCTTCTACGAAACGGGCGAATGCCGAGAGGCCAAATCGCGCCAAGCGGCTGGCACGCAGACGAACACGTCACTCTCCGTGCCGTCGCTGCCGTTCTCTGCGGCGTTCGCCCCCGCGGGAGAACACGGCAGCAACTGGGCGCTTCCGAGCGGTCCATCCTGGGCGCGCCCTTTGCCGCTCAGGAGCAGTCTCCTGTGGGCGCCTGCCGTCGGCGTCGATGCGGCCGTTGGATCTGCGGAGCTGCTCAGCGTACGGCAGGAGGAGTGCGCGTCGTTGCTGCGTGTGGGGGATACGTGCCTGGGAGTTGCGGCGGGTTTGGAGTAGGGGCTAGAGACACTCGCTCGTTTCACACGAACGACGGCTGCCCCTGAGCGCTCAGTCCATCTCTTCGGGGGCGTCGAAGGCCATCACCTGGACGTTGACCAGGGCGACGCGCTCGCCCGGCGTGGAGTTGGCGATCACGCCGCGGATTTGACGCAGACACTCGCGTTGTAGCTCCGCGATGCGTTGCAGATCCGCGCCGGAGACGCAACACAGGTTGTAGGCGAACATTCCGCGGTGCGTTGCCGCGCGTTCTGCTGCTACCCGCACCCACCAGGCTGCCTGGGCTCGGGCCGCGGCGCGGTCGGCACTGAGGGAGACTGCGCGTGACTCGTTGCCGCGCCAATGGGTGCCCGTCCAGGTGATCTGGTCGCTGCGCTCGAGGAGTTCGAGACAGGCGCGCTCTTCCTGGGTGCTGATGCCCAGATAGGCCGCGATTTGACCCTCCTGGTGCTTGGGGCTGCGCTGGTAGTCTTCCAGCTCCAAGCAATGCAACACCGCGTTGGACCATGGGCGCTCGTATGCCGCGCGGCGCGCGAGTTCGAGTTCCGTCCAGCGCTCCGCCAAACTGGGGACTTGCGCGGGATCGGCCCATAGCGCGACGAAGTCGGGGAGACGGTTGGTGCAGTAATCCAAAACCCGCAGCAAGTCGGGGAGCTTGATGTCGGCCTTGCACTTGAGGTAGCGCGCCATCGAGAAGCGATTGACGCCGGTCTGCTCGGCGATCTCTACCAAGGGGATGCCGCGGCGTTCCTGTTCCAAAAAGGCTGCGACCGCTTCGCGGTCGAGCTCCCGCTTGGGCAGCCAAGCGGGCCGCTCTCGGCAAAAGCTCGCCAACGCTTCACGCGGAGAGCGCCGGGTTGCAGCCGCCAAGTGGAAGAGCTGCAGCGCCGTGGGTTCACTGCGCCCGCATTCCCAGGTGTAGACGACGTTGGTGCGAAACCCCAGCCGTCGGCTGAGCGCCAGCTGGGAGCGCTTGCCCCGCATGGCCCGGATCAGTTCCCGGCTGAGCATCGAGTGGTCCACTGGCTGTGCCATATAGTGCTATGTTCCACATCTATGGGCGCTCTGGCACATGAAATGTGACATACGGCACTGGACAGCCTTCCGCGCCGCCGTCACTCTGCTTGGGACATGGCTCACGCTTTTCATTTCTGGTTCTCGTTCGGTGCTGCGGCGCGCTCGTCCCGGGCGGCCCTCGTGCTCGGCTGGCTAGCTCTCGTCGCAGCCAGTTGCTCGGGCGGACAGACGTTCGACGATGGTGGAAACCCCTTGAGCGGTGAGGGCTCCACGGGA
Source organism: Polyangiaceae bacterium (assembly GCA_050290545.1). Classification (GTDB taxonomy): domain Bacteria; phylum Myxococcota_A; class Polyangia; order Polyangiales; family Polyangiaceae; genus SZUA-265. The sequence continues at coordinate 21,169 of JBNKHV010000185.1, read as the reverse complement.
ACCAGCACCGGTCAGACGGATGCTCCGCCGACTGTGAGCGACGACTCGATGGGTCAGGTAAACGACCCTTCCGGCACCGACGTGACCAGCGACGTCGGCGACGATGGGAACTCGTCAGCGACGGGGGGCCCGAACGACCCGGGTTCGGTCACGGACGATGTCAGCGCCGGCACCGAAGATCCGCCCGAACCGGGGCAGCCTGGCGAGGGCTCGAGCGACGACCCTGCGCCGGGCGGTACGGACGTCGGCGAGACGGATCCCGGGACGAGTCAGGCGCCGGACGCCGGCACGGCCGATGGCGTGGTCGATGACACGGACGTCGGCAGCGTCGACGCGGGTGGCGCAGGAGAAGATGGCGGAACGGATCCGTTCATGGACCCAGGGCAGGTCGAGACCGGCTGCGATGCGGCGGTTGTCGGCGAAGCCTGTGCCGCCGTCTACGAGGGCGAAGTCTGTGGCGGCAGCTGCACTGACCGCTGCTCCTTCTGCTGGATCACGACTTGTAGCGGCGGCGTGTGGCAGTCCTTCGAGGTGTTCCCCGATCCGTGTTTCGAGTGTGGTCCAGTGCAGTGTTCCAGCATTGCCGAGTACTGCCTGTTCGATCCGCTCGGCAGTGAGGACGACCCAGAGACGTACCAATGCGTGGAGACGCCGCAGAGCTGCCTCGACGACGCCGCGTGTGCGTGTCAGCCGGAATCGGTGTCGGAGACGCTGTGTGAAGTGCCCGCGAGCGGCGCAATGATGTCGAGCGGCGGTTGAAGGGGACTGAGCCGCTCGCTCAGCCCTCGGGCCAACACCGCAACTCAGTTCGAAATTCCCGCGCAACTGCCCAAGCGAAGCGTCCGAACCCTCCCCGTCTCCCGAAGGATGGGAGCGAAAGGAGTGAGTTCAAATGCTTTTCAATCAAGGGATCCAGGGCAACATCGTCCGCGTCATCACCACCACCAGCGCGCTACTCGGCGCACCTTCCATCGCCGGGGCTCAGACTGCCGAAGCTGCAGGTCCCGGGAGTCTCGCGACGACTGACGCCACGGCAGCAGCGACGCCTGACGCCACGACAGCGATGACGCCGGATGCCGCGGCAGCGGAGACGACCGACACTGCCAACACTCAGGACGAGGCCGGAGCCATCACCCCGCAGACGCGCGGTTTCACGTTCGGCGTGGGCGCTGGTCTTGGATCGGTGGGAGGCACCGCCGCCCGCGGCGGCGACAGCATGTACGACCTGGCTGGGCCGATGGCCGCCGCCAACTTGGCGTTCGGTTATCGTTTTGGCCAGTACATGCTGCTCGGGCGTCTGCTCGCCGGCCTCGGTTCTCCCGCGTCGGAGGGGGATTTGGAAGGCTGTGGGGAGGAAGGGATCGAGTGTCGGTCGGCGGTCGTGCGCTACTCGCTGCAGGCGCGTGCCTACTTGCTGCCCGGCAACACCTACGAGCCTTGGGTAGGGGGTGGTTTTGGGGGAGATAGGTTCGCGCTGAACGTCTCTGTCGACGGTGATCAGGCCTTCTCCGTCGGCGCCTCGGGTACGGAGCTGCTCAACCTGACGGCAGGCGTCGACTTCTGGCAGACGGACGACCGGAACGTTTCCGTGTTCGCCGACTACGGTTTGGGGCGCTACGACACCATCGACGTGGACGGAGAGAAGCTGAGCGTCGGCAGCGACGATCAGACCTTCCACCACTGGGTGATGCTCGGTTGCACCTTCGGGTACATGCTGTAGCCGGGCTATCTCTGGCAGGTGGGGCAGTAGTGTGAGCTTCGCTGCCCAATCACGATGCGCTTGACCGGGGTGCCGCAGGTCCGACACGGCTCCCCGGTGCGCGCATACACGCGCCGCTCGTCCTGATAGCCGCCATCGGTACCGTCGGGGTTGACGTAGTCGCTGATGCTCGAGCCGCCGGTCTCGATGGAGCGCTGCAAGACTTGCTGCAGCGCTTCGACCAGGCGAGTACATTCGTGCTTGGTGACCCGACGGGCAGCGCGGCCAGGGCGTACACCCGCCAGAAACAGTGCCTCGTCCGCGTAGATGTTGCCCGCGCCGGCCAGCACGCTTTGATCGAGCAACAACGACTTGATTGGTGTGCGCCGGCGGCGGGCAGCTTCGTACAACTCGAGACCGGTGGCTAGCAACGCGTCGGTCCCGAGTTTTTCGAGGCGTGCGTCGCTCTGCCCGGCCTCGAGCCAACGCACCTTGCCGAACTTGCGCACGTCGCGGAAGAACACGCGTTCCGCGCCGTCGTCGAAGCGCAGCTCGAGGTGAGTGTGTTCGTCGGGTGAAAAGGCACCTTGAGCTTCGGGGGGCAGCGCGCGCGCCGCCGTCGACGACATCAAACGCGGGCTGTGGGCGGACTGCGTGAAGAGCTGCCCCGTCATTCCCAGATGCAGCAACAGGCGAGCCCCGTCGTCCAGCTCTGCCAGCAGGTACTTGCCGACGCGAGTCAGCGATTGCACCCGACGTCCCTTCAGCTTGCGCCGCAAGACGTCAGGCGGCGTGAGGAAGAAGTAGCTCGGCTTGGAGGTGACGACCTGTTCGATGCGCTTACCCACGACGTGGGGCGCTAGCCGTCGGCGCGTGACTTCGACTTCGGGCAGCTCGGGCATGTCGCCGCGTCAATCGCCGGAAAGGTGCCCCGCGGGGCCCAACGCCGTTTGCTCTTGCGGCTCTTCTGCGTCCCAGAACACGAAGAACAGGGAACTCGTGCTGCGGCCCTCCGGGCGCGTCGCGTAGGCATGGCCGTGAGGGATGTCCACGCTCTCCCCGGGGTGCAGTCGATGCGTTTGCCCCTCCACGTGCACGATGGCTGTGCCCGAGAGCACGAAGACGGCAGCATCCGACTCGGGGTGGATGCGCGGGTCGCCCGGGCGATAAACGTGCTCCAGCCGGTGAATTTCGCCTCGGGTGGGACCGTGGAAGTCCCGGCCTCGAGAAAGGGCGAGCTCACGTTCGTCTTGGTCGAGCTGCTGCCAGCTCACCACTGTGGGCACGGACGCCGAGCGCTCACTCGCTGCGCACGCGGGCGCGCACAGAGCCCCCACGACCGCGCATAGCCGACTCACTCGGACAATGTCTCCTCGCACACCACGCGATTTCGTTTCCACGACCACCGCATGGAAGTCTACCTGGCCTCCGTCGAATTTCCATACCGCGTTTGGGGGCTGTCGGTTCGAGTGGGTGCCCCTGTCATCCGCGCGCGCAAGTGGCTATATGGGGTCCGTGCCAAGTCAGATCACCAACGGAATTCGCGTCAGTGTCGAATCCCATCTTTCCCCACAGCACTCCAACCCGAGTCGCAGCGTATGGTTTTTCGTCTACGAGATCGAAATCGAGAACCAGGGTGAGGACACCGTTCAGCTCCTGACGCGGTATTGGAAGATCACCGACGCCCACGGCGAGGTGGAAGAGGTTCGCGGACCGGGAGTGGTCGGCGAGCAGCCCACCCTCGCCCCAGGGCAGCGCTTTCGCTACAACTCCGGCTGCCCATTGGCGACGCCCTTCGGCTCGATGGAGGGCAGCTACCACATGAAGGCGGCTCGCGGCGAAGACTTCGACGTGGCGATCCCACCCTTTGCTCTGCGCGATCCCAGCAAGATGCAGTGAGTTTGCGAGGGGGGAAGGGAAGCCGTCCTGTTTCGAACGCCTCGTTCGCGGGGTGCCGATGGTGTGTCGACGCAAAGGGCGTCAGCTCAGCAGTGACGCGGCCAGACCGTCCAAGATGTCGCGCTCGGAGCATTGCACGCGTGAGAGCCCAAAGTGCTCGACGATGCTCGATAGAATGACGGCTCCGCCGATGATCACTTCCGCCCGCTTCGGTTCCATCAGAAGCGGGCGGCGCTCGTTGGTCGTCGTGCCGAGCAGACGTTCGGCAAAGTCTTGGATCTGGCGGGCGCTCATCGAAAGCCCGTGGGTCTTGCTCGCGTCGTAGGAGGAGACGCCAGCGAGGTGCGCGGCAAAGGTCGTCACCGTGCCCGCAAGGCCAAGCCACGCGTCGCTTGCCTCTGGGGCGATGGTTTGGCGCGCGCGTTCGAGCTCGGCCCGGACGTACTTCGTGGCGCGCGCGACCTCGTCGGGTGTCGGTGGATCGGAGGCCAAGAAGCGCTCCGTGATACGCACCGCGCCGATGTCCAGCGAGACAAAGCGCTCGGGGGAGTGCGTGCCACGGGCAAACTCGGTCGAACCCCCGCCGATGTCGAACACGACCCAGGTGTGCTCTTGACCGAGCTTGGCGGTGGCGCCCAGAAACGAAAGCCGGGCTTCCTCCGAACCCGGTAAGAGCTCAGGCTCTTGCCCCATGACCGCGCGCACTCGCGCGAAGAAATCGGCGCGATTGTCCGCGTCTCTTGCGGCGCTGGTCGCCGTCATGCGCAAGGAGTCGACTGCGTGCCGCTTCACCAGTTGCGCGTAGGACCGCAGCACCTCCAAGGTGCGCGCCATGGCGGCTTCGCTCAGGCGGCCGCTATCGTCCACGCCCTGGCCGAGGCGGGTGATCGCCATCTCGCGCTCGAGCTCGCGGCCGTCGCTCGATAGCACGAGCAAACGCACGGAGTTGGTCCCGATGTCGATGGCCGCGACGTGTTTGGCCTGGCCCGTCACGCGCCCCCAGCGCCACCGATCTCGCGGTGCAACCCGATCAGCGTCAAGAGCTCCATGCGCGATGCGGAATCCGTCAAGAACAGACCGTGGAGCTTGCTCGTCGTCGTCCACGAACCCGGCTTTCTCACGCCGCGGTAGCACATGCAGAAGTGCTGGCACTGCAAGACGACGGCCACGCCCAATGGGCGGAGATGCTCGGCGATGGCGCCGGCGATCTGCGCCGTCAGCTTCTCTTGTACTTGGAGTCGTTTGGCGAAGACGTCCACCACGCGCGCCAGCTTCGACAGTCCGACGACCCTGCCGTCGGGGATGTACGCGACGTGGGCTTTGCCCACGAACGGCACCATGTGGTGCTCGCAGTGGCTGAACACCTCGATGTCACTGACCAAGACCAACTCGTCGTAGTCTTCGACTTCCGCGAACGTCTTGGCCAGGTGCTCGCTCGGGTCCTGCTCGTAGCCGGAGAAGTGCTCCCGGTAGGAGCGCAACACGCGCGCCGGAGTCTCCTGCAATCCTTCTCGGCTCGGGTCGTCCCCGATGTACTCGAGGATGCCGCGCAGGTAGCCCTCGGCTCGCACGAAGTCGGGGGTCCTCTCTTCGCTCTTGGCGTCGTCACTCACTTCGTCCGCGCGCGCTTTTCGGATCCGGCGGCCTCCCTTGCTGGGCGGCTGCGAGGGGCGTGTGCTTTTGGCGGGGGAGCTGGATTTTCTAGGACTCACGCTGGTTCCTCGGTTGGCGCCGATTCGTCGCCGATTTCCACGCCAGGGTCAAGCCTCGGGCCCGAGGATGTCGCGGTCGTTGCGTGTTGGTGGCGGGTCTACAGCGTGCGGGCGAAGTAGATCCCTGGAGGATCCCCGGCCGGGGCGCTGTACAACAGGCCCTCTTCGGGCCAAGCAACCTCGATCGTCTCCGCCACGCCTTTCGCGACCTCGATCTCTTCGTCACGGTCGGTTCGGTGGAGCTTCAGCGTCGCAGTGTTCGTCTCTTCGTCCAGATCGGCGAGTAGGGTCACCATCGGAAGCAACGCCGTGAACTGGTAAGAGCCAGGTCGCACGTTCATGCTCATTTTGCGGACCTCTTTGCCTTCCACCAGCGCGAGTTGTCCCGAGGTGCCGTCGAAACGGTGCAGCAACAGAGTGCGATTCGTCTGCCCATCGTGGCGAATGCCTTGGATGGACACGTTCGACATCACGGGCTCGAGGCCATCGGATTGAGTCAGCCGCTGCAGCAACCCGTTTTCGCCATCGAAGTCCGAGACGATGCCCGCAACCGTGTGATACGCGACCTTTTCGGCGACCTTGTGCAGCTCCTCGCCGAGTTGCCCAATATGCAGATCGCCACTCGTGCCGTCCCAATTGTCGATCAGCCGGACCCAGCCGCCACCGGAGATGCGTGAGTGGTGGAAGTTGCCTTCGTCCGAAATCTTGATCGGGTCGTTCTGTCCCCAGCGTGCCCAGAGCGTTCCCAGGTCTTCGTCATCTTCATGCACGCCGGTCATGTACAGCAGCAAAGGACCCGTGTCGGTGCTGCCGCTGACCTTGTAGTCGTCGATGCCGTCGCGGATGGTGCGCAGCGTGTCCGTCTCCAGCTCGTAGACTCGGAGATTGCGGTCGTCGCAGGGCGAGTAGAACAAGAGCTCTCGGCCGTGGTCGCCGTAGTTGAAGGTCGCGCCGCAGGTGTCTTCGGCAATCAGCTTCACGTCGTCGGGGGCGCTGGCCAATACCGTGTACAGCGTGCGCTCGGAATCGCGGATGGCCAACATCGGGCCACCCATACCGCTGCTGCTATGCGTGACGGTGGCGATGTCCTCGCCGGCGCGAAAGACCTCTTCGAACTCGCGGTCGCGCGCGACGATCTCCCCCCGCTCCAACGTCCACAACCAGGTCGCATTGCTCGTGCCCGGGGCGAACATCGCCAGATCGCCTCGGTTGATGCCGGAGAGGTTGTCTGCAATGAGAGTCGCCTCCTCCTTCCACGGGCTGACGAAGTACAGCTCACCGACGTTGGTTTGCACGATGAAGCCCGGCTTGGGGCCGAAATCGCGGCGCAGGGGGAGGCCCGCGTTGGGAATGGCAACGCTGTCGAACTCGCATTCGAAGTTGGTGAAGCGCAACGTGTCTGGCGTATTGGCGTCCCCCAACGTGACGAACGGGATGCGCGCGTTCAACTCTTCTTCGTTGGTGCTCATCGACTCCGTCGAGGCCCGTGCAGGGCCGGCGCTACAGCCCTCCGTCGCGCCGGAGAACGGAATGATCACGAGCTCCGTTCCCTCCTTGATCGCGACGACGTAGGCGCCGTCTGCAGTCGTGCCATCGAAGCGCAGTCGACGGAATTGGCCTTCCGCGATCAGGTTGCCCCCACTCTCGATCGTTTCTGCGTCCGGATTGCTCAGCTGCTTCGCGGCCACTTGCAGGTCGTTGCCCAGTTCGCAGCTGGTCAATGTCATGAGCAGGCAGACCGTGAGCGCACAGGTGGGCAACACCGACGGCGCGAATCCGCGCCGCATGAAAGGGGGTCGTCGGTCCATGGTTCGTTCGGGGCTCGCCGCGAGTTCCTTTCCTCGGGATTTCGCTCAGAGTTCGAGATAGGTTACAACGCGATGTGCACCATGTGTGCTTTCGCTCGAATAGCTTGGGATTTGGCGCTGGCGGCGTCCAGGGACTTCGACCAATAAAGTGAGAGCAGGATTGTCAGCGCCCAGGGCCAATGCAGCAGCGGTTGCGAGCAAAACGCGCCGGGCCGCTCTGATTTTGGCTTGTTACGCGGTGTTGAGTCCGAGCTTGGCAGCCGCACGAGACGGTGCAACGCCGGAGGCCGAGCCGGCAGAGAGCAGCATCGCGGAGGTCGTGCGGCCAGCGGCGTTGCAGACGGACGTCGGGTACCCCTCCGGTGCTACCGGTGACGCAGCGGTGCTGTTGCAGTTCGTGGTGGATGTCGACGGTTCCGTGCGTGACGTCGAAGTGTTGATGGGTGACGAACCCTTCGCCAGTGAGGCCGTGAGCGCGACGAGCCATTGGCGTTTCAGTCCCGCCCGCCTCGGTGACCGGGTGGTGCCGGCGAAGATCCAGTTCGAAGTCCTGTTCACGTCGGAGACGGTGCCGGCAGAGCCCACGCCGCCGACGACCGAGCCCGGAGAAGTCCCCACACCCACCCAGCCCGGTGCCGAGCCCACGCCACCAGTGCCGGCAACTGGCGGAACGGCGAGTGCCCGCGTCGAAGAAAGCGTGGATGTGCTGGTGGAGGGCGATCGCCCCGCCGGAGTGCGTACCATCACGCGCGCCGAGGGGCGGCAAGTCCCTGGTGCGTTGGGCGACCCACTGCGTGCCGTGGAGACGATGCCAGGCGTCAGCCCGACGATCTCGGGCCTGCCCCTGTACTACGTGCGTGGCGCGCCGCCGGCGAACGTTGGCAACTACATCGACGAAGTGCGGGTGCCGCTGCTCTACCACGCGTTCTTGGGGCCCAGCGTCGTGCACCCCGAGCTGATCGAACGCGTGAACCTGTATCCCGGGCCCTATCCGGCGCGCTACGGGCGTTTTGCGGGCGCCATCGTGGCTGCCGATCTACGCACTCCACGGCGCGAGTTCGGCTATCGCGCAGAGGTCGGCATCTTCGATTCAGGTGGCTACGTGGAGACGCCGTTTGCCGGGGACAAGGGCAACCTCTTCGTCGGCGGGCGCTACTCGTACTTGGGGGCGATCGTCAGTGCGCTCACGCCGAACACGCTGGAGTTCTGGAACTACCAGAGCCTGATCGAATACGACCTGTCGCGCCAAGACAACGTGCGCGTGTTCTTGCTCGGTGCGTTCGACTACCTCGAAGGACCGTCGGACGACTTCTTCGGCACTGAGTTTCACCGTGCCGACGTGCGTTACCATCACGACTTCAACAGCGACACGAGTGCCGAGGTGGGTGCTACCGTCGGTATCGACAGCACGGGTTGGGCCGAGGGCGAGATCCAGGACGAGATGATCGCCGGCCGTGCACGCCTCACGCACCGCATCAGTCGGCACTTGACGTTCCGCACCGGTGCGAGCTTCAACATCGACAGCTTCGACTTGAAGCTCGACTCGCGTTCGTCGGACTTCGTGGATCTGCGCGATCTGTTCCGGGCCCGAGGCGATTCAGCCTACGGCGGGTTCGCCGACGTCGTGTGGCGTCCGTTGAACTGGGTCACGGTCACCCCGGGCGCCCGAGTCGACTTGTACTCTTCGGGCGGCGAAAGTGAGGTGGGCATCGATCCGCGGCTCTCATCGCGTATCGCGGTCAGCGATTCCGTCGATGTCGTGCATGGCGTGGGGCTATCGCATCAGCCGCCCAACTACGTGCCCAACGTGCCGGGTGCGCGGGTCGCCGGGCTCGACGGTGGCTTGCAGCGCGCGTTGCACACCAGCTCGGGTGTCGAGGCCAAGTTGCCCCACGACATGTTCGGCACCGCCGCCGTCTTTCAGAACGCGATCTTCGGCGTCACCGATCCGTTTTCATCGACTCAGAGCTTCGCCATCAATGCCGCCGAAGCCAGGCGGCGGCCGCGTGCCCATTCCTACGGCTTGGAGCTTTCACTCAGGCGACCGCTCACGCGCCGCTTCGGCGCGCTGATGAGCTACACGCTGTCTCGCTCGACGCGAACGTACGAGGAGTTCACGACCGTTGCAGGCTCCGACCGAACCCACGTGCTGAACTTGGCCGGTATGTACACCTTGGGTCCCAACTGGCGTGTTGGGGCGCGTAGTGTGATCTACTCGGGGGTACCGGGGCGGTTGGAGGGCGCGCGGCGTGTGTTCGACCGCGGTCGAGCCGCGCCGTTCTTCCGCGGTGACTTGCGGCTCGAGCGGCGCTTTCGCTTGCACGACAACGGCTACTTGTCGGTGGTCGCCGAGTTGCTCAACGCCACGTTCAGCAGCGAGGCGATTCGCCGGGTGTGCGTACCCGACGAGGGCTGCGAGGAGACGGTGATCGGCCCCATCTTCTTGCCCAATCTGAAGGTGGAAGCTCGCTTCTGACGAGCGCCGTCGACCCGGACGGCGCTGTCAGAGCGGCTCGCGTCACTGCTGAGTGGCGACGGGATTCTTGCCGATCCAGCGCTTGGTTCGGCTGAAGGGCGCGTCCGGGGAATGCTCGCCCGCGGGTAGCGTCTCCTGGTCGTTCTTGGTGTTCTTGGTCAGGGTGATCATGAACACGGTCGAGCTTCCCTGACCTGCGATGATGACGGACCAAGCCAAGAACATGGACCACATCCGGAACCAACGCTGTCCGTACTTGGCGACCACGGCCTCTTCGTTCTCGAGCCAGTTGTAGTACCACTTGCGAATGGTTTCAGCGTAGTGCACCCCGCAGTTCTCGACGCGGTGCACCTCGAAGCCGGCGCGCTCTGCTTGGGAGACGACGAAGCCCAAGGGGCAGCTCGCATCTGCGCCGGGGAAGATGTACTTGGCCATGAACAGACCCCACACCAGATCCTCGAACTGCCAGGGGCGTCGCAGGCCGGCGATCTGCAGGTAGAAGATGCCGTCGTCTTCCAGCATGCTGCGCACCTGCAGCAGGAACTTCTGAAAGTTCTTGATGCCGACGTGCTCAGCCATCTCCAAGCAGGTGATCTTGTCCCACTTCTGCTGAGGGAGATTGCGGTAGTCGTCGACGATCACGTTGACGCGATCCGCGACGCCGGCATTGGCGGCGCGCTTCCTCGCCCATTCGGCTTGTTCTTTGGCCAGCGTGATGCCCGTGCTGTGAGCTCCGTGATGCTGTGCGGCGTGGGTGATCAGTGGGCCCCAGCCGCAACCGATGTCGAGGTGACGATCGCCCGGCTTCATTTGCACGTAGTTGCAGACCGTCTCGAGCTTGCGCTCTTGTGCCGCCTCGAGCGTCTCTTCCGGATCTTGGAAGATGCCGCTGGTGTAGACCATCGTTTCGCCGAGGAACCAATTGTAAAAGTCGTTGCCTCGATTGTAGACGTGGGCGATGTCACCCTCGTCGGACTTGAGGCTGTGGGTGACGTTCTGTCCGAGGAATTCCTTGAAGTAGAACTTCACGTCTCCCCAGGTGAAGCAAAAGCGAAACAACGAGTTGCGTCGCAGCATCGTCTCGTAGACGTCGCCTTTGAAGTCCAGCTTCCCGGCCATGTACGCCTCGTACAGGATCTCCATCGGGATCTTCTTGCCGGCCCAGCGCTTGGCGTCGCTCTCACTCTTCCAACTGATGTAGTTGGCCCAATCTGTCGCGCCGGCGTCGTGCATGCGAGAGCGCAGCACCAAGGTCAGAATCGGGAAGCCCACGCCCACGACTGGGACAGCAAACCACGCGCCAGCGGCGAACGCCCAGTTCCACCCAGACCACCATGCGACACCAGCCGCGATGACAGTGGGTACGGACAGGAGCAACCACAGGGGCTGTTCCAACACCCAGAAGATGAATGGCATGCCGTGCGAGCGGCCCCGCTCGCGGTGACGGGAGGCGGGCGCCTCGAGATTTGCGGCGGGCGCAAGTGCTGCTTGATTCATGGCGGCACCCTAACACCGACTTTGGCGCAGGATGGCACGTAAAGCGCCAGCGATCGTGTCGCAGGTGGGCGGCTCAGAGGCGGCGATTGTCTTTGACCCTGCTTTGGGGGCATGGTAACTCGCAAGCTGCGCCGAGCGTCGGGGGCCTCTTTTGTGGGCGAAAGCTCGGCGAAGACCGGGAATGGTTCATTAATTCAATCGCTGCGTGTCTGCAGTGATGCTCGGTCCAGTCATACGCCGCGTTTCGTCGGCGAAGCCTGGTCGGTGCGAAAACAGCGGAGAACATAGATGGCCGACAAGGACGACGAGGCTCAGAGCCCCGAAGAGCGCGACGACGAGAGCGCAAGTGCAGCGGACGAAAGTTCGGAACCAACTGCGGAGGCTTCGGCCGAGAAAGACGAGGCAGCAGGGGCTGACGACGGCGACGCGGACTCGAACGAGGACGCTGACCCGGAGGCATCTGGTGCTGGTGAAAGTGTGTCCGCGCAGGTGCGTCCCGCGAGGGATGACACCGGTGGCGGCGGAGGCGTCTTCATCGGCTATGCTGGGTTCGCGGTCGTGATCGCGGCGAGCATCGGCTGGATCATGCAGAGCGATAGGCCCATGTCCAGCGAGGCCGCTGAGACGCCTACGAGTGAGGCATCGGGTCCGTGCGAGCGCTGGGAGAAGAGCATCTGCGACCAGACGGGTGGCGAGGCGGCGTTGCCGTGTGCGCAAGTCAAACAAGCCGTCAAGCTTCTCTCGCCAGCTTCTTGCCAGCGAGAATTGGCCTCCGTGCCTGCGACGTTGGAGCGTGTGGCTGCCGCACGAGAGGATTGTCGTTCGCTGGTTGCTCGCTTGTGTGGCGACTTGGGTGAAGAGACCGAGAAGTGCCAGATGGTTACGGCCAAGACGCCAGCCTTCCCCGCCGAACGCTGCACGGAAATGCTAGGCAAGTACGACGAGGTCCTGAGTAGCCTGCAGAACATGCCGACGCGCGTTGCGGGTCAGCCACCCCGTGCTGGCGGCATGCCTCACGCGCCCGGCCATGCCATGCCCCGGTCCGGAATGCCCGCTGGCATGCCGAAAATGCGCCCCATGCCCGCTGCGATGCCGCCTCCGGGTGCTGCGGCTGCCGCGCCAGTGGCGCCCCCGGCTGCTGCAGCACCACAGGCTGCTCCGGCGGCTGCTCAGGGCAAGTCCGTCGCAACGCCCTGAGCTTCGGGGTTAACCAGCGCGGTGCGTTACGACTTCCGCGCTGGTTAACGCTTCACTCACGGCTGCTGCCAGGCGCGCCGCGGAGAACGGCTTGCGCAACAGGGCGCTGTCGCTGACGCCACCGCTGCGCTGCTGGAGCTCTTGGTCGATGTAGCCGGACATGAAAAGAAAGCGCGGGCGGAGCCCCTTCTTCTCGAACGCCTGCTGCAACTCGAAGCCGCTTTTGCGCGGCAGCACGACGTCGCTCAGGACCAAGTCGAGGCGCTTGCTGGTGCCGCTGCTGACCAGGTCCAGCGCTGCTTCTGCCGAATCCGCCTCCAGTACCTCGTGTCCGCGCGCGCGGAGCACGCGGCTGACCATCCTCACGATTGCGGCCTCGTCGTCGACGACCAGGATGGACGCCTTGGGCGCGTCGGGTGGCGCCGCGGAGGTGCCCGGCACGATCGAGTCCGGCAAGTCCGTCAAGGGCAGGTAGGCCGTAAATACAGTGCCCACACCGACCTCCGTCTGGACCCGCATCACACCGCCGGCTCGCTTGACGATACCGAAACAGCTGGTCAACCCAAGACCGGTGCCTCGGGTCCCTTTGGTCGAAACGAAGGGATCGAAAACGTGCTCGAGCAGCTCGTCCGAAATGCCCGTGCCGGTGTCTCGCACGCGCAATACGGCATGTTGGGTGGTCTTCGTGTCGACCAAGGTGCGGTCTTCGCGGTCGACGCTGATGCTGACCGTGCCGCCCTGTGGCATGGCGTCGCAAGCGTTGACGACGAGGTTCATCACCAGTTGATCGAGTTCGCCTGGGTCGAGCAGCACGCGGCAGGGCTGCTTCGAGGTTTGCCATACCAGGTTCACGTCATCGGGGAGTACCCGTCGTAGCATGGTCTCGAGTTGGAAGATCCCCGTCGCAAGGTCGAGCACTCGAGGTTTCGTCAGCCCCCCCTTGGCGAATGCGAGCAGCTGGCTCGTGAAACTCGACGCGCGTTCCGTCGCGGCCAGGATCTCGCCGATGTCCTCTCGGCGCTCGTCACCCTCGGGCAGGGTCTCGTGCACCAAACCGGCGAAACCCGCGATGGACGTGAGAACGTTGTTGAAGTCGTGGGCAACCCCGCCTGCCAATCGACCCACGGCCTCCATGCGTTGTGCTCGCCGCAGTTGAGTCGCTTGCGCTTCCTGCTCTGCCAACGACTGCTGGAGCTGTGAGGTGCGCTCTTCGACACGAGCGCTCAAGTCGTCGTTCGCCTGGCGCAGGTCGTCGTGGGCTTCCTTCAGTTGTTCCACCAGTGCGCGGTTTTCGGTCTCCATGCGAATGAGGCGCGTTTGATCCTTGCCAACGCGCAGGCCAATCAGCATCACCACCAACAAGAAGGCGACGATCAGGCCCGCCATGGCCAGGTGTGCGCTGTCGCCCTCCAGCGCCAGTCGCAAGGCGATGGGCACGACGTTGATCACCTGAAACGCGAGCATCGATGGCGGATGCCCGCTCGAACTCGCCATCGAGGTGACCGTCGTTCCCCCGACGACGAAGACGACGAAGGTCTGCAGCAGGATGTCGTCGGGCACGTAGAGGAACGTCGCCAGGCAACCTCCCCACAGCAGGCCGTTGGTCACCGCCAACGCGATGCGAAAACTGCCCCACCGGCTCACGTCGGGCTTGGCGAGGCGTCCGAAGGCGCGACCTGCCAGCAGATTGGCGACCGCATACAGGCACAAGGTCGCGAACCATGTGGCCAATATCGTTGCAGAAACGTCGTCTCTCAGCGCCACGGTGACGAGTAGCCCAACCAGCGGGAAGGCAGCGACCACGAATGGCAGCCGGGCGAACGTCAACTCCAGCTGCCGTTCGAGGATACGCGTGTCCCCCGACAGTGGTGCCGATCCGCCAGCAGCCGTCGTCATTCGTTAACCCTAGCAACCTCTTCGGTGCGCGGCCAATTGACCGGAGGTCGTGTCGAGGTGACAGGGCGCCCCCGCCTCCTCTTGCGCGGAAGCACGCCGCCGCAGTAGCGGGACTCTATTCCTCGTCTTCGGGGTCGTCTGGAGGATCGATGGCGATGCCGGGGCTGCCCATCGGGAATGCCTCAGCCTCGTAGAAGTCGGCGCTGTCTCGGTCGTCACCCAGCTGGTTTGCGCGAGAGAATTCACGGCGCTCCGAAGAGGGGACGAAGGGGCCGCCTTCCTCTTCCTCCACGATGCGATCGTAGTAGTCAGCGGCTTGTTCTTGCCCACTCAGTGCGGAAGCGAGGAATTCTTCCGCCAGCTCTTCTGCCAGGGCGTCGGGTGCCACAGCTGGACCCTCGCCAGGGTCGGGGAAAAAGGCGGTACCGTCGTCGCCTCGTGTGCTGCGCCTTGCCACTATCTTCCGTTTGGGATTGACCACGACTGCCCTCCTGCTTCTCAGGAGTGTTCCCCCGGGTGGGGCGCCTGACTAGCACCATCTGCAGCCGTGACGTCCGAAAGTGGCTGGAAGCTCGGAACCGTGAACTCTGGTTGTAACTGCCGGGGTTGGGCGTTTCATTCGGTGGTGGAGCTAGCTCCAGATCGGGTGCCAGAAACGCAAATCACGCGGGGCCGGATGTGTAGTTGGCGCGATGAACGGCGCGCACGAAACGCACGGTGTGGGTACGCGAGCGCATCACCACCGAGTGGGTGATCATGCGGCGCCCGCGGAACTCCACTCCCCGCAAGAACTCGCCGGAAGTCACGCCGGTGGCCGCGAAGAACGTGTCGTTCGAATCGACTAGGTCGCTGGTGCGCAGCACTCGGGCCAGGTCGTGCCCTTCGTTTTCCGCGCGCCAACGCTCTTCGTCGTCTCGTGGCCACACTTTGCATTGAATCTCACCGTCCAGAGCGCACATGGCGCACGCGGTGATGACGGCTTCTGGTGAACCGCCGATGCCGAACAGGATGTCGATACCCGAGTTGGGTTTCGCGGTGGAGATGGCGGCGGAGACGTCCCCGTCACTGATCAGGGCGATTCTCGCTCCGGCGCGGCGCACTTCGTCGACGAAATGTTGATTGCGCGGGCGGTCGAGGATGATGGCGGTCACCTCGGAGACCGTCTTGCCCTTCGCCAGCGCCACTTGCTGCAGGTTGTCGCGTACGCGGGCGTCGATGTCGATGCGACCTGCCGCCTCCTCCCCGACGGCGATCTTGTTCATGTAGGCCATCGTTCCTGGGGCGTACATCGAGCCGCGCTCGGCCAAGGCAATGACCGAGATGGCGCCGGGAATGCCCAATGCCGTCAGGCGCGTGCCGTCGATGGGATCCACGGCGACGTCCACCGAGGCACCATTGCCGTTGCCCACGGCCTCCCCGTTGTAGAGCATCGGGGCCCGGTCCTTCTCCCCCTCGCCGATCACCACGACGCCGTCCATGTCGACGGTCGCCAGGGTGTGGCGCATGGCATTGACGGCAGCTTGGTCGACCGCGTTCTTGTCGCCGCGCCCCTGCCAGCGTGAGCCGGCGATCGCCGCTTGTTCGGTGACGCGAACCAATTCCAGAGCGAGGTTTCTGCTGGGAAGCTCGACCATTCGTCAGTGTAGCCCGCCACCCGAAAAAATCCGCAACCGGGCCCCAGCGCGAGCGAGGAGGTGGGCATGCGACCCGTTGCCCGCAACCCATCGAATCAAGCACGGCCCGTGCCCCCCGCTGCGTCATTCCGGAAAGCCACGACGAGTGGCCAGCAACCCCAAGCCGCTGAACTGAGTCCAGGGGCACGACATCTGCTTCGCCATGGGGAGCCGGGCTCGGCAGCGGCGAAGTCCTCCGCCTCCAACGAGGCAGCTCGTGGCAACGAGACGCAGGCCGCTCCTCAGAAGGAGGCCACGTCGCCCGTTTCGAAGAAAGTGCTTCACGAGACGGCGGAAGCATCGAAGGAACGCGACGAGCCTCCGGCATTGATCAAGGCCGCGAACTGGCTCTACGAGAGCGTGCTCGCGGCATTCACCAGTGCTGCGGTCCGCCAGCTGCAAGACGTCGCATCTGCCGCGTGGGATGGCGTGGTGGAGGTGAGCACTCGGGCCGCGGAGTTGGTCGTCAACGCCAGCTTGTTGGTCGTCGGCTCTGGGATCAGCGCGGTGCAGACGATGTTCGGCCTCGAGCGCCCGGGACGTGAGTTGAATGCTCGCGAGGAGCGCTGGCTCAGGGAGGTGTTCGGGCCTGGGTTGGATACTGAGCGCATCCGACTCAAGGAGGGCTTTGCTGGCATCGCGAGCCTCAGCGACCGACCCTTCGCGTTCGGCAACACGGTCTACCTGAAGTCGAACGCACCGCCCGCCGACGCGTCGCGGGTGGAGCTACAAGCATATCGGGCGCTGCTGATCCACGAGGCGACCCACGTGTGGCAGCATCAGCACGGCAACACGCCGATGGCCGAGTCCATCTGGCACGATCGAGTGCTCGGCGACGCCTATGATTGGCGCGGCGGCATCGACGAAGGCAAGGCCTTTCACGAGCTGAACGTCGAGCAACAAGCGCAGTTTCTCGGGGATGCCGCGCGGGCCGGCTACTTCGAGCACCCGGAGGAGGGCTTCGTCAGTGGCGGGACGGACTACACGTGTCAGCTCGAGCAGGCGATGCGAGAAGTGCGCCGCCCTTGACGCTGATGCCAGCAGCCCGCGCGGGGCGCTCAGCCGAGCAACGCCGCCAGCCGTCGACCCTCTTCCAGACCCTGTTCGACGCCGTCGAGGATGCGTGCCCGATCGCGGGTCAAGCGTTGGATGGGCATGTCGCTGCGTGGGTTGGAGACGATGATCTCACCGCGTTCGACGGCGCGTGCCAGTCGTTGCATGGTTTGGTTGTGGAGCTCGTGTTGTAGCAGGGTGGCTTTGCGGGCACGGCGCGGGACGATGGTGTACAGGAACGCGCGTTCGTACCAATTGAGCGGTCGTTTGGCGGTCGTCACCGGGCGGGTCAAGATGACCAGCGTGGGGCCGGAAAAGGCGTTCAGCTCCGGCACGTCGAACGGTACGGGAGTCGCGACGCCGCCGTCGATGTAGTCGTCGCCATCGATGTGGATGAGGCGGTTGTAGGCGGCGGGCAAGGCAAGTGAAGCGCGCATCCACTCGACCACGTTGTCGGCGGTGGGGCGCGCGACCTTGCCCACGCAGCCGTCGACGTTCGTGGCGGTGATGAACAAGGTCGGATCGCCCGCCGTCGCACGCTCGACGTCGAGGATGCCCTGCGCGGCGATGACGCCGTCCAACATCAGGTCCACTCCGAGGCCAGGGCCGGCACCGGGCGTCAGTTGTCGTCTCCAGCTGACGAAGTGGTTTCCGGGCACGTAGCGCGTCCACAGATCGACGAGTGCGTCGGTTTGCCCCGACGCGAAGAAGGCCGCGTTGACGGCACCGGAAGAGCTGCCGATGACCGCTTCACGCCGCACGTCGTGGTCGATCAAGGCTTTGCAGATCCCAGCGGAGTACGCGGCGCGGACGCCACCACCTTCTAGAACGAGTTTCACGTGTCGCCGATGGTCGCGGGGGAATTCAGCTCTCGCCTCGGATCAACGCGGCGCGAGCGTGGGCAGTGAGCCCTTCTCGTCGGGCGAAGTCCACGACGCGAGGCGCGTCAGCAGCCAGTCCCGCAGCGTCGTACTCGAGTAGGCTGCTCGCCTTGAGGAAGTCGTTGCAGCTGAGCGGTCCGAAGAAACGTGCGGTGCCGCCCGTCGGCAGCACGTGCGAAGGGCCTGCGTAGTAGTCGCCGACCGGCACCGGGGAGTAGTTGCCGATGAAGATGGCCCCGCCATTTTGGATCTTCTCCAAGCAGCCATCGTTGTCGGTGGTCGTGATCTGCAAGTGCTCCGTCGCGAAGCGATTGGCGAGCTCACAGGCGGCCTCGAGGGACGGCGTGTGAAAGATCGCACTGTAGCGCTCGAGCGACGGCTTCGTCATCTCCGCTCGCTCCAATGTCGCGAGTTGTTCATCCACAGCCACACTGACGGCTTCAGCGAGCGCCTTCGACGGCGTTGCTAGTACTGCGGAGCCAGGATTGTGTTCGGCTTGAGCGAGCATGTCGGCCGCGACCCAAGGGGCCTTCGCGGCATCGTCGGCGACGATGAACACTTCGCTCGGGCCCGCGATGGAGTCGATCCCGACGCGTCCGAAGAGTTGGCGTTTTGCCTCGGCCACGAAAGCGTTGCCGGGCCCGACGATCTTCTGCACCTTGGTGATGCTCTCGGTGCCGAACGCCACGGCCGCGATGCCCACGGCACCCCCGAGACGGATCACCTCCGTGATGCCGAGCTCTTTGGCCAACGCCAGAGCCATGGGATTGATCTCGCCTCCCGTCGGTGGCGAGACCATGACGATCTCGCGCACCCCAGCGACCTGTGCAGGCACGACGGTCATCAGCACGGTGGAAGGGTAGAGCGCTTGTCCTCCGGGTACGTAGACGGCCACGCGCTCGATGGGTGTGTAGCGGACGCCCAAACGACGTCCTCCGCGCACCAGGGGCGGCGGGCTCTTCACCAGGATGTGCTGCTGATACTCGCGGATGTTGGCGATGGCCTCGCGCATCAGGCCGAGAAACTCCGCATCGGCTTCGGCGTGAGCGCGGTCCAGCTGCTCTTGGGGCACGCGCAGGCTTTGCGGGGTCACGTCTGCGCGGTCGAGCCGCGAAGCGAGTTTCGCTGCTGCGGCATCCCCACCGGCCTGCACTTGGGTCAGGATGTCTGCGACCACCTTCGGCACGTCGATGTCGTGTTTCGCATTCGCTACCAGGTTGCCCGAGTGCAGGCGTGCACACAGGTCGTCGACGCGCGCGTCGTAGTCCGGAGCTTCGAACGAAAGGACGGGTACCGTGGTCATCGGCGCAGCATAGTGCCCTCGGTCAGGCCCCGCAACGACCCCCGACGCGACGCTTTCCAGCCTTTTTCCTGCTGAATTGACCAAACGTCAGCGGGCGGAAGATCCGCTCCCACGGGCCGGGCTCGACGGGTGCACGCGACCTCTTCGACGTGTGGCGTGGTCCGTTCGCCGGTCGCGCTCGCGTTCGGCGGCTCGCGATACTTCATGAAGCACCGATGCAACAGTGCGAGTGGTGTAAACCATTCGCTTACATCCACTTCGTATCGTCATCGCGCCCCATCGCTCGCTGCTTTGTTGACAGACATTTGCCGACTTTGCTCAACTGCGCGCGCGGCGCGGGAGTAGTGAACAGTTTCCCGAGCAAACAATGCCGAAAGCCGCGTGGAGGAACCATGAAGATCAATAGCGTATGTGGTGTGTGCGTGGCGAGCCTGGCGTTTTTTGCGACGACGCAGGCTGCGGCTCAAGGTATGGACTTGTCCGGGTCGGCGAGTGCGGACACGGAAGGTGCGTCTGCCGAGACTGAAGGTGCTCTCGACGAGCCACCGCCGCCGCCCCCTGCTCCCGAGCCTGAGCCCGAACCCGAGCCGGAGCCCGTAGCGGCTCCTCCTCCTCCTGCTCCGGCGCCACCTGCCGAAGACGAGTCGAGCGGCAAGACGGACCACTCCCAGGTGAGTTTGGGTGTCGGCTACCTCGGCTACCGCGAAATGCTGATCGGTGCCGCGGGCGGCGGGGGTACGGCGACGGACACCGTGGTCGCTCCTGTGGTCGGCGTTCGCATGTGGCTCAACCCCACCGTTGGTCTCGACTTGGGCTTGGGTATCAGTGCGACCGCAGCGACGCAGCAGGACCAAGCGGGCAACGACTTCGACTTCCCCGGGCCCGCAGCAGGCATCGTGCACGCAGGTGTGCCGATCGCGCTCTCGGAGCACAAGCACTTCATCTTCCAGCTCGTGCCGGAAGCGAACGTCGGCTTTGCCAGCAATACCGTACAAGGCGTCGGCGGAGCCGGTGATCAGGTGTTTCGTGGTTTGCACTTCGACCTCGGCGCTCGCGCTGGTGCCGAGGTGCAGTTCGGTTTCATCGACATTCCTCAGCTCTCCCTGCAAGCGGGCGTTGGTGCGGCTTTGACCTACGATGCGACCAGCTACGAAGACGATGGTGGCACCGGCGAAACCGCGCAGATGGCGTTCGGGACCGGAGTGGGGGATAATCCCTGGAACATCTTCACCGCCAACGTCGCGGCCATCTACTACCTCGATTGAGCCCAGCAGAGAGAGTCGAACCATGAAACGCGAGCATTTGTCTGCCACGGGTGCGATGGTCGTCTTGACGACCATCGCGATGACGGTCGCTGCCGGTTGCACGGGTGAAGACTCTGCCTATCCGGGTTACACGGAGTACGACAATCGGCAGGCGTTGCCCCTCAGCGACCAGAGCGTGGAGCAGGGGGGCGACGGCGCGCAGCGGCCCACGAGCGACTTCGATCGTGCGCCCGCCCCGACGAATCGCGCTCCCGCTCCAACGAATCGCCCGCCGCGTGACCTCGGGCAGGGTGTGGACCAGCCGACGTCGGCTGGTCACATCGAAGAAGACTTCACCAGCGAGACGAACTCGCTCGAGGAAGAGACCGCCGCACCGACGGACGATCTCGCTTTGGACTGACTCGAGCAGCGAGCACGAGGCTGCCCTCACGCACGCAAGGGCGTTTGCGTGAGGGCGCGCTGCGGCGTTAACTCAAAGCAGATATCCAGTGAACCGACCGCGAAGCGCGTTTCCATGGCACGTCCGATGGCGCGCGCCGCACTGTTCTGCCGTCACACGGGATGACGGCGATGATGCGTTCACCCTCGGCGATACCTGCGCTCGCCACCGCGCGCACCTAGAAGCGAGTTGAGGTGTTGTCGAGGCGCATCGGGGAGGAACGCACATCGGGGGAGCGGGGGACGCCTACTCTTCGCGACGCGCCTTGGCAAGACGGGATTCGAGCTGTGGGTGCGACTTGTCGGGATAGTCATCATCGGTTCCGCATTTGGTGGACATTGGCGGGTCGCACCCGAATCTGAAGAGCGGCT
>JBNKHV010000184.1:0-183367 GCA_050290545.1 Polyangiaceae bacterium | reverse complement strand
GAGATCGTCTTTGCCAGGCCCTTGTCTGCCTGCACCTTCAGCATGGCTGCCGTCGTCGTCGTCTTGCCGTGGTCGATGTGACCAATCGTGCCGACGTTCACGTGGGGTTTGTTGCGTACGAATTTCTCTTTAGCCATGGGTCGTTCTACTTTCCGCTTGTGCCGTGTTCTTGCCTTGACTTGTTCGTGCGGTGAGAGCCCACAACCAGATTTGAACTGGTGACCTCGTCCTTACCAAGGACGCGCTCTACCTACTGAGCTATGTGGGCGGGGGGAATTGGCTTGGCCTGATGGCTCGGGATGATGAAGCCTGTGGCTTTCGCCAGAGCGGGAGACGAGATTCGAACTCGCGACGTTCAGCTTGGAAGGCTGACGCTCTACCAACTGAGCTACTCCCGCGAAAATCGACTAGGCTCGACAAGCCTGCGCTTTGAACAACGACGCTTCTCTGGGTTTGGGTTGAACTCCTTAGGAGGGTTTGAACTCGTGAGTTTGGGTTCTTGGATTCGTTGGTGGAGGGTAGTGGATTCGAACCACTGTAGGCATACGCCGGCAGGTTTACAGCCTGCTCCCATTGGCCGCTCGGGCAACCCTCCGTAGATACTATGTTTCAGCACACCAGGTAGCAGTAGAGCTGGGGAGGGGACTCGAACCCCTAACCGCCTGTTTACAAAACAGGTGCTCTGCCAATTGAGCTACTCCAGCGAACTCGCGACGCCGATCGTCCGACAAGCTCGCGGCTCCAAGCGCCCTGGCGACCGCAATGGACGTAGCTCCGCCGATGGTGCTCCCCGCGTTGGCGAGGTCGGGCACGTGTCGGTTCTGTGAACTGGCAAACATGGCGCTTGGGACTGTTCGAACGGAAAGGAATGACCGGGTTACGCTTTCTTCGTGGAGCTCAGGTGCGACGCGCCTGAAGGGACACCACCCCCATCACCCTTCCCAGCAGCGAGCTGTCCGGTAGGGTTGGAGCATGGACCCGAACGAAGACCGCGCACTGGTAGCGCTGCCCCTGCACAGTGTCAAGCACATTTCGTACCGTCTCGAATGTGCCGATTCTGTTCGAGTTTTCAGTGATTGGCCGGAGCCGGCGGGCGCCCCGGGCGAGTCACTGTCTAGCCTGGATCTGACCCAAGATCGAGCGCAGATCGTCTTGTCGGTACGGGGCAGCGTCGATCGCAGCGCGCTCCCGGGCCAGCACCGCTTCCAGGCGGGCTTTCTGCTCGAACGCGCGCTCCACCCAGGGGGACACCTCCCCGGTTCGCTGAGCCAGCCTGAGCGTCCGCTCGTACATCGTCAGACCTTTTTCCAGTAGGACTAGATACCGCAACTTCATGGCGGCCTGAAAGAGCGGGAAGCGCTCTTCAGGGATGCCCGGGGGCCGCGGCGTCCTCGACACGTCGCGATGGAGCTGATGATACAGCTCGCCGATGCGAAATCCGGCCATGGCGGACCAATGCGCATCGCGCGCGCGCATCACGTCCAAGTAGGCGCCCTGCGCATCGAGCAACCACTGCGCGCGGCGCTCGAACTGGGCGGCGAAGTCCGCGGGCAGCGGGTCGAAGGTCACCTGCGCCCCCTGCAGCCGCCTCCACTCGCCCAACGCGAAGTAGAGCTGCGCGACGTCGCGCGGGATGACGTCGAGTTGGTCCAGCCCCACCCGCTCCGCGATGCGACGCCCCTTGGCCAGGTGGTACTCGGCGCCCTCCAGGTTCTCGGCCTGCAGTTTGCTCAGCACCAGCGTGCTGTGCAAAGCGACCTTCTCCGTCGGCGTCCAGCGTTCGAAATGCGACATCGCGTACGCCGCGAGAGTGCCCGCTTTGCCCCATCGATCGAGGTAGCCCCAGAGTCGGGTCGAGCGCAGCATGGCGTCGGCCGCCAACGCGTGTTGCGGGTGCCGTCGCGCCACGCTCTCGAAGCGTTGGGCCGCCAAGTCATGGCGCCCCGCTCGCTCCCACGCGAGCGCCGCCCAGTAGCCCGCTTCCGCGGCGATGCCCGTCTGCGGACCCAGCGCGACCACGGCGTCGAAGCCCTCGGCAGCGGTCTCGGCGTCCCCGCCCGCCCAAGCCAGATGCGCCTCAGCCAGCAGCTCGCCGACGCTTCGCACCCGCTCCGGCGTCACGACGAGCTCGTCGACACGCAGTGTCGCCGGACGGCGGGCTTCCTCGACCTGTGAATCCGGGGCCCACCGGCGGGGCGGCTCTCGAACGGGCGCGCGTGCGGGACCGCATGCCAATAGCAAAAGCTTGCACAGCAGCGGAATGAAGAGACGACGCATTCTGTTGTCGACAACCTTAGCTCAGGTGTGGGCGAAGGTGGACGCTCCCGTATCTATCCGGTTTCACGGGGCGCTCCGCGCGAGCCCCCATGGTGCGCTGCGTAACCACAGAAACACGCTCGCTGTCAAAGTGAAACGACTCGGTTAGGCACGCCGATTGCTGAGCTTCGAAAGGATTGACCCTAGTTTTGAAGGGTCTAGGTTGAATACGTGCTCGATGCTCGTTCGATTCTCGACGATGAAGTCTTCGCGACACTGCGGAGGATTCGTTTCGGGCACGGAAAGGGGTTTGCGAATGAAAGCTGAAGTTGCAGCCAAGCGGCTAGATTACCTACGCACGACTCACGCCTCTCTCGAGGGTGAACTCGACACACTGAATAGACGAGCTTATTTGACCCCCTCCGAACAACTGCGCACTCGCCAAATCAAGAAGGAGAAGCTGAAAGCCAAGGATCGCATCCGCGTGCTCATGGACGAGTTCTCGTTCAAGTAAGCCGCAGACTCGAACGCTCGACCAGCCCAGCACGGCAAGCCGATCCAAGTTCACCCGCCTGATGATGGCGGTCGCATCGCGGCTTCGATTTCAGTGCTCGGCGTCGGGCCACACGGGTCGCCACGCATCAATACTGCGCAGTGCCACGAGGCCTGCGCAGTTTCTTTTTGTCTCCAGCCTGTCGTCGCAGCGCCGCGGACGCTTCACTCCGGCTTCTGACACACCCCGGCGACACAGCTCTCGGAAAGCTGGCAATCCGCATCGGAGCCACACTTGACCGGCTCGAAGCCTTCCGTCGCCGGCCCCGGCGCTTTTTCATCGGCGTCCCCGCCCAAGCTCGTTCCGAACACGTCCTGATTGAGGTCCGCAAGCGCGCTGTCCGCGTGCTTCTGCCAGTCGGGACTCAGCCCTCCGGGGTACTCCTTCTCGATCGCACGCGCGATGGCCAACCAATGTCGAGCGTCAGCGCGATAGCCAAGCCGGTAGTCGGTCATGCCGCGGAGGTAGGCGTAGCGAGCCTGATCCCCGGAAGATAGCGCCTCCATGTCGAGCTCGAGCACGCGCCAAATCGCCAACGCCTGCTCATACTTGTTCTCCTGGTAGTAGCGCTGTCCGCGCACGAGATGTTCGCGGTAGGTGTTGCAGCCGAAGAGCAGCAACGCGAGGAACAACGCCAGGACTCGCATGGGTTGCCAGGGTAGCTTAGAGCCAGCCACGGGTTCAAGCGGCCCGACGCGGGAGCTTACTTGCGACGGAAATGGAGACGCGAAATGGGCAAACCGTCTTCGAGTGCCCGCTTCTCTCGGGGGGAACGGGCGCCGAAGTCCGGATCGTCGACGCGAGCCGACGGCCCAACGGGCTCGAACTCCGGATTGTCGGCAATGGTGCGCTCATAGGCGTCCGCCCGGTCCGGAACGTCGGTCTGCACGAAGAGCTCTCCGCCGGTGCACAGCACGCGGGCGGCATCGCGCACGAAAGTCGGGTTGATGACGAGCCGCTTGTGGTGCCTCTTCTTCCACCAAGGGTCCGGAAAGTGCAGATAAATCCGAGCGATACACGCGTCGGGAAAGCGTGACAGCGCCGCGTGCACGTCCTCGGCAAACACGCGCCCTCGGGCGGAAAGCCCCCGCTCGGCGATGCGGCGGTCGACGATGGTCGCCCACTTGCGTCGGATCTCCAGCCCCAGGACGCGCGCGGCCGCGTCTCCTTCGAGTCGTTCGATGATGAACGAACCCCGTCCAGGGCCGACTTCGAGCTCGACGGGACCGTCGCTACCGAGCAGCTGCCGCGGGTCGACGACGTCTCCCTCCGGTAGCTTGGGAGCGTCTGCGTAGGGGTCTGGGCGTTGATTTTCGCGGACCAAGGCACGCGCTTATAGGGAGTTTTTCGCCGGCCGTCAGACCCCTGCGCGTCGCCGCCGGCCCGCTGCCCAGGCGCCCCTCTCCGAAAGCCTTCTGGACCAAAACGACGGGCTCGGGTTCCCTCGTTCGCCATTAGGTACAAACTGTATGACTGGCATGGCCGCGCGTGACGACGGACTGCTCGACTGTCTGCTGGGGATCGCCCGAGAAGCGGGCGCGATCGTGCAGCAGTACTACCGAACAGACTACGAGGTCGCGCTCAAGGGACCCAGCGACCCCGTGACCGACGCGGATCACGCGGCGAACGCGCTGATCTGCGAGCGACTGCATGCGCGTTTCCCAGGCGTACCCGTGGTCGCCGAAGAGAGCCATCCCGAGTCGTTCCACGGGCACTGCTCCGCGACGCGCGTCTTCTTCGTCGACCCTCTGGATGGCACCAAGGAGTTCATCGCCAAGAACGGTGAGTTCGTCGTCATGATCGGCGTCGTGGACGACGCCCACGCGACGCACGGTGTCATCTTCGCGCCCGTGCTGAACACCGCATGGTGCGGCCAAGTCGGTCACGGTGCAGCTCGCATCGATGCCGACGGCCATCGGCACCGTTTGCTGCCCAGCGCACGCAGCGAACTGAAGGGAGCGCACCTCGTTTCTTCACGCTCGCGGCACGACTCCCCCGCCGTGCGGAGCGCCCTCGAGCACCTCGGCATCTCCGACGTGCGGGCGCTGGGCAGCGCAGGCCTGAAAGGAGTCAGCGTCGCTGATGGCTCAGCCGACATCTATCTTTCTCCGGGTGCGGCGGGAATGCGTTGGGATGCCGCCGCCATCGACGCCCTGGTGCGCGCGGCTGGGGGCGAGTTCACGGATTCCTACGGTGAAGCCATCGACTACCGTTCATCGGAGCTACGCAATAGCCGCGGCCTGCTGGCAACCAACGGTCACTTGCACGACGCCGTGCTGGAAGCTCTCGCCGAGTTGAGAGCCCAAGGACGCGCCAAAGGTTGAACCGCGTGCGCATCCGTCGATGGCACCGGAGGCGTAGCTCGCACGACTGCGAGCCGAGCTGCATGTAGGCAACTGTAGACCGGGCGATGTGCCGGAGCTGCCACGGGCTAGAAAGTTCCATCTGGGTAGGTGGTGTCGGGCCGAAGCGATCCAGCCCCACAGAGCCGTGAACCGGCTGACGTTGACAGTGTCTGCGCGGCCGGCGTACCGTTTCGCCGCGCCCAGGTAACTCGTGTGCCGAGGCGCAGAAACTCTCAAGAAAACTGTCAGGGATTGCCCAGTCAGGGAGGAATTGCATGCTCCGTTCTACGCGCTCACTCGCGTTGATTCGTTCTTTGGTCTTTGGAAGCGCCGCGGTGTCGGTCACCGTTCTCGGCGCATCGTCGTTGTTGGTCGCGTGCGCAGACGACAGCAAGCCTGAGTACTGGGTCGACAAACTCGAAGACAAGGCATGGCGTCCTCGAGCCATCGCGCGACTCTCGCAGTTCTTCGAAGACGCCATGACCAAGGCCAACAAGGATATGTCGGCCCCGGAGGTGAAGGGCCTGCTCGATACGTTGATCGAGCCCCTCACCAACATCTACGTCAACGAGTACGCCAACCTCGACGAGAAGACTCGCGAGAACCTGATCAACCTGCTCGCTTCGTTCAAGGACGAGCGCGCCGAGCCCGCACTGAAAGCGGCGTTCGAAGAATTCGGCAAGCGCGGCCGCGGCGGCAAGGACGTCAAGTGGGCGTCCCGCGCCGTGCGTGACATGAAGCTCAAGAGTGCGGCCCCCGCAGTGTTCGCCGCGTTCAAGAAGACCAAACCCTCCACCAAGGAGGGCGCCTACTACCGAGATCTGAACGAAGCTCTGCTGGCGATCGCCGATCCTTCCTGGTCGGCGGAGTTGATCCCGATGCTGGAGCAGGACTTCCCGAACCCGAACGACAAGAAGAACCCCGGTGCAGTGCAGGAGATGCGCGACAAAGCGTATCAGACGATCACCGCAGCACAGGTGCTCGGCGAGATCGGTTCGGCGGACGCGGTCAAGCCGCTGATCAAGGTGCTACTCGATCCCGCCAAGGCCGATGCGGGCAACGAGTGCTTGTTGGCGTTGACGAAGATCGGCAAGCCCTCGGTGGATGCCGCGGTCAAACTGCTCAAGGACGAAGACAAAGAGCTGGCTGAGTACATGCAGCGGCGCATTCAGAAGGCGACCGGTGCCGACAAGCCACCGGGTGGCAAGCCTCACGTCGCTCAGGCGGCTCTCATTCTCGGAGCCATCGGGCGCGCCGAAGCCATCCAGCCGATGATGGCGGCCTACGACGCCGCGAAGGAAGACGCCGACAAGGTTCAGTTCCTTTCGTCGTTAGCCATGCTGCCGCACACTCCCGAGGTGAAGGAGAAGTTCATGACCGAGCTCAAGGGCATCGGAGCCGACGTGCGCGTCGGTGGTGCCAGCGCCCTGCAAGCACTGTCGGAACCTGCGACGTTGTTCTTCGACCCCGCTGCAGCTGAGCTCCTCGTCGACCGCGCCGGTGACATGAAGGACGACGACGTGGGCAAGTCGCTGCTCGCCCTCGCCGCCATGAAGGTGATGGATTCGTCCAACGCCGCCAAGGTCGGGCGCCTCGTCAAGTCGCTGCCCAAGGGTGAAGGAGCCCTGGAGAAGCACATGGAGAAGGTCAAGAACGGCTTCGAACAGACCAAGAAGGTGCTCGACACCTGTAAGAAGGACACCAAGTGCTACCTCGATGAGGCCAGCAAGAACGAGAACCAGAGCGACAAGACCCAGCTCATCGGCATGAAGGCACTCTACATGGTCGGTGTGTACGGCGGTCCGGGCTCGGCGGACAGCCTCATCGAGGCGCTGCCCAACCTCAACGAAGGGTCGCTGCGCTACGTCGCCGGTCAGATCATCGATCACCACCACCCCAAGGGCTCCGAGGAGATCGCGAAGAAGCTCGAAGCCATCGTGGAGGCAAACAAGAAGTCGATGGACCGCGGCAAAGCAGCCAACGACAAGCCCCTGCGCGACGCGATGTACCGCCTACGCGCCCGCACCTGACCGACTCAGCACGTTCGAACGCAAAAGCCCAGCCGTCAATCGGCTGGGCTTTTTGCTTTGGTACTCCCCGATGCGAAGGCCCGACCCCCTCGAGCTGCAACCAGCAGGCGAACGAGCCACCGCGGTCCCGCACCCCGTCTTCGCGAGGTCACGAACTTCCTGTCGGCGGAAGGCCGCACGACGCAGCACTGCTGAGACGGGACGAGTCGAACCGCGTGCATCGTCGTCAGCACTCCACCGGCTTGCGGCGACTTCAGATGGGATACGGATCGCCCAACAGCTCCAACTCCGCGAGGGCTTGCTTCAAGGCGGCAACGTGCACGGCTCCTCCGCTGGCAGGCAGCACTCGCAACACGCGTTGGTCTTTGCCGATCAGATAGCTGGCGGCCATCCCCGGCTTCAGGCCGAAAACCTGATGAACACTCTGGTTTTGGTCGGCGAGCAGCAGGTGGGGCAACTTGTGCTCCGAGCTGAAGTCCCGATGAACGACCGTGCCCTCAGTGGACACGCCGAAGACCATGCTCAGGTGCGAGTTCAGATCCAGCCACGCGTCACGAATCGCGACTGCGAGATCCGTGCACAGTGGCGCGCGATCGTTGGGGCAGAAGTAGACCACCACCGGCTTGTCCAAGAACCCGCTCAGCGAGACACGCTGCCCAGTATGGGCCAGCGCTTTGAAATCGTAGACGTTCTGCCCAGCGGTCAGCGGAGCAGAGGGCGTCGGTGCCCGTTCGTTCTCCAGGGCCTCGGCTGGAGCCGTCTGCTCTTGTTTCTGCGAGCTCTGCGCGGCCTTTTCTTCGTCTTTGCAGCTGGCGAGCGCAGCGGCGAAGAGAACCATCGTCGTGAGCCGTCTGATTGTCGGAACTCTCTGAATCAGCATGCCTACTGGATGTTGTACTCACGCAAGCGCCGATAGAAAGTCCGTCGTGGGATCCCGCTCAGCTCGGCCGCTTTGACACGGTTCCAGTTGCAGGCCTCGAGCGCGGCGATGATTCGGTCCTTCTCCGTCCGCCGGTGCTCCGAGAGGGTTCCCTTGGTGCTGCGTGACGAGGGCTTGCCTGCTGCCGATGCGGGTGGCGCGACGACGGGCCGGGACGACGGTACCGCAGCCAACTCGTCAGGCAAGTCGATATCTGCGGCGTCGATCTCGGGTTCTTCGCTGAGCACCCAAGCGTTGAGCAGCACGTGCTCCAGCTGCCGAACGTTGCCGGGCCAGGGAAATCGCGCCAGGCGCCGCAGGGCGTCCTTGCTCAAGGTGCGGCGCTCGCGCTTGTAGCGCGCCGCGAAGATCGTCAGGAAGTGGTCCACGAGCAGAGGAATGTCGTCCAAGCGCTCGCGCAGTGGCGGCAACTCCACACCCACCACGTGAATGCGGTAGTAGAGGTCTTCCCGGAACTTCCCCTGTTCTACGAGCGCCTCCAAGTCCCGGTGCGTGGCAAAGATGAATCGACAATCGACGGGCTCCTCGCGAGTTCCGCCCACCGGGCGCACCTTGCGCTCTTGTAGCACTCGCAGCAGACCGGCTTGCATCTTGTGCGGCATCTCACCGATCTCGTCGAGGAGCACCGTGCCGCCTTGTGCTTCGCGGATCAGACCCTTGCGCTCACGGTCAGCGCCGGTAAACGCGCCTCGCACGTGCCCGAACAGCTCACTTTCCAACAGGTGCTCCGGGATCGCCCCGCAATTGACGCCGAGGAACGGCATCTTGCCACGCGGCGAACCACGATGAATGGCTCGCGCAGCGACTTCTTTGCCAGTGCCACTCTCACCGGTGATGAGCACCGGCACGTCGGTATCTTTGACGCGCTCGATGAGCGAATAGCAGCGCCGCATCGACGTGCTGGTGCCGACCATACCCAGATAGCCGAAATGACTATCGAGGGTGTTGCGAGCGGTCCGCAACTTCTGCCGCGCTCGCTTCAACGCCGCCGTGCGATCGCCCAAAGCTTCCTGGAGGCGCTCCTGAGCGGCGCGCAGCTCTTTGTTGACCGCTGCCAGTTCCTCGTTGCGAGCGATGTTTTCGTTCAGCAGGCGAGCGGTCTCCAGAGCTAGCGCGACCTGATCGGCGAAGAGCTGCAGCGTGGGCAGCTCTTGCTCGAAACCCTTGCCTGGGCGTCGTCGCGTCTCGACGTACAGCGCGCCGCTCGGCTCCCCGTAGCGCCCCATGATGGGCACACACGCCACCGACTCCAGCAGCATCTGGTGCACACTCGCGTAGCCACGCATGCGTGAATCGTTGCGAGCCTCCATGCTGGCCATGGGTTCTCGCGTGTCGATCACGGTTTCGGCGATCGAACGAGAGAACTGCAGATGCTCGCTGTCTCCAGATCGGGTGCTGCTCGAGTGCACGACCAGCTCTCCCGAGTGTTCATCTCGCAGAATGACGAACCCGCGCTCGGCCCGGAGCAGCTCCACCGCGTGAGCGATCACCTTGGCCAACAGCTTGGTGAGATCGATCTCACCCAAGATGTCGCGGTTGATCTCGAGCAAGCGCGCCAAACGCTGCTCGAGTGGGGTGGAGAGCATCGTCGAGATCGCCGAGCGGCTCACACTCTCCGTGGAGAACGTTGGGTAGGCCGCGTGATGCGTCGACGCCGTGCCGAGATGACTGTCGACGCGAGCGCGCAACTCACGGCGACGAGGGTCGTTCCAGAACACTTCGCGCAAGTCGCGCGGCAAGCGTGTCGCGATCTCTTCGAGCACCGCGACGGCCTCGGTGCGGTCGCGCCGAGCCATGACCGGTTGCCCCGACTCTTCCTCCAACTCCGCGCGAGCGCTGAGCAAACGCCAAACCCAATCTTTTTGTTGGGCTTCGCGCGCTGCTTTCAGACCCTCCTCCAACGCTCGGCGCACCTCGCCTTCGTCTCCGGCAACCCGAGCCACGCGAGCGGTCGCCAACAACACCAGCGCACGGTGCGCCGTCGCGTCCCCCAGCTGCTCCTTGGCGACCTGCACTTCGGCGCGCAGCATTTCCAGATCGGGATCGGCACTGGCAGCGGCAACGAGCACTGCCTCCAAGCGCGCTTCGGCCCCATCGACACCCGAGCCGATCTTCTCGTACCCCTCGGCGCAGCGGCGATATTCTTCGATGGCCCGCTGCCGTTCACCCGTCTGGGCGAAGAGCTCCGCCTTGAGACCGTGCAGCTGCGCCGTCCCGTTGGCGGTCAGTTGGTCTTTGTCGGCATCGAGAGCTTCGATGCTCGTTCGAGCGCGTGCCAGGCGGCCCAAGTAGAGGTCGGCATTGGCCAGATTCGCCAGCGCCAACCGCACGGTCGCCTGACGGCCCGAGCGACGCCCCATGTCGACCGCCGCCTCGTAGTGCTCGATGGCCTCTCCGATGTCGCCCCGCCAACGGTAGAGCGCTGCGAGATTGAGCTGAACGGTTCCCAAAATGCTCGCATCCCCGGCATTCTGGGCGCAGGTCAACGCCTCTTGGTAGGCCTTCTCAGCCCGCTCGGCGTCGTCACCCCGCCAGTAGACGAGCCCCAGGCCGACGTAGGCCATGCCACAGGTGCGCGTGTCCGCTGCATCGTGGGCGATCTCCACCGCACGCAGCAACGAGCGCTCCGCGGCGTCGCGATCGTCGATGTGACTCAGAGCCAGGCCCTCGAACACCAGGGCTTCGGCACCGATGGTGCCCCCCGCGTCGCGGGTTTCCGCGAACAGTTCGAGAGCGCGCTTGTACTCCGCGAGAGCCACGTAGGAGCGCCCGAGCCAGACTTTCCAAGCGATGGCTTCACGACTGCCAGCACGTGCCTCGGCCTCTGCTTCGACCTCCTGCAGTACGGCCAGCGCACCGCGAGCATCGCTCAAACCGACGCGCAAGCGAGCCTGAGCGACGGCCAACACCAGCGGGTCCCCATCCTCGACCAACTCGAGTGCCGTCTTGGCTTCGTTCCAACGCCCCCGAGCCAGCAAATCCAGCGCACGATCCAACGGATCGCCCACCGGCAGCACGGAGGCCCCCGCGGCACCGAAGAGCACGCGATCCACGTCGTCGTCGGAAACGACCGGCGTCTTCGCCAACAGGCCCACGTAGCGCTTGAGTTCACCCGGCAGGCCCATCGCTCCGGTGTTGATGCGCTTCGCCATGCGGTCGGTCAGCGACGGAATCGCCTTGCGCAGCAACTCGAGGGCAGCGTGTTCACCAAGCGGAGGCACCTCGAAGTTCTTCGCGTCGGCGCCGAAAGTGTTCGCGCCGCCGGTTATCACGCGAGCGCCGTCCTGTCGAGCCGACTCAATCACGCGACGCGCCTCGTCGTCCAGATTATCGGCGTCGTCCACTAGCAGGAAGACGTCCCCCGCCTCTTTGCTGGCTTCGACTTCTGCCGCGACCGCAGCGGCGTTCTTGGCCATGAACTCGTCCACCCAGACGAGCTGATGCCCCTCGACACCCAAAGACCAAGCGAGCCGACGCAAGAGCACACTGCGCCCCGAACCGAAGCGGCCGAGCACACGCAGAACGCCACCTGGTTCCAAAGCGATGACCTGCTGCACGAGCCTGCCGGAAGTGCTCTCGATCCCGAGCACGGGCCACAACGCCGTCGGGTCCAGATCGTCGTCGGTGGCGCGTTCGATCCCTGCGGCGCGACGGAGGGCGACCGCGAACTCGTCCGCGGAAGGGTGCCTTTCGTCGGGTTCGACGGCGGTGGCCCGCTGCGCAATGCGCAGCAAGGTCGGCACCAAGGGCCCACTGAGGGAGCCTTCCCCGCGTTCGACAGCCTCTCGCAAGGTGACGCCCAGGGCGTACACCTCGGCCCGCACCGTCAGCGGCTTGCCTGCCAAGAGTTCGGGGGCGGCATACTTTGGCGTCAGACCCGGCGCGGTGATGCCGCGGTCGCGCCAGGGTGCGGCCAAGCCCAAGTCCACCAAGGTGGCTTCGTTGTTCTCGCCCACGATGATGTTCGCCGGTTTGACATCCCCGTGAAAGAAGCCCGCGCGATGCACGCGCGTGAGCTGTTCGGCGGCACTCGCCAGAGAGGCCAGGATGTGCAGCGTCGGCGCGCTGCCGCGCATCATCTCTTCCAGGCTCGTGCCGGG
This sequence comes from Polyangiaceae bacterium, assembly GCA_050290545.1. GTDB lineage: Bacteria > Myxococcota_A > Polyangia > Polyangiales > Polyangiaceae > SZUA-265. The sequence goes on along the minus strand of JBNKHV010000184.1, from coordinate 171,143 downwards.
CACGAGTTCACGCACCATGTACGGACGTGCGCTCTCCGGCAATCGACCGAAGCGGTACACCCGCGGTACGCCCAAGCCCTCCAGCCCGGAAAGCGCCACCGCTTCGCGGACCAAGGCCGCCATCTCGTGTTCGGTGGCGTTCGCCGTCAGTACCTTCAGAGCGCAGTGCTCGTCGGTGTGACGGTCACGAACCTCCCACACTTCGCCGCCGCCGCCCGTGCCCAAGCGGTCGAGCGCTTCGTAGCGGGCTGGGAATCTGAGGTTAGCACTCATGCATGAAATGGCCGCGGCCGCGCGAGACTGGACCCCGCACGGCGCGCGTCAACTACCCGCGGTTCAGAGGCCGTACTGGACCCCCGCGCCCAAGAACGCACCCGTGAACATCAGCCCGAGCTCTGCGTGCATGACGAAGTTCTTGTGAGCCTTGTAGCGCATGCCGAAGTTGCCCGACACCCAAGGGAAGACGAGCGGACTCGAGCCGCCGTCGGCCCAGCTGGGCTCGACGTAGCCGTTGAAGTGGTCGTCTGTCGTGGAGCAGTAGAACGCACTAGGATTGCGAACGCCGTTACAGCGTCGCAAATCGTCGACGTTGGTGGGCGGCCCGTTGGGGTCGTAGGCTTCCTCGCGCACCAAGTCACCGAACACGATGCCCAGACCCACGCCGGCACCATACGTCAGTGAAAAGCCGGGACTGAACTCGTCCGAACTCCACATGAAGTCGGAGCCGAGGAAGAGGATCTTGTAGTTGGCGTCGATGATCTCCCAGGCGTCTTCGTCGTCGCTCGCGCCTTTGAAGGGAGTATCCTCCATCGTGTAGAAACCGAGCTGTGCGAACAGCTGGTACTCCATGTCGTTCTTGCGAATCGCAAACTCGAGGCCCGGCGTGTGCGCAAACAAGCTGGCACCACCGTCGGCAAACAAGCCGATCACGAACTCTGGGATGATCACGTTGCGGTAACGCGCGCCGACGAACAGGTAGGTCTTGTCCCGCTGCTCCTGCACGCCTTCGAGAGCATCGGCCACCGCCGCCTCGTCAACCTGTGCCTCTGCCTGGGTACCGCCGCCTTCAGCTTCGGCTGCCGTCCCTTCAGCGGCCCCGCCTTCCGCGTCTTGAGCCCAAGAAATCGACGACGCCAACAGGGTCGCGCACGCCAACATCGCTCCAATTACACTTCGCTTCATCGCCCACACTCCTCCAACTTTTCTGGCTCGCGATTGTGCCAAAACTGGCGCGGAGTGTGCCAAGCGCTGTGCCAGAAAGCAATGGAAAGCATTGGCCAATCGTGCAATCTGCCCAGCGACGCACCACGCTCGACACTGCGGGCCGGCTGAGGGCGCACTCGCCGCCCCTCGCACGACGATGACAAAACGCCGCGAGCGCCCTTCGAAACGAAGCGCGCTCGCAAAAGAACGGTGAGGCTCAGCCCCCGCCGCTAGCGTAGGCGGTGCTCAGGTATCCTTGGCGTCACCCCGAGCGAAGATCGACGCCACGTAGTTGAGCACGTCGGTCGCGCTGACTTCGTTGTAGCCGAAGTAGCGCATCAGCCGGCTCTTGATGATGTCGATCTTCTCCTGCGTCTCTTTGTCGACCACGGCGGAGACGAGCGTCTTGAGCTTGATGCTGTCTTTCTGGTCTTCGAACAGCTTCAACTCCAACGCTCGACGCAAGCGGTCGTTGCTCTGCCAATCGAACTTCTTGCCCTCGATGGCCTTGGCACCGATGTAGTTCATGATCTCGCGACGGAAGTCGTCTTTGCGATTCTCGGGGATCTCGATCTTCTCTTCGATCGCCCGCATCATGCGCTCATCGGGCTCTTCGTCTTGCCCGGTGTAGCGGTTCTTGACCTTCTCTTTGAGGGTGTAGGCCTTGATGTTGTCGATGTAGTTCGCGGCTAGCTTGCCGATCGCCTCTTCGTCCGCACTGATCGCGCGCTGGACCTCGTTCTTGACGATCTCGTCGTACTCGGACTTGACGATACCGATCAGCTCCTTGTAGCGCTTGCGCTGGTCTTCGTTCGTGATCAGCGAATGGTTCGTCAGGCCCTTTTCGAGCTCGTTGAGGACCATGAAGGGGTTGATCGTGCCCTCCCCCAGGTCGCTGACGAGGGCGTTGGATATCTTGTCCTGCACGTAGCGCGGACTGATGCCACTCATGCCCTCGTTCTTGCTCTCTTTGCGCAGCTCCTTGACCGTATCTTGCGTGTAGCCCGGCAAGACCTTGCCGTCGTACAGCTTCATCTTCTGCAGCAGCTGCAGGTTGTGCTTCTTGGGCTCTTCCAATCGGGTGAGTACCGCCCACATCGCTGCCACTTCCGTCGTGTGGGGGGCGATGTGCTTGCCCTTGACGCGCTGCTGGTTGAACTCTTTTTCGTAGATGCGGATCTCGTCGCTCAAGCGAGTGATGTAGGGCACGTCGATTTTGATCGTACGATCGCGCAACGCCTCCATGAACTCGTTGTTCACCAATCGACGGTACTCCGCCTCGTTGGTGTGCCCGATGATGACTTCGTCGATATCCGTCTGGGCGAACTTCTTGGGCTTGATCTTGTGCTCCTGCGACGCACCCAGCAGGTCGTAGAGGAACGCGACGTCGAGCTTCAGCATCTCCACGAATTCGATCACGCCGCGATTAGCGATGTTGAACTCACCGTCGAAGTTGAACGCGCGCGGATCCGAGTCGGACCCGTACTCGGCGATCTTGCGGTAGTTGATGTCGCCGGTGAGCTCCGTCGAATCTTGGTTCTTCTCGTCCTTGGGTTGGAAGGTACCGATACCGATACGATCCTTCTCGCTCAGGACGAGGCGACGGACGCGTACGTGCTTGGACACGACCTTGCCCCAGTCGCCGCCGTACTTCATCATCAAGCCCTGGAAGATGAAGCGACTCGCAGGGTCCAAGTCACCTTCGACGCGCACCCGGAACAACTCGCTGGACAGCTCCAGCTCGTCGATGGCCTTCTCTCGCCACTCCTGCGGGATCAGACGCAACGGCTCGTCGTTCATCGGCGAGTCGAACTCGTCCTCGTTGCCACTCGCGAGCCCCGTGCCTTTGAGGTTGACCCACTTGAACGTGTAGATCGCGCCGTCAGGGGTTCGCGAATAGGCTTCCAGCCCCTTCTTGAGCAGACGCGCAATCGTGCTCTTGCTGGAACCGACGGGACCGTGGAGCAAGAGCACGCGACGCTCGGGGCCATACCCCTCCGCAGCTGCCTTGAGCACGTTCATCAGCCGCATCAAGGGAATGTCGAGGCCATAGACGGCGTCTTTGCCGCTGTCGACGGGATCACGGAAGAAGTTGTACCGCGTCAGCTTCTTCTTGTTGTCGATGTACTCGTCCGTGCCGTACGACAGCACCATGTCATAGACGCGTTGAAACGCGTTACGAGTGATCTTCGGGCGCTCACGGACGAGCTGAAGATACTCTTCGAACGTGCCATCCCACGACAGGTCGCGGTACAGATCGTAGTCTTGCAGTTGAGCAACTCGAGAGGTGAGCTCTCCTGGGTCTAAAGCCACGTAACCTCCATTGGTTTGCACACAATAGCAGCAAAAACGAGCGGTGCGCCAATCAGCGACTTTTTGACCAGAGCACGTGCAGGCCGGCGGCTTCTTCGGCCGACTTACATCTGCCACCACACCTGTACGCCCGCTGGCCCACGACACGTGCAAGCTGGCCAAAGACGGCAAAACCCGCGCTGTGCTTCGAGTCAGTCCCGCGACCAGCTCACCAGCCTCAGGGCGAGCCGCTCGAGGCGATCGCATCGACGACCTGGTAGAAGGCGCGCTTCGGCACCCCAGCCGCGCGCAACCCGACCGAGCAGCGCGCCAGAATCGCGCCTTCACTGACCTGAGGGGTCGCGTCAGCAGACATCGGGTAGTCCATGAGGTAGGTGGCGCAGTCGGATTCTGTGGGTTCGTCGAGGGTAGCCGTCAGAAACGGGATCTGGTCCCCCCGGCCAACCAAATCTTCGAACAGATTCTTGAAGAAGCGTTCTTGCTTTTCTTCGGTGCTGTCCGCCGCCGATGCACTGGGGTAGGCCACCTCGCGGAAGAACACGGGTTTGCCGGCAGACGTGATCGGCGTCAACCGCGGCGAGAGGTACTCCCCCGGCTCGGTCGAACTCGAAGCGCGTCCACGCGAATCGATGGCAAACCAAGAGATGGAGACAGCCTGCGCTGCCGCCAGCCAGCGACTCAATTCGAGCGAAGAGTCACCCCACGCATTGGCAGTGGTGCTGAAGCTGACCAGTGTCGTTTCCGGTCGCAGTGGGTGCAGGGTCGCGTAATCGATGAAGCCGTCCACGAGTTCGACGAGCCCGGCGCGCTCGGCACTCGCGAGATTGACCAGACTGACGTCCAGCCCTTCGCCGATGGAGATGGCGAACAAGTTGATGCCCCGCTCGAAGATCCGGTCGATAACCTGGTACAAGTCATCCGTCGGCGTCGGTGACAGCGCCGGGACGAGGCGTCGCGCCCCGCTGACCACGTCGATTGAAAAGAGCACGTTGACGCTCTCGGAAGAGAACAGCTCGGCACGATCGAGTGCAGCGTCCAACGCCGCACCGTCATCGGCGGCCCACAGGTAGTCCACCGTCGTGCTCCTGGCGCCGAGGGTGATCACTTCCAGATCGGCGAGCACGCCCTCGTTGGGCCCGTTGCTCAACCCAACGCGCACGGGGACGAGCGGCGGAGGCACCGCGGCGTCCGTCGTCGTGGGTGCCGCGTCGGGGGGCGTCGCGTCGGGTATGGTGGGAACCTCGACATCCGCCGGGGGTAGCTCGGGGCCAGCTTCGGTTTGCGCAACTGCCGAGTCGCCCGCGTCGACCTCGTCGCTCGGCTCGGGATCCTGATCGCAGGCGCTCGAGCTTCCGAAGCCGACCAACGCGAGGGCTATGAAGACGCTCCGAAGCTTCATGGACGTGTTGTTCCATAGCACCGTCGCCAGGTCGAGGGCTTGCGGCCCGGCGTCGCGGCAGCGCTAAATGGGCGAGCACGATTGTCGGTCAGTTTTTCTGGCCCCGGTTGGGTGAGGGCCCGAAAAACTGCCCTATTGCAGTCGTTTTCTCGACTCCATTCTCTGTTGCATCGAATGAGCGATCGCGAATCGCGCTCGCTCATCTAGCCCCACACTCAATCGTCGAGGGCGGGCACCAAGTCCACGGGATCGGACGGCGCGCCGCTCTGCACGGCCCCATCCCAATTCCAGTAGATGAAACGGGGGTCCGACTCCCCATCCAACAGCACGTCGACACGCAGGGGCTCGCCTGGATCGGTTTCGAAAGTCAGCCCGTCGATGTCACTGCCCGTCAGCGCCAACCATTGTAGCGCCCCGGAATCTATCCGGAATACGTCGTCGGAACGCTCGGCGTCCCAGATCTCGATGGCGCGCAAGCGCGCCCCCGGCGCAACGCTGACCACGACGTCCCAATCGCAGGCGTAGCCTGAATAGTCAGAATCACAGGCGGTCATCAGCGTCCATTGGCCAGCGCTGGTCGTTTCGAGGAAGAGCCCGGCGCCAACGCCCGGCTGCACGTCGATCCCCACGTCGGGTTCGATACCCACCTCGGCAACGTGCAGCCCGAAAGGCTCCGCCTCCGCATCACTGCGGCTCCCGCACGCAGGAGAAAATGCGATTGCGAGCGCCAACGGAGCGAGGCGAAAGCTCATGGCGCGAATCTTACGCGGCTTCTCGACGGGGCGAAACGACGAGGAGCGGGCTGGGGTGCAACGCGCCGCGGGGGAGCCGCCCGTCGGCCACTCGAGCCCGGAGCCCTGGGCCGCCTTTCGCCATCGGTGTCCCAGATCGATTTCTTCTCCGTCTTCCTGGTGCTGCTTTTCTTGGGCTTGCTCCTCTTGGTCTTGGAGTCCGTCTTCTTGCTTTCCGAGCTGCGCTTCGTCTTGGGCGACTCCCGGCGCTGGCCGTCCGTGCTGGGCACTTGCTTCAATCGCTGCGGCTCGACGCGCACCTTCTTGCCGCTGCCAGCGGAGCTCCGGGGGGTGGTCTTGCCCTGCCCTTGTTGGGGTTCGACCTTTCGACGTTGCGGTGTTTCACCGGCGTTCTTCAGCCGTTGACCCGAAGCGTCCACCTTGCGGCCAGGAGCGGGGGCCGGCCGCTTCGCGGGAGCTGGCACCTTCGTCCCGGGAGCGGGGCGACGCGGTGCCGCACCCTGTGCGTCACGCCGAGCAGGATCGGTACCGCGACGCGCTCCCGCAGCGGGAGCGCGCGTGTCAGCGGCGGAACGGCGCACACCGGTCGCGGGACGTCGCACGCCCGTGGCGCCAGCTGCAGTCGCGCTCGAAGGCGTCGCGGCCTGGGACGTCACCCGGTAACGCTGCAAAGAGAGCGAGCGGCTATCCGCGGGCACCCGTCCCGAAGGACGCGCTCGTGCCGGAACGCGCTCGATGGGTGGCGAGTAGTAACGGCCCGGTGGCGCGCCTCGGGGGTGGTAGTGGTGCGAGTGGCGCGCGATCCAGCGCACTCGCGACGGTTGATAGATGACGTAGCTGTACACCGACGGATAGAAGGCGTAGCCGACGGGCACGAACACGTACGGAGCGTAGGGTACCGTGCCGATCCAAACGGCAACGCCCGCACGCCAAACGTAGCGCGGCGGCATCGGCGCCCAACCGATGTACGGATCGTTGGACACCCGGAACGTCACCCAAGCATGGGAGTACTGCCGCCCGGGGATCCACATCCAGCCCGCCGTGGGTCCCCAAACCCAACGCCCGTAGTGGAAGGTGATCCAGCCGAAAGGATAGTCGCTGACCCAGATCCATTGGTTGTCGGCCGTCAGTGCCCAGTGCCCCCGGGTGACATAGGGCGCGAATTGGGTGCCGACGACTGCCGGATAGGGCACCCAGACCGTGCCGTAGCGTGGGTGCTCCTGCCACTGACCATAGGGCTCCAGGTGCTGGTCGAAATCCGAAAGCGCGGACGCATCGGTGTCGTCGACTTGCTCTTCCTGTTCTTGCTCTTCCTGTTCCGCAGTGAGTGGTGCTGCGTCGGCACCCTCGGGGGGCGCTGCGGCAGCTTGCGGCGCTTGCTGATCAGCGTCCTGCTCGGGTGTCACCATGGGCGAGTCGGCAGTTGCGGATGGCGCTGGCGACACACCGCCCGCGTTTCCCGAACCCTGAGTGTCGGACAGAGGCTGGAGCGCCCCGTCGTCTTGCGCCTGGATCTGCAGCGGGCTCGCCTGTCCGGACCAATCCCAACCAGGTGCTTCGGGCTCGGCCTGACCGCTGCCGCACGCGAGCAGCAGGGCGCCGAACACAAACGGGACGCCGAGCAGCAACAGGACGGCATGGCGGGAGTGGGCACGGGGTGGACGAGTCCGGAACATGGCGAATGACTTTCGATTATCGAGCGCCATCGCACTCGGTTGCCTCTTTAGAACCCGTCTGCTGAAAAAGCTCAGTCGCGACGCTGGGGGATCGGTTGCAGCGCAAGAACAAGCCTATGCTAAGGCGTGGAACAGGCGCCGCCACCGGTCGCTGCGCTGGCGCAGGCCGGGGCACGCTCAGAGACGAGTCATCCCGGCATGTTGGATTTCGAAGAGGCACGACGCAGAATTTTGCAGCAGACCCCCAGGTTGGCCAGCGAACGGGTCCCACTGAGCGAAGCGTGCGGCCGCGTGCTCGCTCGAGACGTGACGGCGCCACGGGGGTTGCCGGAAGCGGACACCAGCGCCATGGACGGATACGCGCTGTCGAGCGTTGACCTTCCCGCGGGGGAGCCGAAGCGGCTCGTGGTCAGCGGCGAAAGCCGTGCAGGCGCTGCGCTGGACCGCCTGTCCCCCGGCACAGCCTGTCGCATCTTCACGGGCGCGTTGCTGCCCCAGGGGGCCGACTGCGTGATCTTGCAGGAGGACGTCACTCGCGACGGCGAACACATCGAGTTCGCCGAGATCCCGGAGGCAGGACAGCACGTGCGGGCAGCGGGCAGCGATCTTGCTGCGGGCGCCATCGCGCTCGGGCGTGGGGTGCGCCTCGATGGCTATGGCGTGGGTGTCGTCGCGGCCATGGACCTGGCCCAGGTGGAAGTGAGTCGACGCCCCCAGGTCAGCATCATCTGCACCGGTGACGAACTGCGTGCGCCCGGTTCGCCGCACCGCTTGGGCACGATCCCCGAGTCGAACGGCGCGGCACTCGCGGCGCTGGTCCGAGCAGCGGGAGCCGTGGCTGAGGTTGCCCCGTTGGTCGGGGACGACCCCGAGCGCACGCGCGAGGAAATCGCGGGCGCTCTCGGGACGGCCGACGTGCTGCTCACCGTGGGCGGCGTCAGTGTTGGCGATCACGACGTCGTTCGTGACGCGTTGGTCGCGGCCGGCGCCAGCATCGAGTTCTGGAAGGTCCGCATCAAACCGGGCAAGCCCCTGGTGTTCGCCCGCTGCGGAAAGACCCTGGTGCTCGGTCTGCCGGGCAACCCCGTGTCCGCCCAGTTGACGTTCTCGCTCTTCGGCTTGCCGCTCTTGCGCACGCTGCAAGGGCAGCGTGACGCCCTACCCAAGACGAGCTGGGGAGTGCTCGACGCGCCGCTGAAGCAACGCCCGGGTCGCCTAGGTTTTCATCGAGTGCGCGTGGATGGCGAACGGGTGCTGGCGCTGTCCAATCAGAGTTCGGGCTCCACGCTGTCACTGGCCGACGCCGACGCGCTGGCCATCGTGCCGGCAGACTCCGAAGGACTGCCCGCCGGAGCGCGCGTCGAATTGTTGCCGCTGGACCGCCTCTGACCCCGATGACGAACGATTCGACAGGCCTCGTGGTGGGCATCTTCGTGGGGGGCCGAGGCCGCCGCATGGGTGGACGCGCCAAGGGGCTCTTGTCCGCACCCGACGGACTGCCGATCATCGAACGCACCCTCGCCGCGGCTCGACGCGCATTCGGCCGAGCCCCCATCTTCTTGGTCGGCGAACACCCCGCCTACGCCCACCTGAAGGAGCAACGGCTGACGGACGATCCGGCGGGCATCGGGCCGTTGGGGGGCTTGCGAGCGCTACTGCTGCGCGCCGGAGCGGGGGCTGTCGTGACGTTAGCCTGCGACATGCCGTTCCTCAGCGCTCACGTGCTGCGGCGACTGGGCACCGAAGCCCCCGACGCTCCGGCGTTGGCGGCTCGACTGGAGGGGCGCTGGCAACCGTTGTGCGCTCGCTACCGCGCCGATGCAGCCCTACCCGTCACGGACGAGCTCATCGCGACGGGCAAACACGGCCTGTTCCAGATCCTGGACCGCCTCGACACGAGCGAGCTCGTTCTTTCCGACGCCGAAGCGAAGTCGCTGCGGGACTGGGATAGCCCCGCAGACATGAGCTAACGGGACCGGTGCTGACATCGGCGCGGTGTTCACATCGCCGTAGCGCTCACAGTCACCCGGTGCTCACTTCTGGTACTTCTGTTTCCACTCGGCGTAGGGCATGCCGTAGATCAACTCGCGAGCCTCCAAGTCCTCCAGCTCGACGCCACGCTCGCCCGCCTCCGCGCGGTACCACTTCGCCAAACAGTTGCGACAGAAGCCAGCCAGGTTCATCAAGTCGATGTTCTGCACGTCGGTGCGCTCCTGCAGGTGCGCGACCAGACGACGAAAGGCCGCCGCTTCGATCTCCGTTCGTTTCGGATCTTCCACGCTCGGGAGGTAGCGCCGCCGAGCTGCCAGGTCAACGTTCGACCAGGCCGAACCTCAGCACGACCATGTCTCGGCGGCGGGAGGTTTCGGTGCAGCCGGCTTCGTTCGCGGGAGCCCATGCGCCAACGAGCGCCGCAGCTCGAGCACGCCCATGGCGCCGAGCTCGAGCTTCAGTGGAGCCAAGTCTCGTTGCTGCGGTCGGACAGGCGCGCCATCGGCGTCAATTCGGCTTGGAATTGACGGATGTAGGCCGCACGCGCTGCATCGCGCAGCACGCCCGCGTCTTGGGCGAGCACCGTCTGTACCAGCGCCGCGAGCTGGGTGCGACGCAGGACTTTGCGCTCTCGCAACTCGGGAAGCAGCGTCAGCTCCTCGGCGATCGCCTCGTAGACGCCCAAGGCTGCGTAGGAGTAGGGCCCGCCCATGGTGCGGGAATCGAACAAGAAGCGCGCCAGCAAGGTGAGCTCGAGCAGCGGCGTGGGTTCGGCGCTGGCGATCGATGCCAGGTACGCGGACAACTCGTCGCGAGCACGCGCTGCCAACGAACCGGGGGGCACCGCCAAGGGATTTTCGACCGCCAAACGTCGCACCAGCACCGGCGGCACTTCGAACAACTCGCGCCGGTAGTCGATGCGGTGCTGCACCTCGTGCCGCTCCACCGCCGCAACGTAGTTGTTGCGCAATTGCTCGAAGGCAGCGTGCGGCTCACGTTCGAGCAAACGGTCGTGCACCGCCTTCCACTCGCGCAGTTGCGCTCTGGGTACCTTGTGCTCCAACTCGCCCAGGTAGTCGGCTTCGGGAATGAGCCGTCGCGGTGCGACCAGACTCGTCCCCAAGCCACTCAAGGTGCTGCGCCAACTGCGCACCAGCCGCCGCCGCGCCGCCAACAACTCCCCCACGTCCAGGTAGCGCTCCAATTCCACGACCGGCAGCGCCGCGAAGTGACGGCGCACGGCGCTCGCCGTTGCTGCTTCCACCGCGTCGATCCAAGCCTCACCGCTCAAGCGCGTCTTGAAGTCGACGAGCTCCATCGTCTCTTCGGGCGGCAACGCCGGCAACACGTCGCCGATCAGATCCGCCTCCACCTGGTCGAGCAACACCAGCGCAGCGGGAGTGTGCGGGCGCGTGTATCCGAGGTAGCCCTGGTGCACCGCCAGCTGATCCAAGCGCCACAGATGAACGATGCGAATGCGCTGCCCTGCTGCCTCCACCCAGCGTTCTCGTTCGACGTAGAACGTCAGCAGATACGGCACGACTCGGTTGCCTCGTGACGACCAGTCCGCATCCACGAAGAACGGCAGGCGACGCTCTCCCAATTGCTCGTCGAGATCGACGACCCCGTTGACCAAGGTATCGAGCCGTGAACGGATCGAACCCTCCGCCGGCGCGTCCAAGACCTCCCCATAGGCACGCAGGGTTCGGTCGAGCGCCGTCGCTACACTCCCGGGCAGCGCTTTTTCGGCGCTGTCGAGGTACTTCTGACGCAAGGTTGGGCGCTCGCTCGCTTTGGCGTGGGAGCTGACGACAAGGTGCGCGGTGAGCTCCGGACCCAAGACGTAGCCGGCAGGTGTCTGCTTCGGGTCGAACGGGGCCAGCAGGTGCTGCGCCACGAAGGCGCCGAGACTGAGCACCACCGCCGCAGCCGCCATCGCGACGACCAACCAAGGTCCGCGTCGTGGCCTCGGCGCGGACTCCAACGCCAAACCGAAGAGCCGTCGCACGTCGGCCTCGTCTTCATAGCCTTCCTCCGGCACGACCCGCACCACACGCAGTCCAGCCACGCGCAAGCGATGGCTCTCCGACTCGACGGCGGTGTTGAGGTCGGCGAAGCGCAAAGCCGAGAGCAGCACCGAACGCGCTCGCCAACGGATCACCGGGTCGAGCTTTCGCAACGCCAGCTGCGCTTCGTGACGCTCGCCCTTCTCGACCGCGCGCTCGAGAGCATGCAAGACGGCGCTCTGGACGGCCCTCACGCCCTCACATCCCCGCGTCGAACCCCTGTTGCGCGAGTCGCCGCCGCGCAGCGTCGGCAGCCTTGCCGGGTTTGAGGCGACCGTAGGCCATCACCGCGGCGGCAAGATTGATCGGCACCAGCACGAACGCCAACGGCGAAAAAAAGCCACTGAGCACGAGGAAGACAGCCCAACCGAAGTCCATCAAGCCCGCGGCCCCAGCCAGCACGAAGCCCCACTGCGCCGCCCAGCCCCGCACTTTGCGCACGTTCCAACCCAAGACCAGGTTGGGCACCCCCAACACCAGCAGCAGCAGCGCCGCGCCCAGGGCCGTGCCCTGCATGCGCAGCATGTCGAAAGTCTGCATGCCCAACAGCGTCTGCAGAGCGCCGGCGACCATCACGATGCCCCCCGCAAAACCGGAGGCCGCCGACGGCGTCACGGCGGCCAGATCGGCGTCGGAGGTATCGAGGCTCCCTTCTCCCATGGGCGAAGGGATACCACGGAGCCAGAGCCGAGTCAGCGCTCGATCCGGACTCGGCCCGACAAGCGCCCGCAGCAAGAAAAAACCCCGGGTGACCTGAGTCATCCGGGGTTTTCCGTTCTTGGCTCCCGCACTCGTTGGCGAGAGCTAGGGCCTGCCGCGCTCGTTTATGGCGCCAAGCACTCGCTGTTGTTCAGACCCTGGCCGGGGGGATTGTCGCATTCGAGATCGCCGTCGCAGACGTCGCCGGTGCAACACAATTCGCCTTCGCCACCGCAGCCGTCGTCGACGCACTCGCTGTCGCCGAGACCGGACATGAAACCGTCGTCGCACTCGAGACCGTCGTCGCAGGTTCCGCCGCCGCCCGGGCAGCATTCTTCGCCGAGGCCGCCACACGGTGGGGGCACGACACACTCGCTGTCACTGACACCGGGCACTGCTCCGGGGTTGTCACACTCGAGACCGTCGTCGCAGGTTCCACCGTTCCCAGCACAGCACTGCTCACCTTCGCTACCGCAGCCATCGTCCGTCACTTCTGGCTCGAAGCAGAGGCTGTCGCTCAGACCGGGCTCGGTCGCGGGGTTGGCACACTCGAGACCGTCGTCGCAGCTGCCGCCACCGGCTTCGCAGCAGACTTCGCCCACTCCGCCGCAAGCCGCAGCCGCCGGAGCTTCGCAAACGTCATCGCCAGAGCAGACGAGATCGCCTTCACAGGCGGCGCCGTCGGCACAGCAAGCCTCACCTTCGGCACCGCACTCGACCACGGCGGCCACTTCGCACACGCTGTTGTCGAGACCGTTGCCCGCGGGGTCGTTGCACTCGAAGCCTTCGTCGCAGGTTCCGCCGTTGCCAGCGCAGCACTGCTCGCCGTCACCGCCGCAGGCCTCTTCCACCGGCCCGGGGCCAGCGTCTGAGTCGATGGGCTGGTCGCCGGCATCGCTGTCGACATCCGGCATTGGAGCGTCGGGATCGATTTCACAGGCCATCGTTGCGTTGGGACCGAAACCGCTCTGCTCGCAGATGAAACCTTCGGCGCAGGTATCGTCAGCACAGCACTGTTCACCTTCACCACCGCAAGGCTCGCACATACCGAGATCTTCTTGTGCGGGAGCAGAAGCGTCTGCTTCGCTCGTGACCACACCGGCATCTGCGGCCGCGCCCTCGTCCACGGCGCCCGCGTCCGCACCGGCGTCAGCGGGTACGCCTTGAGGCGAAAAGCCCATGTTGCCGCCACCGAAGCCACCGCCACCAAATCCTCCACCGCCACCAAATTCAGCACCGGCATCTTCAACCGCTGCATCACCAGCACCAGCAGCGTCGTCGTTCTGGGCTGCCGCCTGCACACACAGGAAGCCATCGCCGCAGGTGGAGTCTTCGCAACAGGGCTGGCCTTCGCCACCGCAGTCGCTCTCGTCGGGAGTCGCGTCGGTTGGGCCGTCCGTCTCTTCGGCTCCGGTCTCGCCGGGAACGCTGTCGGTCTCCGCCGGGGCACCGTCGGTGATGTCGGGCTCGGCGTCGGTGGCCTCGGAACCATCTTCCGTGGCGGTTCCATCGTCCGTAGCGTCTTCGGTCGCGGTGCCTTCCTCGCCAGCGTCCGGCAGATCATCACCTGCCCGCTCCGCGCCGTCACCACCACAACCCGGCACGCCCAGCATCAGCAGCGCCAGAGTCAAAGCCAATAGGGAAACCTTGCCCGGGGCCAAGGACGAACCCTGGCGGGACATTGACGAAAGTATCGATATCTTCATGGATCTCTCTCGATGGGAGACGCCGAGCCAACCCGGCGTTCATTTTCGGACACCCAACGCGTCGAGAAGCCATTCGGCTCGGCGTCCTGGGTGTGGCTAGGGAGTAATAAGTTGTCTCACAGGGTTGTCACCAAGCCCAGCATCCGCAGGCGGGTGTTGGGCAGAATGCACTCCGGAAGCGAAATGGGATTCCCAACACGGTGAACAATCGCACTGCGAGCACGCGCGATCGCCGTCCCTGATACCTTTCCGTGTGATCCGGACACGGGAGTGGTCGGGGTAAAATCAACGTTCTTCTCGATGCGAAGCTTTGATCGCCCCGTTCAGACACGGCCAGCACTCGCTTCAGCGCTGAAGTTCGTCCGGATGCACTTCTCGGCGGCGCACCGCGGAATTGTCAGCGGCACGCCCGCCCCAACGGGCCTGAGCCTTGGTCCAGATTCGACGAAAAGGTTCCCAGCGGTAGTACTGGCGCACGGCTCCGTCAGCGGAGCGTGGGCTTCCGTTAACCCACTCACCAAAGTAGCCCTGGAGGATACCGCGGGCTTGTGATGGGTTTCCGTTTTTCACCTGCAGAACCGCCTTGTACAGTGGGAACCACGTGGGTCGCCCCAAGTCCCAGTAGCGCTGACCGTACGACTTGGCGGCATTCGTGTAGTCGGCGCGAGTGCCCGTGGGCCGGGTGCTGAGCGCCACCAGATCTTCGAACAGCGCGGTTCTCCAGCCGCGCACGCGCGCACGCACGCTCATGATGGTGTCGGGCGAACGCGCTCGGCAGATCCCGCCGACTTCTCGCAAGCACCTCCCGCGCACCAGGCGCAAGCCACCGCGCGGCAGGTCGAGGTGCTGCCCGCTTTCGAGCCGCAGCTTGCCATCCTCCTCGCGGGCACACAGCGCACCGGAGACGACCCCGAGCCGTGGCTCGGCGTCCATGCGCTGCAACAGCTGTTGCCAGTAGCTCGGACCGAACCGAATGTCGGCATCGAGGATGCCCACGAACGACTCGTCCCCCCAGTCGACTTGCGACAGCCCCGCCGCGACCACCTCGCTGTAGCGAAACGCCATGTACTCGCCCACCGACTCGATGCGATGCAGTTTCAAGTAGGGCAAGCCCGCCGCGGCCCGGGTGAACGCCTCGCCCGTGCCGTCGCTGCTGTTGTCGTCGACGACCACCCAAATGTCGGGCTGCAACTTGCTGGCACGCACGGCGGCGACCAACTCTCGTGCCTCCGCCGCCTCGTTGTGCGCCGGCGTGATCAGCGCGAAACGAACGGGCTTCATCGCGCCCCCTGAAACTCGCCAGGGGCCGGTTGGGCTTGCGACGGTATGGGGAAGCCGGAGACGGGCTTCATCGCCGCCCCTCGAGTTTGCGCAAGCGGCGTTTGGCGGTCGTCAACGCGAGCAGCGGCAGGGCCGCGACACTCCACGGCAGACTGCGCCGCACGTAGGCTTCACCCGCGAGCTGCCGCAAGCGCCCCCGAATCGACGCTTCCATCGTGGCGCCATCCGGACGGATGTCGTTGTAGATGTAGAGCTCCTCTTCGAGCTGACGCAGCTGGTGCCACTCGATCGCTTCGAGCATCGGCAGCAACAGCGCCTGGTCCGTGCCCGCTCGGATCCAGCTTCCATTGGGCCAACGCAGTCGCAAGCGCGGCCACACGCGACGCAGCAACCCGACGCGGAAGGTTCGTGGGTGCCGCGCGCGCCAGGGCACGGCCCGCACCTGCCCCAAGCGAAAGTGCCACGGTTCGTAGCGGGCGCTGTAGATCGGCAGGCCGCTGGCGCGGCGACAGCCCCCCAGGGTCAACTGCACCTCGGGCGACTGTTCGTAGACCGCGGCGAGCTTCGACAGTACCTCGTCGTGCGGCAGTTCGTCGTCGCCATCGACCAACACCACGACGTCGCGATCGTCTTTGGCGTGCGCACGGATCCACTCCAGGCCCCGATTGCGCGCCGCCGCGGGACCTTCGTTTTTCGGCTGCGTGAGCAACACGCGCCCACCAGCAGCGGCACACCATTCGGCCGCGAAGTCGTGGGCCGGCGCCCTCGAGCCATCATCGACCAGCACGACGCACGCGGGGTGTCGCTGCGTCTCCAGCGATTCCAGGCAACGCCGCAAGAGCTCGACCCCATTCCAAAACGTCGTCAGCACGAACACTTGCGGCACGGCGCAGTCATCCCGAAGAATCGCGCGAGAGTCAAACGGGGAGCGGCGCGGAGCGGCTGGGTGGCAACCGAGCCCAACGTCGGCGCGAGTAGGCAAAACCCGGTTCGAACCCCGTGCGAGCTGCTCGTGGAGTGCTCAAAACCCGGTTCGAGCCGCCTCACGCCGACACGCGCCGTCGTTCCAACGCAGCGACGACCGCGCCGCTACCACTCGCGCTGGCTCGAGACTCTGGTCCACCTCCCGGTTGCACGCGCCGGCACCGCTCCGAAGCCCGAGCGCTCATCTCGCTCACGGCGCCGCGAGGTCCTGGAGGGGACCGGCGACACCCCGCCCAGAAGCGGCCCTGCCCGGAAGCTGCTGGGGACGAAGGTCTCCGACACCTCAGCCGGCTTTGCTGGATGCAGTCAGCCGGCCTTGCTGGACGCGGAGGAAGCGGAGGAAGCGGCCGTCATCGTGCCGCTGCTGCTGGGAGTCTGGGCGGCGGTCTCACTGCGGCGGCGCGCGGCTCGTTCGTCACCGGCGGCTTCAGCCTGGCGCAAGGGACCCAAGATGCGCTCCGCGCTCGCCTCATCCAGGCTGGCGAAGAGAAGCATGTTCTCGACGGCGTTCGCAACGCGCGCCCAGCGCAGTCGAGCGTTGTGCACCTTGCCCGCCATCGACTCGCCCTCCGGCTCGAGGTACGCGGCCCGCTCGGCCTCGATCTTGCCGAGAGTCTTGCCCGCGGAGATCCAAGCATCCACGTATTGCAGCAGGGGAACACCGTTGAGCACCAGCGCACTCACGACGACACCTGCATAGCCTCCCGCATCGCAAACGACGAAGAAGCCATTACGCAGAGCGTCGAACTCACGCTCATTTCACAAAGCTGCAGCATCGCCGTCGCCGCGTTGTCTCACCGCGGCATGCGTGTGGTGAGCTCACGCGTTACGCGCCGCAAACTTGGGAAGAAAATTCAACGGAGCCTTCATACGCAACGCGTCACGGCGCGTCACGGCGCGGCGCCCCTCGACACGTGTGGTGCCGAGCTCTCGGTGCGCCTACGCGCGACTTGCCCCTCAGCTCACCACGGACACACACGATGCAGGGCCCGAACACGCCTCACGAACTCGACGCGAGACTCCCATCGGGCGCCGCCGCAAGACATGCCCCGACGTGATGGCGCAGCGACACACGCCTCATGAACTCGACGCGAGAACCCCCAATCGGGCGGCGCGCCGCTCACGTCGTTAATCCGACATAAATACCTAGACACCGCGCGTGTGGCACCATCGACACGCGACACTGGCGGCGCTGCCACGCTGTCGGAAGTACCGCTGTCGGCAGTACTGCTGTCGGGAGTGCCACCGTTGGCATGCCACTCCGTCAACCCCGTGTAGCTGCCGCCGACACCACGTGACGAGCACGAAACACGGCGGCAACGGTGAGATGTCACTGCGACCGCCACGCGAACAGGTCGGAGGAAAATGCGGCTAAGGGGGCCGCGATATTCCGGCGCCGCGCTGCGCAAAGTGCGCGTGGGTTGCGTCATCTAGAGGGCGCCGGCAATCGGCCGCAGCTGCCGGGGTGTGACCGCCGTGCCGCACCCCTGTGCCAGATTGCAGTGGCGAAGCGTACGCAGGGGTACGACTCGGACCTGCAGTTTGGCCCTGGTGAAACACAAAAGCGCCGTCTCACGCACCCCTTGGGGCACACCAACGCTGGAAACGCAGGGCCTGCGCGACCAGAGTGAGACCTTTTTTACCCATGGCACGTCCTTTGCTTTGGTCTCAAGTGAAACGGTGTTTCGACCGAACACACTGGATGAAGCCATGACCGCCCCCGCCAGCACTCCTCAGAGCTCACCCAACTCCTGGGTGCCTCGCGGAACCCTCGTCGGTTCACGCTATCGGCTCGACGGCGTGATCGCTGGTGGCGGCATGGGCGTCGTCTACCGCGCGCTGGACACGGCTTCGGGTCGACCCGTGGCGTTGAAGATGCTGCGTCGGGATCACGCCAACAACCCCAACGCCAAGCGACGCTTCCTGCAAGAGGCCCGCCTGCTCGGGAACCTGCGCGGGGCGTACGTGCCTCGCCTGCTCGACGTCGGTGAGCACGAGGGGGGTCTCTACTTCACGGTCTTGGAGCTGCTCGCGGGCTGCGATCTGCGTCGTCTCCTCAACCAACGCAACCTGGAGGCGGGCGAGGCCGTCGACATCACGCTGCAGCTGTGTGCCGCCCTGGCCGAGGCCCACGACCAAGCGGTCGTTCACCGTGACGTCAAACCCGAGAACATCGTGCTCGCTTCGGAGTCGGGCATCGCCGTCAAGCTGGTGGACTTCGGCATCGCCAAAGACACCACCTCGAGCCAGACGTACTGGGTTAGCGGCAAGCACACCTTGGGCTCCCCGGAGTACATGGCGCCCGAGCAGTTCGACGCCCCCGATAGTGTCGATGGGCGTGCCGACGTCTGGTCGCTCGGCGCGGTGCTGTACGAGATGCTATGCGGTAACCCGCCGCCGCGTTTCCGCGCAGCCGACGGGCGCCCGAGTGGCGTGCTGATCCCCGAGCTGCCCCCCCACGTCTCGGAAGAGCTGGAGGCGGTGGTGACGCGGGCCCTGGCGGAGGCGCCCAACGACCGTTACGAGGACGTGCGGCAGTTCGCCGAAGCGCTAGCGCCATTCGCGGGTGAATTGGGGCACGCCTTGGTCGAGGCCTGGTTCGGACGCGTCGTGCAGCGTCAGCCGCAGCGCGCTCGCACCATCAAGCGGCAGGTCGCGCGCAGCGGCGTGTTCGCGGCCCCGGTGCTCAAAGACCTCTCGCCCACGATCGCCGACGGCTCCGCGACGTTGGACGTGTGCTCCACGCGCAGCGACAGCCTCGCCAGCTGACCGGGGCGACTGGGCACCACCAGTGGCCGCCCGAGGGCGCGCGGCAAGACGCGCGATGGCGCTCGCTCACTTGATGCGCGCGTCTTCCCAACCCACCCAATAGGGACCGTCTGGGCCGTGCTCGCGCTTCCAGATCGGGACCCGCTCTTTGATCCGGTCGATCAACGCGCGACACGCGCGGAAGGCTTCGTCGCGATGCGGCGCCGAAGCCGCACACACGACGGCCAAGTCCCCCACTTGCAGATCCCCGACGCGGTGCAGACAGGCGAGCTCCGCGTCGGGGATCTCACTTTGGATCTGCTGCGCGATGGCGAGCATCTCTTTTTTCGCCATCGACGCGTAGGCCTCGTACTGCAACGCCTCGACTGGCTTGCCGTCGTTGTGGTCGCGCACCCGACCGACGAACAGACACACGCCGCCCTTGTCGTCAGCGAGCACCGCCGCGTAACACTCGTCGATGCTGAGCGCCGTGTCGCGCACGTCTATCAACGTCATCGCTCGAAGTCTCCCGAGCGGCCACCGACGACGACAACCACTCGCGTCGCGGTGTGCTGCGCTGCCAGCGGTCCGTGGCTCGGACAGCTCATCGCTCGAAGTCTCCCGAGCGGCCACCGCTCTTGTGAACCAGCCGCGTGGGGCCGATCTCCATACCGCGGTCGAAGGACTTGAGCATGTCGTAGACGGTCAGCGCCGCGGCGCTGGCGGCCACCATCGCTTCCATCTCCACCCCGGTGCGATCGAACGCCTCGACGTGGGCGGTGACGAGCACGGCGCTCTGCTCCGCGTCGAGCTCGAGATCCAGCGAGATGCGCGTGAGGCTGAGCGGATGGCACAGTGGGATCCACTCCGACGTGCGTTTGGCGGCCATGATGCCGGCGAGCCGCGCCGTGCCCAACACGTCTCCCTTCGGCACCTGGTGCTGGCGCAGTTTGGCGAACGCCTCCGCGTTCATCTTCACGGCGCTCTCGACGCTCGCCTTGCGCAAGCTAGCCTGTTTGCGCCCGACGTTCACCATGCGCACGCCACCGCCGGGCTCGAGGTGACTCGACAACGCCGAGTCGCCGACGATCTCGCGGTAGGCCTGCTCGATGCGTTCGTCCCTGCCGCGGCGAGCAACCTTGCACAGGACGTAACGCTCGAGCGGTGAGAGCGCTGCCCAGCTCGAGCCTGGGATCGGTCGCCGCTCTCCCAAAGCTGCCAGTACCTCGTCCGGCACCGCCGCCGGATCCGGATCGGCAACGGGCGCCATGCTTTGGGGCTTGGGCGTCAACCCGTCGAGGGCGACGGCGACGGCGGTCGTGTCGACCACGTCCTCGGAGCCCAGGCGAGTCAGCTCTTGGCGGACCGCGACGGCAAGGGTCTGCCAGCTCTCCAGCGAGAGCTTGACCCCGGCCTGGTCCAAGGCACGCCGAGCTGCCATCGGCAGGAGCTTCAGATCGGGTGAGGCTTGGTCGAGAGTGAAGAGACGCACGGCTGACTTATAGTGTAAGGTCGCCGCGTGGCGGAGGAAATCTCGGATCGCAAACGGATCGTCTCTTGGGCTTTGTACGACTGGGCGAACTCCGCGTTCGCCACCACGGTGATGGCGGGATTTTTCCCCGCCTTCTTCGACAAGTACTGGAGCGCCGGCATCGATGCCGAGACGAGCACCTTTCGTCTGGGCGTGGCCAACTCCGTCGGCAGTCTGGTCATCGTGTTGACCGCTCCCGTGCTCGGCGCGATCGCGGATGCGGGCGGCCTGCGCAAGAAGCTGCTCTTCAGCTTCATGATCTTGGGCGCGGGCAGCACCGCCGCGCTCTACGTCGTCGCCAAGGGCGATTGGCTCTCGGCGGCCGCGCTGTTCGTCTTGGGCAGCGTCGGCTTCATGGCGTCGAACATCTTCTACGACGCGCTGCTTGTGAACGTCGCCAAGCCCGAACGCCGCGACTCGGTCTCCGCTCTCGGCTACGGCATGGGCTATCTGGGCGGTGGCCTGCTCTTCGCGCTGCAGGTCGCCTGGACACAGATGCCCGACAAGTTCGGCTTCGCCGACGCAGGGCAGGCCGTACGCTGGAGCTTTCCCACGGTTGCGCTGTGGTGGCTGGTCTTCAGTCTACCGCTGTTTCTGTTCGTCGCCGAAGACGAGCGGCCGAAGAACCCCGCGGGCGCCATCGCCGGTGGCGTACGTCAGCTGGTGGAGACCTTCAAAGAAGCGCGCAAGCTCAAGGTCGCCTTCCTGTTCTTGATCGCCTACTGGCTGTACATCGACGGCGTCGACACGGTGATCCGCATGGCCGTCAAGTATGGCCTCTCCCTCGGTTTCGCGGATTCGTCGCTGATCGTGGCGCTGCTCATCACCCAATTCGTCGGCTTTCCCGCAGCCATCGTCTTCGGCTTCTTGGGCAAGAAAGTCGGCACCAAGGCGGCGCTGCTCGGTGGCATCTTCGTCTACGTGCTGGTCACCGTGGGCGGCGTGCTGATGACGCAGGAATCGCACTTCTACATCTTGGCCATCGTCGTGGGCCTGGTGCAGGGCGGCGTGCAGGCGCTCAGCCGTTCGCTCTACTCACGCCTAATCCCGGCGGACAAGAGCAGCGAGTTCTTCGGGCTCTACAACATGCTGGGCAAGTTCGCTGCGGTCATCGGTCCCACCTTGGTGGGCGGGGCTGCCCTGCTCGTCGGTTCGCGCTACTCGCTCTTGTCGCTGTTGCTGCTCTTCGTCGCGGGGGGTGTGCTGCTACTGCGCGTCGATGTCGAGGCCGGTGAGCAAGCCGCGCGCGAGTCGACGGCAACCTGATCCCAGAGCGCGAGTCGGGCGGTGAGTTCGAGTCAGGCGAGCGCGACTCGGACGCGCGGTGAGTTCGAGGCGGGCGCGCGCGAGTCGGGCGCGCGGTGAGTTCGACGTATCTCGCCGCGACCAGCTGGGCACGGTGCTTGCTCTTCTGATACGGTTCGCGAGCATGAGTTCGGAATCCCTCGTTCTGCACGCGCACGAGTTGCGCAAAACCTACCAGATGGGGGAGGTCTTCGTGCATGCGCTACGCGGCGTGAACTTCAGTCTCAAGCGAGGCGAGCTGCTGGTGCTGTTGGGCGCCTCGGGCAGCGGCAAGTCGACGCTGCTCAACATCGTCGGGGGCTTGGACGTGCCGACCGACGGTCAGGTCTTTTATGAAGATTGGGAGCTCAGTCGCGCCAGCGACAGTCAGCTCACGGAATACCGGCGGCAGCACGTCGGCTTCGTCTTTCAGTTCTACAACTTGATCCCGAGCCTCACGGCGGTGGAAAACGTCGCTCTGGTGACGGAAGTCTCCGCCAACCCGATGGCACCGTTGGATGCCCTGGACTTGGTGGGTCTGGCCGACCGTGCTCACCACTTCCCCGCCCAGCTGTCCGGTGGTGAACAACAACGCGTGGCCATCGCCCGAGCCGTCGCGAAGCGACCGGACATCTTGCTCTGTGACGAGCCCACGGGGGCCCTCGACTACAAGACGGGGGTTCAAGTGTTGGAGGTGATCGATCGCGTCAACCGTGAGCTGGGCGCATCGACGGCAGTGATCACTCACAACGCGCCCGTGGCACAGATGGCCGACCGCGTCGTGGTCTTGGCCGATGGTCAGATCCAGCGAGACGAGGCCAACACGGCGCGTATCAGCCCCTCGGAGCTCTCCTGGTGAGCGCTATCGACAAGAAGCTGTTCAAAGACTTGGTGTCGCTGCGGGGTCAGGTCATCACCATCGCGCTCGTCGTGGCCTGCGGTATCGCCAGCTACATCACGATGCGCACCGCTTACGACTCGCTGGTGCACTCGCGAGACAAGTACTACCTCGACTACCGCTTCGGCGATCTCTTCGCCGCGTTGAAGCGTGCTCCGCGCCCGATAGTGCATCATCTGGAGTCCATCAACGGCGTGACGCGAGTGGACGCCCGGGTCGTCGAGCGCGTCTTGGTGCCGATGCCGAACATGGCTCGCCCCGCGAGCGGCACCATCGTCGGGCTGGACCATCACGAGCGCGGCAGTCGCCTGAACGACGTCTACATCAAGAGCGGGCGTGACATCGATCCCAGTCGACAAGACGAAGTCATCCTACTGCAGGCATTCGCCGAAGCGCACGGGCTCGAAGCGGGTGACAGCATCGACGCCGTGATCAACGGGACGCTGCGCTCACTCGACATCGTCGGCATCGGGCTCTCCCCTGAGTACGTGCTGGCCTTGGCCCCCGGCGCGCTGAGCTACGACCCCGCCTCCGTGCCCGTGATCTGGATGAACGAGAAGGCGCTCGCGGCCGCCTTTCAGATGGAGGGCGGCTTCAACAGCGTCTCGATGCAGCTGCAGCCCAGTGCCAACGAAGCCGAAGTGCTGACGCGAGTCGACGAGATCCTCAAGCCCTATGGCGGCTTCGGCGCCGTGCTGCGGGACAAACAGCCCTCGAACTACATGCTGTCCGGCGAGTTGATGCAGCTGGACAACATGGCCGGCTTCGTGCCGTACCTGTTCTTGTTCGTAGCTGCCATGCTGGTCAACGTCGTGCTCTCGCGCTTGGTGCAATTGCAGCGTTCACAGATCGCGACCTTGAAGGCCATCGGTTATCGCGATCGCCGCATCGGGCTGCACTACTTGGAGCTGGTCTCCGTGATCGTGGTGGGCGGGGCCATTTTGGGGGTGGCCGTGGGAGCTTGGCTCGGCAGTGAGATGACGGCGATGTACACCGGGATGTGGTTTCGCTTTCCGCACCCCGAGTATCGGCTCCAACCCGCGGCAGTCGCGTTTTCGGTGAGCATCAGCGTGGGCTCGGCCGTGGTGGGCGCCTGGATCAGCGTTTCGCGCGTGATGAAGCTGCCACCCGCCGAGGCGATGCGTCCGCCCGCCCCCGCACGCTACCGCAGGTCGCTCCTCGAGCTCTTCGGTGTGTGGCGTTGGCTCGATCCCCCCGCGCGCATGATCTGGCGAGAGGTCTCCAGGCGACCCCTCCGCCTCATGCTCTCTGCGCTCGGTATCGCACTGGCGACGGGGCTGGTCGTCGTGGGCCGATCGATGTGGGACGCGATGGACCACCTGATGGACGTGCAATTCCACCGCTCGATGCGCGAGGACATCACCGTCTCGTTCATGAACCCCCTGCCCGAGCGGGCCATCAGTGAGCTGCGGCACTTGCCGGGCGTGTTCTACGCCGAGGGGCTGCGCAGCGTGCCAGTGCGCTTCGAAGCGGGCCATCGCAGCCGCGAGAGCGTGCTCAACGGTTACCCGGTACCCACCCGCCTGCGACGGCTGCTGGGTGCTGGCGCCAAGGAGTACGAGCTGACCGAAGGCGGCGTCGTACTGACCAAGATGTTGGGCGAGATCCTCCATCTGCGCCCAGGCGATCAGGTCACGGTCAAACTCCGAGAGGGGCAGTGGGGCACACGTCAAGTGACGGTCGCCGGCTTCGTCGACGAACCCTTCGGGTTGCAGGGCCATATGCTCAAGCCCGAGCTGGAGCGCTTGCTGCGCGATTCAGGCGCCGTCAACACGGCACTGCTCAGTGTGGACCCGGCCTTCGTCGAAGACATCGAAGCGCGATTGAAGAAGATGCCTTCCGTCGCCAGCGTCTCGAGCCCCCACGACTTCAAGAAGCAATTCGACGAGCAGAGTGCGGCCATGATCAACGTGATGACCGCCATCATGACCATCTTCGCGGCCATCATCGCCATCGGCGTCATCTACAACAACGCGCGGGTGGCCCTCTCCCAGCGCACGCGGGACTTGGCGAGTCTGCGGGTCTTGGGCTTCACGCGCCACGAGATCGCCGCCATCCTCTTCGGCGAGCAAGCCATTCAGGTCGCTTTGGCGATCCCCGTCGGCTTGTACGTGGGCAACTGGATGACCAACGCCATGATGAGCAACGTCGACCCCGAGATGTACCGCATGGAGGTCATCATTTCCGAAAAGACCTACTTGTTCGCGGTCGCGGTCACCTTGGCGTCGGCGGCGGCCAGCGCACTCATCCTGCGCCGCAAACTCGATCACCTGGACCTGATCGGCGTATTGAAGACGAGAGAATGACGATGAACGACGAAAGCTCCAATCGAAAGCCTCCGAGCAATCGCAACATTCGGCGCATCATCAAGCGCGTTCTGACCACCATCGTGCTGTTGGCCGTCGTCGCAGGTATCGTGATGGCTGCGATGCCGAAGCCCGTCCCGGTCGAGCTCGGCAAGGCCCAGCGCGGCGAGTTGGTCGTCACCGTCGACGAGGACGGCAAGACCCGCGTCAAGGACCGCTACGTCGTTTCCGCGCCGCTTTCCGGCAACGTCGGGCGCATCGAACTGCGCGCCGGTGACGAAGTCAAACAGGGCGACGTCTTGGCTCGCCTGGTGCCACTGCAAGCGCCGCTGTTGGACGCGCGCTCCCGTTCGCAAACGGAGGCTCAGGTGTCGGCAGCAGTGGCCTCCCAGCGTCAGGTCCAAGCTCAGATCGAACGCGCCGAGGTCGCCTACGACTTCGCGAAGAAAGAAGCCGCACGCCACCAGAAGCTCTTCGACGAAAAGGCGATCAGTCAAATGGAGCTGGACCGCATGTTGCTGGAAGAGCGCGCCAGAAAGGCCGAGCTCACCTCCGCCAAGTTCGGCGCCAAGGTCGCCGCCCACGAACTGCAGATGGCGCGCGCTGCCCTCGGCCGCTACGGCGTCAGCGACAACACGGACTCGCTGACCGTGCCCAGCCCGGTTTCCGGGCGCGTGCTCAAAGTCATCCAACAAAGCGAAGGCGCGGTCCAGGCGGGCACCCCGCTACTGGAGGTCGGAGATCCGAAGGCACTGGAGATCGTCGTCGACGTGCTCACCAGTGACGCGGTGAACATCCACCCCACGAGTCCCGTCAAGATCGAAGAGTGGGGCGGCGATACCCTGGAGGCCGTCGTGCGCACCATCGAGCCGTCCGCCTTCACACGCCTGTCGGCGCTGGGCGTCGAAGAGCAGCGCGTCAACGCCATCCTCGATCTGACCGCCCCGTACGATGCCTGGTCCCAGCTCGGCGACGGCTACCGCGTCGAGGCGCGCATCGAGGTGTTTCGCCGTGAAGGCGCGCTGACCATTCCGCAGAGCGCCCTATTTCGCCACGACGGCAGCTGGGCGGTCTTCACCGTCGACGGCAACATCGCGCACTTGCGACCACTCGACGTGGGACGCCGCAACGATACCTCGGCGGAGATCCTCTCCGGACTGGAGGAGGGGCAGACGATCATCGTTCACCCCAACGACGACGTCGTGGAAGGCGTCGAGACCACGCCGATGTGAAAGCGGACGACGAGGCGCCGGTGTGCCGAACGGAGCGCCGGGACTATACTCCGAGGATGGCCAGAGCTTCGTACACTCTCATCCGCGCGTTGCGGCAGACCGCGACGCGTGTTTCGAGCCCGGAGGTCGTCTACGACTGGGCGCACTTCGCCCACTGCAATTGTGGACACCTGGCACAAACGATCACCGGTTTATCCCCCGCCAACATCTACCGGGCAGCGATATCCGAGCGTGGGGATTGGGCCGAACAAGCCGTCGTCTTCGAGCCGCCCGACTACGGCGACCGCCCGGCGTTGGACGAGGGGGCCTGGGAGCCCGAAGATGTCGGACGCTGCGCAGTCACCGACCATCGCATGTCGGACATCTTCGCTCGCTTGCTGGACGCCGGCCTGGAGCAAGAGGACATCGCGAACTTGGAACGACTCGCGGACACACGGGTGCGGCAGCGCCTGGGCAACAACACCGTAAGCGTCGCCCACGGCGAACGGGACAACGTCGTCGCGTACTTGAACGCTTGGGCAGACCTGCTCGAAGACGAGCTGGCTCAGCCGCTGCACACTGATGAGTTGAGCGTCGCGGCTGAGTGAGCGCCTCTCAGCACTCGTCCGCCGCGCAGCGCTGAGCTCACTCCGCTCGGCTGCCCTGTTTTCCTACGGCAGCTAACACGCGAAGCACCTCGTCGGCGACCGCTTCTTCGTCGCGGCAGCCTTGCATACGCTTG
Source organism: Polyangiaceae bacterium (assembly GCA_050290545.1). Taxonomy (GTDB): domain Bacteria; phylum Myxococcota_A; class Polyangia; order Polyangiales; family Polyangiaceae; genus SZUA-265. Next base: position 144,331 of record JBNKHV010000184.1, on the reverse strand, counting down.
GCGATGTCCGCGAGAGAAAGCAAGCCCACGGGCTTGCCCTCGTCGCTCTTGACCACTACCCGACGGATCCGCTCGCGCCCCATCAGGTGCAGGGCGTCCCCCAGGGTGGCGCTGGTCGAAACCGACCAAAGCGTCTTCGACATCGCGCTTTCCACGTCGATCTCCCGCAGGGGCTTGTCCTGGAACATCGCCGCCATCGAAATGTCGCGGTCCGTGATGACGGAGATGGGACCACCGACGAAGTCGACGACGACCAACACGCCGCAGTCGTGATCCCACATCGACTGGGCTGCCTCACGCAGAGAAGACTTGGGCGCGCACGTCAACACCGGGCTCGACATCACTTCGTGCACCGACGTCTCCAACACTGCCGCCGCTTGACCCTTGAGCAATGCACGCAGTGCGTCAGACATCTCCTTGGCGCGATCGATGGCAGCGCTCGGTCCATCTGAAGCCAAGTTCTGTTCGAGACCTTCCAACTTGCCTTCGAGCTCACCCCAACGTTGCCGTGCATCCATCCGCAGCAAGTGGGCGCGCAAGCGGAGTTTGTCTCTCATGCCGCGCAATTCGTTGAACAACTGCTGCGGCGCGTCCTGGGTTGGATTCTGCTGAACCATGTCTGACCTCCTCATTTTGTCTGCGATGGCGATTGACAGCGATATCGCCTCCCAATGGAAGCACACACCGCGCCAACCGCACCCCGCACTTGGCGTACCACAGCTCGTGGCACACCGCGTGCACATTCAACGGGCAGGAGGTCACAGAATGAGCCCAATTCGGCGTAGCCACCATGTACACCGCACGCGTTCAGCCATCGCCACTTGTCTTACATTGGCAACCTTCGCGACGAGTTGCATCGCCAAGGACAAATACGACGCAAAAGTTGCGGAATTAGAACAAGCCCAAGCAGAGCTCGAGGCGGCACGCCAAACGGGTGAACGGCAACAGCGCGATACTTCCGACCTGAAACAACGCCTGGAAAACGCTCAGACTGCCCTGCGCTCATCCCAGCAAAGCAACGCTGACTCGCTTGCCAAGCTGAAAGAAGTGGACGAGCGAGCGACTGAGCTCGAACGCTTGGCCACCGACCGCCAAGGTGTGGTCTCCGAATTGGAGGCCCAACTGACCCAACAACGCGCTTTGCTGGAAGAGTTCCGCACCATCGCCAAGGAGTACGGTGTGGACTCCCCCCAAGAGCTGCAGCGCGCCCTGGCAGAACTCCAAAAGCGCGTTTCGGAAACGGAGGCAGCGCTGCGCTTCGCAGCCATGGAGCTGGAGCGAGAGCGGCGCATCGCCAAGAAGCTCAAGGCCCTGATCGATGCCGGAACGCTCAGAGTTCGACGCCGCGCGGGTCGCCTGGTGATCGAACTGCCCGGCGATGTGCATTTCGACGCCGGCAGCGCCAAGCTGACGGAAGTCGGCCGCTCGAGCCTGGAGCAACTCGCGCCAGTGCTACAAGCCGAGCGCGATCGATTGTTCGTGGTGGAAGGTCATACCGACAACCAACCGATCAAGGTTTCCGGATTCCGCAGCAATTGGCACCTCGGCTCCAATCGTGCGGAGGTCGCGCGGCAAGCCATGGTCGAAGCGGGCTTGGAAGCGAATCATGTCGCCATCGCAAGCTGGGCCGACGTACTGCCCGTGTGCGCAGAGGTGGACGAAGCCGAGTGTCGCAAACGCAATCGTCGCGTGGAGGTCTTGCTGCTGCCGCGCTTCGAGTGAAGCGTGGCACGATGCCTCAGGGCGCGGACGACTGACACGCGCCCACCGCGTAGCCCGTGACCGCGGCATCGCGGCAGGCTTCGCAGGCGTTGGGGAAGGTTCGCCAGGCAGCGAGCGTGCCTTGCTCGCTGCCCCCCGCGCAAACGCTGGCCTGCTCGTCTTTGCAGGTGGCCACTTGGCGACTTTCGGGACTGCACTCGCGGTAGCCGGCCGGCAGTTGGGCAGCCGCGGGCGCTGAGGCGGGTGCCTCCGGCGCGGTGGTGGCGGCGGGTGCGGGCGGCGGCGGAGACGAGGGCTCCTCCGCATTCGGCGCCGGTGCGTCACCCTCCGCCGGAGCGGGCTGTGCCCACAAGGCCTTCTGCAATTCGGCAGCCGCCGAGCTGTTGTGCTCACGACGCGTCAGGATCGAGCGCGCGCTGGCGCCCTGCCCGTAGTAGAGCTCGTTGTGGGCCTTGCGCGTCGCGATCACGTAGCCGTCCAGCGACACTCCGGCAAAAGCGCCCCCAGACTCGGTCAACACGTAGATGTCCTTGCGGATCATTTCGCCTTCGGTGAGTCCGCGTTCACCGACGTGGCCCAGCGTAGCACTCGTCTGCGCGCCGAGGGTCATGCTGGAATGCAGCAGCGTCTCCATCGTCAGCTCGTTCATCACGAACAGCACCGCCGTGCTTTCGCGAAACCCTGCTTGCAACCCCACGCTGGGAGCGCCGAGGGAGTAGAACGCCGGGCTACTCCACGAACCGTCGTCGCCCCGCACCAGCATCACACCGTTGCCGCCCTCACCTCCGACGATGAGTGAGGCCTTGATCAACTTGGGGAAGATGAGCACGGCCTTGGCCTTGGCCAGCAACTTGTCCATCACGGCGAATCGCGCCTGCGAGCGCAAGCGCTTCACCGCAGCGGTCGCGCGATCGACGATCACTTGCTGCTGAGTGGGCTGAGCTTGGTCGGACGCCGGGCTCTCTGCGGGTTTGGCAGTACAGCCGACGGCGGTGAGGGCGAAAACAACGGCGAGCTTCTTCATCGAGACAAGGGTGTGGTGCTGTGGGCGGCGAGGTCAACTGCAGACTCTGCGCGCCGCCCGGCCGAGTCGAAACCGCCCGATCGGCGTGCTTTGCGCGCAGCAGCGGGCAGCCCGCGGCAGGAGTGCCGCAAGTTTTCCGCAAACGGATGACACACGTGCAACAGCCGCGGCATCCTAGGGGAGTGAAACTCAGAGCGACGCTGTGCCTCGTACTCACCGCCTGCGGCGCCTCCAAGCCCGAACCGCAACTGGGTGGACCGGAACACAGCTGCCAGGAGCCGACCGGCCCCACTCCGCTCCCGCTGCCGGAGCTTCGCTCCAAGCTCGGCGTGCGTCTCGAGCTTGCGGAAAGTGAGATCGAGCGACAACTCGCACGCAACGTGCCGCGCACCTTGGCGCGTGCCAAGAACCAATCGATTGGAGCCCCGGGCAAGGTGACCTACCGAGTCGACCGCGATGGCTTCTCGATCTCGGCAAACGATAATGGGCTCGAGGTAAACACACGATTGTTGGGAGACATCGACGTGTGCAAGCCCGTGGGACCATTCTGCGTGGCCTACGGTGCCTGCAATCCGCAATGGGCCGTCCAGGTCGCCGTGCCCACGGACTTCGACCAGGACTTGTCGCTTCGGGTGCGAACCGCGGTCGACATCACCAAGGGCTGCGTGCTCAGACCCGTGGGCTACGATGCCACCTCCGAGCTGGAGCGCATCACACGCCAGCAGACGCGCAACGTTCGCCAGCGCATCCGCTCCGAGGTGCAACGTGTCGAGCGCCAGATGCAAGAGGTGTGGCGCCGCATCAACGAGCCGCTCGCGCTCGAAGGTGGCGGCTGTCTGCGCTTGGCGGTCGACGAAGTCGCCTTTCGCCCGATTTCCCAAAGCGAGGGGCACCTGAGCACAGCCGTGCAAGCGGAAGGCACACTGGCGCTGAGTTGTGACGACGATGCGCCAGAGGAAGCGATCGCCCCGGTTGGCGCCTCCCATACGTCAGACGACGGACCCGTGGTCACGGCCAAACCCAAGTTGCAGCCCTCCGTCGACTTGGCCGTAGGCGTGGACTTGCCGCTCACCGAACTCGAGCAAGCGCTCGAACATGCCACCGGGCACGCGAGTGCCTTGCGCGTCGTGGGGGGCGGCCAGGGAGCGCCCAACGAACTTCATCTCAACCGCGACGCGTCGGCGGCCTGTCCGCACTGGGAACGTGTGGTGCCAAGACTCGACGAACGAGGGCTTCGACTCGAACCCGCATCCGGCTCGGGCGAATCCACCCCCATGCTATCGCCCCCAGCGACCTTCGCACAGCTCGAGCCGGCCCTGGACCAACTCGAATCTCGGCTGAGCCAAGCGATCACCCAGGCCGGGGAACAGGGCGTGACCGTCGACGTCGACAAGCAGCTCGAGTTCGACGTCGAGGTGGGGGCGGACCGCTTGCGCTTGATTCGGCGAGCACGGGGCGAAGCGAGCGTGCACACCGCTCGTTCAGCGCCAGCGACCACGAACTAGCCTGGGCGCGCCTCGACCCGACTTCGCGCTCGGGCAAATGGCTCGACGAAGTCTCAACCTCTGCTCGAAGCCATCGTATGCTGCCGACCGATGCTGGCGACGTCCCCATTTCCCGATGCGCTGAACACCACGCTGCAGCAGGTCCGACGCCGGGGAGCGCAGATCCGCCCCGAGCGGCGACGACTGCTCGCCCCCTTGGTGCGGTTCATCGTCGAACGCGACGGAAGCCCGAACCCTATCGCCCTGAACTACATTTGCACTCACAACTCCCGGCGCAGTCACCTGGGCCAGGTGTGGGCGGCGGCTTTGGGTGCGGCCTTCGGGTTCGACGTGCAGGCGTTTTCCGGCGGCACGGAAGCCACCGCGTGCAACCCGAGGACCATCGCCGCGTTGGAGCGGGCGGGCTTCGAGGTCACCCATGGTAGCGGTGACAATCCCCACTACCTGGTCCACTTCTCCAAAGCGCACGCCCCGGTCGAGTGCTTTTCGAAAGTCTTCGACGCCCCCAGCAATCCCACGCAGGACTTCGCAGCAATCTTGACGTGCAGCTCGGCGGACGCCGCGTGCCCCATCGTGCCCGGCGCGGCGCTGAGAGTCGCCACCCCCTATGACGACCCCAAGATTGCCGACGGCACGCCTGCGGAAGCTGAGACCTACGACGACCGCCTGCTCGAAGTCGGAAGTGAAGTGCACCACGTGTTCGCAGAAGCCGCGAAACTGCGCCAGGCGCGGTGACCACACACCTCGATGACGACAAAGCGGTGCGTCGGCCGCGAAGGCTTTGGAGATCGCCGGCAGTCGTGTAAGCCGTGCACATGACCACCCCACTTCGCATCCGCATCTACCTGGAAGACACGGACGCTGGCGGCATCGTGTACAACGCTTCCTACGTCAGGTTTCTGGAGAGAGCGCGTACGGAGACGTTACGTGCTGCCGGCCTGCAACAGAGTGTTACCTTCCAACAAGACCTCTCGTTCGTTGTTCATTCGCTGAACCTGCGCTTCGTCAGCCCCGCTCACCTGGACGACGAAGTGAGGGTCAGCTGCGAACTGTCGAAGAGCAGTGGGGCGTCTTTGAGCTTTCGCCAGGAAGTGCGGGACCACACGGGCGAACAGCTGCATTGCAGCGCAGAAGTGATCGTCGCGTGCATCAAGTTGAGTAGCAGGCGCCCGTGCCGCGTGCCTGCCAGGGTGCTCGACGCGCTGCGGGCCGTAGCCGACTCGTGAGCACGAGCCAGCGAGCGCCGGTGGCGGTTCCCGACCGCGATCAAACACCGTTGGCGGCTCGTGACGTCGACGAGCCGTTGGGGATCTCGACGAGGGGCGAGCACCGTCGCCCGTCACCGACGGTCGCGCTGACTCACCAGGGCAGTCGTTCGCCGTTGGCGTGCCAAAAGCCGCCACTGGTCTCCAGCGTGAGCTCATCCACCCGCGCCAGCAGGCCGCGCGCCGCATCTTCGGGCTCGACCTGCCCGTGGCTGCCGACCATGTCCGTCTTGACCATGCCGGGGTGCAAGATGGCGACGGCAACCCCGCTGCTTTTCAAGTCCACAGCGAGCGACTTCCCTGCCATGTTCAAGGCTGCCTTGCTCATCCTGTAGCCGTAGGCGCCTCCCGAACCGTTGTCGTCAATGGAGCCCATGCGACTGGTGATCAGGGCCACTTTCGACCCTGGCTGAAGCTTGTCCTTCAGCGCGGCGGTCACCAACAGCGGTCCGATAGCGTTGACCTCGAACTGCTTGCGAATGCCGTCGACGTTGAGCTTTTCCACGGTGTCACCCCAAATGAGGATGCCCGCGTTGTTGATCAGGAGGTCCACCGAACGACTACCGACCGCCTCAGCCAACTTGGCGATGGCCGCCGGCTCCGCAACGTCGATGCCTTCGACGACTTCGACCTCCAACGCCTTCAACTCCGGCGAAGCGTTGCGGCAGGCAGCGACGACCGTCGCCCCCCGCGCGACCAACTGCTGCGTCAGAGCCAAGCCGATACCCCTATTTGCCCCAGTGACGATTGCCAATGTCATGGCAGCGGGTATTGTCCGGCAGGAGGCGACTGACAAGCCCCGTCGTGGCAGGCTCTCACTCGCGAAACGCGAGCACCGTCTGCCCCAAGCCCTCTTCCTCGCGCTGCGTCACGAAGCGGATGGGACGGCAGCATACGGAGCAGTCCTCGATGTACTCCTGTCGGTCACCCCCACCGGGGTCGACCCAGACATCAATCTCTTCGCCGCAGAAGGGACATCCGACCGTATCGTTCATCGCGGGGTCGTTCAAAAACTCAGGCCTGGGGGGTACTCAGTGGCCGACGCCTGAAGTTCGCCAGGTGGCGGCGACCGACCGCCAACCACAAAGTCTCGCTCTCGTAGGACAGGGCATGGACCTTGTCGCTCGACATGTTCGCCACGGTCACCGCCATGCGAACCATGGACGATTGTGTCAACACGTGCACCTCGGCCTCGACGTGAGTTTCGAACCAGGTCGTCATCACTTCGCGAAAGTCGGTCGTGTGCATCCGGGTCAGCACAGCGTCGACCATTAGAATGCAGCGACCGAAGTCGCGCATTTGCTCATCGCAGTCGGCCCGCACGATGTTAGCGAACTCACCGTGGATGACACCACTACGCGTGTGCAAGAGCACGCCACTGCCGAGACGATGACTCTGTAGCGTACCGCGCTCGTCGAAATACAGGATGCCTCCGTCGACGAGTTCCTGCCTCTGTAGCGCCATCCCCTGAGGCTAGCACGAATCGAGCCCAGACCGCCTACCCTACAGCTCCCGGAACAGCCCCCTTGCCAACCACGCCTCGGGTTGCCAAACAGGGGTCATGCTTCGCGCGGTCTTGTTGGACCTGGACGACACCCTGCTGCAGAACGACATGGCGGTATTCGTGCCCAGGTATCTGGACAGCCTGGGAAGCTATGCAAACAGCCGACACCCCAAGCAAGAGCTGATCGCCGCCGTGCTGACCAGCACCCAGGCGATGCTGTCCAACACCGACCCCAAGCTCACCAACCGAGAGGTCTTCTGGGCGACCTTCGAGCCCCTGACGGACCTCACGCAAGCCGCGAACGAGTCGTTTTTCGAGCGCTTCTATCACGAGGCGTACCCGAGCTTGAGAGCCGTGACGAGCCCGGTCGCCGGCGCCCAAGCGCTCGTCGAGGCTTGCCTGAGCCGAGGGCTCCACGTGGTGATCGCCACCAATCCCGTCTACCCTGCTGCGGGCATCGTGGAGCGATTGAGGTGGGCAGGATTCGAGCGCGACCCGCTCCCCTTTTCGCTGATCACCAGCTACGAAAACATGCACGCGACGAAGCCGCACCGCGCCTACTATCGAGAGATCCTGCAGCGCGTCGGTTGTCGACCCGCAGAGGCACTGATGGTCGGCAACGATCCCGATGCCGACATCAGCCCGGCACGCGACGAGGGCTTGAACACCTTCCTGGTCTGTTCGCGCACTTCCCAGGTGGGTGTGACGTCGGCTTGCGGCTCCTTGGAGCAGCTTCGGCACGCTTTGGCCGACGGCTGGCTCACGCAGCCCGTCACCTGACGCGAGCGTCTCCGTGCTGCGCGTCGTCGTTCACCTCGGTGACGCGACGAACACGACTGGGCAGAGCTCTTCCTATTCAGCGCCGGCACCAGCCAGAGCCGGCGACGCCAGAGGCACGGGGGTCGACGGATCGGCGACCTGCAAGATGTGTTCTCTCAGCGTGGGGAAGAGGTTCTGCTGCAACGCTTCATCAGGTGAGAAGAATCGTGCGGACACGACCTCACGATTGTCGACCTGGATGGTCGGGGCCTCCGCGACGTCGAGTCGAAATACCTCCACGCGGTCGTGCTTGCCTTCCCAATCACGCACCCGGTCCAACACGAGCTCCAGCTGCTCCTCCTCGACGTCGAGCGCTACTTCCTCCCTCAACTCCCGCTTTGCAGCCTGACGGCCCGTCTCTCCCGCACGCACGTAGCCCCCGGGCAGCGAGTAGTACCGCACGTAGGAATTGCGCACCAACAGGATGCGTCCCTGATGCCAAATGGCAACCAGGGCGCCATGGGTGTCCGGTCGCCGCACGCGCCAGTACACGCGCATCAGCTGATAGGCGCAAACATAGGCAACCTGGTACAACCGATCGATCATCTCGGCAGCTTAACGGACGGGTTGAAAATGGCGCAACTCCTACGGATTGTCCACTCGTGACGTACATGAGCTCCAGCGGAGCTGCTTGTGGGCGTCGCACTGCCCAACGAGTAGAACGGCACAGGCCGCCGCAAGTTGCGAGCTGCGCCGTAACTTGCCCTCCGGAAAGTGCTTTTTTCCCTCGTCGTCGCACCTGCACACAACGAGGCACTTTGTATGGAGTTTCGCCTCACCGGAATGCGAGACTGTTTCAATGAGGTATCGCTTCGTTGGAAATACTGGGCTTCGTGTCTCTGAGCTGGGCTTCGGAACGATGAGTTTCGGCGCCGAAGCCGATGACGCGACGAGCAAGGAACTGTTCACTCGTTGCCGGGATGCCGGCGTCAACTTGTTCGACTGCGCCAACGTGTACGCCAACGGGCGCAGTGAAGAGATACTCGGCAAGTTGATTCAATCGAGCCGGGACGAACTCGTGGTGACGAGCAAGGCCTACTTCCCTACGAGTAGCGACGCCAACGCTCGCGGAAGCTCACGCTATCACTTGGTGCACGCCGTCGAGGCGAGCCTGCGCCGCTTGAACACGGATCGCCTGGACATCTTCTACTTACATCGATTCGATGAACGGACGTCACTGGAGGAAACGCTGAGGGCCGTCGAGCACCTCGTACAATCCGGCAAAGTGCTCTACCCAGCCGTGAGCAACTTTGCCGCGTGGCAGGTCACCAAGGCGCTGGGAGTCGCGGCGCGTTTGAACTTCGCTCCAATCGTCGCCATCCAACCGATGTACAACTTGGTCAAACGCCAAGCGGAAGTCGAGCTGCTCCCCATGGCACAGTCCGAGAGCCTGGCCGTCTTCTCCTACAGCCCTTTGGGAGGTGGTCTACTCAGTGGCAAGTACGGCGCTGGCGAACGCCCCACCAGCGGCCGGTTGCAGGAAAACGCGATGTACAAGACGCGCTACGCCGCCGAGTGGAACTACGAGGTCGCCGCCAGATTCACGCAACTCGCCAAAGAGCGAGGACTGCACCCGGCGACGTTGGCCATCGCCTGGGTTCTCGCTCATCCGGCGGTGACCGCGCCCTTGCTCGGTGCGCGCAGCGTCGAACAGCTCGATCCTTGTTTGCTTGCGACAGGTATGGACTTGGCGACAGACGACTACGAGACGCTCAGCTCGTTGTCCCCCACTCCGCCGCCCGCCACGGACCGCAACGAGGAAGGGACGGCGAACAACTACGGTACCCGCTGAGCACGGGGTCTGCTAGCCTCGCGCCCGATGAGACTCGAAGCGAAGCTTAGTTGGTTGCTGGGTGCTGTGCTCATGACGAGCGCGTGCCAGGATGGTCGGAAGGAGCCCGAGCTGGCGTCGTCCGCAGAGCAGCCAGGGTACGCGCTGCGTTACCCGACGGAGATCCAGAACAGTCAGAAACGACTCGACACCCAGGCCCAAGTCGTCGAGGAGACTTCCGGCAAGCTGCTGTCGTTTCCCGCCGAGCTGAACGAGCCCGATTGGAAGGTCGTCGAGTCCGTCTACGTAGCGGCAGACGAAGAGGGGCGCGGGCAAGCGTATGCCCAGCGCTACGAAGAAGCAGTCGTGGTTCGACGATTCTTCGACGAAGAGAAGAAGCCCATCGTCGGGCGCGTGGCAGGGGGCGTGCAGCATGCTGCCAAGGAAAAGGGCCAGGAGTTCGAAGCCTACGGTGCCGTATCGTTCAGCCTCGAGCGAGCGCTCGACAAGCAGCTTCAGGAACGTGCACGCGGCGACAGTTCCGCTCAATTGCTGCTCGAAGAGCAGGCTGAGACACTGGGCAAGAAGAACGTCGAACCGTTACAAGACCAAGCGGATCGCATCGCCCTGGCAAGCCACATCGTGCACGTGAGGCTCGTCACCGACCAGCAGCACCTGCGTGAGCTACTCGAAGAGAGCAGTGCTGTTCGCTCCGCGCTGGAGGAGCGCAAAGAGGAATTGCAGAAACGGGACCCGCCTGACGCCGAGGGCGTCCAGCGAATCGACGAGGCCCTCGCCACGCTGGAGCAAAGCGAAAAAGACACCCGCACCGCCTTGGAGGGCGCAGAGCAACGTGCGGAGAAGATGAAGAAGGACTACGAGAAGGCATTCGACGAGCTGCTGGAACAAGTCCGCAAGAAGGCGGACGAGACCAGCACCGAGTAGGCCCTCCCGTCGTCCACGACGCTACGCGGCAAGAGCAAAGCCTGCCGAACCCGGCTCGATCGCGGCAAGCTTGGCGCGACTTGCCGTCGAAGACGCGTCGTCTGGGCTGGACGTGGGCTTCGCGACAGCGACGTGGACGCGGGCCGCGGCGCTGATGGGGATGGCACGCGGCATGCAGGTTGTCGGCTCATGATGAACAAACAAAACGCCATCAAGGTGGGTGCCGTCGTGGTCTTGCTGCTACTGACCCTCGGCATCTTTGTGTGGGGCCCTGCTCAGGAGAAGGCGGATCCTGGTCCTGACGTGCGTACTCCGTCGATGGAGAACATCCCAGAGGGCACACAGCTCAAACTCGAGGTGCAACCCGACGAGGGCTCGGAAGAGGCGGAGGAATAGAGCGCCCCACCTCACGCCCGGCGCGGCCACTTGCTGGATCAGCCGCGCGGGAGACGAGCCGATACGGTCCACAAAGACGAGAAAGGCCCGTGCCTATCAACACGAGCCCTTCTCGGTCGGTCTCTCGTCAGAGCGTCAGGGAACGGGCCAGTTGCCGCTCATCATGAGCAGCGTCAGCAAGCCCAGCGTCGTCGAGTAGTAGGTCTTGTAGTACTCGGGCCGCTCCATGATATCGAGGGTGGAGCGCATGGCACGTTGCGCCATCGCTGCATTGCCAGCAGCCTGCGCACCGGTACCAACGGTGCCGATGAAGGCCATTTCGTTCTGCACCGAACCCGACGTGGCATTGCCTGTAGCGTCGAAGCCGGTCTCCAGCGTGTCGATGCGGGGGTACTTGCTGTTGAAAGTGCTGACCAGGGTATTGAGGAAGCTGGTGCCCTCGCTGCCGCCCATGCACACGTCGTAGCCGATGCGCCACGGAATGCGAGAAGCGTCGTAGGCGGAGCAAGCCTCGCCCTGGTTGCAAACCTCGCTGGTGACCTGCGCGCCCGTGTTGCCGGCGGGCTGACCGCTGGAGGGGTCACACCAGTCGGGCACGATGCCGTCCGCACCAGTGAAGTTCTGGTCACACGAGTTGAGCTGCGAATAGTTCGCCGCGATGATACCCGACCACGGTGCGCCCATGGTTCGATAGAAGCCCGGTGAGAAGTAAGAGGGGTTGTACACGCCGTCATACTGGCTACCGCCCTTGATCAGGCTTCCGGAGATGTCGACGGCGCCGGCTTTACTGGCCATGGTGTCGCCCGCGGCGGCGTAGCCGCTGCCGGGCCACTGCTTCTCGGCCATCAACAAGGCGTAGGCGATGTCCGTGTCGGCATCCGTCGCCGAGCCACCACTGCCGTTGTCCCAACCCAACACGCCGTTACCGTCGAGCCGGCTGTTGGTCCAACTCCAGAGGCCGTCGAAGGTCTCCTTGTCGCCCATGGCAGCAGCGATCAGCATGCCATAGCCCATGGCTTCGGAGACCGTTCGGTTGTCCTGCTCCGGGGAAATCACCTTGAGCGCACCACCGTCGGACACGACGAAGGTACTTCTCCAACGGCGATAGGCCTGGCTGATGGCGGTATTGAACTTCTCGCCACCCGCCACAGGAGCACAGGAGCCCACCGAATCGTTGGTGCCAAATGCATCGCTCGCGCCACCAGTGGACTCGAAGATGTCGGTCGGGCATTCATCCTTCACCAGACGAATGTCGTCGACGTAGAAGTCGAATGAGCCGCTCAGGGGATGCTGCTCGGTCGTCGCCTGGTCGAAGCCCTGATTGAACTGGAACTGGAGGTTCAACATGTTCTTGCCGACGTTGTTGCGCTGGTCCACCGTGAGGTGCGTCGGCACCCACATCGGGTACAGGTCACGATCGAAGCAGAAGGTGTAGGTCTGCCACTGGGTGGTGAGCTCTTCGTCGTCAATCAAGAAGTGGCCCATGTGGTTCCAACATCCGTTATCTACATCGGCCATGTCGGTGCAGCTGCCGTCACCGGTGTCGTCGCCCATCGTCTGGGGGGTCGTGACGCTGAAGCGCACGGGGTACTGCTGGTTGGCTCCGGCCTTGGCACGGAAGCTGATACCCGTATAGCCCAGGGTTGTTGCGTCGTAGGGATCGGGCACGTATTCCTCCTCAGCGGTGTCGTACGTACCGGTGACGACGCTGCCGAGACCAACGTAGCTACTGAAGCCGGAACCCGACGTGTGCAGCACGCCCTTGTTGCAAGCGTCCGCTCCCTCTTCGACGATCTCGGTCGTCTGCGTGCCAGCGCCGTCGTTGTAGCCTTCGAACAGACCAACCCGGCCCTCCAACTCGAGCACGGCAGCCGAGCCCTCCTCGAAGTCCGCGATCAGGCCTTCGTAGGCAGGACAATCACGCCCAGCAACCGTCTCGGTCGGAGGCGCCATGGTCATGCCACCAGCGCCGTCCGGCGCGGGCTCGGCAGGCATGTTGCCAGCGCCACCGGCACCGTCGGGGGTCGGCATGCCCGGGGTAGGGACCGCATTGGGGTCGCATTGCGCTTGGCAGATGCCGCCGCAGTCCATCTGCCCTGCTGGGCACTGGCACTGAGCGACGCCGCCGACGACGGCGCAGGTGCCGCCCGCGGGACACGCGTTGTCGCACGCACCGCAATGCAAGGCGCTGCTGTTCGTATTGACGCATTGCCCACCGCACTCGCGTTCACCCACAGGGCAGCCACAGAAGCCGCCGTTGCATTCTTGCCCCTGGCCACACGGCATGTTGCAGCCACCGCAGTGAGCCTCGTCGGTCTGAGTGTCGGCGCAAAAACCGTTGCAGTTCGTCTCGGTGCCAGCACAGGTCGCGCTGCACACGCCGCCACTGCACACCTGCGCGCCGCAGGAGGTGCCGCACTGCCCACAGTTCATCGGATCCGAAAGCACCGGCACACAGGCCAAGCCGACGGAGGTCTGGCACAGCTCGGTGCCACCGTCGCACACGCAGGCCCCTTGCTGGCACGATTGACCGGGCCCGCACTGAACGCCGCACTTGCCGCAGTTGAGCTCGTCCGAGAGGCCATCGACGTTGCAGCCCGAGCCGCAATCGAGCACACCCGCCGGACACGTCGAACACACGCCGAACGAGCAGGCCTCGCCGAGAGCCGCGTTGCACTGGGTGCCGCACATGCCGCAGTTGTTGGGGTCTGACGTGAGGTCTGCGCAGCCGCTGGCGCACGGGGTGAGCGTGCTCAGGTTGCAGGCCATCGGCGTCGTATCGACGCTTTGCGCGTCACCTGCGGGAGACTTCTCTTCGCTGCAGGCGGCTAGCAGGAGGCCCAGAATCAGGACCAGGAGTGCGTTTCGTGTCATTGCGTTCAGTTCCTCAGGCGGTTAGTCCGGAAAAGAGGCCGGGAGAATAGTCCACGCGTGAAAGCCAATCCAAGTGGATCTGGGCGGTGCACATACAGGGTGGGATGGGCCGTTGCAGCGGAAAATGGGTTCCGCGAGTGTGCGTTTTGTGCGTTCTCGCTGGATCGTTCGTGGTTCGGATTCACGGCAGGCGCGAGCAAACTCAGCGCACCGCGATCGCTGAAGTGCTGATGGGGACCGGGGCCTGCGCTTGGAAAGCCGACGCAACATCATCCCCCCCGCACCCCGACGCGAGTCGGAAACGATTGCCGGCAAGACCGCCGTCGGGTGCATAGCTTGCAGTGCTGCACGCTGCGGTGACTTCCGCTCGCCGCTCGACGGAGTGAACGCCGTTGCACTTGCGTTACCCCGCGTCGTGCCCTGGCGTTGGCTCGGATTCTGCACACTCCGTCGGTATGAAGAAGGCTTCCCACACCGCCGAAGACATCATGAATCGAAGCGTGAATGCGCTGCGCGGGGACACCCCCGCCGTCGAAGCCGTGGCATGGCTTGCCCAGCACGGCTACTCGGGCGCCCCCGTGGTGGACGAGGGCGGCCACCTGCAAGGTGTGTTCTCCGAACACGACGCGCTGAGCGCCTTGTTGGAGGCGGTCAGCGAAAGCCGCCCGGTGGGCACCGTCGCCAGCTACATGACCAAAGAGGTCATCCAGGTCCCTCCCAACAAGGAGCTGGTGGACGTCGCGCTGGACTTCATCAAGGGAAAGCACCGCCGGGTCGTCGTCGCCGACAATAAAGGCAAATTGCTTGGCTTGATCACGCGCCGGGACCTGACACGAGGACTCTTGTCGGTACTCGACCCCGGCAAGCGCGTGAGCACCTACGACATCCTGCGCGGGCTCTGGAGATAGTTCGCCCCTGCGAGGGACTCGCTCGCCGGAGGCCGTTGGCACTCCGTGGGCGCTCGCGTATCGTAGGCGCGTGCTCAGCGCTCACCATCTGCGCGTCATGGTCGGCGACCGCACGCTGATCGACGACCTCGACCTGCAGCTCGAGGCCGGACAGACCCTCGCCGTTTTGGGAGCAACCGGCTCGGGCAAGAGCACGCTGCTGCGATCCCTGGCGTGGCTGCACCCGCTGGCAGACGGCGAGCTGTCCTTGGAAGGCAAGTCCGTAGCAACCTGGGGCGTGTGCGAATGGCGCCGGCGCGTGGCCTACGTCCCGCAGCAATCTCCCGCGCTACCCGCCAGCGCCGACGCGCACTTGCAGCGCGTCTGCGAGTTCCGGGTTCAACGACGACACGGTGAGCTGGAAGACCGCCGCGAGCGCGCTCGCGCATTCTCGCGCAAGTGGCGTGTCGCTGACGCCAGTTGGCAAGCAGAATACAGCACCCTCTCGGGCGGCGAGCGGCAGCGCCTCTACCTCGCCGTCGTACTGGCGACATGCCCCACGGTCTTGCTACTGGACGAACCGACCAGCGCCCTCGACCAGGAAACGAAACTGCTCGTCGAGAGAGACCTCGCCGGACACACGGCGCTGTGGGTAACCCACGACCAGGAGCAGGCGCGCCGCGTCGCCCAGCACTCGCTGGAGCTCTCGTCGTGAGCGGACCTGCTCCCATCAGCGTGACGCAGCTATTCGTGGCCGCTTCGCTGTTGCTGTGCAACGCGGGGCTTTCCTGGTGGCTTTCTCTGGGATTGGGCAAACGCCTGCTCGTGGCTGGCCTGCGCACGTTGGTCCAACTCTCGCTCTTGGGTTACCTCCTGGTGCCCATCTTCCGTTTGGCCCATCCAGCGCTCACGTTGGGCTTGGCTTTGGTCATGGTCGTGCTGGCCACCTTCGAAGGCCTACGCCGACTGCACTTTCATTACCGAGGTTCCCGTCTCGACGGCTTCATCGCACTGGTGGTGGCCGCAGCCGTCACCACATTCCTTGGAACACAATTCGTGCTCAGCATAGAACCGTGGTGGCAGCCCCGCTACCTGATCCCTCTGCTCGGCATGATCCTCGGCAATGCGCTGACCGGGATCTCCTTGGGTTTGGATCGCTGCTTGAGTCAGCTGCACGACCAGCGGAGCTCCGTGGAGGCGGCTCTGTGTCTCGGCGCGACGCGCTGGGAGGCGGGGCTGCCCATCGTCACCGACTCTCTGCGAACTGGCCTGATCCCGATCCTCAACAGCATGAGCGTGGTCGGGCTGGTCACCATTCCCGGCATGATGACGGGCCAGCTACTCGGCGGCACACCGCCGTGGTTGGCGGCGCGCTACCAAATCGTGATCATGTTCCTGATCGCGGGCGCGACGGCCATCGGCGTGGGTATCGCCGTACTCATCGCCGTACGACGGCTCTTCGACGACCAACACCGGCTGCGGAGCGATCACCTGCTGCGCGTCGAATGACGGCAACAGGCCATCGCGCAGGCTTCGTCAGACGGAAATGCCGAGCCGCTGTCGCAGCTGCCCGAGGTTGTCGCTGGCGATGAAGGCCAACAGATCGGTCAGCAGCGGCCCGCGCGCCCCTTCCTCACGCTCGAGCACCTTCGCCGCCGCCGCGAGATCCCCAGACAGCAAGAGCCCAGCGCGACACGCCGTCTTGTCGACGCTCTCGCTCCAACGAAGCAGGTTGGTGCGACCGCCCTCGGCCACGAAGCTCTTGAACTGTGCCCGCAGCGTGTCGAGCTTGGGCGCATCGAGCAGCGGCACGATCGCGTCACTCAAGGGTTTGACGCGCGCCTTCAGGTGCGCCGCGATGGGCAGCCCCGGACTGCCGAGCAAGAGCCCAGCCAAGAACAGATCCTCCAACTCCTGCACTGCCGGGAAGAGCACCTTGGCGAAGAACTCCGCGCGGTACAACGTCATGTGGCGCCCCGCGAGGAACGCCTGCTCCGGCAAACTGAGGCCGCCGAGCGCGCGTTTACCCAACAGCGTGAAGGGCGGCATGGCTGGCACGTGCACGTGCCCCATGTCGCGGCCTGCATCCGCGTACACGGTTGGCGCGGGCATGCCGAGCACCGTTGCCGCCCAACCCAGAGCTCGAACGGCAGCGATGGTGGTCGAAGCGATGTCTTGTTTTTTCGAATCCTCGAGCGTCGGCAGCTTCTTGTCGCGCTTCAAAGACGCGGCGCGACCGACCAGTGCCGCTGGCGTCAGCAGCGCCATGATGTTGCTGGTCACCACTTCCAGCTCGGGATGATAGAGCTCGTCGTGCCAGTTGTCCTGAGCCAGCGCGCGCTCCGGGGTGATCAATCCACCGGGAGCATGTTCGTCGTTGACGGCGCGGTACTCGGCATCATCCGCCCCGAGTACGAGCAACGCCTGAGCGGCGCGGAATCGGCCATCCGCATCCCCCGCCCGAGCGCACGCCTTGAACAAGGACACGAAGTGCTTGGGATTCGTCGGGTCGCGCCGGATCCGGGCGCGCAGTCTGTCGAGGGGCTCGTCGTCGACCTCCACGTCATCCAGACCACTGAGATCCACCTCGACGTTGATGTGCGAGCGAGCCTCACGTAGCTCTTCCTCCAACTCGGCGATGCGCGCGGTCAGACGTTCGATCTGTGTCAGCAGCATCGCGCGCCCTTCGTCGCCGGCCGCTTGCACGTCGATCGGCTGCAGTGATCGGGGCTCATCTTCCCACCTTTCCACCACCTTGACGCGGTTGTGCGCTTCATACGCGCTGATCATCGCTTGCTCGAGCTGATGGATCTTCATGCGATCCATGCCCAAGTTGTCCGCCGCCTTGTCGAGTCGCTCTCGCTCTTCGGCAGTGATCACGCCATCGTCCAACGCGTCCGCAAACAGCTCTTGGTAGTGGCTGGCGTAGGGCCCCAAGTCCATGCCTCCCGCCGCCACGCCTGCATCGAAACCCTGGGCGAGATCGAATCCCGCTGCCGCCGTCTTGTCGCTCATCCTGATCCCTCCGGCACTGAATGGTTTCTGTTGTTTAGCACGCAAAGCCGACCAATTTCCGCAAGCAAGCGACGAGTCACCGAGGAGCGTCAGGTAGGGACGCACACTGTGCGCCCAGATCCCTCGACGTCGTCCATTCGATCTCCTACGGTCGAGCTGTTGCCGACGACACAGCCACGCTACTTCCCCATCTCGGAGGGTCCGCTCGTGATGCGGGCAAACCTATTTCGCTTGGGGACCGATTTCGGCAACGGCCCGGCCGATCGCGCGTACTTCCAGCGCGACGAACACACCGCCGCAGCGCTGTCGGAAAAGCGCCGCATCGCCTCAGCGCACCCCGAGCGCTTTGGGCTGCTCGAGGCGCACGTCCCGAAGCTCGCTGCGGTGGTGGACTGGATGCGCACGCGAGCGGTGCAAGATGTCGGCCTGTCTCACGGTGATGGCTCCGATATCTGCATCGACGACGTGAGGCGACCCAACGCTCGCATGCCCCAGACCCTCGACGAGTTGGCGGCAGCCTGCAACACGTTGGCGAGCCAAGTTGCCGAAGACTTCGTCATCATGACGCGCATCGGCGACACACACTGCGCGTCGTTGGTGCACGTCTGTTTCCCGAGCGGCTGGCACCCCGAGCGCATCTTGGGTCTCGGTTTCGATGCCATCCACGAACCCGTCGCGGATTTCGAGCAAGTGGCGAAGCGGTCAGCGTCATTGGTGCGTGCGCTCTTCGAACGAGGACCGTACGTGCGCTTCGTCTGGACGCTGTGCCCGGACGCCCAACTCGACCGCCACCCGAGCCGGGAGCTGGCGCCCTGGTCCGAGACGAGCGGCGGGTATCTCCGAGTAGAACGGCAAGTGACCGTGCCCTTCCCCGAACTCGATGCGAGCCTGTTCTTGATCCGTGTGCATCTCTATCCTTTCAGCGCGCTGAATGAAGAGCAACGCGGGTGCCTGTATCGCTCGCTGCAACAAACCTCCGAGGCGATCTTGTCGTACAAGGGGTTGTTGGATGATCGGGCCGTCATCTCGGCTCGGCTGTGTCAGGTCGCGAGCGCCTACGACTCAGCTCGATGATCAGCGCGCGCGCATGCGCGGTCGCTCTTCTTTGGAGAGGCGAACCCGCAAGTCAAGGTCGGCAAGCCCCATCGACAACCGCTCTCGCCCCTCTAGAAGCTTCCGCTCAGACTCACGAGCCCCCCACCAGGCGCGCCACCGAATCCGACGTCCCAACCCGAACGGGTGAGCTTCGGACGTTTGTTGCGTGCCCACTGCACCCACCCGACCGGCGTCAGAATCACGCCGCTAACGGAGGCCGCAGCGCCACCCCAGAGCGCTGCACGCTGCCCCCCACTCATGGTCTGGCAGCCCAGCAGACAGCCAGACCCAATAACCGCCAGGAGGATACCTGCGGGGATCAGGGTCATGCCCGTGATCGCCATGCCCAAGCCGGCAGACGCAGCGTCTCTATCCGCATCGACGACTTCGTAGCTGACGTCTGCATCGGCGATGAGGTTCTGGACCCCCCGGGCGTTACCTTCCGCCTCTGGGATCTCCAGGAAGTATCGCCCCGCCGGCAATTGCACGTCACACGCGCTCCGACACCGCGCCAGCTCCACCTGGTTGCGGGTCTTGATGATGAACGAGCGGTGAGGGCTCTGCGTGCGAAGTCGAACCCGCACGATGGTAACCTCGAGCCCTAATGCCTTCGGCACGAGAACTCTCTCGACCGAAGAGGTGGGTTGCTCATGAACGGGACCTACCGCCTGAGTCGAGAGAGGCGGCGTCCCGGGCGGTGCGGCAGTGGCCGTCGAAACCTCGGGCGGCGGCGTGTCCGGACTGGTTTGAGCCTCAGCCCATCCAGACCTCGAGACGACGGCGCAGAAAAGCATCAACCCAAGAAAGACCCGTATCCGCATGCCGGCAGAGTAACGGGATTGAGCCCCAAACGACACCTCTCGATGAGAAAGGCGAAAGGAAGCGTCAGCAACGACGACGCTCAGTTGCCGCGCCTGCACCGAACCGCCGGCATTGCGGCCAGCGCTCGACGTCGCAGTCGCGACCCGACGACGGCAATCGTTCGTTCAGGCCAGGCTCAGCGCCGCACCCAAAGGTAGAGCCCATAGCCAAACAGCAGCGTGCCCCCGCTGACGGCCGCCGCCACCGGGCGCTCCAGTGCGGCGTACACGAGCGCCCACGCGCTGAGCGCCAACGCCGCACCCATCGTCCAGGGGTAGCCCCAGGTGTGATAGGGCCGCGCGATATCGGGCTGTCGCACGCGGGCAACGAAGACCCCAGCGATCGCAAGCACCGAGCTGAGCAACAACGACAGCCCCATATAGGTCAGCAGCAGCTCGAAGCTCATCGAGAGCACCATCAGACAGGCGACGGCCACTTGAAACGCAATCGCGCGCGCGGGACCGCGCGGCCCCCGGCGCCCGCCACCGATCCACGAAAGCCGCGGGTAGTCGTGGCCCATCGCTTCGTACACGCGCGGGCCGGTCATCAACAGCGCGCCGACTGTCGTCAGCAGGCCCAGCGAGATGAGCACACTGACCGCTCGGGCAGCGCTCTGTCCGAAGAGGTGCCGTGCAGCCACGTGCGCGACGTCCACGGCGCCGCTGAGCTCATCGATGGGGGCGGCAGTGACGAACACCGCATTGAGCCCCAAGTAGAGCATCGTGACGAGCGCGCTGCCGAGCACCAGGCTCCGCGGCAACGTGCGTTCGGGAGCATGCACTTCACCCGCGACGTACACCGCCGCGTTCCAACCACTGTAAGAAAACGAAACGTACACCAGACCAACGGCAAACTCCCGAGACAACACCGCATCAGCGCTCGCTCGCGTGGCGCCGTACCCACCATCGAGGGGAGCGCCGCCCATCGCCAACGCCCCCAAGACGAACAGCACGATCAGGACGACATCCAACACCGTCGCCACGTTCTGCACGACGCTGCCCCAAGAGACGCGAAGCGTGTGCACCGCGCCGAGCACGAGGATCAGTCCCAACGCCGTCCAGCGCGGCTCGAGGCCAGGCGCGAGATGGGCGGCGTATACGCCGAACGCGACGGCAGCGGCCGCCATCGGCGCGGAGAAACCGACGACGAGGGAGATCCACCCGGCAACGAACCCCACGCCGGGGTGATAGATGCGGGAGAGCAACTGATACTCCCCTCCGTTGAACGGCAGGGCCGCGGCCAACTCCGCATACGCCAGTGCCCCACTGACGGCCAGCAGCCCGCCAACGACCCACGCCACCAAGACCGCACCACTCGAGCCCAGGTCGCGAAGCAAGAAGCCGGTCGTGGTGAACACGCCGGTCCCGACCATGCTCGCCACGACGAGCAAGGCGGCGGTGGTGACACCGAAACGGCGCGTCACCCGCGGCGGCGCTGTCGGTCGCGAGCTCACCGCATGCTACGTTGCCACGACTGAAGAATGCGGATGTAGTTGGCGCGTTCGTAGGCGCGGGGATCGGGAGAGCGGGCGAGGTTCATGCTGCCACGCATCTGCGACAGCGATTCGTACTCGCGCTCTTCGAGCCAGTCGGAAAGCCCCCGGGCGAGCTCGCCCAATCGCGCCGGACCGTTCTTCAACACCTCGGAAACGAGCTGCACCGTCGTCGCGCCGGTCATGATCGCCTTGATGGCGTCTGGCAGCGTGTGCACGCCGCCGGTGACGGCCAAGTCGGCCTCGATCTGAGCCGACAAGATCGCCAACCAGCGCAACCGCAGCAACAGCTCCGACGAGTCTGAGAGGTGCAGCTCGTGAGAGACCTCCAACTCGTCGATGTCGATGTCGGGTTGGTAAAAGCGATTGAAGATGACGAGCCCGCCCACACCGGCAGCATCGAGGCGGCGCGCGAAGTGGGAGAGCGACGTGTAGAACGGCGATAGCTTGACCGCCAACGGCAACTTGGTGCGTTCCTTCAGCGATGTCAGCATCTGCAGGGTGTTGTCTTCGAGCGCTTGAGCATCCTGACTCGGATCGGTCGCCAGAGCGTAGACGTTGAGTTCCAACGCATCCGCACCCGCTTGCTCGATCAAGCTCGCGTACTCGAGCCAGCCGCTCTTCGTCACGCCGTTGAGCGAACCGATGACTGGGATCGAGACGGCTTCTTTGATCTTGCGGATCTGATCCAAGTACTCGTGGGGACCCAGAGCGTAGTCGCTCGGCTCCGGCAAGTAGCTGGTCGCTTCGGCGGAGCTCTCGGTATGCAGATCGACCGCTCGCTGGTAGATGAGTTGCTCGGTGTGCAGTTGCTCCTCGAACAGGGAGTGCATCACGATCGCTGCGGCGCCGCCGTCTTCGATGCGGCGCACCGAGTCCATGTCGTCGACCAAGGGCGAAGCGCCCATCACGAAGGGGTGAGCCAACGACAAGCCGAGGTAGTTCACGCTGATGTCCATCAGTTGGCCTCCTTCGGGTTCGGCGCGTCACTGTGCTCGTTAGCGTGCTCGGCGCTGGATGCCTCCATGCCGGGTGGCACGATCAACCGAGCCAATTGTTCGTAGATGGCCGTGTGTTGCGCGGCGTATCGCTCGGCCGCTTCGAGCAGGTGCTGGTAGCGCTTGGGATCGCGCTTTTCCACCATGCGGAATCGAGTTTCGTTTTGCATGTACTCTCGCAGGCGTTTCGTTGGATGAGCAGAGTCGAGCAACAGCGGGGGTTCTCCGCGCGCGGCACGGTGCGGGTCAAAGCGGAACAAGGGCCACGCACCGGACTGCACGGCGAGCTTCTGCTGCTGCGCGCCCTGACTCAGATCGTAACCGTGGGCAATGCACGGACTGTAGGCGATGACGAGCGAAGGACCGGGGTGGGCCTCCGCCTCGACCAAGGCGCGCACGGTCTGAGCATCCTTGGCTCCAAACGCGACCCGCGCGACGTAGACGTGACCGTAACTCATCGCCAACATGCCGAGGTCCTTCTTGGGCACCCCCTTGCCGGCGATGGCGAACTTGGCCGCAGCGCCCAACGGCGTCGCTTTGGACTGCTGACCACCGGTATTCGAGTAGACCTCGGTATCGAGCACGAGCACATTGACGTCGCGGTGCGAGGCAAGCACGTGGTCGAGCCCACCGTAACCGATGTCGTACGCCCAGCCGTCGCCCCCGACGAGCCACACGCTGCGCTTGACCAAGTGCTCGGCAAGGTCGGACAACAACGCAGCCTCGGGAGCGTCCAGCTCGGCAAGTTTGCCCTTCAGGGCCGCGACTCGCAATCGCTGAACGTCGATGCCCGCGGCATCCCTCTGCGAGGCTTCCAAGAGCTCCCGCACCAACTCGTCACCGAGCTGACTCGAAAGCCCCATCAGCAATTGCTTGGCCCGCTCCGCGAGCGCGTCGATGGCCAAGCGCATACCGAACCCGAACTCGGCGTTGTCTTCGAACAGCGAGTTCGACCAGGCTGGCCCGCGCCCGTTTTCGTCCGTGGTGTACGGCGTGGTCGGGAGATTGCCGCCGTAGATGGACGAGCAGCCCGTCGCGTTCGCGATCAGCGCGCGGTCGCCGAACAACTGCGTCATCAGCTTGATGTACGGCGTCTCGCCACAGCCCGGGCACGCTCCGGAGTACTCGATCAAGGGGCGCAGCAGTTGCGAACCCTTGACGTCGAGGTGCACCTCCGAACGTTTGGGCTCCGGCAACTCCAGGAAGAAATCGTAGTGCGCGCGCTCCTGCTCACGCAAGGGGCGTTGGGGCCGCATCTCCAACGCCTTGTGACGAGGGTTGGCCTTGTCTTTGGCGGGGCACACCTCGAAGCAGAGCCGACAGCCCGTGCAGTCCTCGGGGGCGACCTGGATCGTGTAGGCTTTGCCCTTGAAGGGCGGAGTCTTCCAGGGCGTCCACTTGAAACCCTCCGCCGCTTCTTTCGTGTGCTCCTCGTCGTAGACTTTGGCGCGGATCGCGGCGTGCGGACAGGCCAGCGTGCACTTGTTGCACTGGATGCAAACTTGGGGATCCCACACCGGGATCTCGGCTGCGAGATTGCGCTTTTCCCAGCGGCTGGTTCCCACCGGCCAAGTCCCGTCGACGGGGAATGCGCTCACCGGCAACAAATCCCCCTTGCCCTCCAGCATCATCGCGGTGACGCGCTGAACGAAGTCGGGAGCCTTAGCCGATACCGGAGGCGGGAACGGGCGCCCATCGTCCGCATCGGCAGGCGGAACCTCGACCTGATGCAGGTGCTCCAGAGCAGCGTCGACAGCGGCCAGGTTGCGGCGCACGATCTCACGCCCCTTCTTCTCGTAGCTGTGCTCGACGGCCGCCTTGATCTTCTCAATCGCCATCTCTTTCGGCAGCACGCCGGAGATGGCAAAGAATGCCGCCTGCATCACCGTGTTGATGCGCCGCCCGAGGCCCGCCGCAGTGGCGACGCTGTAGCCATCCAGCACGAAGAAGCGAAGTTCCTTTTCGCGGATCTGCGCCTGCACTTCCCGGGGCAAACGCGGCCAGACCTCGTCTTTCGAGTACGGGCTGTTCAGCAGGAACACCCCGCCGGTCTTGACGTGGGCCAGCACGTCGCGTTTGCTCAAGAACTCGAATTGGTGGCAACCGACGAAGTCCGCCGCCTCGATCAGGTAGGGGGCCGAGATCGCGTCGGGCCCGAAGCGCAGGTGCGAGACGGTCACCGCTCCCGCCTTCTTCGAGTCGTAGACGAAGTAGCCCTGCGTTTGATTGTCGGTCTCTTCGCCGATGATCTTGATCGTGTTCTTGTTCGCCCCCACCGTGCCGTCGGAACCGAGCCCGAAGAACATCGCTTCGTAGGTGGAGTCACTCAAGACGGCGAGCGGCTCGTCGACGGCCAGTGAACGGTGCGAGACGTCGTCGTTGATACCCACCGTGAAGTGGCGCGGCGACGCTTCGTCGGACAACGCCGCCAGCACGGCGCCCACCATCGCCGGCGAAAACTCCTTCGACGAAAGGCCGTAGATGCCTCCGCTGACGCGCGGCACACGCTCCCCTTGCCAGCCTTCGGAAAGCGCCGTCACGACGTCCAAATACAGGGGCTCGCCCACGCCACCCGGCTCTTTGGTGCGATCGAGCACGGCGATGCGCTGGGTGCTCTTGGGCAAGGCTGCGACGAAGCTTGCGACGTCGAAGGGGCGATAGAGCGCCACCTGGACGACTCCGACGCGCTCCCCGCGCTGAGCCAAGACGCGCACCGTCTCCGCTGCCGTCTGCGCCCCCGAGCCCATCAGCACGATGACTCGCTCCGCCTCCGGGTGACCAAAGTAGGCAAACGCCGTGTACTTGCGCCCCGTCAATTCGGAAAACCTGGCGAACGTCTGCTCCACCACGTCGGGACACGCCGCATAAAAGCCATTGACGGCCTCCCGCGCCTGAAAGAACGCGTCGGGGTTTTGCGCCGTGCCACGCACGACGGGGTGATCGGGAGAGAGCCCGCGAGCGTGGTGGGCCGCGACTAAATCGTCGTCGATCATCGCGCGCAGCTGCTCGTCACCGAGCGGCTCGAGTTTCGCGATCTCGTGTGAGGTGCGGAAGCCGTCCATGAAGTGGAGGAAGGGCACGCGCGCGCGCAAGGTCGCGGCCTGGGCGATGACGGCGAAGTCTTGCGCTTCTTGCACGGACGAGGCCGCCAAGATGGCGAAGCCCGTCTGCCGACAGGCCATCACGTCCGAGTGATCGCAGAAGATGCTCAGGGCGTGGGTCGCCACACTCCGCGCTGCCACGTGCAGCACGAAGGAGGTGAGCTCGCCGGCGATCTTGTACAGGTTCGGAACCATCAACAAGAGCCCTTGCGAGGCGGTGAAGGTGGTCGTCAGCGCGCCAGCTTGAAGCGAGCCGTGCACGGCACCTGCCGCGCCCCCTTCACTCTGCATCTCGGAAACACTCGGCACACTCCCGAAGATGTTCGGCTGGCCCCGAGAAGCCCACTCATCGGCCCACTCCCCCATCGGAGACGCGGGAGTGATCGGATAGATGGCCACCACTTCATTCAAGCGATATGCCACGCTGGCAACCGCTTGGTTGCCGTCCATGGTTACGAACTTGCCCATGTGCGCCCTTCAGCCGAGATGTGACAGCACTTTGGGGAGTGCGTCGGGGGTAACGGAAATCGTGTCGATGCCGGCATCCGCCAAGAACTTGGCGAACTCGGGATGGTCACTCGGCGCTTGACCGCAAATCCCGACCTTGCGGCCCTTCTTGTGGGCGGCCTCGATCACCATTTCAATCAAGCGCTTCACGCCAGGGTCCTGCTCGTTGAAGATGTGGGAGAGCAACTCCGAATCGCGGTCGACCCCGAGCGCCAGTTGGGTCAAGTCGTTGGAACCGATCGAAAACCCGTCGAACAAGTCCGAAAACTGCTCGGCCAAGATGACGTTGTTGGGGATCTCGCACATGACGTACACCTCCAACCCATCGCCGCCACGGGGCAAGCCCGCCGCCGCCATCGTGTCGAGCACCTTCTTGCCCTCGACCAAGGTGCGGCAGAAGGGGATCATCACCTTGACGTTCTTCAAACCCATTTCAGCGCGCACGCGGCGAATGGCCTCACATTCGAGGGCAAAGGCCTCACGGTAGCGCTCGTCGTAGTAGCGAGAGGCACCGCGGAAGCCGATCATGGGGTTGTGCTCTTCGGCCTCGAAGTCGCGCCCGCCGAGCAGGCCGGCATATTCGTTGGTCTTGAAGTCACTGAAGCGCACGATCACGGGCCGCGGGTAGAAGGCTGCCGCGATCTGCGCCACGCCGCTGGCCAAACGCTCGACGAAGAACTCCTGCTGGGACTCGGCGTACTTCGTGCGGGCGCGGATTTGCGTGAGTACGGCGCGGTCGCTGACCCGCTCCGGGTGCAAGAGAGCCATCGGGTGGATACCGATCCAGCTGTTGATCACGAACTCCAACCGAGCCAGGCCGACCCCCGCACTCGGGAGCTGTCCAGAGCCGAACGCCAGCTCGGGGTTACCGACGTTGAGCATCACGGGAACCCGTGGTGTGGGCAGAGTGGTCGGATCGATGCTCTCTTTTTCGAACGGGATCTTGCCGGCGTAGACGCGACCTTCGTCGCCTTCGGCACAGCTGACGGTGACGTCCGCACCGGTGTGAAGCTTCAACGTGCCGTCCCCGGTGCCGACCACACACGGTATACCCAGCTCACGCGACACGATGGCGGCGTGGCACGTGCGCCCACCGTGGTCGGTGACCACAGCGCTGGCGCGCTGCAGGATGGGCTCCCAATCCGGATCCGTCATCTCGGCGACCAGAACCTCCCCGGCTTGGAAACTCGAGAGCTCCTCCGTTCCGTGCACGACACGCACCTTGCCCTGACCGACCTTGCCGCCGACGGCCTTGCCGTGAGCGAGGATCTCCCCCTTCTTGTCGGTCCCTTTGAGACGGTAGACGTCGAAGCTCGCGTTCTGCACGTTGGCGTGCACCGTCTCGGGCCGGGCCTGAACGATGAACAGCTGCCCACTCTGCCCATCTTTGGCCCACTCGATGTCCATCGGTGTCGGACGCCCGTGTCGCTCGGTGTAGTGCTCTTCGATCTTCGTGGCCCACTGGGCGAGCTGCATCAACTCGTCGGTATCGAGCACGAATTGATGGCGCTGCTCGCGCGGCACCCGGCGCTCGACGACACGCTGATTGCCACCCCGCGCATAGATCAACTTGACAGCCTTGTCCCCCAACTCCCGACGCACGATGGACTTGAAGCCCTCAGTGGCCGTGGGCTTGTGCACCCAGAACTCGTCGGGATTGACGCGCCCCTGCACCACCGTTTCCCCCAAACCCCAAGCACCGGTGATGATGACGACGTCGCGACAGCCGCTCTCGGTGTCCAACGTGAAGATGACACCCGCTGAGGCCAGGTCACTCCGCACCATCTTCTGCACGCCCGCCGAAAGCGCGACGTCCTGGTGCTTGAAGCCCCGCTCGGCGCGGTAGACGATGGCGCGATCGGTGAACAGTGACGCCATGCAATCGCGCACGCTTTGGTTCAGGGAGGCGACACCGCGCACGTTGAGGTAGGTTTCTTGCTGACCTGCGAACGAAGCCGAAGGCAAGTCTTCCGCCGTGGCGCTGGAACGCACCGCCACATCCGTCTCCTGCTCACCGTACTTCTTCGACAGCTCCGCGTACGCTGCCGCAATCCCATCCACAACCTCCTGCGGCAGAGCCGTCGCGCGCACCATCTGACGAACGACTGCGCCCGTCTTGGCCAGCGCCTCCACGTCGTGCACGTCCAAGTCGTCGAGCATGGCGTAGATGCGTTCGGCGATACCCGCCCGCTCCAGGTGCAAGCGGTAGGCGTCGGCCGTCACCGCAAAACCGTCGGGCACGGACACACCGACACTGGTCAACGTTCGGAGCATCTCGCCGAGCGAAGCGTTCTTGCCGCCTACGCGGGGTACGTCGTCGAGGGAGAGCTCGGAAAAGGGGATCACGTAGTCAGTCACGCGCGAGCGGAGTGCAAAGGGTGTGCCCCGTCACTCGAGCGCTGCCGTGGCGAGCATCGACGGCGCGTCAATGGCGAACTCGACGGCCAAACGCCGCCGTTGGGCAGATCCGCACGCACGCTCGCGCCGCATCCGACGTGCGTCGCTCTGCCCTGACCCGTGGTGCTCCTCCGTGCCCTTGCACTTGAACGCACGAATTGCGTGGCAGCACGTCCGAGCGGCAGCGGGTGCGCCTCACGCGGCGAGTGGGCTCTGGCGTCTCAGTCCGTCAAACCCACTCGGGTGCCACGCCCGCCACTGTGTTCTCCCTCAGCGTTCTCACTCAGCTGAAGTACGCCTTGGCCACGTACTGCTGCAGCATGCGCTGGGTATTGAAGAAGGCCCCGTTGAGCGCGATCGAGTTGGCCATGATCTGAATGAAGTCGTCCTGCCGATCGTAGAAGGTCGGGAAGACGACCTGCTCGAGTTTTTCGTACAAGCGCTCGCCGTGCTGTTGCACCTGTTCGGGCGTATCGCCCAACCCGCCGATGCCCCAACCGGTGACGTTCTCCACACAGCCCTCGATCCACCAGCCGTCGAGCACGCTGAGCGACGGCACCCCGTTCAGGGCCGCTTTCATGCCGCTCGTGCCGGAGGCCTCCAACGGCGGCATCGGGGTGTTGAGCCACACGTCCACGCCCGCGACCATGTACTGCGCGAGCTTCATGTCGTAGTTCTGCAGGTAACAAACCTTGACCGGGCCGCGTCCTTTGGAGGCGAAGATGCGCTCGATGATGCGCTTGCCCTCCTCGTCTTTGGGATGCGCCTTGCCGCCGAAGATCAGCTGCAACGGGCGCTCCTTGCTGCACAGATGTTCCAGACGTTCGATGTTGGAGAGGAGCAAGTCCGGGCGCTTGTAGGCCGTGGCGCGACGAGCGAAGCCGATGGTCAGATAGTCCAGATCCATCCCGCTGTTGCATTCGTGGTTGACCCACTCGAGCAGACGCCACTTCGCTTCCCGGTGCGCCTGCCACAATTCCTCACGCGGGATGCTCAGCGCCGAGCGCAAGCTGTAGGCGTCCTCCCGCCAGCCGGGCACGTAGCGATCGAACAAGCGGGCCAGTGCCGGACACACCCAGGTCGCCGGAT
Source organism: Polyangiaceae bacterium (assembly GCA_050290545.1). GTDB lineage: Bacteria > Myxococcota_A > Polyangia > Polyangiales > Polyangiaceae > SZUA-265. Next base: position 115,064 of record JBNKHV010000184.1, on the reverse strand, counting down.
GAACACCGTTGGTGATCCAATCGATGCTGTAGCTGGGGAACATCTGGCGCGACACTTCGCCGTGCTTGCGCGCCACGCCGTTGACGTAGTGGCTGGCGGTGAGCGCCAGCGCCGTCATGTTGAGTTCCTCTTTGCACTGAAAGGCTTCCATCGCGCCGTGATTCGTCTCGTCGCTGAGGACGGCGCGCACACATTCCTGAGAGAACTTGTCGTGACCCGCGGGCACGGGCGTATGCGTAGTGAAGACGCACTGCTTGCGCACTTCTTTCACCCCTGAACGCAAGTCCTCGTTGGGATTGGCCCGCCGTCGCTCGTTGAGCAGCTCGATCGCCAACAAGCTCGAGTGCCCCTCGTTCATGTGGAAGCGCTCGATGGCGTCGAAGCCCAAAGCACGCAAGAGACGAACGCCACCGATGCCCAGGATAGCCTCCTGGCACAAACGATAGCGGTCGTCCCCGCCGTAGAGATAGTCCGTCAGACGCCGGTGTTCCGGCGAATTGCCCTCCACGTCGGCGTCGAGCAAGAACACGGGGACCGGACTTCCGTCGAGGCCAGGCACCTCGTGTTCCCAGGCCTGAAGCTTCACTTCCTTGCCTTCGAGGGTGAGGGAGACGTGCGCCGGCAGCAGCGTCGCGAAGTCGTCGAACGACCAGTGCACCTCTTCTTCCGTCTGCGTCCCGGTCGGCGACAGGCGTTGGAAGAAGTAGCCTTTTCGATGCAGCAGCGTCACGGCCACCATCGGCACGCCGAGATCCGCCGCCGAACGGATCGTATCCCCAGCGAGGATGCCCAGACCCCCAGAGTAGGTGGGCATCCCGGGTTCGAGGGCCGCCTCCATCGTAAAGTACGCAACTCGCGCTTTCATCAGCCTCCTCCAAGAGCAAGTTATGTGCCCCGCGACGCGGCGCGGCGTGATGGTAACCGTGTTGGAACACAAACGTCACGCGACGCATGGTTCGACAGGGAGCCGTCGACGTTTTCGTACGCAAAAGCGCAAACGACCGCGCCCCGGGGCACTCGGCCCGCGGTTGGCACGCACGCTGCACCTCGGGCCGCGCGTCTGGGTGAGCCGATGTAGTGCTCGCGACTCAGCGCAAACCCTGCGCCACCCGACATCTCCATCCCATGACGCTCGATTCGACCCCCAACCTCAGTGCCAAGGCGACATCGTCCGACGACGGCATCGTACTGGCCGTCGCAGGTGCCGTCATCGACGTCGAGTTCCCTGCGCACGAGGTCCCCGCGGTGCGAGAACAGCTGACGGTCGACGAACAGCCCGAGGCGGTGCTCGAAGTCCACTCCCAACTATCGCCCACCCGAGTGCGCGCAGTCTCGTTGGGACCCACGCAAGGATTGCGGAGGTTTTGCCGCGTGCGCAGGCTCCACCACGGACTCTCCGTGCCGGTTGGGCCCGAGCTCCTGGGCAGAGTCGTGGACTGTCTGGGTCGTCCGCTCGACGGCAAGGCAGCCCCCGCTTGCAGCCGAGTCCTACCGATCCACCGCAGTGCGCCGCCGCTCCACCTGCAGACGGGTCGGCTCGAGATGATCGAAACTGGGCTCAAGGCGATCGACTTGCTGTGTCCCTTCGTGCGCGGCGGCAAGACGGGGCTCTTCGGCGGTGCCGGCGTCGGCAAGACGGTGCTGCTGATGGAGTTCGTCGACGCCATCGCCGGAGCCCACGAGGGCATTGCCGTCTTCGCCGGAGTGGGTGAACGCATTCGCGAGGGGCACGAGCTGTGGGAACAGTTCGCACAGACCCATCTGCTGGACAAGACCGTGATGGTCTTCGGTCAGATGGACTCCGTGCCCGGCGTGCGCTTGCGAGTACCACAGGCGGCTCTTTCGATCGCCGAGGACTTCCGCGACCAGACCAAGTCGGACGTCATCCTGCTGGTGGACAACATCTTTCGCTACGTGCAGGCGGGCATGGAGGTCAGCACGATGTTGGGTCGCCTGCCTTCCCGCGTCGGCTATCAACCCACCTTGGCGACGGAGCTGGCGGAAGTCGAAGAGCGCATCGCTTCGACGATCGAAGGCAGCGTGACCTCGATCCAAGCCGTCTACGTGCCTGCCGACGATCTCAACGACCCTGGCGCCGCTGCCGTGATGCGGCATCTGGATGCTCGTGTCGTCCTATCGCGCTCCATGGCCGCTGCCGGGCTCTACCCCGCCGTGGATCCCTTGAGCTCCGACAGTCGCCTGCTCGATCCCACGCTGGTCGGTGAACGCCACTTCAAGGTGGCAGAAAGCGTGCGGCAGAGCCTCGCTCGCTACAAGGAGCTGCGCGACGTGATCGCCATGCTCGGCTTCGACGAGCTCTCCCCAGACGACCAGCGTGTGGTGCGCCGCGCGCGGCGACTGGAGCGCTTCCTCACCCAGCCCTTCAAGATATCCGAAGCGTTCACTGGTCGCCCTGGCGTGCGCGTGCCTCTGAGTGACACCCTCGATGGCTGTGAGCGCATCCTCGCGGGTGAGGTGGACGACGTGGACGAACACGACCTCTTCATGGTGGGTGCGCTACCCAGGAACGAGGCCGGGTCGTGACTCAGAGCGCCAATCCGTTGGGCGTCCTGCGCCTCGAGATCAGAACCCCCGCCGGGCTGCTGTACACCGGCGACGTACAGCGCATCCGCGCCGAGGACTTGGACGGCTGGTTTGGGATTCTGCCAGGGCGACCGGATCTGCTCGCGGTGCTACCCGCGGGCTTGCTCGTGTTCGAAGACGGCGAGGGGGAGGCCTACGTCGCCAACGGCGGCGGGGTGCTGAACCTGGAACGCGGTCACTGCCGCGTCGCGCTGCACTCGGCCATCCTCACGCGCACCTCAGCTGGCCTGGCCGAGGCGCTGGAACAATCGCACCAGGTTCGCGAACGGCAACTGAGCACGCAAGCCCAAGTCGTCGACGTGCTGATCCGCGATGCCCTTCAGAGAACCACCGAGGACGATCCTCAGTTTTGGAGTCGGCGCCGATGAGCGATGAGCACGAGCCGCAGAAGACGCCTCACGGCGAGGCCCCCCCGTCGTGGGAGCAAACCGCGCTGCGCAAAGCGGACCGACTGGAGCGCGCCAAGCGACAACACGATCGCAGTCTCTACACGTTGGCGCACGTGGGGGTGTTGGCGTGGATGTTCGTCATTCCGGTACTCGTCGCAGGCTGGTTGGCGCACTTGACGCTGCGCGAGACGAGTCAACGCTGGCTCGCGTTGCCGTTGCTCGTCTTGGGTGTCGTCATCGGCGGGGCACTCGTACGCCGCAAGGTACTCGCAATCCTGGAGGAGCAGGCAGATGACGGCAATTGAGGTGACGGCGATTGAAGTCGCAGCAGCGCTCGCGCTGGGCCTGATGGGCGCCATCTGGCATCTGCTGGCCACTCACTTGCGCTGTCGCTTGACGCTGTCGGGACGCGCGCGACGCGGTCTCGTGCTGCTGCCGCTGGGCTTCGTCGGGCCCGCGCTTTCGATCCTAGGCGCGGCGCGTCTCTCGCACGCGACGGCTTGGGTCGCAGCCGTGACCCTGCTCGTCAGTCACCGGCTGTTGGTGGCCGTGCTTCGCCACCGTTTGCAGGGCTCCGATGAACTCCCCGAGGAGGCGCCGTGAACGCTCCCTTCCCCGAAACCTGGTTTTACCTCTTCGGAGTGCCGGTCACGGACACGATGGTCGTCTCGCTGGCGCTCAGCGTCGTGCTCATCGTCTTGGCGGCCGTGGCACTTCGTATCGAACGTTGGCGCAGCTTGCTGGAGATGGTCTACGAAGCCTTGACGCGTTCGATCATGAACACCGTGTCGGTGGACGTCGAGCCCTTGGTGCCGCTGATCCTCACCTTGTGGCTGTTCATCGGCGTGGGCAACCTGGTCGGCCTCATCCCCGGGCTCAAGAGCCCGACCGGGGACCTTTCCCTGGCGGCAGCCCTGGCCACGGTGGCGTTCTTCGCGGGGCACATCTACGCTTTCAGAAAAGAGGGCTGGTCGTACCTCAGGCACTACCTGGAGCCCACGCCCTGGCTCTTGCCGCTCAATGTGGTGGGTGAATTGAGTCGCACCTTGGCGCTGGCCTTGAGGCTCTTCGGCAACGCGCTTTCCGGCAACCTGATCGCCGCCATCGCGGTCTACCTGGCCGGGCTGTTGCTCCCCATCCCCCTAATGGCGCTCTCCCTGCTCACTGGCCTGGTACAGGCCTACATCTTCGGCATCCTCACCCTGGTATTCGCCGCGAGCTCGGTAGCCGCCGTGCAGCATCGCAAAGGAGTCCAATCATGAACGACACGACCATCGCCGTCGCCAGCATCGTCACTGCTGGACTGACCATCGCCATCGGCTCCATCGGCCCCGCATTGGGAGAGGGGCGAGCCTTGGCCAATGCGCTCGAAGCCATCTCTCGACAGCCCGACTCGGCCGATCGCATCACCCGCACCCTGTTCGTCGGTCTGGCGATGGTGGAATCGACGGCCATCTACTGCCTGGTGATCGCGCTGGTGCTCTTGTTCGCCAACCCCTTCGGAGGCTGAGTCGTGGGGCTGTCTTGGTCGACGTTCTTGTTCGAAGTGGTCAATTTCGTGCTCTTCTTGTGGCTGCTGCAACGCTTGTTGTACGCACCGCTGCAGCGCGCCGTCAGTGAACGGCGAGCTCAACGACGAGAAGCCGAGGAGAAGCTCGCCGAGCTTCAACGACGAGCCCAAGAGCTGGAACGAGAACAAGACGAAACGCGGCGCGAGCTCGTCGCCGCGCGCCAGCAGGCCTCTGAGCAGGCCCGCGCCGAAGCCCAGCAAGAACGCGCCCGACTGCTCGAGCGCGCACAGGGCGAACTGCTCGATCTACGTCGACGCGAGGAGGAGCGTTTGACGCTGGAACGGCGCGAACTCGCAGCAGACGTCGAGCGGCAGAGCCTGCACACGGCCCGCGCCTGCATCGAGTCGCTGCTCGGCCGCCTCGGCGTCGCCCCTTTGAACGACGCGATGATGCAGCGCTTGCTCGAGCAGCTCGAGCACGAGGGTCGACCCGACGTGCCCCAAGACGTGCAGGCGGAGCTGCACTCTGCGAGTGAACTCGACGCGGCCCAGCAGGCCCGCATTCGTGACAGCCTGCGCCCGACCTTGGGCAGTGACCGCCCCCTGGTCTTCACCATCGAACCCCAACTCGTCGCGGGCATGACGCTACGCGTGGGTGACCACGTCTACGACGCGTCACTCAAGACCCAACTCGACGCCCTCGTCAGTCAAGCGGAGCGACAGCTGGCAACCGACAGCTCGGCCGCACTCTGAGCGACGACACCTGCAAACGATTCTGACGATGGCAAACGGCACACACACCTCCCTGATCGAGACTGCCCGCAAGGCACGACAGGTCCTACTCGACGTCGCTGCGCAGCAGGACGTGGGCGTTCACCACGAGCGGGAGGGTCACGTCGAGCGCGCCGCCGACGGCATCCTGCACGTCGCGGGCTTGGACAGCATAGGCTACGGCGACCTGGTCCAGATCGGGAACGACCGCGCGCTGGTGATGGATCTGAACGAGCACTACGCCGTCGCCGCAACTCTGGGAGACGCCGAGAGCAACGCCTCGTTGTGCGTCGGCATGCGCGTGCGCCAATCCGCCGAGCGCCTGGGCATACCCGTCAGCGAACACCTGCTCGGACGCGTGATCGATCCCCTCGGGCGCGCGAGTGACGGCGCGGGCCCCATCACCCATTCCGGACGCAGCATGCCGCTGGAGCGCAAGGCTCCGCAGATCTTCGAGCGCGCGCCCGTTCGCCACCCGCTGTACACGGGCATCCTCGCGATTGACGCCATGTTCCCCATCGGACGGGGGCAACGCGAACTGATCGCGGGGGACGAGGGCACGGGCAAGACGTCCTTGGCCGTCGACACGATGCTCAACCAGACTCGAAGTGACGTGATCTGCGTCTATGCAGGCGTGGGACAACGCCGCGCCGAAACCTGGCGTATCAGCGAGCAACTCAAGCGCGCCGGGGCTCGTTTCGTGTTGGTCAGTGCGCCCGAAGACTCGAGCCCGGCGCTGCGTTACTTGGCGCCCTACGCCGCGACGGCCATCGGCGAGTACTTCCGCGATCGCGGTCAGCACGCACTGTGCATCTACGACGACTTGTCCGCGCATGCAGTGGCATGGCGAGAGCTCTCGTTGCTGCTCGGGCGTCCGCCGGGGCGCGAGGCCTACCCGGGCGACGTCTTCTTTCTACACTCGCGCCTGTTGGAGCGCTCGGCTCAACTCTCGGACGCGCGGGGCGGAGGTTCGCTGACGGCGTTGCCCATCTGCTCGTTGGAGAGCGGACGCTTGACGGCCTACATCCCGACCAATCTGGTCTCGATCACCGATGGGCAGTTGGTCATGAGCGCCGCGCTTTTCGCTTCGGGACAGCGCCCTTCCATCGATGCGGGGCTCAGCGTCAGTCGCGTCGGGGCTCGGGCCCAGTCGCAATTGTTGGCGAGCCACAGCAGTCATCTCAAGTTGGAGTATGCGTCGTTCTTGGAGCTGGAGACCTTCGCCCGGCTCGGCACGCGCCTGGAACCCGAGGCCAGAAAGCGCATCGACGTCGGACGCCGCGTACGCCAGCTGCTCAAGGCCCAGCAGGGCGCTCCCCTGTCGGTGCTGGATGAACTCGTCCGCCTGTCGCTGGCCGAGCAGAGGGACCTGATCCTCGAGCTCGAAGAGAGCGACGTATTGCAGATCGCCCAGGACGTCAGCCGACGTCTGTCCCAAGCGCACCCGAGCTTGGAAAGCGATGCCCGCGAGGGTGCGATTTCGAAGACGCAGCTCGCCGAATGGGTGGCGACGGAAACCAGGCGGTACCTCGGTGGATGATCCGGAGTACGATCTGTCGAGCATCGAGCGCCGCGTGGCGGCGACACGCACGATCCGTCGCATCATGCATGCGATTTGGGTCGTCTCACGCTCTCAGTACGCGCGCGCCGAGAAACTGAGCACGGAGTCGGTGAAGTACTACCACTGGGTCGACGAGGCGCTGGCTCGACTCGCTGGACCGGCAGCGGTGGACGAAAGCGACAAGCTCAGTGTGGTCTTCGGCCCCGAACGCGCGCTGTGCGGCAGCCTGGTGGCAGCGATCGAACGAGAGATCCCGACGGGGCAAGACTTCGCCCTGGTGGGCGCCCGCTTGACCCAAAACAGCGAACTCGCGGCGCGCGCGCTGTTCACCCTGCCCGGCGTTTCCGCGACAGCGGACTTCGACCAGCGTGCGAGCGAGTTGGGCCACCTGCTGCTCGAACACGAACGCGGCCGCGCCGTGGAGCTGGTGTACGCGACCGCGCCGACCGGCGGCATCCATCACGAGCTGCTGCTCGCAGGACGACGGCTCAACCCCGACCCTCGCCTCGAAACCTATTCACCCGCCGCGACCCTGCTGGAGGCCATCATCGAGCAGTCGTTGACCGGCCGCGTCACCCACGCCCTCGCCCAGACCCTGCAAGCCGAACTCGGCGCCCGCATCCTGATCGCACAGCGCGCACGTTCCCACTGCGACGACAGCCTGGCGAAACTGGAAGAAGCATGGCGCGTCGTGCAAAAAGACCAGATCACCAACGAACTCGGCGAAGTGGTTGCCGCGCGTCAACAGGCCGGCGCGCGGGGGTGATTGCAACTTCGGTCCAGCGCGCGGGAACGACGCTGGTGCCATCGAGTACGACTCTGAGGTCGAAGCGGCCGAGCGTGCCGACTCGGGGTGGGTGCGCCCTCGAAAAGCTGCTCACCTGACGCACCCCTCAGAACAGCGTGCCGTCTTCGGGACGGAACACGTCCGGGCAGTCCGTACCGATGCTCTGACAGTCGGGATCTTCTCCTGCCGTCCAAGAGAGTTCAGGGAGATCCGAGTCGCAGGAGAGGCCGCCGAAGTCGCTCAGCAAGGCGCCAACGAGTCCGTCGATGCAGCCCTGCAACGCCGCAACGGGAAGATCGCAAGCGGCCGCAACGGAGAGTTCGTCCGTCACTACGGGCATGAATGCTTCCTCGAGCTGCTCCAGTTCTGGCTCGTCAGAACACTCTGCTCGGATCGCTTCGCACTGGGGTGGATCCGTCACGAGGTCCGGCCGTTGCTCGGCGATCAGCTCCGCTGCGATCCCCTGCCGCACGCACAGTGCTTCCCAAATATCAGGCGCCATCACCGCTTCGAGGTAGGAATCGCTCAGACGGCGCAGCTCATCCTCGTCCAGATCGCTGAGCAACTTGCTGGAGTCGACGTTCGAGTTCGGTCCATTCGTGCTGCTCATACCTGTCGAGTTGCCTTCATCCTCATCGCCGCAGCCCGTGAACGCCACCAAAAGGCCAAGACAAGCTAACCAACCAGACGCCCTCATGGTGCGTCGAAATAGCGCGGAGATGAGCGGACTTCAAGTAACAAGCGGTTGTTGCCGCGCCTGCGACGGCCCGCGACGACAGCCCAGAAAGCACGACGACCGCCCTGAACACTCAACGGCGCATGGCGTAGTGCTGCCCCGTGTGAATCAGCCGTAGGTCGGCGTCGAAGACGTGAGCGAGCACCAGAGCATCTTCGGAAGCCGCGTCGTCCGCGTAACCCTGTGCCTCGCTCTGCTCCGCAAAGTCCTTGAAGCTCACGCGGCCATCCTCCTCGTAGACCACGACGCGAAAGTGGCCAGTCGCGATCGGCCCGAAACCGCGCGCCACCAGAGCGCGTGGATTGAGCAAGCGCTCGAAATGGTCGAGCACCTGCTGCAACACCTGATCGGGACAGGTCGCCTCTTGCACGAAGAACCACCAAGCGCCCTGCTGATTGTTGATCGAGAACGATTGCCCGGCGTAGCTGAAGTCAATCCAGGCCTCCGTCACGTCGTCGGTCACGAAGGAGGTGAGCACGGCACCGGACAAACTCGCTACGTGTTCCTTGATGCGGTGCCATTGTGGCTGGTTCGGATCGTAGCTCTCGGGCAGCTCGCCAAAGTGGCGGCTGCCGTCGGCCATGCGCAGATCGAAGAGACGGTGCACGGCTTGTCCATAGCAGTGGGGCAGCTCGAGGGTAAGAACCGATCCGAACACGCCGCAGCGTCGCGTCGGTCGAGGGGTGCGGACGGCTGCGATGGCGACTACCGGGCATGGCGCCGACCCGTGTGGGCGCTTCGTGGGCGGACACAATATGTCCACTTCTCCAAGACGGCAGCGTTGAGTGCGTCTCACCGACCTCGTACACTCGCCGCATGCCTGCTCGTCCCGCAGGAAAGACGGACCGGCGCCCTTCAGCCGGCACCTCGATCAGCAATCCCAATCCGCTTCGGAATCGTGGGCGTGTGGTCAGCCTGCTCACGCGCTGGTTCGACCCCGCCGTCGCAGCGCGCGGCGCGCGGTACTTCCAAAATGGCGCGGTCAAGGTCAGCCACTGGACGGAAAGACGCATCGATGCGCTCGTGCGCGGGAGTGAAACCTACGCCGCAGGGCTCTGCCATTCGGGCGACAACGGGCAAGCGACGCTCTGCCTATGGTGCAATTGCCCCTTCGTGATCGGCCACGATGAGCCGTTCCTGCTACGCCGCACGAAACGTGAGGTGGCTCGCGAGTTACCGGACCGCATCGAGCAGAACGTCTTCATCGAGCTGCGAGGTCGTGAGCGGCAGCAATACGACGAACTCTTGAAGCACTTTCGTCGGCGCTTCGACAAGCAGGTCGCGAGCGTGGGCTTGGCGCGCTCGACGCCACAGGTGCTCGAAGCCCTGTTACGGCTGCGGCAAGCCGCCTGTCATCCGGGCCTGTTGGACGCAGGCCGGAAGGCAGAGCGCAGCGCGAAGCTCGACCGGGCGCTGGACGAAATCGAGCGTATCCGAGAGCTTGGCGAGCGCTGCCTGGTGTTTTCCCAATTCACGACCTTTCTCGGCGTGCTTCGGCAGCGCTTGGAGCAGAAAGGGATCGGCTACGAGTACCTGGACGGGCGGAGCCGCCAGCGGCATCAGATCGTCGAGCGCTTCCAACGCGCGGATGGTCCGCCCGTGTTCCTCATCTCGCTCTTGGCGGGCGGTGTGGGTCTGAACTTGACGGCGGCCGAGCACGTGTTGTTGCTCGATCCGTGGTGGAACCCCGCGGTGGAAGCGCAGGCCATCGACCGGACCCACCGCATCGGTCAAACCCGCACCGTGCTCGCCCATCGCTTCATCGCGCGCGGCACGGTGGAAGAGAAGGTGCTGGCACTGCAGAACACGAAGCGCGCTCTGGCACAGGCCATCCTGGGTCAAGACGCGGGCCTGGGTGGCAAACTGACCAGAGAGGACCTGGAATCGATCCTGAGTTGATGCGCCGGCGTAGCAACGCCGCCAAGCGGTCCCCGGCGGAGACTTTCCACGAAGGTATTCGAGCTGCGGTGCGGATGCTCGACGCACGAGCGCGCCCCGACGTGCAAAGCGGCTCTCGAGAGACGACGCACGCGCGCACGCGCCGTCGTTGCGGGCGTCGCGCGCACGCGCCGTCGTCGCGGACATCGCGCCCACCGCGCGCAGGGCGGCACCCGCGGTGGGAGGGAGCCGCCCTTCGACGCCAGGGGCAGGGCCCACCCAAGCCAGCGCCAACGAACGCGCGCAGAGCGACGACATTCGTGGCGGAGTTCGCCACTGACGGCAGAACACGCAGAACATCCGCGGCAGAGTTCGCCACCGACGGAAAACCGCGCGCTGCAGCGACGGAGTTCGTCGATACGGACGCGTTTCCATCGTCGACAACCGATGTATTTTCGCGAGCGCGCGCGAGAACGCTGCGAGCAGCCGCTGCATTCGTCGGAACGCGCGTGCGTGGGCGCGTTGCAGCCGCTGCAATCGCTCTGCGCGCGTCTGCGCGCAGGAATTCCATCGCTGTCCGAGCCGGACGGGCGTTGGTCTGCGGAAATTCCATCGCTGTCCGGACCGAATGGGCGTTGGTCCGCGGGAATTCCGTCACTGTCGGAGCCGGATGGGTGTTGGTCTGCGGAAATTCCGTCATTGTCGGAGCCGAATGGGCGTCCGTGGCGAGGAATTCCGTCACTGTCGGGGCCGCTTGGGCGTCCGTGGCGAGGAGCGCCGGGGCTGGCGAGTGCTGCCGCGCGTCAGAGATGAGGAAAACCGGGCTGGCGTGACATGTCTCCGAGCTGCAGTCGACTCTCCAGCACTGTTCGTCCAGCTCGTGCGTTCACGACGGACAAATCGGTGCATCAATCACGTCTCCACGTTGCAGTAAGTGCCCTCACGTGGCCATGACGCAGCGCGCCCAACGCTGCGCTGGAGATCCTCCCATGAGCATCCGACCCCGGGCTCAGCTTTTCAGGGTCCGTTGGTGATTTTCGAGCAATCGAGTCTTGTAAACACGCCGCCACAGTTTGCAAACTCGCGCGCGGCTCGGGGGTGCCGACGCGTCTTCGGGTTGATACTTCAACAACATCGAGGAGGAGCGCACATGCCCCGTTTGATCACCGAACGCATGAGTCTCGACGACGTCGAGGAAGAAGTCTTGTACACCGAAGCCGCACTCAAGGCCGATCCAGATGCGGAAGATCTACTGCCGTTGACCGCCAACTGGTTGGCGGCGGTGGACCAACAGCGTGCCCGCGAGCGCGAAGTGCGCCGAACCGTGGCGACGGTGGATGCCACGCGGGTGGTCGCCGACAACCGTCTGGACCAAGCCTGTACCCGTTTCGGCGATCAGCTCTTCTTGGACGTCAACAAGGACCGCAATTCCCCGCGCTGGAAGCAGTTCTTCAAAGTACCCGTCAGTCGCTTCGTGCGCACCGCCTTGCCACGCCAAATCGCCAGCGTGCGGGCTTGGCTACAAAGCGATGACGCGCTGTTCACCCAGCACAAGGCCGACATCGAGCAATGGGTCACTCGTGCCGACGATGCCCTCGTCAAGACCCGCGCGCTCGCTCTCTCCCGCGGGCAAGCCGCCATCTCCCGTGCAGAATTCGCCGAGGATCTGACCCACGAACGGGACGGTCTCGAGGCGGCCCTGGGCGCCCGAGCTCGCGAGCGCGGCCTCGACCGCCGCTGGCCCAACAGCTTCTTCCGCTCGAGCTCCCGCAGCAGCCGTGCCTCGACGGACGACGCCGAGTCCACATCGACGGGGACCGAAGAGTAACCGGTGACGCGCCCCGCAAAGGGGTTCCCGGCATCAACCCATCGGCCCTGGGCGGCCCGTTTGCTCAGCGCCCGCCCGCCGCGAATTGGAACGCGGCGGTGGCACTGCGCGTGATGAACGTCGTTCGACCTTCGTCGCGTTCCAGGCGGCTGACCTGCAGCTCGCCCAACGCGCTATCGAGCAACACCGCGGAGCGCTGGAAGTGCGAGGTGAGCACTACTCGGAGCCTGGCCATCGTGCGTTCGAAGGCGGCGTCGTTGCGCAGCGGGGCTTGGCGCATGTCCACGACGAGACCGAAGTGCCGGTGCTCGTCGCGCAGCGCCGCGAGAAGCTCGTCGTTGTGCTTGGCCAACACCGCGAGTGAAGGTATCGCCAACGGGGTTCGATGCAAGACCACGATGCGCTGCTCCGGGAGCTCCTCCAACACCCAGAGCTCACTTTCGTGGACTCGATGAATAATGGCCTCAGGCCAAAGAGACGACGTGCGCCCGAGGTACCCCGGCGGTGCATCACACAGCCGGCGCCACTGCGCACACAGCCGCTCGAAGTACTCCCGGACGATGGCGAGCAATCGTCGACAGGTCTCGATCAGGGCCGCCGAGCCGCGGCTGCGCGTTTCGGTTTCTAATCGTTCGAATACTTGCACGCCGTGCGCGACCGCGCTTTTCAACTCCTGGAGCAGGCGGGTGTCTTCTTCGCGGGCAACGGTCAAGAGCCTGGCGAACAAAGCTTCGCGGCTGAGCCAGCAAGCCGCGTCGTCGACCAACTCGTTGGACAGGGCTCTGACGTAACGGCGGCGCTGGTCGTCGTGCACGAGGTGCAGGTTCTCCCGCATCCAGCTCGAGCTCGTGTCGGGCGCAAACAGGCCCTGGGTGATTTCCCACAGCGCGGGCAGCGTCTCTGCACGCAGCAGGTTGAGACAGTCCTGCAGCACGCGGAGGTGCGTTTCCGAAGCGCGCGTCAACTTGTAGGGATTGCTGGCCTGGGGCGCGTCGCGCGGGCTCACCTGTGACGTTTGCAGCGAAAGGTCGGCGGCGTGAGTGTTCTGCATCTCCACGATGAGGTGCAGCGCTCGGACCCAGGCCCGGTACGCCGAACGACAGCTGACACGATGAGGACCGCGGGGCCCTGAAACGACGGCCGAGTAGTTCTCGAAAGACAGCGCACGAATGCGCCCGATGCGATACATCTCCCGCATGGCCTCGACATCTGGCTGCCCCTCGTGCACGCGACCATAGCCGTGACTAGCGTCTATCCCGGCGTAGGCGTGGACGATGTGACGCCCACCCGGATGAAGCTCGGCGAACTCGGTCAAGTCGTACACGACCTGATCCAGTAGTATCCAGTAGCCTGCCGTTGGGTTGTTGTGCTGCGCCACCTCGGCAATGGACAACCAGCGGGTCTCTTCGGTGATTGGCCTGGCGTCGGTATGGAGCTCCAGAACCAAGCGATCCGCGCCTGCCAGATGCCTCAAGAGATCCCTTCCGGAACCCGCTTGGGTGCCCGACTCGAACGCCCGCGTGAGTGATTCGAGCACCGTCGTGGCGAAGCCACTGCGCCCACAGACGTAGATGCTCGCCTCGCTGCCACCCCGGTCCTCACTCTCGAGCAAACGCCGGAGTTCACCTCCAACCGAGCTATCGCTTATCAAGTCCTGAATGCGACGGGGAGCTCCGCCTCGGACGATCCTGAGGCCCGCATCCTCGTCGAACACGACGTGGCCACCTTCGCGAGTGAACGCGACATCCAGGCGCAGGATACCGGCGCGCACCGCCGGTTCGAACTCGGCGGCCAAGAGAAACTCGGCGGGTGAGCGCAAGGACAGAAACAACCAACAGGGCCCAGCGCCTGGCATCTGTGTTCGCTCTTGAATGAACGCGCGATACGGCGCCACCCCAGTGCCCGCGGCGAACATCACCATCGGACGAGATCCATCTCGCGGCGGACGAAAGCGAGGCGGGCGTTCCAAGCGAAAGGGCACGGGTCGCCCGTCTTCGAGCGCGTGGATCAGAAACGACGAGGCGGTGCCCGCGCGCATTCGGTCTGCGTCGCGCTCAGGGGCGAACACGGGCTTCAGTCCGTCGCTGACACTTTTCCGCGCCGAATCAATCACTTCACTTTCGTACTGCAGCTGCCCCACGGTCAGCTCGATCGCCGTGGGGAACGCATCGGGCGTATCCCGTTCGACGGAGGAGACCGAGTACACCCGCGCTCGCTCCGGCGGAATCAGGCGCGCTAACCGATCCCCCGCCACGCCTCGACTGCCGAGCCAGAGCGTGCGCGGGGAAAAGCCATTCGAAGATACCAGCGCGAGCAGCTCCCACAGCTCCCAACGCTCCGTGGCACCGATTTGGATCTGCTCGAGGAGATCCGGGTTCTGAGTGCGTGCGTGAAGGGCTTCCGCCAGTCTCGGAGTGACCGGACGAATGCGCCCGAAACGCAAGAGCTCCCGCATACGGAGCGCAGGCACGTTCGAGTTCCCCAGCCGCGGCAAGAGCGCCCGCTGCCACTCGTCCGTCAGCGGGATCAGTTCGTTCCCCGTCGCCTCCAATGCGAGCAGCGTCTTGTCGATCACGTGAGCGCGATTTTCCGGAAGGATCGCGCAACGGCTGCCGACCCAGCAGTGGGTCGCCGCGCCAGAGACGTCCAGCACGACGCGGCGCACACCCGAAGACCCATCGGTGGGCGGCGGCAACACGCGAACGACGCGCGCAAGCTGATACATTTGGGGCGCCTTGTTGAGCCGCTCGTCGCGAGACGCTTCCAGTTCGCTATCGACCAGGTCCCAAGTGCGGTCCTTGAACACGCCGCTGAAGCCACCGATCGTGACGGAGCGCCCCACCTTGAACGCGAGTTCCAAAAAGCCGTACACCTTGATGCGATGACGCCCGAGAAAGCCCTGCTCCCCAGCGTAGCGTTGCAGAGCGTCCCCGAAGGCCGCCGTCAGGCTGGGATTGTTCGTCACTTGCACGAAGTCGGCCACGGATACCTTGCCCAGCGCGTCGATGAACTCGCGCCAGAAGCGCGGAAAGTGGTGCCGCAGCTGTATGATCTCGCGACCGAGGAAGGACGCATTTCTCGTCCGGCCGAAGAAGACGTCGAGCGCGCTGAAAATGGGGGAGGAGGTTCCGCTAGGCCCCTGCAGTCCCGGGTGAAAGGGCACGGCCAAGGGAGCGACCGTCTTGGCCCAGACGATTGGGTCGACATGAGTCGTCGAGTAGGGGTTGGGGCTGAGCTTCAACAGAGAGCT
Organism: Polyangiaceae bacterium; assembly: GCA_050290545.1. Classification (GTDB taxonomy): domain Bacteria; phylum Myxococcota_A; class Polyangia; order Polyangiales; family Polyangiaceae; genus SZUA-265. The sequence continues at coordinate 99,750 of JBNKHV010000184.1, read as the reverse complement.
CGACACGATCGTGTCGAGTGACGACGTGATGTCCTGCAGCGCGCCCTCCAACCGAGCCTCGTCGGCCTCGGCCACCGCTTCGTGTGCCACGACGCAGGCGCGCAAGATCTCGCTCGCGCGAGCCAAGATCTCGAGCTGCGTGAGGTAGAAGACCTGTTCCTCGCGGTTGCCGATCGTGGGAAATAGCAGCGACAGATTCTCGACGACGAGCTGTTCCGGCAGCGCGGCATCGCGAACACGCCAGTTGTAGACGATGAGATCCGTGTAGGTGAGGACTTCCTGACTTCGCTCCAGGCGGGCACGCACTTGCTGCCAGGGGACTTGAATGGATTCGGGAAGCGAGGTCGGCGGTTTCGGCTCCACATACCAGTAAGAGTGGGCAACGATCGCGAGCAGTGCGCAGGCCCGCAACAACTCCGCGGTATCGAGGTGGTCCTCCGAAGCGTCGAGCACGGGCAAGGCTGCGACTCGCCTCCGTAGGGTCAGTTCTCGGTGCATCGCCGGTAACTCGGCGGCCACCTCATCCCAGACCGAAAACTCGCGGCTCAGCCGAGTCAGCGGTGCGTTCTTCGGCACGAAGCCGTGGGACCAAGACAAGAAACCGCGGTTTTCGTGTCCAACCGTGGAGTTGAAGCGCTCCGCCAGGCGCACGACCGATCCGGCAGGCGAGATCCATCCGTGGGGGTTGGCGGTCGCCCTCGAATGCGCGCTCAAGCTACTTCCATTCCGTCCCCTCCGTTGAACCCATTGCCGATGAAGCTGCTGCTGCTGAACCCGGTGCAGACTCGCGTTTCGCAAAGTGTGACGGCGTGCCCGAGAAACGCCTCGCGATGAACTGGTTCAGCGCTTCCGTCGTCAGTGGTTTGTCAAGCATCACGAGGCCTGGTTGCCGCACGAAGTCTCGGGTTCGGCTGCTGGTCGGCCCCCCACTCACGAACACGATGCGCTCCACCAGTGCAGGATGGCTACGTTGCAAGCTGTCGTACACGTCTTTGCCGTCCGTGCCGGGCATCATGAGATCGCACAGAATGAGATCGAAGTCTTGGTCGGAGGCCAGTATGTCCAGCGCTTCGGCGCCGCCGTACGCAACGACCACGGCGTGGCGGCGACCCAGCAAGCGGCGATAGGCGCGGACCAGCGCGGCCTCGTCGTCGATGACGAGTATCCGAACGGGCGGGCACGACGGCACCAGCGGAGTGTCCAACCGCGTTTGCGTGATCAGGCCAGTGTCGAGTGGTATCTCGGCCTCGAAACATGCACCACGAGTCCGCGCACCCTCGACCAGACGAAAGCTCCCGCGATGCCGGTGAACGATGTCGGCGCACACGGACAAACCGAGGCCGGTTCCGCGATCGGCGGCTTTTGTCGTGAAGAATGGGTCGAACACTTTTTCGGCGATCTCAGGGGCAATACCAGGACCGTCGTCTTCAACGCGCAAGACGACGTGATCGTTTCCGCTGGATGTCGATACCCGGATCGTGCCCCCCGAAGCGTCCTCGATCGCTTGAGCGGCGTTCATCAGCAAGTTCAAGACGACCTGGATCAAACGCCCTCGGCTGGCCGGCAGTAATTCGGTAGCTCGCAGCTCCAGCTCCAACTGCGCGACGTGCCGGATCTGATGTCGAACCAGATTGCAGGCCGTGCGAACCACCTCGTTGATGTCGACTCGTTCGATGTCTTCCGCGTCGATGCGAGTAAAACCCCGCAGCCCCTTCACGATGGAGGCGATCCTTTGGATGCCTTCGATGGAGTCTCTGATGCCGTCGCTGGTATCCCGACAAAAGTGGTCGATCGCGGCAACGAGCGAAGAAACTGCCTTGTCGGACTGCTGCGTGGCGGCGCGCAAGTGCTGTAGATCCGTCCGCATGAGCTCCAGATTCGTCAATGTACTGGCGGCTGGATTGTTCACTTCGTGGGCAATGCCCGCGGCGATCTCACCGATGGCAGCGAGGCGCGATGAGCGCACGAGCTGTGCTTCGGTCTGCTTCAACGCCCGGCATGCCTGTTCCAGCTCCGCCTCACGCAACACGTGAACCGAAACGTCGCGAACCAGCGTCACGTACAGCTTGTGCCCGCGAGAATGGTACACGCCGCTCCTCAGCTCGCCAAAGAAGCGCTCACCGTCGCGGCGCTGAAAGCGAACCGCAGTGCGACTGGCGGCACCATCGGCAACGAGCTCGCGACTGATCGCGTCGACCTCTGCACCATCCTCGTCCGGGTGAAGCTGGCGCCCGGTCATTCCGCACAGTTCGTCGCGCGTGTAGCCGAAGAGCTCGCAAGCCCTCTGGTTGACGTCGACGAACCTGGCGGAATCGAAGTCCGCGATGAAAATCGCATCTGGCGCACATTCGGCCAGAGCTTTGAACCGGTGTTCGAAATCCACCGAAGTCACGATGAGTGCCCCCGCGAGTGTGCAAGTGCTTTCGTCAGTGGCGGAGTCTAGCCCTTTTGAGCGGTTGCTCAAGGCGCAGCCGACCCAAGAGGCGCCCGCCGACAGTGCCAACAAAGGCAAGGCCGGCGAAAAAACCCCCAACCACTAGAGGTGGACTCTCAACGTCGAGCACTATGGACCGCCGCATTTCGCGCTCGCCCGAATAGCCGAGTCAATTTCGCTGACTACGGAAGATTTCTGACCACTCCGGCGCTTTTTGGGAGGTGGCCGGGAACCAAGGCCCAGCATGCCTTGGTATGCGCCTGCGACTCAGGCCGAGCGCTGTAACGGAATTCGCTTGAAGCCGGCAACATGACGCCGACCGACGGCCAGCCACAGGGCCTCGCTTTCGTAGAAGTGTGCGTGCATGCCATCGCCCCCGATCGTCGCAACGCTCACCGCCATCCGCCCGATCGATGACTTCGTCAAGACGTGCACTTCCGCCTTCGGGTTCTGCCGGAACCAACGGGTCATGTCTTCGCGTCACTGTGTCGAGTGCAGGTCTGGGTCGCGTCTACCATCAGAATGCACCTACGGAACTTCACCAGTTGCTGCTCACGTCAACACGGAGGGCACTGGATGATCGTTCACTTACCAGAATGTCGAACCAGCACCCAACGAACCATCGCTAGCGTTCCATCCAACCCGGATGCCACAGAACAACATCTTCGAGCGCGGTTCGCACCGTACTCAAGTGATTCTGACGCCCGGGATCTCCGAGCTGGATTCTCCCACCCCGACGCCGACTGAGGTATTGGGAGAGTCGAAGGTCTTGGCGATCGTGAACAAGACGTCGCTGAGGTTGCCGCCGTTGGTAGCGATGTGCTTGTTGCCCTGCACCGCTCCGCCCGCCTTGCCGACGAGCAGCGCCGGCCAGTCCTCCACGCCGTGGGGCTTGCCCCAAGCAGTGCAGGAGGTGACATAGACCAGCGAACGGTCGAGCAGCGTGTCTGCCCCCTCCGTCAGACTCGCCATCTTCTCCAAGAACACGGCCAGCGCCTCCATCGTGTACACCACTCCGCGGTGAACGCGTGTCTGCTCTGAAGCGTCTCCCGGATCGCCGTGGCAGATCACGTCGTGGAAGTCGTCGTTCATGTCGTTACCGAGCGAGCGGTAGTAGACGTGTGCTGCTGGCAGGGTGAAGATGAACGTCGCATTGCGGGTGCGGTCAGTCGCGAAGGCTGCGGCCAACATGTCCGCCATCACGCCGTTGACGTCGGCGGGCGCTTCGGAGTTCGTGTCTTTGCCGATGCCGAGCGTTTGCGGATCGGGTGGGATCTCGACGTTGCGCGCAAGCGGACAGAAGCGCGGCTCCCAGCAGTACCCCGAGTACACGCCCGCCCACTGAGGAGCGACGACCCACTGGACGAGGATGCGGCAGGACGACGACGTGGCGCGAAGTGAGCGCTGGGAGCTGGGGTCGATTCATGGCGACGCTTCCACGGAAATTCGGGGAATTGGGTGAACTGAACCGCAGCGCGCTTGGAGGCGCGGCGCCGCAGTCACTTTGAATTGCTGCTGGTCCCGGCGACTTGGCACAGGTCGACGATCCGCCGGCCTCGAGATCCACCACGTTTGCAGCATTCCGCCCCTGGTGCGTTTGGCAAGGGTTCCAATCGAGGTCGGTCGTCGGCCAGGTGAACTCGGATCGTGTCCTGACCTCACCGCTCTGTGAGGTGGGGTGCTGGTCGCTCCGACATCCCGCCGGGCGCAACATCTCGAAGGTGGCAGTCAGAAAGTTCGGCTCACGCGCCCGGTTTCCGCAGAAAGCGCTCAGCGGCGCGCCCAGGAACCGCTAGCCAGCAACATCGGCACGGTCGCCACCGATGAACAGCTGATGAACGACAGCTGAACGACAGCTCGAGTCGGCACGACACTGCGAGCTGGCTCAGCGGCAAGCCGACGGCCGGTGCCCGCGCGGGACGTTCGACGTTCCACCTTCGGCTCGAACCTCGACGACAACCGAAAAAGTGAACTCGGGCCTGAAATCCTGATGGCTCGGACCCGTGTCGTGCTCCATAGCCGGCAAGAATCAAGAACATCGCGAGACACGGCGGATCGCAGCGATAGAAACGCTCACTTTACTCCCCAGCGCTCCGCTCCTAGACCTAGCGCAGCATGACCCGCCTTCGTCGTTCATCCAGCGCCTTCGCCATCGCTCCACTCCTGCTCGCCTGCGGTTCGGGCAGTACCGAACGGGACGAGACCTCCGTCAGCAGCCCGCCAGCGAGCACGATGCCGGCGACGCAGACAGCCGCGGCAGCACCAACCACGCCCGTTGCCAGCAGCGGCATGCTCGGCAGCGGGGTGATGGGCGGCAGCGGTGCGTCGGACGATCGCTGGCAGAAGGCCGACGTCACGCGCAACGGTGACAACTACTTCTTCATGGCCAACGGTTGGGGGCCAGGCTTCGAGCAGCAATCGACTTCGTGGAACGGTACATCGTTCATCGTGCAGAGCATGAGTGGCTCGCGAGGCGATAACTACGAGCCCGCCTCTTACCCCACCGTCTTCTGCGGCAAGTACTCATCGGAGCAGTCGCAGGCCTGCGGTCTGCCAGCCAGGATCGATTCCCTCACCAGCTTGCGCACCGGTTGGATGTGGTCCCCCAACGGCAACGAGGGCGAATACAACGCTGCCTACGACATATGGCTGGGTAGCGAGGGCGGCTTCGGTAGCTACCTGATGGTGTGGCTGCGTGACCCTCCGCGACAGCAGCCCGCGGGTTCACCCGGGGAGCGAGGCATCAGCGTGGCCAACGTGCCCCACACTTGGGATCTGTGGACTGGGACCGTCAATGGCCGCCCCATCGTCAACTACGCACGCCCCGAAGGCAGCGACATCTATGAACTGGAGTTCGACGTCTTGGACTTCATCCGAGACGCGCGTGAGCGGGGCCTGACGCTACCCTCCGACGAGGTCTGGAGCGTGGCCGTCGGTTTCGAGATTTGGAACGGGCCCGTCGAGAACCTGGAAGCTGTCGACTTCTACGTCGAGGTGCAATAGGCCGAGCCCGCCTGAGTCGAGATCGTGGCTCGCGGCGAAGGGGGCGTGCGAGCGCCGCCAGTACCGATGACGTCGCGTGACCCCGTTTCAGTGCCAGGCGGCAGCGATGCGGGGGGGTTCTCCGGTTCGGTCGTGTTCCGCGAGGCGCGCCGCGGACTCCTCCACACAGCTAGCGCAAGAAGGAAACTGCGAGCCATGTTGGCACGTGAGGATCGTCGCGCTGGGTGTTGCTGCGGCGAACTCCTCGGGGTCGATGTGCCTGCCGCAAGCGATGCAGTGGATGTGCTTCTGCTGAGCTTGACCGCTGGGGCCCTTGCCATGCAGCTCCTTGCGCTGACGTTTGGTGAGACGTTTTTCTCTCTTCGGCATGGACGATGCTCTAGCATGCGGGGCCAGGATCTGCCTTGCCCCCTGGACTCACACTGATCATTCTCGGAGCCTTCTTGTTGGCCGGCTTTGCCGCCAACGTGGTGGGTGCTCGAGCGCACGTTCCCCGCGTCACTTTGCTCTTGCTCTTGGGCGTGGCAGCGGGTCCAGGTGCGCTCGACTTGGTCCCCGAGTCGGTCGAAGCCTGGTTCCCCTTCGTGGCCCAGCTGGCCCTGAGCATGGTGGGCTTCGCGCTCGGCGAACAGTTCTTGGGCAGCAACCTCCGCAAGAGCGGACGCATCGTCGTGATCGTGGCGATCGTGGAAACCTTGGCCGCGGCGATCGCGGTCGGGGTCGGGTTGTTGGCGGTCGGCACGCCGTTGCCCGTAGCGTTGTTGTTGGCCGGCATCGCCCCGGCGACGGCACCCGCGGCAACGATGGACGTCGTGCGTGAATGCAAGGCCAAGGGCCCCGTGACCCGCACCCTGCTCGGCGTCGCGGCCATCGACGACGCCTTCGGCATCATGCTCTTCAGTTTGCTGTTGGCTGTGGCACAGTTCGCGGTCGGGCAGGAGCGGGGTTCGTTCCAGGTGTGGCACGGCATCTGGGAAATCGCCGGCGCCCTGGGTCTCGGGGCAGCCATCGGCCTGCCCATGGCGTGGCTCACCGGTCGCGCCCGCCCAGGCATGTTGACCTTGATGGAGACACTCGGCTTCGTACTCCTGACCAGTGGTCTCGCGCTGCTGCTCGACGTCTCCTACTTGCTCGCGTGCATCACCTTGGGTGCCATCGTCGCGAACTTCGCCTCCCACCACACCCGCCCCTTTCATGCCATCGAAGGCGTCAGTCAGCCATTCTTGGTCTTGTTCTTCTTGCTGGCGGGCTTCGAATTGGATGTTTACCAGCTACCGAAACTCGGAGTACTCGGAGCGACGTACTGCATCGCGCGCAGTGGCGGCTTGATCCTCGGTGGGGGTTGGGGCGCGAAGCTCGCCAACGCACCCGAGAGCGTCCGCAAGCACATCGGTTGGTGTCTGCTACCACAAGCGGGCGTCGCCCTGGGGCTCGCGCTCATCGGCGCTCGACAGCTCGGTAACGATGGGGCCAGCTTGCTCGCTTTGCTCGTCGGCACGACGTTCTTGTTCGAAGTCATCGGTCCCATCAGCACGCGCATCGCCCTGACCAGCGCCGGCGAAGTCCCCCGAGAAGCCGAAGCGACCCGTCACAGCTGAGTCATGCGCTCGAACTCGGCGCCCAGTTCGGCGCTGGCCAGGGCGAAGTGCCAACCCAAGTACCGCGAAAGATAGCGCAGCATGATGTGGCCGCGAACGCTGCCGCCTTTGTCGTTCAGGCGTGGGCTGGAAACGGCGATACCTGCGACGCCTGGCACGACCGCGATGATCACGCCACTGACCCCGCTCTTGGCGGGCATGCCCGTGGCCATCAGGTAGTTGCCACTTTCGTCGTACATGCCACAGGTGGCCATCAACGAGACGACCACGGCGACCGTCTGCGCCGATAGTACCCGCCGCCCTTGCCCCGGCTCCTTGCCGCCATTGGCGAGCAGTGACGGAAAATGCGACGCCTCTTTGACGCTGCCCCGAAGTGAACACAGGGCGAAGTACGCTTCGAGTGTTTCCTCGACGTCACCTTCGATGATGCCGTTGTGCTTGAGCAGGTAGGCGATCGAGCGGTTGCGATTGGCGGTGCGACTCTCGGAGGCCATCACCGTTTCGTCGATGCTCATCTCCGTGCCGTAGAGCTTGCGCGCCCAGTCCAAGATCCACTGCACGCGCTGGCTGCGCGTGCCTGACAGCAAACCACAGAGCGCGATCGCTCCCGAGTTGACGAGTGGGTTGGCAGGCAGTGGCCCGTGTGTCTCGAGGCGTGACAGCGACGCGAAACCGTGCCCCGACGGTTCCGCGCCTACGTAGTTGAACACCTCTCCGGGCCCGCGTTCCTGCAGCAGCGCTGCGAGCAACATGGCCTTGGCTGAGCTCTGAAAGGTGAACAGGTGCGAGGCGACGTCCCCAGCCGATAGCTGCGCGCCATCGATGCACGTCACGGCCGCGCTCGTCTGCTCCAGCGGCACGCGCGCCAACTCGGGGATGTAGTCCGCCGGAGCGCCCTCGCTGTTGTCGAGGGACTTGGCGAGCGCTCGTTCGAGAATGGTTTGGATTTGCTCGTGTTGGGTCGAAAGCATGAACGCCTGATGATATCAGGCACCCGCACTCAAAGCTCGGAGCGAACGTGTGCCAGCGAGCTGAGCCCGAACCAGCGGTTGAAGCTCCGCATCAACGCTACCGTACCGTGCACTTCGATGGCGCCCGCAGCCACGACCTCCGACAACGATTCGTCACCACGCCAGACGCGGATCATCGTACGCAACGTGGACGACACATACAGATCGACCTCGTGCCCCGGTGCCTCGATGCAGAGGTGAGCGGCTTCGTCTTCGTTCAGAAACCACCAGCGCCGCTTCGCCACCGGCTGATCCCGAAACTCCACTTCCACCACCGTGCGCTTTCTGCGGAACGCTTGGGGCTGGATGCTGCGTTCGAACGCCCACAGGAAGAGGGTGAGGTTCTCTTCGTCCTTCTCCAACGTCCGGCGCGTCCAACGCTGCCCCCAGACACCGAGTGATTCCACGATCGGAGCGAGTTCCAGACCAGCAGTAGTCAATTGATAGAGCTTGCTCTTGGACGCGCCCGGCACACGCTCGATGACCCCCTCCGCCTCCAATTCCTTGAGCCGCCGCGACAGCAACGACGGCGACATGGTGGGCACGCCGCGTTGCAGTTCGGAAAAACGCAGCGCCCCCGAGCACAAGTCACGGATGATCAGTGGCGTCCAGCGTTGGCAGAAGAGCTGCGAGGCTTTGGCAACGGGACAAAACTGGCCGTAGCTATCCATTGGGGAATGGAAGCCGAGACAGCGGCAGGCGTCTACTACAGATCGTGTAGTAGACGGGGTGATTGACGCTGGCACTCTGCGGTCATGGACGACATCGAAACGGGTCAAGTCAGTGCCAACGCCGCCGAAGTCTACGAGCGGCTCTTCGTACCAGCATTGTTCGCGCAGTGGGCGGTCCCGATGGCGGAAGCCGCGCGTGTGACGGCGGGGGCATCGGTGCTCGACGTCGGCTGCGGCACGGGCGCGCTCACGCGAGAGCTCGCACGTCGCTGCGGCACCACGGGGCGCGTGGTCGGGCTCGACGTCAATCCCGGCATGCTGGAGGTTGCGCGCCGCAACGTGCCCGCGGCACACTTCGCGCGGGGTACGGCAGAGCAGCTGCCCTTCGACGACACATCGTTCGACGCCGTCACGGTGCAGTTCAGCTTGATGTTCTTCGAGGATCGCACGCAGGCGTTGCGCGAAACGATACGCGTGCTGGCTCCTGGGGGCACGCTCACCCTCGCCGTGTGGGCCGCGATCGAGACCAGCCCAGGCTATCGTGAAATGCGCTCGCTGTTGGACGAGCTGTTCGGTCCTTCCTACGCAGCAGCGCTCGATGTTCCGTTCAACTTGGGACAGCGGGACACGTTGGCGCGGGTGTTGGCCGGCGCGGGGCTGGCTGAGGCAAGCATCGAAACGGAGCCCGGAAGCGCGCGTTTTCCGTCCCTGGCGTCGTGGGTGGAAACCGACGTGCGAGGCTGGACGTTGGCGGGCCGCATCGACGACGAACAATACGCCCGCTTGCTCGCCGCTGCGGAGGCCCGCTTGCAACACTTCGTGCAGCCCGACGGTAGCGTGGCATTCGCCGCTCCAGCACATCTCGTGCGCTATCGCAAACCGGAGCGGGCCACGACCTAGACGACGGATTCTCGCTTGCCGTCGCGGGCGCGGCGACCCAATATCGGAGGTTCGTGTCGCGTCGTACTCACTTGCCCATCGTCTCAGGCGGGGAGCCATCGCCCTCCGCCGTCGAGGGTGTGCCGCAGAGGAGGCCGGAGAGCTTCCCGACCGACCAGCGCGGCCGACCTCTCGCCGACTTGCGCATCTCGGTGACCGACCGCTGCAATTTCCGCTGCGGCTACTGCATGCCCAAGGAGATATTCGGGCCTGGTTTCCGCTTTCTGCCCAAGCCGCAGATCCTCACCTTCGAAGAGATCACGCGCCTCGCCCACATCTTCGTCGAGCAGGGGGTCACGAAGCTGCGGCTGACGGGCGGCGAGCCGCTACTGCGCAGCGAGCTCCACAAGCTGGTGCACATGCTCGCCGCGCTCGATGTCGATCTGGCGCTGACGACCAACGGCTCGCTGCTCGACAAGAACGCCCAACGGCTCGCCGACGCGGGCCTACGGCGAGTGACCGTCAGCCTCGATTCCCTGAACGACGCCACCTTCCGTCGTATGAACGACGTGGACTTCCCCGTCAGTGCCGTACTTCACGGCATCGACGCAGCGCTCGGCGCCGGATTGCCGGTAAAAGTAAACAGCGTGATTCAGCGTGGCGTCAACGACGGCGACATCGTCGAGCTGGCCGAGCATTTCCGCGGCACGGGGGTCACGCTACGTTTCATCGAGTTCATGGACGTCGGCAGCAGCAACGGCTGGAACGAAAGCGGCGTCGTGAGTGGCAGCGAGATCGTCGAACGCATCGGCCGACGTGCACCGCTCGAGCCCATCGGACGTCAACGGCGCGGCGATGTCGCCAATCGCTATCGTTACCTCGACGGAAGTGGCGAACTCGGGATCATTCCCAGTGTCACCCAACCCTTTTGCGGCGACTGCACGCGCGCTCGCCTGAGCGCGGATGGCAAGCTCTACACCTGCCTGTTCGCCCGCCAGGGCTACGACCTGGCCAGCCCGCTGCGCAGCGGTGCGTCGGATGAAGGGCTGGCCGCGGCCATCGGTAGCATTTGGCTCGCCCGAAACGACCGCTATTCCGAGCTGCGCGGTGAACGACAGCAAAGCACGGAAAAAGTCGAGATGTCGTACATCGGCGGCTGACGTGCGAGCGAAAGTGCGCGGTCGTCCCGCGACCAAAAGCCCTTCGCGTACGCGGTTAGACGTTCCGTGGTGCGGACGCGCTGAGACACCGTGTTCGTGGTGAGACGGCCCCGCGGCGCGCCCACGCCCGTCGCTGCGGTTGCGTCGAAGGTTACCCCATGTGACAATGCGCGCCGTCTCGATACCTGGCAGGCAAACGATGATGGTTTCGATGTGCAAGAGGGTGGCTCAGATCTCGGCGCTGAGTGTGGCTGTGTCGTGGGGGTCCTCGGTTTTGGCATGCGGTGGGTGCTTCCATTCCCCCACTGAGCAATCCGAAGTCACCGGTCACCGCATGGTGTTCGCCATTTCGGACGAGCGTACCGTGCTGTGGGATCAGTTCGAATACGAAGGGGAGCCGAGCGAGTTTGCCTGGGTGCTGCCGGTAGCTCCCGGCGCCTACCTCGAGCTGGCGAGTCAGGCGTGGTTCGACGCGCTCGAAGGCATGACGGTCACTCAGGTGCAAGCGCCGAGCTTTCAATGTGCGTCCGCGGACAGCGGCGGGTGCGGCTCCGCCGAACGCGCGTCGTTCGGTAGCCAGGCCGCGGCATTCGATGAGCCCAGCGTGCAGGTCGTTCGACGACAGAACGTCGGGCCCTACGAGACGGTGATCTTGCGCTCGAATGATGCGAACGCTCTACAAGCCTGGCTCGATGAAAACGACTACTACGTGCCCCAAGACATCGAACCCGTGATCGAAAACTACGTCGCAGAGGGCGCAGACTTTCTCGCGCTCAAGCTGCAGCCGGGGCTCGGCGTCTCGCGCATGGAACCAGTGCGCGTCGTCACTCCGGGAGGTGACCCCATACTGCCGCTGCGCATGGTCGCCGCGGGCGTCTTCGACGACGTCGACATCGTACTGCACGTGATCGCCGAGGGCCGCCACACGCTGCCGGACTTGACGCAGAAGGAAGTGGATCCGAACGAAGTGGTGTGGGATTTCCGCAGCCAAACGTCCAACTACGCGGACGTGCGGGCCGAAGTCTTGGGCGACGAAGACGGGCGCAACGTGTTGACCACCTACGCACAGCGAGCAGCGCTGACGTCGGGGCGATCGTTTTCCGTGTCCACCGATACCCAATTTGCCGGCGGCTCTTTCTCTGAAGTCTATGGCCAGTTGGCGGACAGCTCGTGCCAACTCGATGGGACGAACGGCGACGAGCTCGTGGTGGACCCATGCTACGGCGATCCGAACGCGGATTTGCCCGTCGCCTGTGAGGACGCGACTACAGGGCAGCAGCCCTCGAGCGACTATGCTTGCGAGGAACTGACGGATCTGGCGGCGGCCTTGGTCGGCATGGTGCCCAGCAAGACGTGGGTGACACGCTTGGAGATGACCTTGCCCCGCTACGCGTTGGACATGGACTGCGAAGTGGAGGCCGTCGACGACGACGAAATTAGCAACGCGCTGATCGCTGGCGCCCACGAAGGGAACTTCCCTTGTGACCTGCCCCTGTTCAGCGCCAGTGTGGCCAAGGGCAAACCAAGACCTCCAGCCATGGCCAGTTTGCTGGGCCTGGCGTTGGCCGGGTTCGTTTGGCGTCGCCGGCAGGCGCACCATCGGGCACAGTAGGGCAGCGAGGGTCAATTGAAGAACCTCTTTGGTATTGTTGCGCTGTTGCATGTCGCGGGCGCGGGAAGCGCAGCCTCCGCAGAGCCGAGCTCACTCCAGCAACCGGCACTCGGTGCCGTTGCGAGTCGGCCCGATGCCACTCTTCCCCGTAAAGGGGGCGAACCCTACCGCCACGATGGCCTGTATGGCGCAGCCAGCTATGGCCTGGGCAGCTATTGGTCGTGGTCGGGCGCTTCCAAGCAAACCCGCCTCATCAGTGGCTTCGCCCCCATGGAATTGACGCTTGCCGGCGGTATCACGGTCGGCTCGACAGCGGTCGGCCTGCGCGCAGCGTTGGGCGCCGTCACGGCCCTGTCGGCGGACGACCCCGACACGACGTTCACTGCCCTCGACGACCCCAACGGACTGACGTTCTGGCTCGGCAGCTACGGGATATTCGTTCGCCACTACTTTCAAGCAAACGACGGCTGGCACTTGGGTGCAGGAGCCAGCATCGGCTTTCTCACCACCTCCAGGGATGATGACGCAGCGAGTGGTGCGGTACTGTTCGCTGACGGGGGATACGACTTCTGGCTCTCGGAGCAGAGCTCGGGTGGGCCCTTCCTGCAGGTGCAAACCCACTTCCTGCAGGCCCGAGAGACTTCCAGCTTGGACACGGCGAAGCTGTTCGTGTTCGTTCCGGTCGTGGGCTTTGCGATCCGCGCTCACTGAGCAAATGCAGGCCGACGAGCATCGCTGACCGTTAGCTCTGGAATCTGCCGTCGCACACCGTGGCGAGATGAAGGGTAGTCGGCGCCCAAGGCGCATACTTTTTCTCACCAGAGCGGGCGTTTTGCGCGTTCGCAAACAAACTGAGCCCTGACTGCAGCCAAGTGGGTCTAATAACGTGTGCGTGCCGCGCGCCCAACCGAACTGTCGAGCGGTCCCCTCCATTGCCTCATGAGTCGACTCAGCTTCCTTCCACTGACCCTGATAGCCCTCATCGGAACGGCGTGTTCGAGCAGCGTCGGCGCTTCCGACAACGAACCCTCCCCAAGTACGAACAGCCCGGCAGACGGCCCCGATGAGCCCGGCGTCGATCCCGACGAGCCAACGAGCGGCAACACGGACGCGCCGACGGTCGATCCACAGGTCGAAGGCAGCACCCCCGAGGATCCCGTGGGAGAGGACGGCCCCGAGATAACACCGCCTGCTCCCGGCGAAAGCACGCGTCTGGCCCGCCTCAGCCACGAGCAATACGCCAACACCGTGCAAGACCTGCTCGGCATCGACGACGACCCGACCCAAGGTTTCGCACCCGACGCCCAGAACGGCTTCGGCTTCGCCACCAGCGTGGACTTCGTGGTCGACGGTCGCTTGGGCCCACAGTACCGCTCGGCGGCAGAGGATCTCGCCGCTCGAGTGGCGAGTGACGACGCTCTCCTGTCCCAGGTCGTCAGTTGCGACCCAGCACAAGCCGCCTGCGGTGAGCAATTCGTCGCGGACTTCGGGGCACGGGCTTTCCGACGTCCCTTGACGGACGGCGAGCAAGAAGGGTTCTTCGACCTGTTCTTTCGCGGCGCTGACCTGGTGGCCAGCGGTGACGACTTTCGTGATGGCGTCGCGTTGGTGCTCGAAGCGATGCTGCAATCGCCGCAGTTCCTCTATCGCACGGAATTCAGCAACGACGTGGGAGCCGACGGCGTGATCCCGCTGAGCGACTACGAAGTCGCGTCGCGACTGTCCTATTTCATCTACAACTCGATGCCCGACGACGAGCTCTTTCTGGCAGCTGCCAACGGCGAGTTGAGCACCGCCGAGCAAGTCCGCACCCAAGTGCAGCGCATGCTGCAGACGGACCGCGCCTTGCGCAGCCTGGTCGAATTCCACGACCAGGCCTGGCACTTCTCACGCTTTTCGAAGATCGCCCCCGATCCGAGTCTGTTGCCAGACGCACCGAGTGATCTCGTCAGTCGGGTGCAGGCCGCCGCACGCCTCTACGTCGAAGACGTGGTCGCCGACGAAGGTGGCCTCGCGGAGCTTCTCACCTCACCCTTTGCCTACGCCGACGCGACACTTGCCCCTTTGTACGGGCAAGAGGCGGGCGGCGAGATGGAGCGCATCGAGCTCGACGCGACGGAGCGCAAGGGCTTGTTGATGCAGGTCGGTTTCCTTGCCGCAAACGCCTACTCGCTGAAGACGGATCCCGTGCATCGCGGGTTGTTCGTCGTGCGGGACCTGTTGTGCCGCACCATTCCCGACCCACCACCGGGCGCTGCCAACGCCCAGCTCCCAGAGGATGCCCCAACGCCGGAAACGACGCGTGAAGAGATCACCTTGCTGACCTCACCGCCCGAGTGTGTTTCCTGTCATTCGCAGATCAACCCGCCGGGCTTCGCCTTCGAGAACTTCGACGCGATGGGCCAGCTGCGCTCCGAAGAAAACGGCGTCGCGGTCGATACCAGCGGTAGCATCCAGCTCGACGGACAGACCGTCGAATTCGAAAGCGCCGTGGACTTGATCGATGCCGTGGCCGAGAGCGACGAGGCCATGCGCTGCTACGCGACGAAGTGGCTGGAGTTCGCCCATGGCCGTCGCCTGACTTCCGACGAACTGACCGTCATCGATGAACTCGGTAGCCCCGAGGCCGTGACGGAGCTCGTCACCAACGTCGCAACGACGAACGCCTTTTTGACCCGCACCCCCAACGAGGAGGCCCGATGAGCGGGTTTCGAAGACCTCACCTGCGTCGCCGTCACTTCTTGCGAGGGTTCGGCGGTGTGGCCGTCGGCCTGCCATTCTTGGAAGCACTACAACCCAAGAACGCCTCCGCACAAGACAGCACCATTCAACGCTTCGGCGTCTTCTTCTGCTGCAACGGCGTCAACATGGAGCGCTGGTTTCCCAACGGCAGCTTTGGAGCGCTCAGCGACGCCCACCTCAGCGGCACCGCGAACGAGGTTCTGATCCCACACCGCGAGAAATTGCTGTTCCCCCGGGGCGTTCACATGAGCCCTCGCGGTTTCGGTCGCGACGGTGGCAACGCCGATGATCACGGCATGGGAATGGCGCACAAGCTCACGGCGCAACTGACGGACGAAGACTGGCTCGCCCTCGGCATCAGTGTCGACCAAGTCATCGCCCAAGCCATCAACCCCGGCTCGGAAGGGGCACGCCGCCCGCCGCTCACGCTTCACGTCGGTCGCCTCGGCCTCTACCGAGGCATGGACTACATCTCGTACACGGGGCCGTCGCGCGCCGTCGCTGGCATCAACAACCCGTGGAACGCCTACGCCGACTTCATGGACATGGGCGGCACGGCGGCCGATCCCTCGGAAGCGACGGACCGCGTGGCCCGACGCAAAGAGAGCGTGCTCGACTTGGTCGAGGAGCAATTCACGTCGTTGCAGAACGGCCCGCTCAGTCGGTCCGACCGCGAAAAGCTCGACGCCCACTTCACGGTGATCCGAGAACTCGAGATGGGCATGACCGGCGCGGATGCCCCGATGCCGCTGACGGGCTGCGGCGACACTGCGTTGACGGAGC
Organism: Polyangiaceae bacterium; assembly: GCA_050290545.1. Lineage (GTDB taxonomy): Bacteria > Myxococcota_A > Polyangia > Polyangiales > Polyangiaceae > SZUA-265. Next base: position 83,858 of record JBNKHV010000184.1, on the reverse strand, counting down.
GGGCGCGCGTCTACGAGGGCGCTGGCGAGTTCGTCGACGAGCAGAGCGAGTACGCGGCCATCGCGGATCTGCATGTCGACATCATGGCGCTCGCGCTGGCCTGCGACGCCAATCGCGTCGCGACGCTGCAGTTCGGCAGTGGTGCGGGTGGCCCCATCTTCCGCTGGGATGGCATGAACCACGAGTACAACCACCACAAGCTCTCCCACGGCAAGGTGCGCGACGATTGCTTCGGTGATTCCACGGAAGACGGCTGCGCCGACGTGGCCGGCTACGAGGACATGCTGTTCGACATCGACACCTGGCACCAAAGCAAGTTCGCCCGCTTGCTGGAGCGCCTCGATTCCTACGTCGAAGCCGACGGCAAGACGGCGCTCGACAACTCCGTCATCATGTACTCCAACGAGCTTTCCGACGGCAAAGGGCACAGCTTCATGGACCTGCCCTACATCTTGGCCGGTAGCGCGGGCGGCGCATTCAAGCAAGGCGAGTACATCCTGCTCGGCGAAGAGTGGGCGGAGGATTCGAAAGCACCGCACAACCGCTTGCTCAATACCCTGGTCAACGTGATGGGCATCGAGTCCGATTGGTTTGGTTTGGCCGAGGGTGCAGGTGGCGAGTCGATGCAGGGCGGCGTGTACGACCAGCTGCTCGCGTGAAGCGGGCAGCCGTGACCCTTTGCTCGCGCAAGAGCTGACGCGCGCTCAGCGGAACTCGTCGAAGACGCGTAATAGCGCCGCGACCTCGACGTTGGCGCGCGCTCAGCGGAACTCGTCGAAGACGCGCAATAGCGCCGCGACCTCGAGTTCATCGCCCGTGTCCGTCGCTTCGACGAATTGTTGCACCTGGGAGTGAACGGCGAGCACCTTGGCGCGCAGCACGTGGTCGTCACGGGTCAGCTCCTTCGCCGCGGCCACATCGCTCATGACGAAGGAGAACACCTCAGCCTTGTCCTCTTCCAACGCAGACCTCGCGTACTCCGAGAAGAAGCCCGGCCCGCCGCTGCCCAACACGGCACCCGAGGGAGCTCGCGCGTAGCGCCCACCCATGCCGTAGGTGAAGAATCGGTCGTTCAACCGTGCCCACGACTCGTCTTCTTTCAGTTTCAGATCGTCGGCGAAATCCAAGAAGTGGAAGACCTCGTGGTGGATCAGGCGGCGCAAAAACGCCGGGCTCGAGTCCACGTCCAGGAGCAGCGTCGATTCGAAATTTGGCAGTGACGCGATGGGGTTGTCTTCTTGCGACAAGCCCGAACACAGCAACACGAAACGAAGGCCCGCTCGCGAAAGCACCCCTCGCGGATAGCGTGACAACCCTTCTTCCAACAGGGGCCAGAGCGACAGCTCCGACGGAGCTGCCCCACCGCTGAGGCGGCCTTCCGAAAGCGATACCCGAAAGGCCGTCGTCGCCACCAGCGGCACGACATCGGTCCGCTCGCGAAAACGTCGCGCTGCCGGGCCCTCGTCGATACGCCAGCCTCGACGTGCGGCCAGCTGCATGCGCTGCTCGAACGACTGCTCTCGCTCGAGCTCCGCCAAGGCCTCTTTGCTGAACGTCGTTTCGCCGATCAGGCCCGTCACTGCCACGGCCACGACCGCGACCAACGTCGTCATGAGCAGATAACCGGGCTTGGCAGGGGGCAACTTCACGCGTTCATCCTTCGCTGGGCGTCATCCTATCCGGAAGCGCGGCGTTTGGCTCGGGCGTGTCGTCACGCCCTGCCGAACTTCGACTCGTGCCGATCGTCGAACTGTGCTGAACTTTGGCTCGTGGCATCCGCGTTCTCACACATGCTCGTCGGGGGAGCGATCGGGCTGCTGGGCGCCAGGCTCGCGACGGGTGCCGGTGTCGGTGCCCTGCGACGGACGCTGCCCTGGACTTGCGCCTTCCTCGCAGCCGCACCCGATCTCGACGTGGTGATGCACGCCGTCGTCGACTACGCTCACCCCTTTGGACATCGAGGCGCCTTTCACTCGCTCGGCTGCTACGCGCTCGTGGCACTGATCGTGGCCACCCTGCCGAAATTCCGAGTCTGGCGCGTTGGCGCCGGCTTGTGCGTTTTTGCTGCCCTGGCGTCCCACTCGCTGTTGGACATGATGACCAACGGAGGCTTGGGTATCGCGCTGTGGTGGCCGTTCAGCAACGAGCGCAGCTTCCTGCCCTGGCGCCCGATCCCCGTCTCGCCCTTGTCCGCCGGAGCGTTCTTCTCCGGGCGCGGACTGCGCATCCTCTCGGCAGAACTCCCTTTCGCGCTGCCTATATTTGCCGCGGCTTGGCTGCTGCGCCGCCCTTCTCGACGAGACGACGTGATAGGCGACAACTCCGCGCCTGAGTCGGAACACGAAGACGAGGAACGAGATGCCCAAGCTGCGGCTGACTCGTCTCCACACGCATCAGCTGCACCCGACGAAGAAGATTTGGCCGTGCTCGAAATCACGGACTCGATCGATCTGCACGCCTTCGCGCCTCGCGACATTCTCTCCGTGGTCGAAGCGTACCTCGAAGCAGCGTGGGAAAAGGGCTTCGACGAGGTGCGCCTGATCCACGGGCGCGGCAAGGGTTATCAACGAGCTCGCGTACAGAAGCTCCTGAGCACCCACCCCTTGGTACTCCGGTATCGTGACGCTCCGGCAACCCGCGGCGGCTGGGGAGCGACTATCGCCTGGCTGAAAGAGAAGAACTGATGGATCCTTGGCAGGACGTCGGGTTATCCCTATGTCCGTACGGCACAGCATAGGGGCTCCGTCCGGAGCCGGAGGAGAGTACAGATGAAGACGAAAGCCGCAGTGGCCTGGGAGGCTGGCAAACCTCTTTCCATCGAAGAGATCGAGCTCGAGGGACCGAAGGCGGGGGAAGTTCTAGTACAAGTCAAAGCGACGGGCGTCTGCCACACCGATGCGTTCACTCTCAGCGGCGCTGATCCGGAGGGGATATTTCCGTCGGTGTTGGGTCACGAGGGTGGAGCGGTCGTCGTGGAGGTGGGCGCGGGCGTCAAGAGTGTCGCGCCGGGAGACCACGTCATCCCGCTGTACGTGCCGGAGTGCGGCAGTTGCAAGTTCTGCACCTCAGGCAAGACCAATCTGTGCCAGGCGGTGCGAGCAACCCAAGGGCGCGGTTTGATGCCCGATGAAACGACACGCTTCTCCAAGAACGGCAAGCCCATCTTCCACTACATGGGCACGAGCACGTTCAGCGAGTACAGCGTCGTCAACGAGATTTCCGTCGCCAAGATCAACCCCGCGGCGCCGCTCGACAAGGTGTGCTTGCTCGGGTGCGGCATCACGACCGGCATCGGCGCCGTGCTCAACACCGCCAAAGTGCAAGCGGGCAGTACGGTGGCCGTCTTCGGGCTCGGTGGCATCGGTCTGTCGGTGATCCAGGGCGCAGTCATGGCCAACGCTGAGCGCATCATCGGCATCGACACCAACCCCCCGAAATTCGAACTCGCGCGACAGCTCGGCGCGACCGACGTCATCAACCCGAAAGACCACGCCGATACCCCAATCCAAAACGTGATCGTGGAGATGACGGACGGCGGCGTCGACTACTCCTTCGAATGCATCGGCAACGTGGAGGTGATGCGCGCAGCGCTCGAGTGTTGCCACAAAGGCTGGGGGGAATCGACCATCATCGGCGTCGCAGGCGCCGGCCAAGAGATATCGACCCGTCCCTTTCAACTGGTCACCGGTCGCGTCTGGCGCGGCTCCGCCTTCGGTGGCGTCAAGGGGCGCTCCCAACTGCCGGCCATGGTCGAACAAGCGATGCGCGGAGACATCAAGCTCGACCCCTTCATCACCCATCGCCTGCCCCTCGAAAAAATCAACGAGGCCTTCGACCTGATGCACGAAGGCAAGAGCATCCGCAGCGTGATCGAGTACTGACCCATGCCTGCTATCGAACGCGTGAGCCGCAGCCGCTGCTTCGGTGGCTACCAAGACGTCTACCAGCACCGCTCGGAATCGTTGCAGTGTGCGATGCGGTTTGCCATCTACCTGCCGAGCCGGGCAGCGACGCAGCGCGTGCCGGTCGTAACGTACCTCAGTGGCCTCACCTGCAGTGAGCAGAACGTGATCACCAAGGGCGGTGCTCAGAGACATTGTGAGGAGCACGGCGTCGTCCTCGTCTGTCCGGACACGAGCCCGCGCGGCGAAGACGTGCCCGACGACGAGGCGTCGGATCTCGGGCAGGGCGCCGGCTTCTACGTCAATGCCACCCAAGCCCCCTGGTCGAAGCACTACCGAATGTACGACTACGTCACGGAGGAGCTGTCGGCACTGATCGCCGGGCACTTTCCGGTGACGGATGACCGCGGTATCTTCGGGCACTCCATGGGAGGGCACGGCGCCTTGGTCGTGGCCCTGTCTCAACCAGGGCGCTACCGCTCAGTGTCGGCTTTGGCGCCCATTTGCGCGGCAACACAATGCCCTTGGGGGCACAAAGCGCTCAGTGCCTACCTCGGCGACGATAAAGCAGCTTGGCAACGCTACGACGCGACGGAGTTGATGAAGGGCTACTCGGGCCCACCGCTGGACATCCTCGTCGACCAAGGCTTGGACGACCAGTTCCTCGATGAACAGCTGCACCCCGAGCACTTGGAAGCGGCCGCCGCTGGAACGGGTCAGCAGGTCCGCGTGCGTCGCCACGAAGGCTACGACCACAGCTACTACTTCATCTCGACGTTCATGGGTGACCACATCGCTCACCACGCGGCGGCATTGCGATCGCGCTGAGGACCAGTCCGCGGCGCGTCGTCGCGACGGTACCAATCTCGCTCACTTCGAGTCATCTTCGCCGACGGCAATGCGCGCGTTGAGCCAGGCTTCGCTTCGCGTCGTCTTCGTTGGACAGCAATGCATGCGTTGAGCCAGGCTTCAGACTCACTTCGCGTCGTCTTCGTCGGATGCTTCGCGCTCTCCATCGAAGGAGTAGCTCACCCCGCCCTCCAGTGCGCCCCCGGGAGTATCGAGGGAGAGCTCGACTTCGAACTCGACGTCGATGTGTTTGCCGTCAAACGTGGCGCTGCCACCGGCCAAGCTGGTGTCCAACGGAATGCCGAGGATCTCCGAGAAGCACGGCTGCCCCTCTGCGAACTCCAAGCGCGTTTCGCTCAACGTCCCTGAAATGGTGCACAGTGGCTCACCGTTGTTGCTGGCCACGACGGTCAGCTCGTACTTGTCCTCTTCCGAGAGCTTCTTGATGTCGACGACCGCCTTGTCGTCAACTTGCGGATCGCCGGGGATGCCTGGAAAGTCGATCGTCACGGTATCGGTACCCAGGTAACGGCCGGCGTACTTGCCCCCTGTTTTGGGCACCCCGCCGTCAGCCGCAGAGGAGCTGCTCTTGTCGGCGTCATCCTTCTTGGCGACCTGCACCGGCTTCTTCTTCGTGGCCGCTGGCGGTTTGGGCAAGACCAGTGGCCGGTGAGGTTCGTTTGCCACCTGCCGCTCGCCGAGCTCTTTCCCACCATGATCGGGAGTGCCGTAGTAGTACGTGTTCGGCCCCTCGGGGCGCGCGTTCGGTAGCGGGGTCTCGCTGACCTTCGGGGAGCAGGAGCCCAACCCGGCAGCAACCGCCAGCAGCGCGAGTCCCGAGTTGGCGCGAGCGCGAAGAACGCAGGTCATTGGCTCAGGCTACTCCCCCTGCGCCCCAAAGAAAACGATCAAACGGGTTCAGGCATCCACCAACGCCCGCAGCTCGTCCAGCATCTTGTCGGCCAGTTCCAGGCTGTCGGTGAAGGTCTCTTTTTCTTTGGGAACCCGGGTCAGGCGTGCATCTGGACTGAGGCGATACTTGGCTCGCTGCTCGGCGACCAGGCGAGCCAACTTGGAAGCGTCCAACGGCGTGTCGTCGCGAAAGCGCAGTGACACGCCCCGCGGTGTCGCTTCGCACACGAGAACCTTGAGCCGGCGCAGTTCGACTTTGAGTCGCATCAACTCGACGAGACGAACCGCCTCTTCCGGCGCAGGACCGAAGCGGTCTTCCATCTCGCTGGCCACGTGCGCAACGTCGTTTTCGTCGCCGGCAGCAGCGAGGCGCTTGTACAGGGACAAGCGGACCCCAACCTCCTCAATGTAGCTGTCCGGAAGCAGCGCATCGAGATCGAAGTGCAAGTCGGGATCGACGTCGTGGGTGACCTCTTCACCACGCAGCTCCCGCGTCGCCTCCTCCAACATTTGGCAGAACATGTCGATGCCGACGCTGGCGATGGGGCCACTCTGGTCGGCACCCAGAAGGTCGCCCGATCCACGCAGCTCCATGTCCAGCGTAGCTATATGAAACCCAGAGCCGAGCTCCGTGTAGCGTTCGAGGGCTTCGATGCGACTGCGCGCATCGTCGCTCATCTCCGAGGGTGACGGGACCAACAAGTAGCAATAGGCTCGCTCGCGAGACCGCCCGACGCGCCCTCGCAGTTGGTAGAGCTGCGCCAGACCGAACATGTCCGCGCGATCGACGAGCATCGTGTTGGCACGGGGGATGTCGAGACCGCTCTCGATGATGGCGGTGGTGACGAGCACGTCGTACTCGCCCTCGACGAACTGCAGCATCGTCTTCTCCAACGTCGCTTCTCGCATCTGTCCGTGCGCAACGACGATGCGAGCGTGGGGCACGAGCTGTTGCAAGCGCGTGGCCCGCTCCGCCAAGCCCTGGATGCGATTGTAGACGTAGAAGACTTGCCCGCCACGCGAGAGCTCACGTTCGACGGCGTCCTTCAACACGACGTCATCGGGGCGAGCTACCACGGTGCGGATGGCGCGGCGATTGACCGGTGGCGTGGTGATGATCGACATCTGCCGCAACCCGCCGACGGCCAGTTGCATGGTGCGCGGAATGGGCGTTGCCGTCAGCGTCAGGACGTCGACCACCTTGCGCAGCTGCTTGAGGCGCTCTTTGTGAACGACACCGAACCGCTGCTCCTCATCCACCACCAACAACCCCAGTTCCTTGAACTGAACGTCCTTGGACAGCAAACGGTGCGTGCCGATGACGACATCGACCGTGCCCTTGCGCAAGCCTTCGAGGGTGTTCGCCGCGGCTTTCTTCGACTGAAAGCGACTCAGCACTCGAACCTCGAAGGGAGTGTCCACCATGCGGTTCTTGAACGTGAGGTAGTGCTGTTGCGCCAGCACGGTCGTCGGACACAACACCGCCACCTGCCTGCCCACCGACGCGCAACGGAAGGCGGCTCGCAGGGCCACCTCCGTCTTGCCGAAGCCGACGTCACCGCAGACCAGACGGTCCATCACACGCGCCTGCGTCAGGTCGTCCATCACCTCTTCGATGGCAGCACTCTGATCGCTCGTCTCTTCGTAGGGGAACGCAGCCTCGAAGGCCGCGTAGTCGTCGTCGGGGGGCGGCAGCGGCTCGCGCGTCGCGCTGCTACGTTCGGCATAGAGGGCCAGGAGTTCGTCCGCCATCTCTCGCGCTTTGCGCTGCGCTTTGGACTTGGCCTTGGCGAAGGTCTGCCCCCCCAAACGATCGAGCTTGGGGGATTCGCCTCCGGCGTATTTCGTGATCTGGTTGAGGCGGTAGACAGGTAGGAAGAGCTTGCCGCCAACGTATTCGACGACCAGCAACTCCAAATGACCGCTCCCCGGCAGCACCCGGTTTTCGAGGCCGAGGTAGCGCCCGATGCCGTGCTCCGTATGAACGACGTGGTCCCCCGGTGACAGGGCGCGCAAGTCCTCCAGGGCATCGCGCACGGCGCGTTTGCGACGACGGGGAGCGACGTGGGCGCGCTGCCCGAATATCTCTTCCTCGGTGACGAGCACCAGGCCGTCGAGCGTGGCCACGACACCGCGGGCCAACGTTCCGACGTTGATCCGCAGCACTGCTGTCGAGCCATCACCAGCCTCCGGTTCGTCGCCCCCTGCGTCAGCCCGCTGCGCGTCGACGTCATCGCCGGCCCGCTCTTCGACGTTGGCGTGAGCCCCCAAAATGGACACGCCACGGTGGTGCAGGAGCGACGCCAGACGGCGCGCTTGGGTCGCCGTGCGAGCGATGGCGGTCACCTCGAGCCCCTGCTCGTGCCAAGTGTTCAACCGCTCCAACAGCGGCTCCAACACGGCACGCTTCCCGCGACTGCTGCGCGCGGAGGACACCTCGCGCTGCATCTCGGAGTGGTCATCTTGACCGAGCGAGGGCGGGTCCTCATGCACGTAAACCAGCTGCTGCAGCGAGTCCTCAGCCTGCCCGTGAGGAAACGACCTGGCGCAGCTGACGACAGACCGTCGAGCCAACTGTAGAGACAGCTGCTCCTTGCTCGAATACAGCTGCTCTGGGGGATAGTGGGGCTCCAGCCTGGCCTGTTCGTGCAACTCCAGAGCACCGTACTCGTCGTCGATCACCGACAGGCATCGTGCCGCGTCCTCGAACAGCACTGGCAAGTCGTCGGGCAAATGCTGCCAAAGACTCTCGAGTTCGTAGAACGCTGGCAAGTACCCTGCGACGCCGAAGGAGTGACGGCCCGTGGTCAAGTCCTCCACCAGCTGACGCGCTTTGATGGATGGGTAGTTCTGTGCATCGCAGAGGTCACGCAAGTGAGCTCGGGCGCGCTCGCGGACGTCTTCGATGAGGATCGTCTCGCGCGCCGGACACAAGCGCACGCGCTGAAGTTCGTCTTCGGTGCGCTGGCTGTCTGGATCGAACGTGCGGATTTCGGCGACCATCTCGCCGAATAGGTCGATGCGCACAGGACGCTCCATGCCTCCGCCCCAGACGTCAATCAAACCGCCGCGGATCGCGAAGCTACCCGGGTCTTCGACGACGGGCACTCTGAGGTAACCCATCTCCACCAAACGGCGGGCGAGATCCGAAGGTTCGAGATCACCGTCCCTGACTATCTCGAAAGTAGCTCCTTGCACGATGCTGCGAGGAACGAGCAAACGCACGAGCGAAGCAGCATTCACCACCAACACGTCCCAAGCGTCACCGGCAGCCAGGGTGGAAAGCACCATCATGCGCTGCATCGCGGCCTGGCGATCGGGCTGAGTCTCCGTGTACGGGTTATTCTCCGAAGACAGCAAGTAGAGAACCCGTCGTTCCGGACCCAGCAAGTAGCGCAAGTCATCGACCGCACGTCGCACAGCCTCCCCGTCGGGCACGACGTACAGCATCGAGCGCTGCAGTCGAGTAGCCAGCAGCGCGGCTCCAGCTCCGAAAACGCCGGCGAAACGAGCGATACCCGGGCCAAGCTCGACGCGGCTCGCTGCCGCATCGAGAGCGATTACGTCAACTTCCATCAACGCGCTCCGAGCAAAGCTTGTGCGGACGCAAGTGCGTGATTCTGGGCGCGCAACGTCCATGGCCCATCGGGATGCTCGTCGAGATGAGCCTTGAACGCGTCGAACGCCTCTTTGAACGACCGGCTCTGGTAGTAGACGACCCCACGGGCAAAGGAGGCTGGGTAGCTCGCGTCGAGCTGACTCAACGTCTCGATGGTGCGCAGCAGCGCAGGCCCTTGGGAGGGCTCGGGTGTGAGCGCCGCAATGCGCAACCGCAGCCGGGCATTGAGTCGTTGTTCGTTGGCCGTCGCAGAGAAGGCGGAGTCACGACTCAAGCCCGTCAGCTCGGTCCAGCGGAGGCGAAAGGCAGCGGCAATCTCCATCGGTACGAGGCTCACTCGTTCGGCAGCAATGAAGGCTTGCATGTGCCGCGCAAAACCACCCCCGAGTTCGAGCAGCTCGGAAGGGACCTCTTCCGAGCCATCCCACTGGCTCACGGCGCGCTCGAAGAGCTCCGTCTGCAACTCGCGCAGCTCGAGTAGGCGCTCCGTCTGGGATTCGGTGCGCACAGCACTTACTTGTCTGCGCAGGCGCAATTTCAGCGCACTGAGCCCATCCGCATCTCGTGCTGCCTCGGCTCTACCTGCCCTGCGCAGCAGTTCCCCGACGGCTCGTACGGACAACGGTAAGCGCCGGGCGCGAGCGCCGGTACGCAACCGTTGTCGTTCGGCAAGCTGTGCCTCCAGAAGGGCCGCTTCCAATGTCGGAAAGGGAACCTCGGCGGGCTCCACCGGACCCGGCAAACCAAGCCGCACGGCGAGTAGGACCGTCGCGACGATCCCGCCCAGGACAGCGTGATTTCGACGAGGCCGCGGGTCGGCCCCGGAGGCCGGCGCGCTGCCTCGTTGGGCCGGTTTGAGGCGTTGGAGAGACATGCGAAAAGACCGCAATGTGATACCATCAACCGTCAGATTGGAGTAGCTACCAGGGCGGCTCGCTTCCTCACCCCAACCGAGTCAGTCGCCACGTATTCGCAGCGAGAATCAGAACTTGCCGTTGCTCCAAATGTGACAGAGGAAATCCGTGGAAGAAAAGCGTCGACATCGTCGAGTCGTTTATGAAGTCGAGATAACCTGCACACCGGAAGGCGGGACTCCTTTCGTGGCCCGATCGCTGGACGTCAGCCTGGGAGGCATGTTCATCGGCTCGGAGCACAACCCGGCGTTTGGTACTCAGATGGTGATAACGATGATCCTGCCCGGTCAAACGAAGCCATTCGACCTACCGTGCGTTGTGCGTTGGAACAAGCCTGATGGCTTCGGCGTGCAATTCGGACTGCTCGGCGCCCGTGAAACGCACGCGCTGACGCGACTCGGCTAGCAGCGGCTCAATCGGTCTCTGATGAGTGAATCGAATCCTCAACATTTCTTCGAGAACTGGCTCCCACGTACGTTCGAACAGTTGCGACAGCGCGTCGACACTTCGAACGTCACCGACTGCAGCTTGCTCGCGGAGGTCGGACCTAGAAGTTGGAGAGTTGCTGTCGTCGGTGGTCAGTTGGAGGTAGAGCCCAACCCCGCGCAGACCACGAGCACCTTTCGCGCGCGCACCGACGAGAGCAGCTTCGAGCGTCTGATCACGGGAGTGACCCTCAACGGGAGTGCACAGACGTCGGACATGAAGCTCCTGCGCTTGGACGAAGAGACCTGCCGTCTGGTGGATAACGTTCCAGAAGCGATTCGTCTGGTGGTCCTCGATGAACCCGGCCGCGCGGAGGTCGTGCTCGCCCCTGGCAGCGTCGACCCGAGCAACGTCGGTTGCACCGTGACCTGCAAACTGGACGATCTGCGGGAAGTCCAAGCTGGCAGAGCCAACCCGATGGAGCTCTTCATGAGCGGCCGTCTGACGCTCGATGGCAACGTCGAAGTCGCGATGGCTTTGGGCGGGCTGTTCCTATAGCCGTGGCGTCATAGAGCGGCAGAAGCAGCGTTCGCCTGGAGCAGAGCGAACGCTGCGACCGCAGGCTTACTTCTTGTCGCCGATTTGCTGAGCGGGCGGCGGCAGCGCTGCCCAGTTCAGCGACTCTCCGAGCCGACCCGAGATCTTGTGCGCGGTGAAGCTCTTGAGGGACTTCACGTAGAGGCCAGCGGCTTGCTTGCGCTGAGAGAAGTACGCGAGCAGGCGCCCATCGGGACTGCAAGCTGGATACGTGTTGGAGCCCGAGTTTTGCGTCAAGCGACCGATGCCCTTGCCCGTCTCGCTGGATACGACGAGGTCACTGCGTCCGCCACCGATGTTCACCGAATAAACGAGGCGAATACCGTCCCCCGTGTCGCAGAAGGTCGGGGACGCGGCGGAAAAACCACTGGGTGATACCGGACGCCCATCGACGTAGATGCGACGCTGTCCGAAGTCCGCGGAGCCACCCACCCAAGCCAATTTGCCACTCGGACTGAAGACGGGATGCACCGCGACTTCGGTGACGGACATCTTCTTCATTCCGGTCCCATCGGCGTTGCCGACGAAGATGACCGTGGCGCCCTTCTGGTCAACAGCCAGCGCCAGCTTCTTGCCGTCGGGGCTGAAGGTCGCGCTGTAGATCGACCGTTCAAAGGGCAGCTTTGGGACGTTCGCGGGCGGTAGGCCAGCGATGCGGAACGGCGAGTAGTTCTCACTTTCGAAGAAGATCAGCGACCCGTCGGGACGCCATATGGGTGAGATGGCCGTCTTCTCGGGATCCGTCGCGCGGCTCAGGTTGTGACCATCCGCGTCGACCGTGAAGATGGTGTGATTCCGCGACCACTTGCTGCTGAAGGCGAGATGACTGGCGAAGCCACCTCGACGCCCAGTCAGAGCCTCGAGCAGCGCATCGGTCACACGATGAGCGGTCACTCGGACTTCTTCCTCTTTGACCTCGATGATCTCACGAAAGACGGGATTGGGACTGGCGGCAGGCAGATACGCCAAACCGAAGACCTGCACTTTTGAGTCCTTCTTGCGGGCGGCGACCTTGACCACCACGTCGGCACCGAGCGACTGCCAAGCCTTGACGTCGACGGGGTCGTTGAACCCGTACAAGCCCGTGGGTGCTTTCTTGTCGGAGAGCATGCGATAGAGCCCGCTGAGCTCGAAGTCGCGACGAACCACGCCGCGCACGATGACGTCCTCCAGGTCTGGCGAGAGCGAGGGCAGGATCGCCAAACGCGGACGGGTGTCACCCTCGCTACCAACGATCAGCAGCTCCCCCAGTAGAGACTCGTCCGGCGTCTCCTTCGTCTGGGCCGAAACCGGTGCGGCGAGCAGCGCGAGCGCTACTCCAAGAGCCCATCCACCGAGTCGTCGCCAGAGGGTGGCGCTGGCGCTGGTTCGCTGGGTGCCTCGTCGGGCTCCCCGGTAACGGGCGCCTCGCTCGGGCTGTCGTTGTCGGGTTTCTTTTCGCTGGCTGACGATTTGTTCTTGCATGAGGAGTTCTCTCCACTGAAGCGAAGGTTGATGATGCTCTCACCCAGCTCGGGGTACTTCGGAGGCGGCGGCGGTACCTGGCGCCCAACCTTGCCGTCCATGTGAGCGCGGACTTTACCATCGAACGAGCCGTTGCCGCTGGGACTCAAGCTGAAACTGGTCACGGTTCGATCGCCGGCGAGGTTGGCGCTGACTGCCACCGAGACATCGCAGAACTCAGCGCCCTGCGGAGCGCGGAAACCGGCTTTGAACCATGCGATGAGCTTCGCCTTGTATTGACTGATGACGAACGCTTTGAGGGCATCGGTCTCGGTACCCCCGATGACGCCGTCGGCGTGTCCTTCTTCCCGCGTGTTGGGATCTTCGATCTCGTCGTCCTCGATGATGTCTTCGTCGACCTTCTTGGCCAACTCGGCGTCTTCCGGAGCTGGGGTCTCGTCAGACTTGGCAAGCTCGTTGGTCGGGATCGTGTCGAGCTCCTTGTCCGCTTTCGTCGACGCAGCGCTCTTGTCCTCGTAGCGCTTCTTGGGCTTCGGCTTGCGCCACATGTCCGGCAAGAGCTTCTCTTGGTTCTGATTGCCGTACTTGAGCAGGGGCACGTCTTCGATCACCGGCGTGACCGCGATGGGGACCTCCGGCGGCGGGACGACGTCCTCCGACGACAAGGCTGTGCCTGCCCCCGCGAGCGCCAGCAACGTCACCAACGCGCCCTCCACGAATACGGCGAAGCCCAAGGCCATGCCGAACTCAGTGGGTTTGAATACGCTGGTGCTCATCACGGGTCGTCCGAGAACCGATCCTAACAGCGCGGCAGCACCGTGTCGGCTTCGACTGTAACTACGGGGAGGGAGCTGGGTTCTTGGCGCCCTTGCCGGGCGCCTCGGGTTTCGACGGCTCGGGTGCCTCGTCGGTCTCGGGTTTCACGAGCAGGTTCAGTGACACCACACCAGTAGACCGGGCCGCCGCTACGACCTTGGCGACAATCCCGTATCGCGCGTCCTTATCTGCCCGAATGTACAGCTCCTTTTCGGTCTGCACGCGCTGATTGCGATCGAGCGCACCGACGATGTCGTTGGTCACGTCGTCGTCGCCGAACATGACGCGCTCGTCCTTGGTCACCGTGATCAGCAGCCGTGCGTCCTTCACCGGCGTGCTGGCAGCTTGCACGTCGGGGAGGTCAATCTTGAGACCCGTGGTCAACAACGGCGCCGTCACCATGAAGACGACCAGAAGCACCAACATCACGTCCACGAGGGGCGTGATGTTGATGTCCCTGAATCCGCGGCGTCCTCGGCCTCCAAGCTGCGCGCCCACGGACTACCTCACTGCCGCGCGGGCTGCTGATGGAGCCCCACGGGTTGGCTCAGTCGGGGATCTGCGGCCAGGGTCTCCACCCAAGTCTCGCTGGACGTCTCCAATTCGTTCAGCAAGTCGCTGATGCGTTGGTCGACGAAGTTGTAACCGATAGTCGCTGGGATGGCCGCAACCAAGCCGAACGCCGTTGCGATCAGCGCTTCACCGATGGCAGGAGCGACGACTGGCAAGGACGCGCTCTTGTGCACGCCGATTTGAAGGAACGCATCCATGATGCCCCAGACCGTGCCGAACAGACCGATGAAGGGGGACGCCGACGCGATGCTCGACAACGTCGGCATCAACGTCGATGCCCGCTGGTTCTCGTTGACGATCGCTCGCTTGGCGACGCTCATCAAGAGCTCTGCGCTCAAGTTCGGCTGCTCGCGACGTCGCGTCAGGTGACTGACCACGCGAGCCCCCGGGGCCGACGGGAATTGACGCGCAATCGACTCCAGCTCGCTGGCATTGCGAGCTCGAATCGCAGCATCTTCGAATTGCGCTTGAGCGGACCGCAAGCGGCGGATCTGGAGCGACTTGAGCCCCCAGATGAGCCAGACCGCAAACGAAGCCACGACCAGGACGAGCAGCACCACGAGCACGACCCCCGACGAGTCCATGACGAGGTCGACGGGGCTCAGTGCTCGTTCGGTCGTGACAGCGTTAACCTTGGCAGCGCTTTCGGGCATTCAGCCTCTAGGCTTAGTCAGCCAGGACGACGTCCACGCGTCGATCGCGGGCCCAGCTGTCTTCGTCGGTTCCCTGGGCGTCCATCTCGCCGCGGGAGGTCGTCTCGGCTTGCCCGTCCTTGAGACCAGCTCCGGTCAGGTAGCCCTTGACGCTGTCCGAGCGACGACCGCCGAGAGCCATGTTGTACTCCTCATCGCCACGCGGATCGGCGTGGCCAACCAGGCGCATCTTGCGTCCAGCGAGGGGACCGGTCGTGAAGCACTGAACGAGCTTGTCGAGAACAGGGTGATCACCTTGGCGGATCACGGACGAATCGAAGGCAAAGAGCGCCTCAGGCTGACCGATGCCACAAATCTTGCGGATGTCGGGAGCGATGTTGACGGTTCCCGTGTTCGCAGGCTCCACCTTGGGTGGGGGCGGCGGAGGGGGGGGCGGTTCTGCCGGAGGAGGCGGCGGCTCTGGCGTCTGGGGCGGAGGGGGATCTCCGCACGCGCTGAGAGCGAACACACCGGGGATGACCAATGACAATACAAACTTCCCTAGTTTCGGGCAGCTCACGATGACCTCCATGGGTGACTAGACGAATCGAATCCTTGAGGCTCAGCCTCGCCAATTTGGCGCGCCGGGGGGCACAACGGTGTGCCCGCGGAAAACATTCCGACGACCGACAAGTAGGAGAGTCAACCCCGCAAAGCAAGAGCAGTTTTGACCAATCGGTCGAGTTTTCAGAGGTAAGCCGCCAGGATTGCGGAACCGACCAGGAAGAAGGCGATCAGGAGATACTTTCCACGATTGGATGTGTCGTCGGGCCGTGGGTTCGAACGCTTCGACTCCAAGTGCAGCAGTGCTCGAGCCGTGAGTCGCCGGAGCTGGTCGTTGGCCAGCGACGAACGTGCGCTGTCTCGGGTCTGCAAACGGTACCAGGTGGCAACCTCAGCCAAGTCCGCTGGTTCCGCACACAGCTCCAGCAACGTCTGGTGCAAGCCTTCGTTGTCCCAGTCGTCCTCGAGACGCGCCATCAGCGTGCGTAATCCCGAGGAACTCGCGTCCCCAACCATCACCCCCCCAACCGCAAGTCGCGGGATAACTCCTGAGTGATGCGGAAGTAGTCTTCCCGCGAATAGGGTTCGTTGAGGATGTGGAAGTCTTTGCTGCTCAGCCCCACACATCCAAAGCAGTAGCTGCAGTTCGACATCGCGCGGCAACGCGTGAGATAGCTGCAAGCAGTGCAATCTTCGGAGGCGACGCAATGGGTGCAACCGACCAGACGTTCACAACGGCGACAGTGCGAGCAGTCGGTACAGGCTTTGCACCCGGTGCAGTAGTGGCAACCCACCAGCCGCTCCCCTTCCCGGCAGAATGTGGAGCGACTGCAGGCAACACACCGGTTGCATTCGATGCAATCCTCGTTCGCTCCGGAGTCCAGACGCCGAGTCAGCTCCCGGTAGCGGCTCTCGAATTCGGCAGGGCTCAAACGTTCCATCGGTCGAGGCAACGAACGCGTCTGGACGAATGCAGACTCGTGGACGGCGAAGCTAGGAAGCGACCGCGGGCTTCAGCGGATACTCGATCCGAATGAAGCGGCGCAGCTCACCGGCGCGTTCGCGCACGGCTAGCTCATCGGCCTCGTCTTCCAAGCGGCGCAGTCGCCGGTCGAGAATGGGCCGCTTGATGGGTGCCTGCTCGGCGAGCAGGCGAGTGAGCACCTCGATCGCCTCCGCGATACGCGACTCGTCGATGTGCTCGAGCAGCTGCAGTTGATACTCCTGCTGTTCCGGGATACCGCCTTCTTCGAGCAAGTCGTCCGCAACACGAGAGATGGCGCTGCGCCCTTCACAACTGACGAGCCGCTCCAACAGTGCTTGTCGTCGAGCCTCTCGCTCGTCCAAGACGACCGTCGGCGCCTGAGCGATGCGAGCCACGCGACGCGGCTTGTCTTCGATCGGTTTGCCGTTGTCCGGATCGGACCTGCTCTCGACCCTGCGCCGATCGGGCTTGTTCTTCTTGGGTTGCGCCGACGCCGCAATCGCCCGGTTGGACACCTTGGCCAGCAGCGGCGAATCAGGCCGCCGCGCAGCAATCAAGACTGGCGCCGCCTGTTCCTTGGATTCCCCCTTGGAGCGCCGCCTGCGGCGACGACCCCCACCTGATCTCTGACGCTGACCGTCCATCAACGTACCCTCATAGACTTCATATGCTCACCCACTCATTTCCCGTGAGACCGACTTGACTACGTTCATGCGGCTGAACTCGTTGTGCTTTCAATCGTCGACGTAGAGAAGCAGGACCGATTTCTCGATTGGTTTTCGCAAGTACCCTTGCGTGCCTCTGACAACTACGGTGCAGTCCTGCGCGAAACGCTGAAGCTCCCGGAGCTCCTGACCCGCGACCAAAGAGTTGGTGACTTCTTGCTCGCGGCGTCCATCCATCGTCCGCCGGACCCCAGTCGATTGAGCCAAGCTGAAGGAAACCGGCGGTCGAAACCACCGGTGGCTCGTAGCTGAAGACGCGGCAGAACCCGACTTCGTGCCGCATCCCTGCAGCACCCGTTTGGCATAGCACAGACCCTTGAGCCGACCGAAGAAAAACCGAGCCGAGGCCCGTTTTCAGCGGTGCCGCTGTCTGACAGGGCTTTGGGGGCGCACCAGAATGGGGAATTGGGTGGGTGCGCTCGACCGCATGCAGGAGCGAACTATAGTTGAGTTTGGGCAAGAGGCCCCAAGCAAGAAACATGGTCGTACCCGCAAACAGCGTCTGGATCGACGGCGAGATGTGCTCCGGCGATGGGGCGGGCAGTGTCCCACTCTTGACTCACACACTTCACTACGGCGTCGGCGCCTTCGAAGGCATCCGGGCCTACAAGAGGGCGTCGGGCGAAAGCTGCGTCTTCCGCCTCGAGGAGCACATCGTCCGGCTGTTCAACTCCTGCAAGCTGGTGTTGATGAGCCCAACGGTCACCAGAGAGCAAGTCTGCGACGGTTGCGTGCAAGTGCTGCGGGACAACGGAATGACAGAGGGTTACATCCGTCCCATCTCCTACCTGGGTCAAGGGAGTATGGGATTGCTGCCCGCGGACAACCCCGTGATCACGGCCATCACTGCGTGGGCTTGGGGAGCCTATCTGGGCGCAGAAGCACTCGAACACGGTATCCGCTGCAAGATATCTTCGCTGGCGCGTCACCACATCAACGTCGCCTTTGCGCAGGGCAAACTCGTTGGCCAATACATCAACAGCGTGATGGCCAAGCGGGAGGTTCAGCTCGCCGGCTACGACGAGGCCCTGATGCTCGACACCCAAGGTTACGTGGCCGAAGGCTCTGGGGAGAACATCTTCATCGTCGTCAAAGGGGAGCTGATCACGCCGCCACTTTCTGGCGGGATCTTGCCGGGAATCACCCGCGACACGGTGATGGTGTTGGCTCGTGAGATGGGGCTCGTCGTGCGCGAAGAGCGGTTCACCAGAGACCAACTGCTGCTAGCTGACGAAGCCTTCTTGACGGGCACTGCCGCAGAGGTGACCCCGATACGAGAAGTCGACAACCGCGCCATAGGTGCCGGCACTCCGGGCTCGATCACCCGACGCGTGCAGCAGCGCTACTTCGACGTGGTTCGGGGTACCGACACCAGCCACCCCGAGTGGTTGACCCCCTACTGAAGGGACGGGCAAACGTTCGACGCGCGAGCACCACCGCGCAGGCCCGGAAATTTCAGAAGGCGTCGACGATGCGCTGCAGCATGCGACGCTGAGACTTCGTGGCCAACCCCACTGCCACGATGTTCGTCTGCTCAGCGCACCACCAGCGGCGCGCCGTCGCCATGACACGCTGCTTGTCGACCGCAGCGATTTCCGAGCAACGTTGCTCGAGGGAAAAAGGCCGCCCCAACTGCACCTGCGTGGCGACATACTCCGCCAAAGCCTCAGGCCCGTCGAACATCGCTTCCGCTTCCCACCGAAAGCGAAGCAGCGTGGTCTCCAGTTCTTCGTCCGTTGGCCCCTCGTCACGCAAACTTTCGACGATTCCGAACAGCTCCCGCAGCACGTCCTCGGCGTTTTCGTGCGACGTCTCGGCGCACAACTCCACGAGTCCGGCGTCGCTGTACGCCTCGTAGCCGGCAGAAACGTCGTAGCACAGCCCACGCTCATCGCAGATGCGGTGATACAGACGCGTCGACATGCCGTCGTCCAGAAGCCGAACCAAAACCTCCATCGCCGCTTCGTCTTCGTCGTTCCATCCTGGAGCACGGAACGCGAGCCGCAGGTCCGTCTGACTCGCCGCATGGCGCACGACTTCGAAACGCAGGCCCTCTTGCTGGGCAGGGGCTGAGGCCTGCGGAACGCCGCCGGCAGCCAACTGTCCGAAGTTGGTCTCGAGAATGTCCAACGTTTCACCCACGTCGACCGGCCCCACCACCACCACCACGGTGTTCTTCCCGCAGTAGAAGGCATCGTGGTGACGACGCAAGCGGGCTTTCGAGAACCGCTCCAGGTGCTCGAGCGTGCCCGTGATGGGAAAGCCCAGAGGATGATCGGCAAACGTCAGTGCGCGGATCAAGTCGTCGGCGTCGACGCGCCGTCCGTCATCCTCGAGGGATTCGAGGATCTCCTCTCGTACGATACCGCGCTCGACGTCGATGCCGTCGAACCTCGGCTGTTCATACACCTCAGCCAAGGTGGGCACCAGGGCGAGCAACTGCCCAGGGGGTGCCATCAACGTCAGCGTGCCGGTGTCACACGCGGTGGCTGCGTCGAGCGCGCCGCCGCGACGTTCGATGGCGCGCGAGAGCGCATGCGCCGACGGATACGTCGGCGTGCCTCGATACAGCATGTGCTCGAGGAAGTGACTGATGCCGTTGTCCGGCTCAGCTTCGAAACGTGAGCCGATCGCCAACTGGGCGTGTACAACCGCCCGGTGCACGTGAGGCAGCGGGACGACGCAGAGTGTGACTCCGTTGTCGAGAACGCGATGCGTGCAATCGACGTCGAGCGCCGTCACCGGTGCCTTCACCCGGAGCTCTCTGGCTCCGATTCCGGCTTGTTCTCTTCTTCAGTCTCGGTTTTGGGTTGGTACGCCGGATTGACGACGATGCGCTGAGCTCGCTCACGCAAGCGAGCGATGTAGTTGGCCAGGGCGTCCGAACGCTTCTGTTCCTTGAGCGCCTGGATCAACTCCGCCTTGTCCTCGGCGAACTGCTCACGCGTCGCCAAGTCCTTCTCCTTGAGCTGGATCACGGCGTAGCCGGAGTACATCTCGAGCGGTTGCTCGATCAGTGCGTCCACCTCGGGCAGCGCAAACACGCGCGGTGCAACGTCACGGTCCTTCAACCCAGGAATGGGGCTGGAGGTGCTGTTGAACGGACGCGAAACCTCGAACTCTGGTGCGTCGGCCGCGGCCTTGGCCGTTTCGAGGATGACGTCGGCAGCCGCTTTCGAGAACGACACGTCAACGAGCGACGCGGCGATCAGCTCCTCCACGACGGCGGAAAGCTCCGAACCCGTCTTGGCCTTGTCGATCACCTTCTGCGCGAACGCTTTGCTTGCGTCCGTTGCCGCCGCCTCGATCATCAGGCGACGGGCAACTTCACGTCGACCCAGCTGCTCCGCTTCGGCAGCCGCGAGCTTGCCGTGAAAGCGCAACAGGTGAAAACCTCGGGGCGTCTCGATGGGCTCCGAGATGGCGCCGGGCTTCATGCCTTCCACGGCCTTGACCAACTCTTCACCACCGCCGCCGTACTTCTCCGCGTCGAGGCAGCCGATCATACCGCCAGTGCGACCCGTCGGGCCCGTGCTGAAGGCGCGAGCCAGCTCGGTGAACGATGCCCCCTTGTCGAGCATCTGTTTGTAGTCCTTGGCGCTCTCACCCTTCAGGGCGCGCTCGTCAGCCTCAGCACCCGGGGAGAAAGCGAGCAGAATCTCGGAGACGATGGGGCAGTCCGCCTGGAACTGCTCTTTCTTGGCCTCCCACTTCTCGTCGACCGCCGCGGCGTTGTCCTTGGCATACGTTTCCGCAGCCTCGTCGGAACCGTCGACGATGAACCGTTCGAACCAGCTGCGCTTCACCTGAACGCTCCGCACCGTCGCTTGACTGCGCTTGCGCTCGAAGTCTGCGAACGCCTCGTCCTCGGCGACCCGCACGGCAGACGTCACGAGCTCGCGCACGCGCGCGGCGACGAGCTCGTTCTCCTGCCGCTCCTTGAACTCCCGCGGACTCATGCGCAGGAGGTTCTGCACTTGGCGACGATAGATGCTGTAGTCGAAAGCATCCGTCTGCGAGTTGCGCACGCGGATGTAGGTCACCGTCGGAGCGGCGCCGGTGATCGGGAAAGGATAGCCCCGAGCCACGGCCTGAGGCACGGGAGCCTCCACTGGCCACGAGTAGTGCACCCGACCCAACGCCAGCTCGTCATCGAGCTGCTGCTCGCTGACGGAAACACCGAGTCGACGAGCTTCGCGAAGCAGCAACTCGCGTTCGATCAGCGCATTGACCGCAAATTGGGTGAAGCCCTGCTTGCGGAGCTCCTTGTCCGTCGCGCCCGCCGGCGCCACGAGGCGCAACAGCATATTGTAGTCCTTGGGCGGGACGCAGGACCCTTCGACCTCGACGACGCACTGGTCGGTGGTGCTCAGGCCAGCACCGGTACCAACCGACGTGAACGCAAACGCGGCGATGATCAGCACCACGATGACGCCCATGATGGCCTTCATGACGCCGCCCTGACGGAATAGTCTCAGCATGTCTCTCTCCGAGCGCCCACGGCGCAGCGCGCGCACATACCACGGGTGGGGCGCCGGTACCTCCGCCCGCGCACGTAGACCATTCAGCCGGTCAGAAGTCTTGGGGACCCTTGGATGGCCGGCTTTCTTCCGGCGAAGTACCGCCATCAGACTACGGTCGCTTTCCATGGCGCGTGCATCGGAGCTTCTCGAGGGGCCTCTCGCCAGCGCCTTGCCGCAATATGAGGCACGCCCGAGCCAGCTGCAGATGGCGGACGCGGTCGCGGCGGCACTCGCGAACGAGCAGGTGCTGTTCTGCGAGGCCGGCACCGGTACCGGCAAGACCCTTGCTTACCTCCTGCCCGCCCTGCTGAGCGGCAAGCGGGTCGTCGTTTCGACCGCGACGCGAGCACTTCAAGACCAGTTGGTCGACAAGGACGTTCCGCTGGCGGAGCGGGTGTTGAAGCGTCCGGTGCGGGTGACGGTGCTCAAGGGCCTGTCCAACTATCTGTGCAAGCGACGCTACGGCGAGTTCAGGAGCAGCTCCGACAGCGCGCGACCCGGCGTGGGTCTGAAACTGCGCGCCCTCGAGGTCTGGCAAGAAGACACGGAGTACGGCGACCTGTCCGAGCTTTCCGGTATTGCAGAAAGTGACCCACTGCTGGAGGCGGTGCGCTCGTCCAGCGACACGCGGCTTGGCAACAAATGCCCCCACTACGAGGAGTGTTTCGTCACCAAGGTCAAACGCGCCGCCGAAGAGTCCGAGTTGGTGATCACGAATCATCACCTCTTCTTCGCGGACCTGGCTCTACGAGGGCCGCACCCAGGCCGTGTCTTGCCCGACTACGATGCGGTGATCTTCGACGAAGCGCATCAAATCGAGGATGTCGCGACCTTGTTCTTCGGCGTACGCGTGTCCCAGCGGCGGATCCTCAACCTGTCGCGGGATGCGGCGCGCTTGCTCGGCGAGGCTCGAGGCGGCGCTCTGACGGGGCCGAACATCACCCAGCAGGTCAACAACGCGGCGGAGCGCTTTTTCGATTCGTTGGCGAGAATCGCGAAGTCCGAAGAACCTCGCGTTCGCCTCGATGACGAGGTGTGGGCGAGCGAGGCCCACGACCGCTACCTCGAGTTGGACAGTGCTCTCGAAGGGCTGGAGAGCACCGCCGAGCTCGGGCGCAACGACGTGGAGGCGGATGCTGGAGGCCAGCGAAGCGAAGCGTGGGAGACCGTCTTTCGCCGCGCTCAGGGCCTGCGTGAAGCTCTGGCCACGATCGTCGAAGGAGCGGCAGGCCGCGTCAATTGGTTCGACAACGACAAGTCGAGCAAGGCGCTCAGCTCGTCGGCCGTCGACTTGTCCGAGGTGCTGCGAGAGCGCCTCTTCAACCGCGTTCCGAGTATCGTGTTGACCAGCGCGACACTGACGGCGAGTCCCGGTCGCCTGGGAAACGACGAGCAGACGCCATTCGCGTTCACCCGAGCGCGACTCGGGGCGTTCGACTGCGAACCCGAAGTGGTCGAACTCGTCGTGGAGTCTCCCTTCGATTTCCGCAAGCATGCGCTGCTGTACGTTCCCCGCAACCTCCCGGCGCCAAACGAGGTGAGCTTCCTCGACGCAGCACTGAACGAGATCGAGCAGCTGGTGAACGCCTCGGATGGGGGCGCTTTCGTGCTGACCACGTCGTTGCGCTCGATGCGTGCCCTACACAAGGGGTTGAAGGAGCGGCTGGAGAACAGACCCGTCTTGCTCCAAGGCTCGGCACCAAAACAAGCGCTGCTGTCGGCTTTTCGCAACTCCGGACGAGCCGTTCTGGTCGCAACGATGAGTTTCTGGGAGGGAGTGGACGTGCCCGGCAGCGCGTTGCGCCTCGTGATCTTGGAGAAGATCCCCTTTGCCGTTCCCTCGGATCCGATCCTGCAGGCCCGCGCCGCAGCCCTGGAGGAGGAAGGGCAGCGGGCGTTTGCGGCCCTGTTCTTACCCTTGGCGCAAATGACCCTGAAACAGGGCTTTGGCCGCTTGATTCGCACGCGCAACGACCGCGGCGTGGTGGCACTGCTGGACTCGCGAGTCCACACCCGGGGATACGGCCAGCGCCTCCTGAGCCAGCTGCCGCCTGCACGACGGACGGTCGAGCGAGCGGATGCGCTGGCCTTTCTGACGGAAACGCAAACCATCGCGCACTGAGCGGCGACGCGAGAGCGGCGAGCTGACGCAGAAGGGCCGCCCCGATTCCACTCGTGGCGGCCCTTCTCGACATGCGCCCCGGATCACCGATCAGTGACCCGCTTTGTACTTACGGCTTCTTTCGCGCCTTCTTCTTAGTCGCTTTCTTCGACGTCTTCTTAGTCGCTTTCTTCGACGTCTTCTTAGTCGCTTTCTTCGACGTCTTCTTAGTCGCTTTCTTCGACGTCTTCTTGGTCACCTTCTTCGACGGGGCCTTCTTCGACGTCTTCTTGGTCACCTTCTTCGACGGGGCCTTCTTCGACGTCTTCTTGGTCACCTTCTTCGACGGGGCCTTCTTCGACGTCTTCTTGGTCACCTTCTTCGAGGCCTTCCTCTTCGAAGCCTTCTTGGTCACCTTCTTCGAGGTCTTCTTCTTCGAAGCCTTCTTGGTCACCTTCTTCGAGGTCTTCTTCTTCGAAGCCTTCTTGGTCACCTTCTTCGAGGCTTTCTTCTTCGAAGCCTTCTTGGTCACCTTCTTCGAGGCTTTCTTCTTCGAAGCCTTCTTGGTCACCTTCTTCGAGGCCTTCTTCTTAGTCACTTTCTTCGACGGAGCCTTCTTGGCGGCCTTCTTCGAAGCCTGTTTGGCAGGCGCCTCTTCTTGCGCAGGCTCTGGCTGGGCAGTCTCTTTCTTCTTCGAGGCCTTCTTGGCCGCCTTCTTTTTGGCTGCCTTCTTCTTGGGCGCTGGAGGCGTGACCACCTCAACTGCAGCGTCTTGCTCGCGTTCGCCCTCAGACGTCGCAGCCTCCTCGCTACTCATGGGAGGGCTTGGCTGTGTGTGCACGGGCGACTGGCTGTCGTCATCGTCGTCATCTTCAGCTCCCGAGTCAGGGCTATCCGAGACTGGTGCACGTTCTTCCGCTGCACTCTCGTCCTCTTCGTCAGCCCCGTCAGGACGACCAAAGGAGCCTTCACGACGCGCTGCCAAGGTCTGCTCGATCTTCTCGTCGAGGTCGGAAAACTCGAACGGCTTGTCGACGTGAGCGTCCGCACCGTAGAGTGGTGAAGTCATTTCGTTGAGGTGCTCACCAATGCCCGTCAGCATGATCACACCGGTGTGAGCCAGCGGTAAGGACTCACGGATCTTGCGGCAGACTTCCCAACCGCTCATGCCCGGCATCATCACGTCCAAGATCACCAGGTCGGGCAGGTGTTCGTGGGCGAGTTGCCAAGCCATGTCGCCATCCGAAGCTTCGACGACTTTGAAGCCTTTCGAACGAACGTGAGCGGTGATGAGGGCGAGGGTACTGGGTTCGTCGTCAGCGACGAGGACGAGCGTTTCTTCGTTGTCAGACATATGGTGTTTGCTCCGGGGCACCGCTATTCGAATTCAGTGAGCACCGAGGGTCAAGCCTTTGTCTCGCTAAAACATCAAACAATACGCCCGAATCAGCGGAAGCGGTGGCGTGATCGGAGCCACCACGGCCGCGCCCAGTGGTGTGAGGAGCAAACGAGGCGTCCACGTCGTCGTCAGGCCCTCGCGCGCACACCGCCGTCCGGTGTGGGCTCGGCCGGCCCGCGTCCGTGCCACATCTCTCTCGATTTTCGACAAAACCAGCGTCCCACGCTTGCTCTAGACCCGCCCAACGCACAGGCTCAACACTCTGGACGAATCGTGGTGAGTCACCCAACGCACCACCAAAGGGAATCGAGCCCGCACGTTCCTACGTTTCAAGAGTCAACGACATGAAGCAGGGCGCTCCGCACGAACGAGACAAAGATCTGGGTAGGCTGATGTCGGCGGCGCGCCGTACCACAGCCCGGCTCGTGCTCAGGCGCATGTTGACAGGCTTGAGCCTGACGCTCCCCGTGCCGCTTATTTACGCGGCGGGCGCCCTGACGTGGGTGAAGCTCGCGCAACCCAGTGCACAAAGCGAGCATTGGCTGTTTTGGGGTTGGGCGCTCACGTTCGTCGTTCCGTTGGTGGGGCTCGCCAGAGGATGGCTACAACGGCGGCCGGAGTTCTGGGGCGCGCAGGTGCTGGACAGACACCATGGCCTGGCTGGTCGCATCGCCAACGCCCTTTCCTTCCACCGAGATGCCAAACGAACGCCGCTCATGGAAGCGGCCATCGACGATGCGGTGGCCGTGGCGTCCGATCTCCAGCCACGACGCGCTGCTCCAATTGGATTGCCACGGGGGCTCGTCGTGAGCTTCGGCTTGGCCCTCGCCGTCGTCGGGCTTGCGCAGTTGGAGATACGGACGCTGCGCTACGTCCCGCCCGTGGTCGACAACTTCGAGCCGTTGGAGCTTCCGGCCGACGATGTGGATCTGTTGCGAGAGCTCGCGGAAGAGATGCAGAGCGACGCCCAAGATCCGGAAGCGCTTGCCGCGATGCGTCGGTTCAACCAGTTGATCGAAGACATCGCCGAGCGGCGCCTCGACCGCCAAGAAGTCTTCCGACGCCTCGAACAGCTCGAGAGCGGTCTGCTCAACGAGGAAGCGCTGAGCGAAGAGGCCCTCGACGAAGCCCTCGACGGGTTGAGCCGGGAATTGGGCAAGAGTCGCATGACCAAGCCAGCCGCAGAGGCCTTCGAGCAGAAGAACCTCGCTGACGCAGAAGAAGCCTTGAAGCAACTGGCCAAACGACTGCGCGACAAGCCCAAGTCGATCAACAAGGCCGAACTCGAACGCATGCGCAAGGCGCTGTCAGATGCATCGAAACAGTCGAGTGAGCGCCTGTCGCGAATCGCCGAACAGCGAAAGTCGTTGCAGGAGCAGCAGAAGCGACTGCTCAACAAGAAGGACAAAGGCGAAAAGCTCACACCGGGCGAGCAGCAGGAGCTGGAGCGCTCGAAGCGCCGCCTCAAGCGTCTGGATCGGCAGAAGCAACGCGCCGAGCGCAGTCAGAAGGAGATGTCCAAGCTCGACCGCGAACTCGCGGAAGCGGCGAGGAAACTTCGCGAAGAAATGGGTGATGCCGCCAAACACTTGGAGCAAGGCGCCGAAGACATCAATCGGATGCGAAAGAAGCAGCTCAGCGACAAGGAGAAGAAGGCGCTGAAGAAGCAACTCGAAGAGCTGCGCCAAATGCTGCGACAGAACAAAGGCAATAACCAGAAGCGAAAAGAACTCCTGGAACGCTTTCGCCGCATGGCGAAAGGTCAAGGTAATGGCAAGCCGGGCAAGTCCGGTGACGGCAAGAGTGGGGAGAAGAAGGGTCAGGGCAAAGGCGGCCAAAGTCGCCTCAGCCTGGGCATGGGACAGACCAGCGTGGAGGTCCCGATGGAAGGGCCCGGACAGACCGGTAGCGCCTCCCAAGGCAGCGGGTCAGGAGACGACCAGAAGGGCGTCGGCTCCGGTTCCGGCCCCGAAATCGCCGGCGACAAGGGCAAGCAAATGGATACGGTGGACGTATCTGCGGCTGGCATCGACAGCGGCGAAGGCGCTGCCTCGAGCGAGGTCGTCTATGGCGCCGCCGAACGCGGTTTTGCGGGCTCGGGCTACGAGAAGATTTACACGGACTACAAAACGGTGGCCGAAGAGGTGATGGAGAGCGACGAGATCCCCCCGGGGTACAAGTTCTACGTCCGTCGCTACTTCCAACTGATCCGCCCCCGCGAGTGACCGCAAACCAGTTCACGCCCAGAAGAGACGACAGGGAAAACAATGTCAGAGAGCGAAGCAGCCAAAGCAGAAGTCGAAGCGTTTCAGAAGACGATCGCGTCGGTGAGAGAACAGATCGGCAAGGTGATCGTGGGCAACCGTGAGGTCGTCGACGGTGTGCTCACTTGCATGTTGGCTGGCTCGCACGCGTTGCTCGAAGGTGTGCCGGGCCTGGGCAAGACGATGCTCGTGCGAACCCTGTCACAGACGATGAAACTCTCGTTCTCACGCATCCAGTTCACACCCGATCTGATGCCCGCGGACATCATCGGCACCACCGTCATCGACGAAACGCAGACGGGTGCCCAAGCATTCGAGTTCCGCAAGGGTCCGGTGTTCGCGAACATCGTCTTGGCAGACGAGATCAACCGGGCCACCCCCAAGACCCAGAGCGCACTGTTGGAAGCCATGCAAGAGCACCGTGTGACCGTGGGGCGCACGACGCACCGTCTGGAAGAGCCCTACTTCGTGCTGGCCACTCAGAACCCACTGGAAATGGAGGGCACCTATCCGCTCCCCGAAGCCCAGCTGGACCGCTTCTTCTTCAAGCTGCAGGTGCCGTTCCCCTCGCGCGAAGACCTGCACACGATCTTGGAGCGCACGACCACCACCCACGAAGAGGAGCCGGAAGCCGTGGTCGACGGCGAAGAGGTCAAGACTCTGCAGCGCCTGGTCAAGACCGTGCCCGTCGCCCACCACGTGCAGGATTACGCCGTGCGTCTGGTACTCGGCACCCATCCCGATCAACCCAACGCCACGGAAAAGGTCACCCGCTTCGTGCGCACTGGGGCCTCTCCTCGCGGCGCGCAAGCGCTGCTCTTGGCCGCGAAGATCAGCGCGCTCTTCGCCGGGCGCTTCGCTGCCTCGGTCGACGACGTGAAGAAGGCCGCGCTACCCGCGCTGCGCCATCGTGTATTGCTCAACTTCGAAGGCGAAGCCGAAGGCGTCAGCGCGGACGACGTACTCGAGACGCTCATCGCCGAGCTGCCCGAAACCAAAGCATGAGCGTCTTCGACTTCGTCCGTCAGGCCCTGCCGACGCGGCGGCGGTCCGTCGCTCCAGCGGCCAAAGCCGACGAGCTGTTCGACGACGAATTCCAGCGCAAGCTGGAGACGCTGGCCATCGTCAGCCGCAAGGTCTTCGCTGGCCGACAACGGGCCGAACGACGCACGAAGAAGAAAGGCAGCGGCATCGAATTCGCGGACCATCGCGACTATTCCCCGGGTGACGACTTCCGATTCGTCGACTGGAGCATCTACCAACGATTCGGTCGTTTGCTGGTGCGCCTGTACGAGGAGGAAGAGGACCTCAGCATCTACTTCATCGTCGATTGCTCGCGTTCGATGGGCTTCGGCGATGGCGCGAAGTTCAATCAGGCCAGGCGGCTGTGCGCTGCCCTGGCTTACGTGGGGTTGGCCAACCTCGATCGGGTCACCATCGTGGGCGCCGCCGATCAGCTCGTCTCGCGCATGCCGACCACCCGAGGCAAGGGCCAAATCTTCAAAGTTTTCCGCTTCTTGGGAGACCTGGAACCCGGTTCCAGGACGGATCTGGAGGAAGCGTTGAAGGTATTCGTGGCACAACACAAACGCCGCGGATTGGCCGTATTGATCAGCGATCTGTACGACCCCAAAGGCTTCGAAAAAGGCATCAACGTGCTGCGCTACAACAAATTCGAGCCCTACGTATTGCACGTGGTGGAACCGGACGAAGCCGCACCGAACATCAAAGGAGACGTGCGGATCTACGATTGCGAAACCGGGGCGGAGCAAGAAGTTACGGTCACGGACGAACTGCTCTCCAAGATGAAGAGCGCTTACGCGGATTACCAGCGCGAGATCGAAAACTACTGCGCCAAAAACCAAGTTCCGTACTTCCGAGCGGACACGAAGACGTCGTTTGACGATCTCGTTCTGCGTGTCTTTCGCAAGGGAGACTTCCTGCGCTGATGACGTTCGTGGGGTTCAGCGCTTCGACCCTCGCTGCCCTCGCCGCTGGCGTCGGTTTGCTGACGGTCGCCTTGTACGTTCTGAGGCTGCGCCGTCGTCCGGTGAGCGTGCCGTTCTCTCCGATTTGGCAGCGAGTGCTGCGCGACAAGCAGTCGACGCATCTGTTTTCTCAACTCAAGCGTTGGCTCTCGCTGCTGCTGCAGCTGGCGTTGGTGGGCCTGATGATTCTGGCGTTGGGCGATCCTCGTCTGGCAGACGGTTGGCTCGACGGTCGCACGATGGTCGTGCTGGTGGATACAAGCGCATCCATGCAGGCCAGCGACGTGGAGCCGACGCGAATCGCCCAGGCGAAGAAACGCCTGTCCGAGATGATCGAAGGTCTGTCGGGAACCGACCGCATGCTGATCGCGGAGATGGGTCCGACCCCTCACCCGCTTTCCACCATCACCGAGGACATCAGTGAACTCGAGGCCGCCGTGGAGCAAATCCACGCCACGGACACGGAAGCGGATTTGGAGCGTGGGTTGCGCTTCGCCCTCGATAGCCTGCACGGCCTTTCCAAACCCGAGGTGATCGTCATCAGCGACGGGGCGTTGGGAGATACCGAAGCGATCGCCAAGCGCTTGTCGCTGGGAGAAACCAAGCTCAGCTACGTGCCCGTCGGCAGCGGGGGGACCAACGTCGCCATCACGCAGTTTTCCGTACGCCGCTACCCGCTGGACAAGAACCGCTACGAAGTCTTGCTCGAGGTCGCCAACACCAACGACGCCCCCGCGGAAGTGGAACTGACCCTGCTCGGTGACGGGGACGTCGTCGACGTCACGACCCTTCGCCTCGGCCCCGAGGAGCGAGTGCCACGCATCTACAGTGATCTGGCGGGGGCTAGCCGCACGCTGGAAGCCAAGTTGCGCCTTCTCGGCGAAGTGCCGGACCAACTCGCTGCCGACGACCACGCTTTCGCCCTGATGCCCGAGCGGCGTCGGGTGAAGGTGCTGCTGATCACGCCGGGCAACACGTACCTGGAAGCCGCACTGTTGTTGGACGAGTATCTCGAGGTGACGCCGGTGGCGCCAGATGCGACGTTGCCGAACGAACGCTTCGACGTGACCATCCTCGACGGCGTCGCTCCCGCGGTGGAGGCGATGCACGGCTCGCTCTTGTATCTCAATCCGCCTCCACAAGGGGCGCCGGTGGGTTACCGCAAGAAGCGCGCCGACATCACCGACTTCGGCTTCGACACCTGGGACAAGAAGAGCCCGCTGTTGAGCTTCCTCGCGCCGGGCAACATCCAAGTCACCCAAGGCCACGCACTGGACCCCAAGGAGGGTGACAAGGTCGTCGGCGCTTCCGACTTGGGGCCGATCTTGGTCGAGGGCAGCCGCAACGGTCAGCGCTTCGCAGCCCTGGGCTTCGACCCGCGCAACAGCGACTTCGTGCTGCGCGTCGCGTGGCCGATCTTCTTGCTCAACGCGATCAACACCTTTGCCTCCGAAGACAGCCGCTATCTATCCTCGTTCCGCACCGGTGAGGTCTGGCACATCCCTGCTCCTTCGGAGCTCGAACTGGCTACCCTGAAGAATCCCCAGGGCGAGGAGCTCACCGTCGCGGTCAAGAACGGCTACGCGACCTTCTTCGGTGAAGAAGCCGGGTTCTACGAGCTACTCGGCGCCGACGAAAAGCCCGTGCACGCCTTTGCCGCCAACCTGAGCAACCTGAACGAAAGCCACCTGAGTCCCGCGCCCCAACTCGCGCTCGGCAACGTCAACGCAGGGGCCGTCGAAGGCTTTGCCAAGGGTGTACGGCGCGAGCTGTGGCTGACCTTGCTGCTGCTGGTGATGGCAGTGTCGTTGCTCGAATGGTTCTCCTACCACCGAAGGGTCACCGTATGAACGGCCTGCGCCGCCTCAATACCGTCGCCTTCGGTGTCCTGGTACTGGCGCTCATCGCCGGGCTGTTTTGGGGTTTCTCCGAGTGGATCCTCAATCGCACCGAGCCGCTATCCTTGACCCACGAGGGCAAGGTCTACGAACTGCAGCAACCGGTTTACCTCGGCTTGCTGGTCGTCACCCCGTTGCTGCTGTTCGGCTTGCGCTACTCCCTCGCCGATCTGCCGTGGCAGCAGCGGGCGATGGCAGTGTTGTTGCGAGTCGCATTCTTCGCGGCGCTGGCGTTGGGACTATCGCGGCCGGTGACGACCACCGAAGAACGACGCGTCGCTACCGTCTTCCTCGTCGACGTCAGCGACTCCGTCACCGACGAATCCATCGAGCAAGCGCGGGAGAAACTGCAAGAAGCGATCTCGAAGCTGCCAGACGACGGCAGACTGTCTCTCATCACTTTCGCCGAACGACCGCGCTTGGAGGACCTTCGAAACGACGAAGGCGAAACGCTTCAGATCCCCGAAGTCAGCGCGCTGCGACATGTCTCGACCTCCCCGGGTGAAGGCACCGATACGGTCCCTGGCGACGCTCCGGACGAGGGTGCCGAGGCCAGCGCAGAGCCGAGCCCATCGAAGACCGCCTTGTTCGCCGGCGGGGGTGCGGGCAGCGACATGGAGTCCGCGCTGGAGCTCGCCTACGGCATCTTTCCGCCGGGCTACTTGAAACGCGCAGTCCTGTTCAGCGACGGCGTGGAAACGCGAGGCGACCTGCTCTCCGTGGCGAACCGAGCGCGGCGTTTCGGCGTCCGGCTGCACACGGTACCGTACACTCTTCCGCCCCCTGGAGAGGTGGCGCTCGTCAATCTGCAACTGCCGGACAAAGTCGAGATCGGCGAGCCCTTCAAGGTACGGGCCGAGGTCTACTCCAGCCGCAAGAACTCCGCGCGCGCACGCCTGTACCAAGGAGAGATGCTCAACGGGTTGGATGGTGTGCGTCAGCTCGAGCTCGAACCGGGTCTGAACGAAGTCGAGTTTTCGAGCGTGGTGCGCTTCGGTGGCGAAGTCGACTACTCGTTGAAGCTCGACTCGATCGGCAAGGACACCTTCGCCCAGAACAACCAAGTGACGGAGAAGCTCGAGGTCCCGGGTCGCCCTTCGGTACTGTACGTCGAAGGGCAGCCGCGAGGAGCCAGCTACCTGCAGAGCGCTCTGACCGCTCAGCAGTTCGACGTCGACGTGCGCCCTGCGTCGGCCTTTCCGGCTTCCTTGTCCGAGATGGCGCGCTACGACATGCTGATCCTCAGCGACGTCCCCGCCGAACATGTCAGCCTCTCTTCTCAGGATCTGATCGAGCGCTACGTTCGTGACTTGGGGGGTGGTTTCCTGATGGCGGGTGGCGAGCGCGGCTTTGGCTTGGGAGGCTGGTCGCACACGACGATCGAACGCATCCTGCCGGTGCGCATGGACGCCGAGCGACGCAAGGAAATGCCGAGCGTTGCCCTGGCGCTCGTCATCGATCGCTCGGGTTCGATGTCGGGACTACCTATGGAGATGGCAAAGGCGGCTTGCAGCGCGACGGTGGGCACGCTGCAGGGCGATGACATGCTGGAGGTGATCGCTTTCGACGCGACCCCCAAGCGCTACGTCAAGCTGCAACCGGCGCGCTACCGCAGCCGCATTCAAAACGAGATCCTGCGTATTCAGGCGGGCGGTGGCACCGCCATCTTCCCTGCACTGGACGCAGCCTACCAGGACCTTTCCGTCGTTCAAGCTCGCAAGAAGCACGTCATCCTGCTCACGGATGGGCGCGCCGATTCCCAAGGCATTCGCGACCTCGTGCAGGCGATGGTCGCGGAAGCGATCACCGTCACCACCGTCGGCTTGGGCGACAGCGCCGATGCCGATCTGCTGCGCATGATCTCCGAGGCCGGTGGCGGTCGCTACCATCACGTGCCGGATCCCAACAGCCTACCGCGCATCTTCACGCGTGAGACGGAGATGATTTCACGCCAAGCTGCGGTGGAAGAATGGTTCCCCGTCGTGCAGACGGGCTCGGCGGACTTCTTGCGCGGTCTGGCCGTCAACACCGCCCCCTTGCTGCACGGCTACGTCGCCACACAGATGAAGGGTCCGCCCGCTCAGCAACTCCTAGCCAGCGATCAAGGGGAGCCGATTCTGGCGAGGTGGCGAGTTGGTCTCGGGCAAACCCTGGCTTGGACGAGCGACATCAAGAACCACTGGGCCGTCGATTGGCTGCGCTGGTCTGGCTTCTCTCGCTTCTTCGGGCAGCTGGTTCGAGAACACATGCGCAAGAAGCACGAGCGGGAGCTCGACATGACGACCACGGTCACCGGCGACCGTGTGAGCGCCGTGGTGGACGCATTCACCCCAGACGAGCGCTTCGACAACGGCATCATCGCCAAGCTTCATCTGCGCAACGAAGCCTCGGGGCAGAGCGAAGAGCTGCCCATGGCGCAGACCGCCCCCGGTCGCTACGAAGCGAACTTCCAACTCGACAGCTACGGCTCTTTCACGTTGGAAGCGGAGCACCTGCGCGAGCAACCCGACGGCAGCCTCAAGAAGGTCGCCGTCAGCTACGGGCACATCTCCATGCCCTACCCTCGAGAGTACGCGAGCTTCGAAGCCGATGGAGAGAAGCTCGAACGAGCCGCGCTCGCTACGGGTGGTCAATCGAACCCAACCATCGAAACCGTTTTCGATCCCGGCGACGAGAAGATCGAAACCCACCAAGAGCTCTGGTCGCGCGGCATCCTGCTGGCGCTGGTCCTCTTCCTGTTGGACTTGCTGGTGCGCCGCGTGCGCATGTTCGACCGCAAGTTCATCGCGCCCGTCAGAGGCTGAGGCGGCTCCAGCGCGCTCAGTCCTCGCGGCATTCGACGTCCGCAGCGAACACTTGGCGCACGCCGTCGACGGTATCGAGCCAGAGAACTCGAGTAACCTCGTCGCTCCTGACGAGCTTGACGTCCTCCGGCTCACTCACGGCAGCGATGGGCACGAGGGGCGTCAACACCTCGAGACTCTCACTGACGACGGAGAGCACGAGTGTTTGCTCCGGCTCTTCGCCGCGGAGTCCCACCCAACGGTACCTTCCTGCCTGGGGCCCGGCTTCGATCGCCTGGGGGATGACGCTCCGTCCCGGCAGCTGCACGCTGTCCTGGACTCGGGCGCTCTCGTCGATGCGCTCGATGCTGGTCGCCCCTTCGGGATCGGCGGTGATCAGCACGCCGGACTCTTCGCCCCAAGACAAAACCGCCTGTTGCTGCCAGCGGTGCGAGCTCTCTTGCAAAGGAGTCTCCGTGTAGGCGCTCGTCGTGGGCTCGAAGCTCATCAGTCGTTCACCCACCAGCAGCCTCACCTGCCCACCCACCAGCACCAAGTCGCTCAGGGCGCCCGAGAAGTTCACGAGACAATCCGACATCGAAAGTGACGGCTCTCCATCGTCGGCAAGCACCGCCGCGCGCAGGAAGAGCCCGCAACCCTGAAACACGTCGAGGCCGAATACAGCCGCTCGATCGCCGAGCCACACGGCATGTGCGTCCACGAGCGGCAACGCGGTATCCAGGCTCAATTCGTTCGCCGAGCTCAACGACGGTCCGAGCGCGACTCCTCGCAGGCGCGTGGCGTCGCTGACGAAGAGCATGCCAGCCGTTTCGCTGCCCGCCAGCAGCACGTGGGGGTCGAAGGCACCCGCGAGCTCCAGTGCCTCCACCACGCGGGGCGTCGGGACACCGGGCTCGGCAAACTGCGTCAGCACCACGCTGTCGTCGGCAATCCAAGCCAGAGCGAGCTCGCCATGGAGCAGCGCGACATCCAGGCTCGACTTGTCCGCCTCGTCGTCCGTGAGCTGCGTGGCCACGGCAGCGCAAGAGATGGCGGGCGGTACTTCGGCGTCCGAGGTCTCTCGGGGGCCGACGACCGACGCATCACTCACGCCTCCGTCGAGCTTTTCCTCGGGCTCGAGGGGAGCGATCGCGTCGGGCACCGGTTCCGGGTCTTGACCTGCGTCCCTGCGAGCAAGCGCGCCACCGTCACCGGCGGCACGCCGCACGGATCCATCGGCCTGGGCGTCATTCGACGCCGGCGATGCTCCC
Source organism: Polyangiaceae bacterium (assembly GCA_050290545.1). Taxonomy (GTDB): domain Bacteria; phylum Myxococcota_A; class Polyangia; order Polyangiales; family Polyangiaceae; genus SZUA-265. Next base: position 48,653 of record JBNKHV010000184.1, on the reverse strand, counting down.
CCATCCTTGCTGGCACGCTGCGCGTCTCGTGCGCAAGCGCAAAGGCCCGCTACTGGCAGCAACCAGGCGAGCCCCACGACACGGAGGCTCCGGCGCCTCGCAGATGTACGCAGCGCGCGAACCACCGAACGCAGTCGACTACTCGGTTTGACCGCGAAGGTCGTCCGCCGAGTCGTCTTCGATCTCGTTGACTCCCGGAAACTTCATGATTTCCTTGCGGGAAAGTCGCCAAGACTTCTGCACGATCCAAGATAGCGAGCGGTCTTGACGGGCCGCTTCCTGTTGGATCTCCTTCAGCATTTCTTCGGGGAAGTAGAGGCTTTGTTTACGTTTGTCCGAGGTGCCCATGATGCGATCGTCTCCTGTGCGGTTTTGGCTTCGAAAAGCTAGGTTGGAGATGGGTCAGCAGTCAAGGAAACGACCAAAATCGGGACCCTACGGCACTTCGGCCCGCAAACCAAAGAGAGTGAACGGATGAGGGAGCTACACCTATTGATGGGCCTGCTGGCGTGCGTTGCCTTCGCTCTGACAGGCCAGTACATGAGTTTCCAGCTGCCAGAGCTTGCGACCGAGCACGCCGGAATGCGGATGATGTTCCGCTCGGCCCACGTCTACATTTTGCTCACCGGCGTATCGCAACTGCTGCTCGGGGCGTACTGGCAACCGTCGCCCAGGGGCTGGCGCTCGTTGGCGCAGCGCGTTGGATCGCTGTTGTTGCTCCCAAGCCCCGCGCTGATGTGTGTGGCATTTTTCACTGAGCCTTCGGCGACGAGTCTCTCCCGGCCGGTGACGGTCTGGAGCCTCGCTCTCGTGATCGGGGGCACGGCGCTCCACCTGATCACGCGCTGGAAAGCTCCGTCGGCATAGAAGCGCGGAACGGCGCCGCTGCCCGCGGGTGAATTCGCTTGCGATTTTCCTGGAGCTGGCGAATACGGCGCTGGTGGATCCGCAGCGCGACGCGCCGCCGAACGGGCGGGCCTCCAAGAGGGCTGTTTACTCCGTCGCTGCTGTGATCGCCGGACTGATCGCCGTCGGCTTCGCGTTTTCTCAACCGCCGAGCGGGACGGAGGACCAAGCGGACGAAGGCCAAGACGTCGCAGTCAGCGAAGCCCCGCCTCCACCCGAGCCCGAGGCGCCCGCGACCGAAGCTGCGCCGCCGCCTCCAGCGCCACCTCCCCCGCCCGAACAAACCAACGCTCATCGCTATGCGTTCGCCCATCATCGGCTGCTGCAAGCCGATGGTTTTCAAGGCGTCACTTCTCCGAGTCATCCGACGTGGAAGGTCGCACCTGGACTCGACGTCGCGCAAGTCACGACGGGGCTGACGTACCCGGTCAACATCGTGTTTGCGGAACGAGTTCCCCGCACGGACGATGCTCCGCTGTTCTACGTCAACGAACTCCACGGCAAGGTCAAGTACGTCACGCGCACCGGAGAGGTCGGCGTCTTTGCCGAAGACCTGATCAACTTCGAACCCGCCAAGCAGGTCAAGACGGACGAAACCGGAGTCAGTGGTCTGGCGACGGTTCCGAAGACGAACGACCTCTTGGTGACGACGAGCTTCGAGGATGCGGAGAGCGGACTGCTGAAGAATCGCATCCTGCGCCTGATCGGCGATGAGGACGGCAAGCGCATGACGGAGCTGCGGGTGCTGCTCGAGTTGGACGAGTACACCTCCCCCTCCAATCAGATCCAGCAGGTGGTCGTCGGCAACGATGACAAACTCTACGTCTCGGTGGGCGACGCGGAAAACTCTCGTTTGAGCCTCGACCTGAACAAGTTCGGCGGCAAGCTGTTGCGCCTGAATCTCGATGGTAGCGCTCCTCGCGACAATCCCTTCTACCAACCCGCTGCACCCAAGGACCCGAAGAGCTACGTCTTCGCGTACGGCCTGCGCAACGTATTCGACTTCGACTTCGACCCGATCGGTGGCGCGTGGTTCTCCGGCGATAACGGCAAAGACATCGACCGCTTCACGCGCATCGAGCGAGGTCAATCCTACGGCTGGAACGGCGTTCGAGAAAGCGTGCGCCTGAACTCGCTCTACACTTGGACCCCCGCCATCGCTCCCGTCGGCTTCACGTTCTTGCGCCACGACGCTCTGGGCAGCGGCTCGCGCGGGACGGCCGTGCTGGCCAGCTACGGTCCTCCAGCAGCACTCGGTAGCGGGCTCGGCAAAGCGCTCTTGCGCATCACCTTGGACAAGTCGCGCACCCGACTGGCGGAGCTCCCGGAGCCCATCTTGGAGTACGTCGGCGATGGCCGCGCCACCGTGCTCGGAGTTGCAGAAGGACCTGACGGCGTCTACTTCACGGACTTCTTCGGCGAGACGAAAGAGGACAGCAGTGAGAAACTCGGCACCGTCTGGAGGCTCTACGCAAGCGACGTGACCCGCCGCCTCGCCACGGGTGAGAGCACTGAGCCGACCGACGACGACATCCTCGCCAAGGGCAAGACGTACTTCTACAACTTCTGCGCCAGCTGCCACACCTTGGATGGCGTCGGCGGCCACGAGGGGCCAAACCTGACGCTCTTCGGCGAGAACGCGCGAGGAGATCTGAACTCGAAGGCGTACGACGCGACGCTAGCCAAGTTGATCGCCTACGAACGGGGCTTCTTCGCCACGCAGAAGGATCGCCTGTTGGCGGTACAGCAAGCCAAGGGTCGCGCTCGGGTGCGCGAGTGGTTGCATCAGCACCTCGAAGAGCCACGCTTCGACCACGCGCGTGCCAAGATGCCGAGCATGGCGTACGTGGCACCCGCGGTACGCGAAGCGATCATCGAGTTTCTGATGTCGCGGGTCCCAGAGAACTGAAGCGCGCGCTCTGCCTGGCCGCAAAGCGGACGACACATCGGAATGAGGCTCGCCGTTTGCCCCTTTGACGCCACATCGAGCGTTGAACCGAGCAGACGGTAGATCGCAACGCGGGGCAGCTACGCGGCCATTCGTCGGGCGTCCTCCAACGGTACGCGCGCGGCACAATGCGCTTGACATTGGAGACGCCGATGGTAATCAGCGAGTCCGTTTTTTTCGGGTCATTAGCTCAATTGGTAGAGCAGTGGACTCTTAATCCATTGGCTGAAGGTTCAAGTCCTTCATGACCCACCAAGCTCCGAGCAACTGAAACCGCGCCAATTGGTGCGGTTTTCTCGTTTGGGGCCTCGACGCAGAGCGCCTGCGCCCTGACGACGCGGAGCATGCGTCGGGAGTTCGTCACCGCGTTCGAGTGCATGGGCGACGTGACGTCCAAGCCTGCGCCGAATGACTCAGCTCAGCTGGGTAGCGTCCAGCTCGAAGTCGGGGGCCGACTCCGGTTCGAGCCATTGCACCGGAAGCTCGCGCAGCCACGTCCGTTGGCGACGGGAAAACACGCGCGTGACTTGGGCGATCTCCTGAACCAAGTCGGCGAGCATCATCGGCGTCTGAGCATCGAGCGCAGCCTTGACCTGGCGATAGCCGACGCTGCTCATCGCGCGCGAATCGCCGTAGCCGCGGCCCACCAGCTCGCGCACCTCGTCGAACCAGCCCTGCTCGAACATCGAAACCACCCGAGCGTCGATGCGCTGAGCCAGGGCCTCGCGCTCGTGACGAATGCCGATGAAGTGCGTGCGATAACGCGGCCGGCTGAAGCCGTGCTGCTGCTGGAAGACCGACAGCGGAACGCCCGTCAGTTCGTGCACCTCCAGAGCCCGACTGACGCGAACGAAGTCGTTGGGGTTGAGGCGCTCGGCGCAGGCTGCGTCGACCTCGGCCAGTTGCTCGTGCAATGCGGCCCTACCGCGCTCCTCGGCAAACAGTCGATGGCGCTCGCGAATGGCATCGTCTTTGGGCGGAGCTGGGGCGAGCCCATACAGCAGCGCTTTGGTCCAGAGGAAGGTGCCCCCGCACACGATCGGGAGCCTACCCCGCCCACGGATTTCTTCGATGCATCGAGCAGCGGCGTCAGCAAACAGACTGGCGTCCATCTCTTCGTTGGGCTCGATGACGTCGATCAGGTGGTGGGGGATACCACGCCGCTCCTCGGCGGTTGGTTTGCCACTACCGATGTCGAAGTAGCGATAGACCTGCACCGAGTCGGCGCTGACCACCTCGCCGTCGTGTCGCTCTGCGAGCCGAACGGCCAAGTTGGTCTTGCCCGAAGCCGTGGGGCCGACGACGGCTATCAGCAGCGGCAACTCAGCGTCGACCAACTTTTCGCTCAAGCTCACTCCACGAGGTAAACGCCACGATGGGGCGCCCGTGCGGACAATGCCCGGCAAAATCCACCCCATCCAAGGACCGTAGCAAAGCTTGGGCCTGAGCTTCATTCAGCACGTCGCCCGCGCGCACCGAACCATGACAGGCGATGGTGGAAAGCGCCGCATCGACGGTATCGGAGAAGCCACGCCCAGTCCGCGCCAGCTCGGCGAGCAGGTCTCGCACCAAGCGTTCGGCACTGTCGCGCTGCAGCAGTCGGGGTACGCGATGGACACTGATGGTGTTCTCGCCGTGCACGCGAACCTCGAAGCCCAGGCGAGATATTTCCTCTTCGTGCTCGGCGACGAGCTCACTCTGCTCCGCGTCGACCTCCAACGTGACGGGAAAGAGCAAGGCCTGCGAGGGCATGCTGCGTCGAGCGTACTCTTCTTTGAGGCGGTGGAAGTTCACGCGCTCGGCCGCTGCGTGCTGGTCGAGCACGAACAAGCCTTCATCGCCTTCGCAGATGAGATAGGTGCCGCGCACCTGGGCAACGAAACGCAGTCGATTCCAGCTGACCTCGGAGTCGCTGCTCGGCTTGCGGACGGGGGCTGGCGCCGGACTCGGGGCCTCGTGGATGCGCATGAAGCTCTGCTGTTTGGCACGCATGGCTCCCGGCGGCGGACGCTGCTCGGAAACGAGCTCCCCCTCGCTGGCGTCGGGGGCGGAGTAGGCTGCCGGCTCGGATGCTGGCGAGGGCGTCTCATCCGGAGGCCGAGCACTGCGCGGCGCCACCTCCGAGATGCGATCCTCGCCGGCATCGTCTCGCTCACCGGCGCGCGGTGAAGGAACGTCCTCAGTGGGCCGCGAGGAACCGCCATCCGAAGTACGCGAGGACGCCCTGCCGTCCGCGCTCTTGCGCACCCAAGAGTCGTCCCGTGCCGGAGGGGACCAACGACTGGGGGCGGCCGTGGGGAATGAAAAAGCCTTACCCAACTGCCCACAGAGCACGTCGTAGAGCGCATCGGCAACCGCCCGCCCGTCGGCGAAACGCACCTCTGACTTCTGCGGGTGAACGTTCACGTCCAACAGCTCTGGCGGCAACTCGAGGTAGACCACCCCACGCGGATAACGCCCCCGTTCGAGCACGCTGCCGTAGGCCCGCGCGATCGTGTGAAGCAACATGCGGTCTTTGACCGGGCGCCGATTGCAGAACAGCCGCAGGGCCGCGGCCCCGGCGCGCGCTCGCTCGGGCCGGCCCAAGAAGGCCTCGACGTGCAGCGGACCTCGCTCTCCGCTGCAGGCCGCGAACTGTTCGGAGCCGAACAGCGCCGCCACCCGCTCCGCCCGGCTCCCCACGCGCAACCACTCCTTGGCCTTGCGTCCGTCGCGCATCAGCGTGAACGTCACGTCCGGACTGGCCAGCGCCATGGCCTCCAACACCTCCGCGACGTGCCCAGACTCGGTGCCGCTCGAGCGCAGGAACTTACGGCGCGCAGGCACGTTGTAGAACAAGTCGCGCACGTCGATCTGCGTGCCGGCGGGCATGCCGACGGGACCCACCTCCGGCTCTGCACCGCCCTCGACGACGACTCGCGTTCCTGCGTCGTCTTCACGTCGGCGCGTCTGCAGGCAGAATCGACTCACGGACGCGATGCTGGGCAATGCCTCCCCACGAAAGCCGTAGCTCGGCAGGTGATTGAGGTCTTCGAAGCGCGACAACTTGCTGGTCGCGTGGCGCTCGACGCTCAACACCGCATCTTCGACGTCCATCCCGACGCCGTCGTCGCGCACTGCCAAGCGTGTGATACCCCCGCCTTCGATCTCGACGTCGCATCGCTTCGCCCCAGCATCCAGGGAGTTTTCCAGCAGCTCCTTGAGCGCACTGGCAGGTCGCTCGACGACCTCACCTGCAGCGATCTGACTGGCCAGGGCAGCTGATAGACGGCCGATCCGACCCATACATCTCAATTCTCGCGCGGGCGTGACGCCGAAAACGCCAGAAACTCGCGAACCGAAGGACGGGAGATGGCCCAAACCAGGCCCAACAGCGCTCCCAAGTGCAGGACAAGCGCGACTCGGAATCCCCACAGGAATGCCACTCTCGCCTCGGCCACGGGAAAGTCCGTGCCCAGCCTGGAGACGAGTTCGGGCGAACGCGCCAGGGCGTCGACCATGGCCATTCGCACCGGCTGGGAGCCGGCGTAGGCGGTGACCGCCAGCACCGCGTTGGCGAGCAGCGCCTGAACGCACAACCCGATGCTCTTGATGGCGCCAAAGAGCGTGGCGGCACTGACGCCCACCAGGAGCCCCCCGAGCAGCAGCTGAGCGACGGCCACCGGAAAGGCAATGCCCGCATTGTCGGCCGTGCTCTCCACCATGGCAGTGCTCACCTCAGCCGGAAAGCGCAAGGCATCGGCCACGAGCGGGTCGCTCAGCAAGCGCACGGTCACGTAGCCCTCGTGGAGCGTGCGCAGACCGATGAACCACGCCGTGATCAACACGAGCGAAAGAAACCCCGGTCTACGGGGAGCTGGTTCAGTCTGCGTCACTTGCGAAGGATGCCAGAGGAAGCGAAGCAGCGCGAGCCCCGATCGGCCCGTGTGAAAACACTGAAGGCCACCTGAAACCAGATGGCCTTCTCGCGAAGATGCAGTCTGCGCCGAGCCCTACGAATCGGGCACGAGGCGATACTTCACGCCTGGGGATAGACGGAAACCTTCTTCTTCTTCTTGTTGACGTGCTCGAACGCAACCACGCCGTCGATCACGGAGTAGAGCGTGAAGTCTTTGCCTTTGCGCACGTTGGCGCCGGGAGCCATGGTTTCGCCCACTTGACGAACCAAGATGGTGCCAGCGTTGACCTGTTCGCCCCCGAAGCGCTTCACGCCTCGGTTCTGTGCGTTACTGTCGCGACCATTGCGGGTAGAGCCGCCACCCTTTTTGTGTGCCATGCTGGTTTGACCTCAAGCTGAAATGCCGGTGATTTTGACGTCGGTATAGGCCTGACGATGACCTGCCTTGCGCATGTAGCGCTTACGCCGCTTGAACTTGAAGACGATGATCTTCTTGTCCAACCCGTGACTGAGGATTTCGGCCTCGACTTTGGCGCCCGTGACGGTGGGTTGACCAAACTTGGGGTTGTCGCCGTCTACTGCGAGAACCTCCTCGAAGGTCACCTTGTCGCCCGCCTCGCCAGCTATGGTGGGGATACGAACGCGGTCACCTTCGGTCGCCCGAAACTGCTTGCCGCCTGACTTGAAAACTGCGTGTGCCATCGGAAGGGGCGGCAAAGCTAGTCGCCGGACTGCCGGGGCGCAAGAGATTCGAGCCAGAATTTGGGTGCCCGGGAAGTGGCCCCTCGGACGGTGGCTCCGTGCGCTCTCGAGCGCACCTGAATTGCGTTTCATTTTCAGCTATTTGCGCGACAGCCGCTACCGCTGTCCGGGCGAAGGAGTACGCTCCTATCTGAACATGGATGCGCCGCCGCAAGCCTTCCCTGGGATCTTGACGGCGGCCTGGCAGGAGCTGGGCCGCCACACCGAAATCGTCGAGCTGACGAACATCAGCGCGAACGTATCCACCAATCAAGTCTATCGCGTTTCCTTGAGCGACGGTCACGAACTGATCGCCAAGACATCGACCTACGGCTCCTACGTCCACTTCCGACAAGACCACAAGCTCATCGACCGTTGGAGTCAGCTGCTGCAAGACACGCGCTTTTCGACCTTCTTGGCGCGCATGGTGCTGAAGGGAGAGTCCGTATTCACCTACGGCCAGGACAACGTCTGGATCGTCTTTTACGAGAAGGCGCCGTTCTACGACTTCCTGCCCCGCATCCTCGACGACGCCCAGATCGACGCCCTGGGACGCGAGATGGCAGAGTTTCACGAGGCTTCCACACGCGCGAGCAAGCACATGGACCCGTCGTGGAAAACCATCGGCTCCGACGTCGCCGCCCTCTACGACGCCCTAGGCAGCCACGAGTGGCGCGAGCAGCGTCAGCTCGACAGCGCCATGGGAGAGCAGTTACGCCGACACTGCGACCTGGTGCTCGAGAACTCGGAGCGCCTGGGCTACCACGGCTTCGCCAAGATCCCGGTACTCGTCGACTGGAACATCGGCAACTTCAGCGTTGGCTTCGATCAAAACGGGTTCAAGTTCTACTCGCGCTGGGACTACGACTGGTTCCGCATCGGCTCCCGTATGATGGACTTCTACTTCTGTGCGCGCGTCGTGCGGGCAGAAGGCGACAAGACGATATTCACCTACCACACGGAGCCCTTCTTCGAGCCCCGCTTCCGGCGCTTCTTGCGCGCGTACCACGCGCGCTTCCCGCTGACGGAGAGCGAGATTCTCTCTCTCAAAGAGGCCTACCGCTTCTTCCTGCTGAACTACGTGGTTCGAAGCGGCGAGCACTTCTTCCGGCCCGCCTACTGCGAGCGACTGCAACGAGAGGTCGTGCACACCTACCTACCCGCGCTGGACGCCATCGACTTCTCGCCGCTACTCGACGTACTGGAGTAGCGCCGGCGATACCAAGTTCCGCGGTTGCACAGCTGGCGCGCCGCCACCACAGCCCGCACGCTGAAGCGGCTCAGCTCAGTTGCAGGCGCCGCCGATGCAACTGCTCTGGCCCGTGCAACGGATGCCGCAACCGCCGCAGTTCTGCTTGTCGCTCGCGACGTCGACGCAGCGGTTGACACACCAAGTCTGGCCGCTGGCGCACTGCATCTGGCACTGCGCGCCACGACACTCTCCGGGACCGGTGTCCGTCGCGCACGACTGATTGCAGCCACCGCAGTGATCGGGGTTGGTCTGGGGATCGATGCAAGCACCGTCGCACTTGAGCAGCGGAAACGCGCAGGTGAAGTCGCACTTGCCGTCGACACACACGGGCTGTCCCGCACCTGGAGCCTCGCACGACTGGTCGCAGCCGCCACAATGGCTGATGGCGATCTGGGTATCGACACAAGCGCCAGAGCAATTGGTCAACGTGCCGGAGCAGCCATCCCCACACTGCGACGCCTGGCACACTTCGCCCGTCGCACACGGCTGACCGCAACCGCCGCAGTGTTCGAAGGTGGACTTCGTATCGACGCACGCTCCGTCACAGGCGGTCAGCCCCGACGCGCACTCGATGTCGCACTGCCCCGCGACACACACGGGCACGCCACCCGCGACTCCGGGACACTGACGGCCACACATGCCGCAGTTGTTCACGTCGTCCAGTGGCACGCAGCCCGATTCACAAGCGACGAAGTCGGGGGCACAGTCGAAACCGCACAGCCCATCGCTGCAAACGGCGGTGCCATTGTTCGTGGTCGGACACGTTTGCCCGCAAGCACCACAGTGCGCGAGGTTGGTGGCGGTGTCGACGCAGGCCCCATCACAGGCCCGTTCCCCTGCCGCGCAGTCGGAAACGCACTTGCCGCCCGAGCATACCTCGGCATCGCTGCAAGTGACGTCGCAGCCACCGCAATGTGCCGGGTCGCTCATCATGTCGACGCAGCTATCGCCACAGCGCTCGAAGCCATCCACGCAGTCGAACTGACAGCGCCAATCCAAGCAACGCGGCGTCGCGTTGGCCGGGGCCTGACACTCGTTGCCGCAAGTGTTGCAGTTGTCCGGATCCAACTGCAGATCGACGCAGGTGTTGCCGCAAGGAGTGTACCCGGGGTAGCAGGCGAAGTCGCACGACCCGCCCAAACAGCTGGCGCGTCCGTTACCCGGGGCGGGGCACGCTCGCTCACACGCGCCGCAGTGCTCCGCCGAAGCGAACGGCTCGAGACAGGCGCCGCCACAGGTCAACAGCCCCGAGGCACATTCGCTGACGCACGCGCCCTCGGAGCAGACCTCCTGCGCGCTACAGACAACGTCGCACTCGCCACAATGCTCCGGGTTGCTGCGCAGGTCGTAACAGGTGCCGTCGCATCGGGAAGCACCGTCAACGCACGCCGAACCGCACTCGCCGCCTTCGCACACGGCAACCTCGCCGGGCACGGTCGGGCACTCTGCCCCGCACGCTCCGCAATGATTGACGTCCGCGTCGAGGTCGACGCATTCCGCAAGGCACCACATCTCGCCGGCGGAACAACCGTCCGCTGCCCCCGCGTCGGAACTCGACGCGACGTCCGTCAGTCCGACGCCGGGTGCACCGTCCGTCGCGCCTTGCGCATCGGACGTACCGTCATCCGTCGCCGTGCCCGTGGTTTCGTCGTCGACCCCCGCCTCCATGGCGTCGGTGTCGAGCTCTCCCTCGCGAACACAGATGTTGCGGCTCTCGTCGCAGACGTAGCCATCGACGCATTGTCTGTTCTGGCAGCGAAGGCCCTCTGCGGTTCGAGACAGATCCGACTCACACCCGCTGCTCAGGCTTGCGGCAGCTGCCAACAACGCCACCCCGCTACCGATTCTCAGCCAGTGCTCGAACACTTCAGAACCGTCCTCGAGTGAGGAGTGAGCAGCCGCTGGGGTCGCAACCGAGAGCCAGCCCCGAGGAGCCTGCTTCCTCGTCGCCCCCACTGACCAACCATAGAACAGCGCCCGTGACGACGAGCGCGCCGCCTACGCCCGCCAGCACACGCGCCGTGGTTTGGCGGGTGATCATCTGGTCGTAGGCTTCGGCGCGGCCCAACTGCGTGCCGGCGTCGCGGGCGCGATCTTCGGATTTGCGGCGAGCCACTTCGAAGCCGGCACTTGCCCCCAACGCGACGCCGCCCGCGCCCAGAGCGACCCAACTCCAAACCGGCGAGATGCCGCTTTCTTCAGACTCCGAGGAGGACACCGGCTTGCTCGGCGGCTGAGACGTCGAAGCGCGAGACGTCGGCTCCGCTCCCGCCGCGCTCGGGCTGGGCTCGTCGGGAGCGACTTCGAGCGCGAGGCTGACGTCGACCGCTTCGTCGGCAGGCAAGTACGCCTCTTGCTCGACACGCCGATAGCCCGCGAGACGCAACTCCAAACGATGGGTGCCCGGCGTCAACTCACCCGTCCACGGCGTTACCCCGACGGCCTGACCATCCATCAGCAGGGTGGCCCCCGGGGGTTCGGAAAGCACCGTCATCTGTTGGAGCCCTTGCTCCATCAACGCCAATTGTCGCTGTTCGATCAATGCGCTGATCTCGCCTTGGTCATTCGCCTCGGGGGAACGGCGCAGGTAGTCTCGGTACCAACGAAGACTGTTGGCGTCATCGCCCAGCTTGTCGTAGGCGCGCGCGATGTTGAAAGAGAACTCGGGGCGAGAAATGATGCGATCGGCACGCAGAAAGTAGACGACCGCCTCGGGATAATCTCCCCGCTTGTAGGCTTCGACCCCTTTGCGATAGACGGCGGCCGCCTGAGCTCGTCGTTCTTCTTCGTCCTTCGCCGCTTCGTCCTTCGTCTCTTCGCCCTCGGAACTCGCCGCGTCGCCGCCACCGGCCGCTGGCGCCTCCGCGGTCGCCGCGCCCTGTTCCTCCTCCGCCGTTGCCGCGCCCTGTTCGGCCTTCGCAGCGTTGGGGGCGTCGGCGACCTCGTCGCTACCTTGGGCTGGCGCGAGATCCGTCCAAGTCGTCAACGCCAACAGCAGCGCCCATCGTGCCCAGAGCCGCATTCAGAACGGGTCCTTCAGATCCAGGTCCGGCTTGGCGGGCTTGGGCGTTTGATTTTCGGAATTGGGCGGCGTGGGTGCTTGCTTCTTGGGCTCGGGGCGGCGCGACTTCGGCCCCGGAGACACGGCGAGAGCCGGTGGTGTGCTCTTGGGTGCGGGGTCACGTTGGTCGTCGGTGACTTTCCCTGCTCGCTCGGCTTTCGCGGCGTCGTCGGGCGTATCGTCCTTCGAGTCGGCGGTCGGCGCGGCAGTATCCGTCGCGGGCTTTCCAGCAGCCTCCGGCTCCGCACCGTCGGCGCTCCCCTGTTCACCCATGACATCCGGTCGTTCACCTGGCGTTTCTGGCTGCAAACCCAGCGTGTTGACCTCGGTCGCCGACGCTTGCTCGCCCACCGACGCTGACACCTCAGCCGTCGTCGATACGTCGGACCCGCTGAACCCAGCGCGGATGCCCCAAAAGGCCAACGCCGCGGAGACCACGAAGAGCGCAGCGAGCACGCCCAGCCGCGAACGCCGCCGCCCCACCGGCTGCGCGCCGGCAAAGTCGCCCGATGTTCGTTCGACGATCGCCGACTCACGCGGCTGCGTCACGTCGAGTCCCGACTCCGCACGCTCGAGCCACTCGTCAGAGCACGAAGGTGGCGGGATCGAACCGGGCACAGACGACAGCCTCACCCGGTCGCTCTCCAGCCAGGTCGCGGCGATGCTGGCGCCGGTGATGTCCGTCTTGATGCCTTGCCCCGAGAGCCACAAGGCCAACGCACGACCCAATTCGTCCGCACTCTGCCAGCGCGCGACGTGATCTCGCGCGAGCCCCTGCATGATGATCGCGGCCAGCGATGGGTCGACTTTGCTTTCGTCGATGGGCGCGGGCTTGTCTTCGATGATGGCTCGCAACAGCGCGTTGTAGTTGTCCGCGACGAACGGCATGCGCCCGGTGACGGCTTCGTACAACACGACCGCGACCGACCACAGGTCCACTCGCTGATCGACGACCAAACCGCGAGCTTGCTCGGGGGACATGTAGAAGGGACTGCCGAGCGTGGTGCCCGTGTTCGTCAGATCTCCGGCGAATTGCTCTTGCTGCAGCTTGACCACGCCGAAGTCGAGCAGCTTCGGCTGCAGCCCCGTGTCCGTGTGCTCCAGAAAGACGTTGTCGGGTTTGACGTCTCGGTGAACGATGCCGGCGCGGTGCGCCGCAGCCAACGCGTGAAGGATCGGCAGCACGATCTGCGCCGCTTGTTCGCCCGAGATCAAGCGCCGGCGCTCCAACAAGCGACCGAGCGTCTCTCCCGTCAGTCGCTCCATGACGATGAACGGGTCGCCCAGCTCCGTCTCACCGACGTCGAAGACGCGGACGATGGCACGATGACGCAGCCGAGCCGTTGCCCGCGCTTCGTGAATGAGGCGCTGCCGGGCTTCTTCGTTGTCGGTGCCCGTGCGAATGACTTTGATCGCGACGGGGGCGTCGAGGTGCGTGTTGACCGCCGCCCACACCTCGCCCATGCCCCCCTTGCCCAAGACCTGTCGGAGGCGGTACTTGCCTGCTATGAGATCACCGCGAACGTAAACCCGCGCCACGAGCGGCTCTGCAGCTGCAGCTGATTTCGGGTCGGTCGCCGTCACAGTCCTTACGAGGATACCCACTACGTCATGGGAAACAATGCTGCTGACTCAAACACAGATGTAGGTCCTCAGCGCAGACCCTAGTGGATTCTACAGCCAGGTGAGCGGCGGTCGCGTTGCCTCTCACCTTCGCAAGGCGCCAGTTTGCGCTTTCATATCCACCATCTGCGCACCAGCATCAGCGCCAGTGGGGCAGACTCTGCCCCAAACGGGACGCTGAGCGTGAATCGGCCGGCACGCTCGGGCGGTGAAAAATGAGCCATTCACGGGGCATTGCAGAAACGCAATCGCAGCCTCTCCACCGGCTTTTCGCCCCAATTCGGTCCGGCAGCGGCCGCCACGCGTCCCCGATCGCAACGCCCGCAAATCGCGACGAAGTCACCCAGCGCCCGGGTGGAGTAGCTCTGCGCGTGAAAGCCGTCTAGCCGCGAGCTCCTCGCGATGCGTGCAGAGCGGAGTCGCGCTGCTCCCAAGCCACGACGAGCGCGGTGGATGCTTGCTCCTCCAGCGACGCGACGCTTTCCGCGAGGGACTCCGACATCGGGGTGCCCGCCATTCCTTGCGTCGAACGCGTCGCGGTCGCAGATCGAACCATCGTCGCTGCCCCGCTGGCGTGGGTGGACATCTTGATCGCAGCCCACGCCACGGCCTGTTCCAATGCGCGGCCCCCCGAGCGCGTCTGCTCGCCCATCGATTGCTGCAAACGAACGACTTCTTCCCAGAAGTCTTCGGGGTGGACGAGGATGGCAGGCTGGTTGGGTGTGTGCTCCACGTTGCCTTGGGGGTCTGCCTGCTCGGAACCCTGCTCGTGTTGCGCCTCCGAACGATCCATCTGGTCCGAGGTGAACAGCTCGGCGCTGCCCTCCGGCGTCTCGATCTCCGCTTCTTCGCGAGCAGCGTCGTCCGCGGGCTCGAGCTCCGCCTCCGACTCCAGCTCGCCAACCCCCTCCGACTCGAGTTCGTCCGTCAGGTCACGTTCGTCCGTCGCATCGAGAACGTAGAATTCGAGCCCCAAGGGCTCTTCGGCCGGGTTGGGAGTGGTGGGCCCCAGCGAAACCCCAGGCAAGTCAATCACGGCTCGCCTCCCGCGTGACGCTGACCTCGCTGCAACGTCGCTGCCGCCTGCAACAGACGCTCCGCGACCTCGGGTTGTCCCATCTGCTCGTGACAGCGCGCGAGCCCCAACCACACCGAACGGTGGCGACAGCGTGCGGCGAGGAGGTAGCGGAAGATCGAAGCGGCATGCTCGTACTCGTCGTTTGCGAAGAGGCTGCAGGCGACTGCGAGCAAGTCCTGGACGGAGCGCCCCCGAGCGCGCTGCAGCGCCTCGGGCAAGGCTGGCAGGACGAGCCCGAGCAGCCCCGGAGCGGGAGGAGTGGTCGGATCGAGTTGCATGTCCGGCCTTCGTCCGGCGTGCGGTCGAGTTGACTCCTTTTTTGGGCGCTCGTGATAATACTCGTGCCATGTCGGAGGAGTGGTTGCGCCGCGCGGGGGAGCCCGCGCTCAGATTCCAGGTCTACGAACCCCGCACCGCGGCGCGCGGAGCCGTGTTTGCCACCCCAGGTTTCAGCGAACACCTCGGGCGCTACGAGCACGTGTGTCGAGCCTGGCGCGAACGCGGCTACGTGGTCGCCAATTGGGACCTCCGGGGTCAGGGTCGGTCCGAGGGCAAGCGCGGCTTCGTCGAACGATTCGACGACTTCGTCGATGATGCGCTCGCGCTCCTGGCTCACCTGGAGCAGCGATTCACCTGGCACGAGCAGAGCCCGCCCGTCGCCTTCGGTCACAGCTTGGGCGCCCTGGTCACGATCGCGACGGCGCTGCGCGCTCCATCACGATTTCGTGCCCTGGCGTTGACCTCGCCGTACCTGGGTCTGGCCCTGAAGACCCCGGCCTGGAAGAAGGCCGCCGGGCGACTCCTGAATCAGGCCTGGCCCACGTTCTCCCAACCGACGGAGATCGGCGGGCACCAGCTGACCCACGAAAAATCGATCGCCCGCGCCATCGACGACGATCCGCTCGGGGTGCGGCGCATGACCGCGCGCATGTTCACCGAGATCGAACACGCCCAAGAGCGCGTGTTGGCGCAGGCGGGGGAGCTCACGTTACCGGTGCACTGCATCGCCGCCGGCGACGACCTCGTCGTCGACCTGGAGGTGACGAAGCGATTCATGGCTACGCTCGGCAGCTCGGAAAAGCAGCTCTCTGTCGCCGAAGGGCGCTACCACGAGCTGCATCAGGAGACGGACCGCGAGGCCCACATCGACAGGCTCGCCGATCACTTCGATCACTGGTACCCGGAGTAACTTCGGAGCCGGGCATCGGCGCACGCGGCCACCGTCGGCGCACGGCACACGCGACTACCATTGGCAAAAACGCGACCACCATTGGCAAAAACGCGTGCGGAAGCGGCGGCCCCGCGCCGTGCTCCAGCGCGAACGGCCGCCAACGGTGCGAACAGCGGCGGAGCTAGCGCCCAAGAACGTGGATCCAGCGTCTGCAATCGTGGAGCAAACCGCACTGACATCGTGCCTGGGCGCGAACATCCATTGCAGAGCGTTTCGCACATGACGCCGCGCTGCCTGCAGGCGTGGTTGGCGCCCGCATGCGCGCACCATTTGCGCCTGCAGCCGTTGCGGGGCCCACCTGGTATGCGCCATGTGGCGCCTGCTTCGATTGCAGGCGTTGGATTGACGTTCCTGGTCGTCAGCTCCAGCGTTGTCGGCGCAAGATCGTCGTTTCTGGCCGCTAGCTCCACGACTATCGACAGTCGAGGCGCGCGCGAACCGCCCCGAACCTCGACATTTTCCGCAGGAGACGCGCGCGCTACCCCGAAAACACAGACCGTACGCCGTGCGGCAGCACGTCCGTGCCGGACTTCCGCGGATTCGAGAGCTCCCCCGGCGGCTCCATCGCGCAAAGACGTGGGGCGGCGGCTCGGGCACCCAGCGACGCGGGGCACGCGAGACCTGAGCCGCGTCGAGACGTACGTCGCAACGTGGAGTTGACCCAGCGAAGCGGGGCACGCGAGACCTGAGCTGGGTCGAGACGTACGGCGCGCTTCAGGTGTGGAATTCGTCGAGATTGACGTGCACCGTGTTCAGGCACCAGATCTCGTCCGCGTACTGACGGATGGTCTCGTCGCTCGAGAACTTGCCCGAACCGGCGATGTTGAACAGCGCGCGCCGCGACCACGCACGTTGATCGCGGTAGTCCGTCGCCGCCCGGTGTTCGGTGGCTAGGTAGCTGTCGAAGTCGGCGCAGACCATGTAGGGGTCGTGGTGGCGCAACGAATCGGTGATCGACTTGAACAAGTCTGGCTGACCGGGGTTGAACAAGCCCGACTCGATGACCTCGATGACCTCTCGCAGCCGTTCACTCCGCGCAATGTAGTCCGACGGGTTGTAGCCGCTGTTCCTGAGCGCCTTGACATCGTCCGTCTGCAGGCCGAAGAGGTAGAAGTTGTCTTCCCCGACCTCCTCGCGGATCTCGACGTTCGCACCATCCAGGGTGCCTATCGTCAGCGCGCCGTTCATGGCGAACTTCATGTTGCCGGTACCGCTCGCCTCCTTGCCGGCAAGGGAGATCTGCACGGATAGATCCGTCGCGGGGATGATGACCTCCGCCAGCGAGACGCTGTAGTTCGGCACGAACGTCATCTTGATGCGGTTTCGGATCTCGGGGTCGAAGTTGATGACGTCCGCGACGGCGTTGATCAACTTGATGTGCAGCTTCGCCGTGGCGTACCCCGCTGCAGCTTTACCGGCGAAGATGTACGTGCGAGGCGTGATATCCAGGCTCGGGTTGCGGCGCGCCTCCAGATACGTGGAGATGACCCCCAGACAAGCCAGCAGCTGACGTTTGTATTCGTGGATGCGCTTGACCTGGGTGACGAACATCGAGTTCGGAGAGACATAGGTACCAGCTCGTTCGCCGATGATCGCAGCGAGCTTCTCTTTGTTGGCTTGCTTGACGCGCCACAGCTCGTCGAGCACCGCCGGATCGTCAGCATGCTCCCGCAGGTCGGAGATGTGCGTCAGGCGGTCGTCGATCCACGCCGGCCCGATCTGGCGCGTGATCAGGTCGGAAAGCTCCGGATTGGCGTGCAGGATCCAGCGTCGTGGAGTCACACCATTGGTCTTGTTGTTGAATCGGTCCGGCCACAACTCGTAGAAGTCGGGCAGCAAGTCCGACTCGATGAGCTCCGTGTGCAAGCGAGCGACGCCATTGACGGAGAACGAGCCAACGGTGGCCAGATGCGCCATGCGGACTTGTTTTTCATGACCTTCTTGGATCAACGACAAGCGCCGCAGGCGTCCGACGTCCCCAGGCCAACGGATCTCGACCTGACGGAGGAAACGACGATTGATCTCGTAGATGATCTGCATGTGCCGCGGCAGCAGCCGCTCGAACATGCTGACGGGCCACACCTCCAACGCCTCTGGTAGCAAGGTGTGATTCGTATAGGCGCAAGAACGCTGGGTGATGCTCCACGCGAACTCCCAATCGAGGTACTCTTCGTCCAGCAACACACGCATCAACTCAGCCACGGCGATGGCGGGATGGGTATCGTTGAGTTGGAGTACCACCTTGTCGGGGAAGTCGTGGAAGGACTCGTGCCGCTCCTTGTAGCCGCGCACGATGTCGGCGACCGAGCACGCCACGAAGAAGTACTGCTGCTTGAGCCGGAGCTCTTTGCCCTCGATCGTCGCGTCGTTCGGGTAGAGCACCTTGGAGATATTTTCGCTATCGATCTTCTCCTCCACCGCGCGGCGGAAGTCACCCTCGTTGAAGAGCTGAAGATTGAACGACGTGGTGGCGCGAGCCGACCACAGGCGCAGGGTGTTGACGGTGTTGACGTCGTGACCGACGATGAACGAATCGTGGGGCAAACCGACGACCTCTTGCGCGTCGAGCCACTCCACCCGCGAGCGCCCACGTTCGTCGTACTGGGTTTCCACGCGACCGTAGAAACGCACCGTCTGCGCTAGGTCGTGACGGGGAATTTCCCAAGCGTTGCCGTGTTGCAGCCAATCGTCCCGGTGCTCCACCTGGAAGCCATCTTCGATGCGCTGCTCGAAGATGCCGAAGTCGTAGCGAATGCCGTAGCCCATCGCCGGCAACTCCAAAGTCGCGATGGAATCCATGAAGCAGGCGGCGAGGCGGCCCAAACCGCCGTTACCCAAACCCGGGTCCCCTTCCTGCTCTAGGACCTGCTCCAGGTCGAAGCCCCGCTCGTCCATCAAGTGCGCCGCGGCGTCGTAGAGCCCCAGATTGATGAGCGCCAAGCCCAATGCACGACCGACTAGAAACTCGCTGGAAAGGTAGTACGCCCGCTTGACGTCCAATTCTTCGTAAGTCTGCTCCGTCGCCAGCCAACGGTGCACCAGCCGATCGCGCACGCTGTGCGCCAAGGCGGTGTACAAGTCCAACGGTGTCGCGTCGTCGAGTGACTTGCCGCAAGTGTACAAGAGGTGGTCGATCACCGCCCGCTTGAGCACGGGCATCGCCATGCCAATCCTCGCGCCGCTGGCCGGGATGACGGACCGCGGGTCTGGTTCGAAGGGGATGGAGTCGTCGAAGGACATGAACTGGCTTCCTATTCGTGCGGGCGCGAGGGCCACTGGACTCGCGCGCCCAAATGGTCGATTGGGACCGGAGCGAAGAGCAACGATCTACGTCCTTTTGGCACGGGTTCAAGCTGGACTTGCGGCGAGCGCGTGGCGCCTGAGCCGGCGCACAACCCGAGGGATTACGCTACAACTGCAACGGTGCTGAATCAGCTCGCGGAACGCCGATCCTTTTTTCGTCGTTCGGCTTCGAGACGTGGGGGAAACATTCGTCTGTCTTTGGCCGAGCGCCGCGGCAAGCAAGAGCGTTGACCTTCGCCTTCGTGGAACGTCTCCCGCACGGCAGCCAGCGTGGCGGCCCCACTGCGGCGCAGCCGCTCACTGTGCGCCGGACACAGCGCGACGACCCGCTGTGCGAGTCGGACGAACACCACATCACCAGCCCCTACCTCGGCGCAACCGGTGATTTCGCACGTTCGAGCTTCAGACCCCATGCCGCAACTTTGCCGCCAACCGGCCGCGCGGGACAAGTTTGTCGCCCCAGAGCTTGGTCAGCGGGCGCGAACGCGCTCTTCGACCCAGCGGATGACCTCTGCCTCCGGGCAGGTGTTGGTCAGTCTGCCGAGTTCTTGAATGCCCGTCGGGCTCGTCACGTTGATCTCGATCAGCTTTTCCGCGATCAGATCGAGGCCGACGAAATAGAGGCCGCGCTCCGCGAGACGCGGACCGATGGCGTCGACCAGCTGTTGCTCTTTCGGCGTCAGCTCACACGCTTCGACCCTGCCGCCGACGTGGATGTTGGCGCGGATGTCGTCCTCACGAGGCACACGGCGAATGGCGCCGAGCAACTTGCCATCCAGCAAGAGCACACGCTTGTCTCCACCGACCACTTCGGGTTGAAATTCCTGAATCAGCGCCAGGCGTTTTCCTTCTGCCGTCACGTAGTCCAAGATCCCGCGGCTGTGGCGGTCGCCGGCCGTCACGCCCATGACCCCCGCTCCACCGGCACCGTCCAGCGGTTTGACGACGGCTTTGCCCCCCACCTGCTTCAGGAACGCCAGCATTTGATCCGTGTTGGAGCTGACCAGGCTGGCGGGCATGAACTCCGAAAAGTGAAAGGCGAACAACTTCTCGTTGGCGTCGCGCAGCGCCTGCGCGCGGTTGAGCACCAACGTCTCTTGCTCCACCAAGTCGAGCTGCTGCGTCAAGTGCAGGTAGGCGTCGTCGAAGGGTGGGTCCTTGCGCACGAAGACCGCGTCCAGCTCGGCAAGCTCGAACAGCTGTCGTTCATCTGCAACGGTGTGGGGTGGCTCGTCGCTCACGGTCAGACAACGAGCCCAGGCGCGCACCAGCTGCCCTTCGTTTTCGATGTCCGACACCAGCGCGTGCAAGCATTCGTGCCCCGCCGCTTGGGCGGCCCGCATGAAGGCGAAACTGGTGTCCTTGTCCGGCGACATCGTCGCGTAGGGGTCCATCACGAATAAGAAGCGCATCGGCGACATGATACAGGGGCTCTCTGGTGCTCGAAACAGCAAGCCGCGTAAAGCGACGGGGTGACACGACGCCCGGCTCGCAACGCCATCGCCAGCACCTGGGGCAGACACGAGGCGACGGCCTATCTAGGAGGCGTCCATCGGGTCGGTTCTTAGGTCCCGGAGCACGAAGCCGCAAGTACCCGCCAAGTCCGGCCGAAAGGCTCTCGAGTGCCCCCAGCCTGGGGGTCGAGAATGCGCAGCAGCGGGCTTCGCGACTCCGGTGAGCTCGGCGGCAGGCTTCGCGACTCGGTGGGTCAACGGCGAGCTTCGAGACTCGATGGGCTCGGGGGCTTCTCGACTCGATGAGCTCAGCGACGGGCTTCACGCAGCACGTGTAGCCGACGCCCAGCTTCGACACAGATCCGGAAGCCTCTGAACTTCGGCAGAAAGTTCAGAGGCGGCGGCGCCGTTCGGGAGCCGCGCACGATCGTCAGCAGCACTTGGCGCTTCTCTAGATCGTATTCGACGGCGTAGCGACAATCGCCCGTGTCGACGCTGAGGGGAAACTCACTCTCCAGCGTCGGCAAGAGCTCCGCCCCGACGTCCTGAGCCACGAAGTCTTCGGCGCTCAGCAGCTCCAGGTCCTCGGCCGATTCGAAACCGAGCTCGGAAACGCGCTGCTTCAACCAGTCTTCGAGAGCGGGCGGCTGCGATAGCTCCCCCAAAGCTAGGTGCTCGAAGCCAGGCGCACGCGCCAGACTGTGCGCCAACGCGCGGCGTTGCAGTCGCTGCTTCGTCTCCGCCACGGCCTCCCGAAATAGTCGACCCGCAAGCAGCAGCTCGACCAGCGCAGCGCGCGCCACTGCTCCCGTCGGAGTCACTTCCTTTTTGGCCAGCACCTTGCCGACGTAAACCTGCTCCACGCTGGCCAGCAGCGTGCCGCCCTTGTACTTCACGGAGCGGACTTGCTCTTGCCCCAAGCCCATCTTCGCCAAGAACGAGAGGCGCACCGCACTGGCGCGGGTCGCCATCGCCCGGCGGCGTTTGCCCACGCCGGAGGTGTGCGTCTCGAGCACGACGATGGCCTCGGGCTCTCGGGCAAACTCGGCGTAGCTCGCGCGGTCGAGGCCGAGCTCCGTGCCGCCGGCTGCCCAAGCGACCCGCTGCTTGCGCACGCGGGCGACGTGAGCACTGCGAGGATCGGCAGCGACGACCGTCTGCAACATCGCTTCGCGCTGGGGTTCGCCCTTCGGCAATGGCGATGTGAGGTTCATCATCTGCCGCAAACGTTGGCGGAGCTTGACCAGCTCGCGCCGCGCATCGACGCGCGCCGACTTGGGCAAGTCACGAACCGCTCGCACCAGGGCCACCGCATCACAAGGCGGCACGGCTTCCGGATCCTCGAGGCTCGGCAACTGGATGCGAGGCACGTGGGCGAGCGCTGCCACCAAGTCGATGCAGTCGTCGAGCGTGCCCCGCGCCTCAGCCTCGACCAACACGCGGCCGTACCAAGCATCCAACGGCAAGCGATGCAGGCGTCGCCCGCGCTCGGTGATGCTCGACGCATCGTCGAGAGCCCCGAGCGCGCGCAGATCCTCGAACGCGTTCGCCAGCGCTTCGGGTTTCGGCGCGTCGAGGCACGGTAGCTCCTCCACCCGAAGCCCGGCGGCAGCCGTCCACAACACGAACTCTGCCAAACCCTCACGCTGAACCTCCGGTGGGGTTTGTGCCTGCAACTGCGCTGCGCGGCCCCACAGGCGCAAGCAAGTGCCCGGCGCCGTTCGCCCCGCGCGACCGGTGCGCTGGGCCACGCTGTCGAGCGCGATGTTGGCGATTGCCAGCGTGCTGCGCCCACCGTGATAGTGCGTTCGCCGCACCAGGCCGGAGTCGATCACCGTGCGCACGTCGGGCAGCGTGAGCGAGGTTTCGGCCACGTTGGTCGACAGAATGATCTTGCGACCAGGCGTGGGCTCGAACACACGCGCTTGCTGCGCCAGGGGCAAGGAGCCGTGAAGCTCGAACACGGCCTGCCCTGAGCGCAACGACAGTGACTCCTTCAGACGCCGGATCTCGCCCTTGCCCGGAAGAAAAACCAGCACGTCACCCGAGTCGTCGGGCAGCTGGGCCAGGGCGCGTTGCGCCAGTCGCTCCCAATCGCTGACCTCGGGCAAGTCGGAGCCGCTACCGAGGTAGTGCACCTCCACGGGGTAGGCTTTGGCGTGCACTTCGACGAGTTCGGCGCTCAGATCCTGCGCGATGCGCTCGGCCTCGATCGTCGCCGACATCACGAGCAGGCGTTTGCCACGTCGCTTGAAGTAGGCGTACAGCCAATCCGTGTCCAAACGTCGCTCGTGAAATTCGTCCAACACGACGTGCTCGAAGGCATCGGCCCAGCTCGGGTTCGAAAGCACGATACCCGGCGTGGCGTACACGATACGGGTGGCCTCGCTGGCGCGGTCGTCGTCGCGCACCCGGTAACCGACGTCCCGCCCCAAGGGCACCTCCAACAACTCGGCCACACGTCGAGCCAGTGCCTGGCACGCGACGCGGCGGGGCTCGATCACGAGCACGCGACCGGACAACCACGGCGGCACCAACGTCGACTTGCCGGTACCCGTCGGAGCGGAGAGCACACACGAGCGCTCGCTGCAAACCTGCTCGATGTGCTGACGCCGCTCCAGCAGCGCACGCTGTCCTTCGCTGGGGCCCTGCTCCGTTCGGCCCATGTTCAATCGGGGATGCGCAGTTCGATGGAGTAGCTCTGATGGTTGGGCGAATCCTCGATGCGCACGCTGCCAGACGTGGTGTCGAAGTCGAACTTGGGATCGCCGTCTTCGTGGGTTTCTTCGTCATCACGGAAACGAACGATCTTACCCTCTTCGATGTCGCAGGGTCCGAAGCCGGATTGGCCTTTGCCGTACAGGAGCCGACTGCCACACCTCAACTCGGTCTTGCAGTTGGGTCCCTGGCGCGTCGATTCCAGGTAGCGCACGTCCAACGAACACGTCTTTGGCAGCGTCGGGGCTTGTCCCTGGGTGGAAATGACGTCGAGCGACGTGCGCAACGGCAGTACCTCACGCGGAGTGTCGAACACCGGTTCCCCTTGGCGCGGCAAGCTGAACTCCGATAGCCGCAGCTCGACGCGAAAGGCGTCCGTGCTCTCGCTGAACACACTGCCCGTTCGCGTCAGCGAGTTGAGCGTGACCTGACTGCGCAGAGAACGCGCACCCGTGTCCGAAAACTGGAGTCGGTAGCGCCACTCGTCTGCTGCTTTGCCAGCTTGCTCCCTGATCTGGCCCCCCATGCGTGAGATGCCGTTGAGTCGCGAGCGCGTGTCGTAGATCGTGTCTTTGGCACAGGTGACGTCGAGATCAGCGATGCGCCCGCCGTAGGTGTGCACCTGGATGACGCAGGGAGCGCCGTTTTTGACGCGGTTGCCTTTCGAGGCCACGACACGCGCGGGAAACTGCAACACGATCGGTTCCGGCGGCGATTCGGCAGGTGGCAATTCCTCTGCGTCGCCGGTCGGTATTGCGGGCTCGGGCTCGGCAGTTGGCTCAGGTTCCGCTTGCGCAGGCTCCGCCGGGCGAGGCACCGTTACGTCGGGCTCCGCGCTGCGAGCCTGCGACGGCGTGGGAGCGGGCTTTTCGATCTGCTCCGCCACCGGGGACACCTTCTCTTGCAGCACCGTGACGACGAAGCCCGCCACCCCGAAGACCAGAACCCCCGCCACCAGCACGGCCAGCGGTAGGCCGCCCTTCTTTCGAGGCAGGCCGGGAATTTGCGGCCTCCGGGCGCCCCCGGCTTGCGGCGCGCCACAATTCGAGCAAGCAGCCTCCCCCGGCTCGAGCGGCATTTGGCAAACGGAGCAGGTGCGCTCTGACATCGGCGGCATCTTCCAACATTGTCGCCGTCCCGTCACCCCCCGCTACAAAAAGGGGACAACGCCGCCGGATCCACCTGCTGTGAGTGCCGAACATCAACGCAGGAGGCGCTTTGCGTCGAACTCAGCCGCGGCGAGCCTCACGGCGAGACGTGACACGAAAGCTTTCGTCGAGCTTCCGCGCGCCGAGCCTCACTGCAGGAACGATTCCCAAGGAGGGTCGAAAGCCCACAGGGGCTGATCGGTGTTCGGCCCGCACGGCCCCACCCAGGGTTCGGTCAGCTCGTAGAAACCCGTGCCCCACACCTCGAAATGCAAGTGGGGCCCACTCGAGTTGCCCGCGCTGCCGACTTCGGCGATCTTCTGACCCGCCATCACCACGTCTCCGCTGCTGACGAGAACGCTCCCTTGCCGCAAATGGTCGTAGCGCGTCGCGAACACGCCGGGAACGCCCTGGTGGCGAATGACGATCACGTTGCCACCCTCGAAACACCAGAAGCAATTGCCCGTTCCCGTGCCGCAGTAGGGCCCCAAGGGCGTGCAGGCCAGGTTGCCCGCCGAACTCTCTGCCTCGTAGTCAGCGCGTTGGCAGTCGGGCTCGGTGTCATCGGGACAGCGATCGTACTTACCGTCGAACGCCCAGAGCACTTCGCCCGCGGCAGCCGCGTACACGTCGACGCCGGCGTCCATCCGTTCCCAACTGATGGGGATGTCCGTGCCTTCGTGCGCCTCATACCCGGGCGGCTCACAGTTGAACGCCTGGTTATCCCCATCGACGTCGGGGTAGCCCATCTCGTAGCAGGTATCCCCCGGCACACAGTCGATCGGCCACAGTAATCCGACGGGCGCATCCGCCATCTCACCCGCGGCTCCGCCGGCGCCGCCCGAGGCTTCGCCCCCGAGCGGCAGCTCCGATCCGTCACTGGCCTCGCCGCCCGCGCCCGTCGCGGGCATGACGTCAGGTGCGGCAGGGTCGGCTTCGACAGGCTCGGTGTCCGCAGCGTCGCCAGCCCCTGCAGAGCCACCCCCGCCGTCGTCCGCTCCCGTCGCGGGATCACCGCCCGCGCCCGCCGTGTCGCCGCCAAACCCGTCGTCGACACTCGGCTCGTCCGCACCGGTTGCGCCCGACGGGGACACTGCGCCCGACGGGGACACTGCGCCCGCACTCGGACTCGCACTGCCCGTCACCCCCGTTGCCGCACCCGATGCGGGATCGCCGGCCGCGCCTGGGCCCCCTGAGAGCCCGTCGTCCCCCGGGACGACCACGGTCGCTGTGCCGGACGCCGGACTCGAGTCGTCGCCCGCTGACGACGCGCAGGCGCCACACAGGACGACGCTCACCAGTGCCCAGGTAAGGCACAACCTACGACGGAGCCGGTAACTCATCACGAAGACCCATTCGAGGAGGCCGCAAAGAGCAGCCCGCTCGAGTCTCAGGAGTGCCAGATGCGCTTGCCCCGTGCAAGGCGATGGCAACAGCCCGTCGCGCCTCGAGCAGGGCCTCGGGAAACTTCGAGGCTCAATAGTCGTGCCGACCGAAGTGCTTCAGAATCGACCCACCACGGACGCGCCTCCCGTCGTCGGCGAGAGTACCGGAACGAAACCCACTTCCATGCTTTGCTCCTCTTTCGGAAGCGTGTCCTCTACTTTGCGCTCGCGGCGCACGCTGGGCGCCGTGATGCGAGGTTCGTCGAAGACGAAGAGAATCGTGCCCAAGGTGCACAGCGCACCGCCCGCCGCCAGACTGATCCAGGTCACGGTACGATAGTCGTCGCGAGCAGCGCGTGCCTCCAAGTAAGCGTCTCGGTCATCCGCGGTGATGTTCTCTTCCTGCTGCCATTGGCGGATCTCGTCCGCATCCGCCTGCTCAGAAAGCGCCAGCGCGCCAAACACGCCGGCATTGACGAGCCCTGCAGCCCCCACCCCCAACAGCGACAGTGCGGCAACGCGTTGATCACTCATCGCCAGATCGGCACTCACCGACAAGCGTTCGTCACGGCCGAGCTCGAGTTCGCGAGCGTAGGCCTCGGAACCGTTCTGCGTCACGCTCAGGAAGTGGCTACCAGGAGCGAGCGATAGAGGTGAGAGCGGCGCATCCCCGATGAAACGTCCGTCGAGGTTCACCTTCGCACCTTCGGGAGCGCTCAACGCTACCTGCGCCGGCTTTTCTTGCAGCTCCACGTCCACCGCGAGCAGCTGGCCCTTGGGGACCTTCTGGACCCGCTCGTGAGTGACGAAGCCGTCAGCCACAATCGCCACCTTTCGCTCTCCCGGCTCGACCTCCTCGATGAACGGCAGCGGTCCGCGGTCCTTGCCGTCCAAGATCAAGCGCGCACCGCGCGTCGGGGAGTTGACGGAAAGCTGCGTCAGCTCGACCTTCGCGGGCTCCGTCTGAGCAGGCTGCCCTTCGGCTTCCATCCGTGCTGCCATCGTGCGCATCATGGGACGCAACTCCGACAGCGCCTCGTTGGCCTCCGCCCGACGTTCGCCCCCCTCCTTCAAGTACTGCTCGTAGTAGGAAATGGCGGAACGCATTCGCGACGGCTTGAGATCCAAGTAGTACTGGCGACGGTAGGATTGCGCGATCGAGAACAACAATCCGGAGCGCTTGGATAGCGCGTGGGCTTGTTCGAACGCCTGGATCGCCGCCAAGTACTTCTCTTGATTGTATGCGTTTGCCCCCGCGTTGAAGAGCGCTCTGGCCGTCTCCACGTCCTGTGCCGCCACAGGTGGCGACCACAACACCAGACTGAACAGCAGAGCGCCCAGCGTGCGCACCAGGGCGAGCTTCGGCCCCAACGACTCGTTCGTCTTCGTCATTGCTCGACTGCTCCCAAGTAGACTTCCACCGTCTCGTCCGATCCCAACACGATGTCCTCGACGCCATCACCGTTGACGTCCCCGCTTTCCAACCAGGCCACGTACACGTCCAACAGCACGTCGTCGAGCACCCGCGTGCGGCTCAGCTCCCCCGAACCGAGATCGATCTCCCCGACGACGATGCCGTCCCACGTGTAGAGCGCCAGTTCCGGCGCGGCGTCGTCGTCCGCATTGACGTAGGTGAACGAACGCACTTCGTCTTCGATTTCGAAGCGAACCGCTTCGTCGAAGTCGAAGCCCGAACCATTGCCGGGGAAGAGCGTGATCACGTGCCCCTCGCGCTCGCTGCCGAACGCGAATACCGTCAAGTCGAGATCGCCGTCGTCATCGACGTCGACCAGCTCCAACTTGGCGAAGTCCGGCGGGCGATCCTCCCAGCCCACTTCGTCCGGATACAGGGCATAGGGAGCAAAGGCCAACGCCAACTCCGTGTACCAGGGGTCACCCACACGCCAACGTCCGCCTTCGAAGCTCGCGGTGAGGATCAGGCCCTGCTCCGAGCTGCCCCAAACGCGCCCTAGAAGCACGATTTCATCCTGACCGTCCCCATCGAGATCCGCCGCCTGGATGCGCGTCAGATTGGGGTCGAGGTCGTCGGGCAGCAAGTCGCTGAGCTCGCCATCGTCCAAGGAGATGTTGGCTCGTCCGCTTGTGGGTAGGTACAGCAGCCGCTTCTCGTAGTCGTCATCGCCTTCGTCCTCGCCAGCTTCCACGAGCGCGATGAGATCGTCGTGCCCGTTGCCGTCGAGGTCGCCGATGGCGACCTGAAACGGAAACACGTCTTCGAACACCAGCGGCGACTGGATTTGCCGATCCGTCGTCCCCACGAAACGCGCCAAGTTGCGACCTTCGAGCGCGTCCTCGTCGCCATCGTCCGCATCCACCGTCAGGGCCACGAGATCGGACAGACTGTCGAAACCTCCCGCGACGTTGCCGGAAGCGAGTTGCACGATCTCCGGCAGCGTGGCCACGCTGACCGCGGGCTCGGGCGGACCGGCAGGAGCCCCGAACATGACTTCAATCGAGTCGAGACCGGCGGACTCCGACGCGTCGTCGATGCCGCGCACGAACGCGATGTCCTGCAGCAGGTCGCCGTCGAAGTCCCCAATAGCGAAGTTGTCCAAGTCCCCGGGTGTTGGAACATGGAAGTGGTTCAATCGCTGCGCGCCGGTGCCGTTGAAGAAGTCGAGCTTGAGCACGTCGTCCGAACCGGCGGCGATGTCGGGCAGACCGTTGCCGTTGAAGTCGGCGATCGCCGCTCTGACCCAACGCGGAGGTTCGCCGCGATCAGGGAACACACGCACCAAGCGTGCCTCGTCACTACCGTAGAAGATGCCCTCCGAGGTGACGACGTCCAAGCGGTCGTCACCATTGACGTGCCCTACGGCGAGCAGCGACGCGCCCTGGGCCGCGCCGATGGGCGCGAGACGATTGTCCGGACTCTCCTCTTCGGCCAAGTCGGGCTGGGAGTGGAAGTTGCCGTCGCCGCGACCGTAGCCGACGAGCACCTGCGTTTCGAGCATGGGCTCCATGTCGCATTCGTCGCAGATGCAATCGTCGAACTCGGCTTCGTCGTGGGCGCCCACCACGAGATCGATCCACCCGTCGTCATTGACGAACGCAAAGTACGCGGGCGAAGCGGTCAGAAGCCCATCGGGCAGCGCGACGGCGGGCATCTCCATCGCGGTGTCCAGATTCCAGCGCACGCCCTCCTCCGTTTGCATGCACGGCGAATGCAACGACAACCAAGTCGCACCACAATAGGCGAGCGCGAGTTGCTGGCAAGCGTAGTCCCCATCGCCCATCATGCGTGCGCCGGTGACCGGCTTCATCAAGGATGAAACGTCGAAACTCATCTGCTGCAACCACGTGGGGCTGTCGAATTCATCGAGACGATAGAGGTCTTCGTCTGCCAGGATCAGGATCTCGTCCCGAGGGCGACCAATCTCGTCGCGGATGTCGGAGGCGATGCCGTCAAGCGGCAAGAGCACGGCCCCGATGAAGTCGTCGTTCTGTACCGAGGCGTAGGACAGAGGCGAGAGCGTGCGATTGGCGGAGCCCTCACGCACGCCGACAAAACCGAAGTCCTCATCGAGAACGAGGGCGACGTCGACGAAGGCGTCGTCCGTCAAGTGCCCGGAGGCAGGCACGGACACAGCCCGCCCCAGATTGGCGCTCTTGACCAGCTCGCCACTCGAGCCGTGATAATGCACGAAGGCCGAACTGGGATTGACCCCCAAGACGTCATCGACGCCATCCGCGTCGAAGTCCCTCACGGCCAGGAAGTTGGTCTCTTCCGTCTCGGTGACGCTGGCGAGTTCGAACTGCCCGCTCGCCACTCGGCACAGGCCATCCGCGCCGCAGCCGAAGCCAGGTGGACAACTCGCATCCTCGGCGCTGCAATCCCAGCGGCACGCGTTCTCTTCGCCGGGGTCACGACAACGCGCGCCCTCGAAGGTGCTGAAGGTGTCGCAATCCTCGCCCTCTTCGACGATGGCATTGCCGCACTGGTCTTCAGCAATGTCAGGCAGGTTGGTGCAAGCACCGAGTAGCAGCGCCAACGAGGCTCCGCCCATTCGCCGGTAACGCGCTGCACGCAGGTTCGAACGCTGGATTGTAAGTAAGCGCATGGGGACTCCAAGGTTCGGTCGTCGTGAGACGAGTCGGAACGTCGAGCGAAACGTCGAGTGGACGCCTAGCCATCTAAAACTCCAACTCGCCGGAAGCCGGCGTCGGACGCGGCGCAGGTCGCGGCTGAGGGCGGGGTTGTGGGCGAACGGGCGGGCTCGGGCGCGGCGTCGGACGCAGCTTCGACAGCTCGATCGTCACTGCGCCGGATTGCTTGGGGGTGTACTTGACGACCCCCTCCTGATAGCCCTTTGCACGCACCACTAGAGAAACGGGTTCGCTCCCTCGCCCCAGCTTGAACGGACCGGGCGCCAAGCCCAGCTGAACGTCGTCGAGGAAGACCGCGGCTTGCGGCGGCGTGGTCTGGACGGAAAGTTCGATCTCTTTCGGCGCGGGCTCGGCCGAGGCGGCGCTGGGCGGAGCTCCTTCGACGACGCGCTCCGGCGCCACCGGAGCTGGCTCGACAGCTACGTCTGGCTCGGCGAGTTGCTGCGGTTCGGAAGCGCCGGACTCGGCTGCTGCCGCCGCGGTAGCGTCCGCCTTCGACTCGTCGGCACCCCCGGACAGCAGCGCGAAGGTGCCTCCCCCGAGCAGAACCGCGGCCCCCAAGACCCACCATAGAGCACTGCTCTTGCTGGCTTCCGCTGACGGCTTGGTGACGGACGCTCCCGGCGCTGTGCCAACTGCGGTTGCCGCAGGCTGGGCCATCGCCATCGGGCCCGTGCCAGGCACCGTCTTGGCGGCACCCAGGTCGACCACCGTCTTGCTCGAAGGATTCAGTTGAACCAGACGTGCAAACTCGTCGAACGCTGCTCCCACGCTCTGGGGGCGGTCGTCGGGGCTCTTGGCCATCATGCGCAGCAGGCAATCGTCCAACGCTTTCGGTAACCCAGGACGCACACTAGAAACTGGCGGGGCCGGATCCTGCACGTGACGCATCATCACGCCCATCATCGTCTCTGCCACAAACGGCAACTGCCCCGTCAGCAGCTGATGCAGCATCACGCCGAAGGAGTAGATGTCCGAGCGGTGATCGAGGGCGACGCCCCGACACTGCTCGGGCGACATGTAGTAAGGGGTGCCGATCTGCGTTCCAGTACGCGTCTTGTGGCCTTCGGCACCGGTCATCAGTTTGGCAATGCCGAAGTCCAACAGCTTGGGGTAGATGTCCCCGTCGGTATCCCGCGCCAGGAAGATGTTCTCGGGTTTGAGGTCGCGATGCACGACCCCCCGCTGATGCGCGGCGTCCAACGCCTTGGCGACGCCTCCGAGGATCTCCACCACCCGCTCCGGCGTCAGCGCGCCATGCTCTTCCAAGTAGGTGTCGAGGGGCTGCCCCTCGAGCAACTCCATCACGTAGTACTGGCGCCCGTCCGGCAACTGCCCGAAGGAGAAGATGTCGATGATGTTGCGGTGATTGATCTGATTGACCGCGCGCGCCTCTTCTACGAAACGCGAGACGATCTGCTGGTTCTTGGAGAACTCCAGGTTGAGGACCTTGATCGCGGCACTCTTCCCGATCACCGGGTGCAGCGCGCTGTAGACCGCGCCGAAACCACCCTCGCCGATCTTCTTCTGGACTTCGTATTCGCCGATGACTTCGCCGGGTTGGAGGTCAGCAGAGCCAATCGTTGGAGTGTCAGTTTGCACGGGCTGATCACCTGGGCGGAGAAGCCGCCAGCGGGATCCGAAGACTACAGGGTCTGTTCCACGACTGCCAGGGCGCATCTGCCCGAAGCCGGCCCTTTTGAGGCGTTGGCGGCCGCTCGCGCGCGGCGTATAAGACGTTTCATGAGCGATCGTGCAGTGCCCAAGCGGGTTCAGGGCGAGGTGGCGGCGCCGACCTTCGGCGTATTGCAGAGAGCGTGGGCGTCGGTGTGGGTTCCTGCCCTCATTGGGATCACCCTCGTCTGGCTCGCTCCAGCGACGGATGCGGCGGATGCACGGGGGCAGGTTGCGGTTGCAACGGAAAACGCTCGCTCGACAAAGGACGCCATTCGCCAGCTGCAACTGGGAGGCAACGCCGTGGACGCCGCCGTCACCGCTGCCTTGGTCGCTGGCGTGACC
The DNA here is from genome assembly GCA_050290545.1 of Polyangiaceae bacterium. GTDB lineage: Bacteria > Myxococcota_A > Polyangia > Polyangiales > Polyangiaceae > SZUA-265. The sequence goes on along the minus strand of JBNKHV010000184.1, from coordinate 16,760 downwards.
AGCCCCAGCTCGAGTGGCGTCGGTGGCGGTTGCTTCATCAACTACTTCGACGCGAAAACGAAACGCGCGCTGATCATCGATGCGCGAGAAACAGCGCCACGCGAGATCGATGCTGCGGCATTCGAGAATCGCCCCTTCGACTGGGAACAGCGCGGTAAGTGGGTCGGCGTGCCCGGGGAGGTGGCGGGCTTGTACGAACTGCATCGCCGCTTCGGCAAGCGCGCCTGGAAAGACGTCGTGAGCCCAGCCGCCGAAGCGGCATCCCGCGGCTTCGCGGTGAGTCCGCACCTCGCCCGTTCGCTGACGTGGAGCAAGGACTCACTTCTGAAGGATCCGTTTCTGAAAAATCTCTGGCTCTCCGCCCCGCTCGAGGCCGGAGCGCAAGTCACGGACGCAAAACTTGGGGCCACCCTCACACGCATTGCCGGCGAAGGACCCAGAGCACTGTACGAAGGCACGATCGCGGCAGAGCTCGTGAACACGACGCGCGCCGCGGGTGGAGCACTGTCGCTGGAGGACCTCGCCGGATACGCTCCCAAGGAGCGTCAGCCGCTCGTCGTCGAGTGGGAAGGCCACCAGGTGTTTACCATGCCCCCACCCTCCGCCGGAGGGCTGATGTTGGCACAGACCCTCGGCATGTTCGGCAAGGCCGAACTGGAAAAGCTCGGCCACAACAGCGCCGCCTACCAGCACGTCTTGGCGGAAGCATCTCGTGGGGCATTTGCCGACCGCATGCTCTTCGTCGGAGATCCGGACCACGAGGCCGTACCCTTGGCGGAGCTGCTCGACGCCGAGCGGCTGAAGCAGCGCCGAGCGATGATTTCCCTCGGGCGTACCCACGCCATCCCGCGTTTCGCGATGGAAGAGCACGGCACCCACCATCTGGTGACCGCAGATGCCGAGGGCAACATGGTTTCACTGACGACGACGGTCAATCGCGCCTTCGGCGCCAAGCTCGCCGCGCCGCAGTCGGGCATCGTGCTCAACGACGAGCTGGATGACTTCACGTTGGACAAGCACACGAAGCTCTTCGGTCTGGAGCAGGGCCCGAACCGACCGCGCCCCGGTGCACGGCCGGTCTCCAGCATGACGCCCACAATCGTGGTCAAGGATGGGCAAGCTGTGCTCGCCGCAGGTGGCTCCGGCGGGCTCGCCATCGCGACCAACGTGAGCCAAGTCGTGACATCGATGCTCACCTTCGGGTTGAAGCCCAAAGAGGTGCTCGAAGCGCCGCGCTTCCAGATGCCCCCCATGGGCCCCACCATCCTCGTACCCCAGGACGCGCCGGCGAGTCACGTTGAAGATCTGGAACGCCGGGGTGAGATTGTCGGCCGCGTACGCTTCACGACTACGGCCGTGCAGCTCATCACTGCCGAGGGTGATCGCAAGTGGGCGGCTGCCGATCCACGCAAGTTCGGACACGCTGTGGTGCGCACGACCAGCAAGTAGGTGGACCTTGGCCCGGCCTTGGACGCAAGCGCTCCGCGCAGCCGCAACGACGCTGCGCTTCGCCTGGCCCGCGACGGCAGCAACTCTGCTGTTTACGAGGCCCGCGGCGGCCGCGCCCAAGATGTCCCTGAACTACGGCCTGGAGCTGGGCCTTCAGCAGATCAAGGACGAACTCTTGCGGCCCCTGGCGTGGGCAGGACCGAGTGCGGCTTTGACGGGCAGCTTCGGACTCGACTTCGGCAGCTCCATTCACCGAGCCGATCTGTGGCTGGGCAGCTCGGTGGTGTACAACCGTTTCGACCACGTGGGCGTCGTGGTTCGCTACGGCACCCATTGGGCAAGCCTGTACGAGGTCGCAACGACCCACTGGGCAAAGCTCTACCTGGGACCAGCATACCGCTTCGACACGTTGACCGCGTACTACGCCGACTGGGACGACTCCTTCATGTACTGGTACGTCTCCCACTCGCTCGCGCCGGCATTGGCTTTCGTTCGACAGCACGATGAACGCTCGAGTTCGAGCCTTCAGATCGAGATGCCCCTCATCGGTGTACTGTCCCGAGCGCCGACGCAGCGCCTGTACAAGACCGATCCGCTGACGTATCCCAGCCGTTGGCTCGGACACACGCACCAAGACTTGTCCGTCAGTCATCCCGGCAACCTGTTTGCCCCCACGCTGACCCTGAATCACACGCGCTTGCTCGGGGAGTGCTGGGGACTGTCGTTCGGCTACGAAGCTCGTTATCGCCACACCAGTGTCTCGGCGGGGTTTGCCTCGCTCACTCATGCCGTCAAAGTGGAGGTACATCATGACTTCTGAGCGGCGCAGAGCGAGGCGCCCCAGGATGGACCGCCGCCAGTGGCTGAAAGCGACGACCGCGGGCGCGTTGGGCACCCAAGCCTGCATCTCTTCGGGAGAACTGAAGCTGCCGATGGAGTTCACTCCCGAACGACGTGCCGGGGATTGGCCCATCGCGTCTGCGGACGACGTGGGGCTGCGAGAAGAAGGTTTGCGCGCCGCCTACTCCGTCGCTTTTTCACCCGACGAGCTACCCAACATCCGTAGCCTGCTCGTCGCGCGACGCGGACAGCTCGTGGCCGAGGGCTACATGGCCGACCGCGACGACGCGCACCGCCTGCGCGCTTTGATGTCAGCGACCAAGTGCGTCACTTCCGTCGCTTGCGGCATCGCCCTGGACCGCGGCGAGCTCGAGTCCTTGGAGACCACGCTCGGCGAGGTCGTCGAGGAGGCGCGTGGCCACCGCTACGGCGACATCACGCTGCGCGATCTGTTGACGATGCGCTCCGGGATAGCGTTCTCCAACGAGGATTTCTCCTTGGACATGGACTGGGGCGGCCACGAAAGCAGCATTCGTCGCATCCTGTCGATGCCCAAGCGCGCGGAGCCTGGCGAGGTCTTCGACTACACGGACGCCACCGTTCACTTGGCAGGAGCCATGGTACAACGGGCCACCGGGCGCACGCTGAGCGCCTACGCGAAAGAGCACATCTTCGAGCCCCTGGGCATCACCCAGCACCACTGGCTCGCCCACGACGACGGCCTCAACTACGGCGCCTACGGCCTGTTTCTCACCCCGCGAGACTTCCTGCGCTTCGGCCAAGGAACGTTGCAGGCCTGGCAAGGCGATGCTGGCGTCGTGTCGCAGAGCTACCTCAGGGAGGCCACGTCATTTCAAGTCGAGCCCGACTTTGGCGAGGGCTTCGACTACGGCTATTACTTCTGGCTGACGCCGCGGGGCGACGGCTTCACCCCGTGGGGGCACGGCGGACAGCTCGCCCTGGTGCTCTCGGAAGATGAACTGGTGGTCGTCGTGACCGCCGACGCCAACTCCGGCGACGTCGCTGACGTCGGGGCGCGCGATACCCTCGCGATGGCGGAGATGGTCCTCGAAGGCGCCTCCTGACGGTCGCTCAGCGTCGCTACTTCATGCGCCGCGTCCCCCGCGTCGAGTTGCAGCCACGCCGCGCGTGACGTCGAATCAGCGCTGCTCGAACCAGAGCTGGGTGATGGTTGCCGCAACGGCGACCACTCCGTGAAAACCCACGAGCCCGAAGCGAAACATCATCGCCGAGAGTCGCTCCTGCTCGCCATCCACCGCCTTGGTATCCGTGGAGAAGTCGATCTCCTCCTCGTCCTGCTCTGCGACGCGCTGATACGTCTTTTCGAACAAGCGCGCCTGCCGCGCAAGGTGAGCATCGAACATCCAAAACCCGATCGCCATCGCCAGCGCGAGCCAACCGAAGCGGACGTGGGCCGGAATGGACGACAGGGCTAGCAGCGCGCCGACAATCGCAACGGACCAAGCTTTTAGCACGAACGACCCAGCCCGCATGCGACGTACCAGGACACGAAGATGCGCCAAATGGGTGCCTTTCTTGTCGTCCATGGCTCTGAAAACCCCCACCCCGGCGAACGTTGGCTGCTCAGTGAATCGAGCTGATCAACTGGGTGATGGCCTGAGCATCCAGATCCGCCGTCATCGCGTAGCCCACACCGCTATTTTCCCGAGCAGCGACCGAATAGCCACGCCACTCGCCGACGTAGATGGGCGAGTTGCCGACCAAGCGCCTCTCCAATCGCCGATGCACCGCGACTTTACGCGGGTCGTAGACGTACACCGTCACGCGGTGACCCGGCATGCGATAGCGCATGTATGCCGCCTGATGCTGCTCCACCGGTACCAGACTCGCGCCCTCCCACGTCGCACCGTACTGGTCCAACTGCGGAGCGCGAATGCGCACCCCGACGTTGGGTTCGAACGTGGGCAGCAACCTGGCCTCGGTGACCTGAGGAAGCGGCGGCGACGAGTGATAGTCGATCAACCGATCCAATGCGCCCTCGAAGCCGATCTGTGCCGTCGCAACCTCACCGGCACCACTCACGCTGCGCACGGGCGCTTCGCTGCCGTCTCCGCGAACGACGAACCAGAGTAGAACCCCAGCGGCCATCGCCAACGCCGGCAACATGCTGCGCCATGGCCCATACCAAGGCCGTGAGTCTTCACGCTCGGCGCGGCGATCTTCCTCCGCCAGCATGGCCGACTCCAGCCGGGCCAGGAAAGCTCCAGAGATGTCTGCGTCCTCCTGGACTACGCGGCGTGTGCTGCCTTTCATTGCCACCATGAAGGACGCCTGCTCGGCGCAGCGTGAGCAGTGATCGAGATGTGCTTCCACGTCGAGCGTTTGCCCTGGAGAGAGCTCTCCATCGACATGCGTCTCGAGCAGTGATTCGATTCGACGGCAATTCATCTCACAGACCTACTCCAGCTCAGCTCGATCGCTGCTTGCTCCCGCCGGCGTTGCGATACGCCTGCAGGTCAATCGGTTCGTCTTTTGGGTCCTCGAACGACTCATCCTCTCCGACGTGCGCTTCGGGCTGCACGAGCCCGATTTCGCGAGCGTGGTCGATGAGTTTGCTCTTCAGGATACGTCGCGCTCGGTGCAGCCGCGACATCACGGTACCGATGGGACACTCCAACGTTTCGGCGATCTCGCGGTAGGCGAAACCCTCGACGTCCGCCAGAATGACGACCATGCGAAACTCGTCGGGGAGTTCGTCGATGGCCGCGCGGATCTCGCGTTCGAGCTGGGGGCGCAAGAGATTCGCCTCCGGGTCCCGCATCGCCGACACGCTCGCCGTCCCCATCCAACCATCCACGATCGGGTCCCCGGCGTGGAGCTGCGTGGCCGCCTTCTCGATCCGGCCCCGGTGGTAGCGATTGATGAAGGTGTTCTTGAGGATGCGGAACAACCACGCTCGCAGATTCGTGCCGGCCTGGTACTGGTCCTGCGCTCGGATGGCCTTCACCATCGTGTCCTGAACGAGGTCTTCCGCCTCCACCGGACTGCGGGTGAGACGCCGCGCCATGCCCATCAGACTGGGCAGATGCGACAGCACTTCTCGAGAGAAATCACTCAAGTACGAATGCTCAGTCGATCCTGTGGTCGCGCTCACGCGAGGGACAACCCCGGCTCCGGGGCCATTATTCCGGCTTTTTTCCCAGCCGCCGTTCTAGCTCGGCGAGCCGTTCGCCCAGCTTGCGAACTTGACCTTGCAGCTCAACAACCGTTTTGGAATCAGGCAGCGCGCGGACTCGCTCGTCAATCGCCGCTTGCCACTGTTCGAGTCGCGCGCGCGCCGCGCTGAAGTCGGACTGATCGCCCACGTGGGCCTCCTGTAGGAAGAAAGAACCAACCGCGCCCACCAAGGCGGCCAGGGGAGAGCCGCCATCTGCAAGGTGGACGCCAGACACCGGCGGCATCGAGTCATGCCGGATGAGCGCCCGCAGAGTGTTCAACGGAATGCCACCGGGGGAGTTCTTGAGCTCCTCCGATATGATCAACGCCAAGGTGACCTCGGTCTTATCTTCCTTGGTTCGATTGTCGACGATGCGCACTTCGTCTCCCGCCCGCACCATCTCCGCGATCTGCAACAGGGTGACATACTTGCTGCTCTTCGTGTCGTAGAGCTTCCGGTTCGAATAGCGCTTGATGACACGCGACGCGACCTCGCGTGATTTTTCGTAAGGAACCGAATCCAGCATGGCGTTGCCCTTCTGGTACCCCTGGGAGAAAGCGCAGGGTGGCGACGACGCCGCACCCCTGGGGAGGACAGAAAAGCAACTTTGCGGTGGGGCGTCAAGCAGCGCTTGAGGCCGTGTCGGGTAACAGATTCACAGCACCCGTGTGGCGCGAAGAATGCAGCTCAGCCGCGGCAAACTTCGCCAGCAGTTCCATAAAGTCTGGAAAATTGCTGACCCGAACCCCCAGCTCTCCAACCCATGCAACGACCGGCTTCTCGGCGGACGAAGCATTCACATCGAAAGCGAAGATACTGCACATCTGTGAGTCGACGCCGAACGGGAGTAAACGCGGAGCCGCACCATCTAGAGTTGGGAGCGAAGCTCGCAACAAAGAACGAGCCCCCCGTAGGTGACGGTCTTGACCAAGCTCTTCGACGCCCAACAAGTTTGCACCGTCGTAGAACCTCTTCCACCCGTTATGCCGGAGCAGAAAGTCTTTGTAGCTCGGTGGTAGCGACATCTGCAAACGCGCCTCTGCGCGCGCGATCTGAGCGCTCGATGCAGCCGGCTCCGGAATGAGCCCATCATCGCGATAGGGCTGCGTCAGAGACAGCTCGGAATGGATGCGACGGATCTCACTCACTGAGCGAATCCAACTCGAAAGCGTAGCGGTCACCTGGGCGAAGCTAAGGGAGGAGCTCGGGTCCGGCCAAAATTGTGACTGCCAGATTCTCGCCCGGTTCGAGCACTAGGCACTATAGGCCGAGGATGCACCGCCCACGCCAAACGCCCAGCGCGCTTCATCCGTCGCTCTGGCTCTGGTGGGCTGTAGTGGCCGTATCGCTGACGGCGTGCGGGCACGATCCACCACAGCTGCTGGGGATCCGCGAAGTGCGGCCGGCGGCGGTCGAACCACGGGATGAGCTTCAGATCCTCGGCGAGGGCTTTGTCGAAGGTGACGAGGCGACGATTGTCTTCGATGGCATCGCGCACCGCGTCGGAATGGGCCCCGAGAGCGTTCGCTTCGAAGCGCGCGCCAGAGCCGTCTCTCGCCAGTCCATCGAGTATTCGCTGCCCCCGGAGTTCGTTGACCAATTTTTGGGAGTCGACGAAGAAGTGCGACACGCGACCTTTCGTGGTCGCGTGGAGGTCGCTTTCGCGCCGCGGACCTCGGGAGCGCCCCCGATCACGGGCAGCATCGACGACGTCGTGCTCGACTTCTTCGACGTTCCAGACGATCAGGCCGCGCTCGCGCGCGCCGAAGACGATCTGCACCGCAAGCTCTTGAACCACTATGGTTGGAGCCTGGAACGATCGGATGCAGGGGCGCTGTGCGTGAAGTCCGTCGCCGACGACCACCCCCAGGGCCCGCTCGTAGCGGGAGACTGCATCGAGCGTTTCGAAGGCGTGAACGTACTGTCTGCGCTGGATCTAGTGCCGTATGAAGGTTTGAATCAGGCTCACATTCAGATCCGCCGCACCGGTTTTTCGGAAGCTTATCCACTGACCATCGACGTTTCGGAAGTGCGACCCCAGCCCCCGAAGGCGTGGCATTGGACGCTGGTTGCCGCGGCGATCGTGGCAGCTGCGCTCGTGATGTGTCGCAGCCCCCTCGCCACCGCCTTGGCGTTGTTGGAGAACGGTATCGCGCAAGCTTTGGAGCCTCGCTCCCGGCGCCGCCAGGATGCGCTGCGCTGGGGGGGTCTGTTCTTGGGCTTGTTGCCCTTCGTGTGCGTCAGCGGGCTGTTCAGTGCGGCCGGTGCGGAACTCGTGCGCAGCGTCGGCGATTTCGACCTGCTGCTGGTCTTTGCGGGGTCCTCGACGCTGCTGGTTCTGGCGCAGTTGATAGGGGGCGCGCGCAGCTCCCGCGGCTGGAGCATCACCTCAGCCTTGTCGAGTCTGCTTCGCGGGACTGCCATCCAGTTGACGGTGCTCTGCGGCGTGGGAACCGCGGTGTTGCAACACGCCAGCCTATCACTGCGAGGAGCAAGCGCAGGCCAAGGAGCAGCCATCTGGGAGTTCGCGATGTTTCGCTCTCTCGGGTCCTACCTCTCGAGCCTGGCGCTGTTGTGTGGGGTTGCACTGCTCGGCTTGATGCGGCTGGGCGACGGCGCTCGCCGCAAAGCACCTCTGACTCAGATGCTGCTCGACACGAACACGTGGGGCGTCTCGGGACTCGTCGTGTTCGTCTACCTCGGGGGTTCCAACGTTCCCGAGATCACGAGCCTCGTGCCCATCTCGCCTACCGCGGCGAGCTTGGCCGTCGTGCAGCTGAAGCTGACGTTGGTGTTCATCGCGGTCAGCTGGCTACGCAGCGTGCTTCCTCGCGTGCCCGAACGCACCCTGACACCCATCTTCTGGCGCTGGTTGTTACCGCTGACCGCAGTGGGGGCAGTCGCTGATCTGGTTTGGGTTTCTGGCTCCTGGCCAGACTGGATGCATCAGGCCAACACCTGGACCCTGCTCTCGACGACCGTGCTGCTCGTCGTCGGACTCGGCTTTCGACTGTTCTCCGGGAAACGCGCGGCAGCGGCTCCCGTCAATCCCTGGATCTGAGACAACAATCGTGCTTGCCCATCAGGAGCAGCGGGCGGCGGCGCGGCGGATCTCAGCCAAGTCAGCCTGATCACCAGCGACAGAAAAACGCTGCACGAACGAGGCGGTGCCGTCGCGACAGACGACGACGACCCCACCCTGCTGCCATGGGTCACCTCGCGTACCCTTCTGCCGAAACCCGCGCTTGTAGGCACGACGCGCATGGCGGGTGCTCGTGGGGTTGACGGTGGAGAACACGCCGTGCCGCATGGCCAGGCGCCTGTACAGGATACGACCTGGGTCGGTGTACACGTTGGACGACAAGCCCGCCTCGTCCATGAACACACTAGCGTGCAACGGATTACCATTACCCAGCACACACAAGCGCGCCCCGGCGGCTTCGATGTCCGGCGCGAGGGTGAGGATGTCCGACACTTGCTCGAAGCAGAGCAGGCACCCAAAATGGCGCACGAACGCGATGACAGCGGGTCTGTCCCGCCACAGGTCACCAAAGAACACCGGATGCCCTTTGGGATCGAGGACTTCAATCTGGGCCAGGTCGTTCAAGTTCACGGCACACAGCTTTCCAATTAGGGTCACCTGGGGTGTAGCGCGTTCGGCTCGCCGACAAAAGCCCCTTTGTTGGGGCTCGGGCTGCGCGCCGAGGCTACTGGCCACAGACTGCCCGCCGTTTCACATGATCGATGCGCGCAAAGACATCCGCATGCGGTCTGCTGCTGCTGCCAGCAGTCTTCGCGTGGAGCGCGGAAAGCAGGGCTGCAGCCGTCGATGGGACCTCCCACTGGCAGCAGGCGTCCGTCGACCTCGTCGTCGACGAATCGCTGCGCGCTGTCGACGAGCGAGCCTACGATGCAGTGGTTGGCGCGATAACGGCTTGGCAGCGCGAGGAAAGCAACCTCCCCACCTTGGTCGCCAAGCGGGGACAAGTGGGTCCGATAGGGTTCCGCCGTGATGGCGAGAACGAGAACAGCATTCGCTTCATGCAGGAAGGCGCCGAAGTCGCGAAGGGTGCGTTGGGGGTGACCATCGTCACGTCAGAGGCGTCCACCGGGCGCATCGTAGACGCGGACATCGTACTGAACGGCGAGTACGCGTTCGCAATGCTCGCTTCCGCCGGTGAGGGGGGCATGCCCTACGACCTCCAAAACGTCTTGACCCACGAGGTGGGGCACTTCTTGGGTCTTCCCGAAGAACGGGAGGACAAGCAAGCCACCATGTTCGCCACCTCGCGAGCAGGGGAAGTGCTCAAGCGCGATATCAACGCCACCGATCGACATGCCGTAGGGGAACTCTACGAAGAGCCCCCGGCCCAAGAAGAGGAAGCCGTCGGCTGCGGCGGGGCGACCATCGCAACTCGCAAGCCGGGACGCACGGGGTGGTGGCCACTACTGGCGCTCGCTGCCCTCGCCTTCCGACAGAAGCGGGCCAATCGCAGCGGAACCCCCTCTCGACGCACGCCGATCAGGCATCGTTGGTGGGCGACCCTATGTGTTCTTGCTGCGGCCCTATCGTTGAGCGGGGAAAGCAAACCCAGAGCCATGGTAGCGATCGGCAGCAGCTACCAGGAGGGCATCATTTGGACCCACTACGCAGTCAGCACCGACTGCAGCTCCTGTGAGCCGCAGATCATCAGCATCGCGGGCGGCAGCCATGAAGGGCTGCATCAGCGGGTGAGCGCACTTCGACTTCCGTCGGATGCAGATGCCAGCTGCTCATCGCACTGAGCCCCGGGGGTGCTCAGCAGCCTTGGGCCTGACGCAAGACCTTTTCCTCGGCCCCCAGCTGCATGATCGCGCTACGCGTGGCATTCGCGATGCGCTTGAACACCCCCTGTGAAGGAGCTTCGTCGAGCAGACCGCCGAAGTCGACGGGCTCGCCGACAACCGTGTGGATCGGTGTGCCCGTGCCGTCGAAGTTGCTACGGATCTGCTTGGGCAGGTCTTCAGTCAACAGGCCGTTGGTGAACACTGGTATCACCGGCACGCGCGCTTTGTGCACGAGCCGACCAATGCCGGTTCGTGCGGGGAGCAGTTCGTACGGGTCACCTTTGTTGCGCGTGCCCTCAGGGTGGAAGCCCACCATGCAACCGCCTCGGTCGAGCAACCAAGCAAGCTCGTCGAGCCCCATCATGTTGAGCGTGCTACGGCTCCGCTCGCGAAACATCGGCGGATACATGGAGAAGACCGCCATCGCGCCGTTGACGACGACACCCGCCGGGTGATCGTAGAAGAAATTCGAGCGCACCGGGAAGACGATACGCTGGTGCATCCCGGCCTCGATCAGCTGCACGGTCACGACGTACAGGTCGAAGAAGCTGCGATGATTGCAGGCCAGGATACAGCTGTCCTCGGGGCCGAGCTTGGGCAAGCGCTCGGCGTGATGCAGGTGGCGTAGATTGCGCGTCGCCAGATCGATCCAATGCCGACCGACATTCATCTGCAGCCAACGCACGCTCTTCGCGAAGACACCAGGCTCGAAGCTCTTGCGCGCGAGTTTGAGGTGCGCAAACTCGATCCGAGACAGATGCGGACGAGCTTCCTCCAACAGATCGGGGCGCTTCACCGGGGCCTCGATCTCGCGAGTCCGCGCGTCACTCCGCCTCCCGCTCTTCGAAAATGACGTCGATGTAGCCCGGCGGGGGCAGCTGGCCTTCGAGCTGCTCGAAAAGCTCAGCACCGAGCGCATCGGTGTCCACCTCGTCCGCTTTGCCGGCAGCCAGTTCGATGGTGAGCGTGGGGTGCGGCTCCAAGTCGCGTTCGGCGTTGAACGTTTGCTCGATGCGATAGCCCAGCACGTGAGCGACCCCCTCGAGACAAGCTTCGATGCTGTCGGTCAGCTCGGCGCTGGGCGGCTGCTCCAGCTCGGCGATCAACACCTCCTCGTCGGCGAGCTGCGGGATGGCCTCGACATAGCCCACAAGTGGCAGTGCCTTGCCCTGCGCCAAGGCACCCAACTCGTGTCGCTGGAGATAGAGCTCCGTCTCGTCCGACGGATTGACGACGGCGCCGACCACCTCTTCACCGTCGACCACCTGCAGCGCCAGATCGATGGCTACTCGCGCCGGCAAGGTGCAGAACTCGAGCTCCTTGCCCTCGGTGGTCCATTCCACGTATTCGCCGATGGATCGCAGAATGTCGGAATCGGTGAACAGAGGCACGAAGGCTGCGCCGTCGTCGATCTGCAGCAGATGAGGCACCAGGGTCAGTTCCTCACTATCGGTTTCGATCACTTCGCCGACAGGCACGCCTTCGATCGACTTGGCCAAGGGCACCAGTAGTCCTCCAGCATCCACCGCCGCGGCCAGCGGGGCGACGTCACGCCGCAACCCACGCTTCGCGCGCCGAACGAGCTCCGTGAGATCATGTAGGACATGCTCCTCGGAGGGATCGGCTTCGCCTTCGGGTGCGGGTTTCGAGTCTTTGGGGGATGACACTGCGAGCGGTGCTAACACACGCCAGAGCCGCTGTCGCGGGTACGCCCGCAGCGAGGCCCCCCGGCACGGGCGCACGCTTGCTCCGGCCAGGAGTCGGTCGTCGGCCTGGCCGCCGGGCCCAAGTCGGCCTCCACCTTCGCCGAAGTCCCGGACACAAAGGGTGGGCCCGCGATTGTTGGTCCGCCCCCTCCTTGTGGTACGAGAGGGGACTCTGATGAAGGCGTTCGATGTAGCTCGCCGTGTGGGCAGGCTGTTTAGGAAGCGCGAGCGACGTATCGCGGTCGGGTCGCGGCGTGCTCACGTGGAGCTACGCGCGCTGGAAGCAGACGAGTACCCGGCGATGGCGGATGCCCTGAGTTCGCTCACCATGCCGCTGGAGCGAATGGAGTGGGTCGAGGTCAACGCCCACACGGGTCGCGTCGTCTTCGCCTACGAAGAGAACGCCTTCGGGGCACACGAGCTCGAGTCCTTGGTGGAGCACGCCGAGGAAATGGCCAAGGTGAGCAAAGCCGGCTTCGAGGAACGCTGTGAGCACCCCGCGGATGCCGAACAAGGCGCGCAGCTCCTGGTCGAGTTCAGCGCGGACGCGTTGGCCACTTTGATTGGCCTCGGACTGCGCCTGTCTCCGTTCCCGACCGTTCCCTTCAGCGGCAATGGCGTCGCCGTGCTGTCCCTCGTCAGGAGCACACGAAGACTGCGCCAAGGTCTCGATGAACGGCTCGGGGAGCAGCGCTCCGATTTGGTGTTTTCTTTGCTCAACTCCGCCGTTCAGACGATGGCGCAGCGCCCGATGAGCTCGGCGGTGGACGGCCTTCACAAGTATTCGCTGTTGCGTGAGCTGCAGGCCCGTCGCGAAGTCTGGCGTCAACGTGAGCTGGAGCTGTGCCAGCGTTCGCCCCGACCACTGATCGGCGGGGAAGCCAAACCGCAGCGCCCCACGCCACTGCCGCGCGGGCCGATCGAGGAGTACTCGGAGCGAGCCTGGGCCGTCTCCCTCGCCGGCTTTGGTCTGAGCTTCATCACGACCCGCAGTTTTCAGCGCGCGGTCGCCGCCCTCTTCGGTGGCCTGCCCCGACCCGCCAAGATCGGACGTGAAATCTTCGGCGCGGAGCTCGGTCGACAACTCTCGGCACGGCGTGTGTTGGTCTTGCGCCCGGAGGTTTTGCGGCGACTCGACCGCTTGGATTGCATCGTCCTGCAGGGCGACTTGGTGGCCAGCGACAAGTTCGTTCTCGGTGGGCTGCAAACCGACGATCCGGAGGAAGTCGTTTCGGCACGCGAACGCGTGCGCTCGATGTTCGACCCCGAGCATCCACTCGAGGACCAGGTGGACGGCCTGTGGACGCTGCGTGCCTGGGGCAGGAGCGACGCCACCGTCGACATCCGTCTGCAACAACACGCCGAGCAGCGCCTGTCGCGGGGTGCCTTGGTGCTGTCGTTGGAGCGCGCCGGCCGAGTGGTGGCTGTGGTCGAGGTCGAGATCGTCGCGCGCACGGGCGTGGAAGAGCTGATCGCCGCAGCTCATGACGCACAAATCCGCGTGGTGATCGCCTCCTCCGACGAGGGCGTTCTCGATCGGCTCCAAGCCGACGAAGTGATCCCGGAGGCCGAAGGGATCCGCGCCGGCATCCGCCGACTGCAACGAGAAGGGCACACCGTTGCTTTGGTGGCTACGGGTGAATCTGAAGGGCTGCCCCTGGCGGACATCGGCATCGGTCTGCTGCGCGCAGGCGACCCGGCGCCTTGGGGGGGAGACTTGATCTGCCACCAATCCCTCGACGAGGTGCGCTTCTTGATTCACGCCAGCCGCCAGGCGCGCGCCTTGAGCAAGCAGGCGGTGAACATCGCCCTGGGCGCGGCCAGCTTCGGTGCCCTCGTTTCCGCTGGTGGGCTGCTGCGTTTGACGACTCGTCGCGTAGTGTTCGTGGTAAACGCCGCAAGCCTGATCTCGATGGCGAACGGCTACCGCCACTCGGCACAGCTGCAACGCTTGGAACTGCCCGAGCCTCGAGACCCCACGCCCTGGCATGCCCTCGACGCGCAGGGCGTGCTGGTGAGGTTGGGAACCAGTCTCGATGGCCTGGCACGCAACGAAGTCGTGCGGCGTGCCACGACACCACCATTGCAACTGACGTCGATGTCAGAGCTCGCCGAGGCGGTCAGCGACGAATTGTTCAACCCCTTGGCCCCCCTGCTCGCAGCCGGCGCCGGCCTGTCTGCAGTCGTGGGCTCCATCGCGGATGCTTCGATGGTGGCCGGGGTCGTCGTGCTCAACGCCCTGGTCGGCGGCGGTCAACGCTTCCGCACCGAGCGCAAGATCCTCGAGCTGTCGAAAGCCGAACCCCTACGCGCTCGCGTGCGTCGCGAAGGGCAGGAGTTCGTCGTGGACGCGACGGATCTGGTGCAGGGGGACCTCGTGCAGCTTTCTCCGGGCGATGTCGTGCCCGCTGACTGCCGCATCATCGAGGCGCATTCGTTGGAAATCGACGCGTCTTCGCTGACCGGTGAGTCCCTACCAGTGCGCAAGAACACGGACCCGTGCTTCGACCGCAACATCGCCGACCGCGACTCCATGCTGTACGAGGGGACGGCGGTGGCTTCGGGCCGCGCCTACGCCGTGGTGGTCGCGACCGGCAACGCCACCGAGATGAGGCGAGGCGCCTCGGTCGCAAAGCGGAGCCGAGCCCAAGGAGGCGTGGAGCGGCGCTTGCGCGATCTGATGGACTTGACGGGGCCGGTGGCGCTGGCAGCGGGAGTCGGTGTGGTGGGCGGTGGATTACTGCGCGGCCGCCGATTGGACGAACTCGTCGGCTCTGGTGTCAGCCTGGCCGTTGCCTCCGTGCCCGAGGGGCTGCCGCTGTTGGCCACCGCCGCTCAGTTGGCCGCAGCCCAGCGTTTGAGCAAGAGCGCCGCACTCGTTCGCAACGGGCGATCCATCGAAGCACTGGGTCGGGTTGACGTCATCTGTCTCGACAAGACCGGCACGCTGACGGAAGGACGGGTCGAGTTGGCCTTCATCTCCGACGGAGAGATCCAGGAGAAGGTGGAAGAGCTGAGTCCCCAGCGGGAGTACGTGCTGAGCACTGGACTGCGCGCCAGCCCGGATCCCGAACTCTTCCCGGAGCACGACCCGACGGACGAGGCGCTCTACCGCGCCGCCCGCATCGCAAAAACGACGGCCCACACCCACGCCGAGGGCTGGACGTTGAGTTCGGAGCTCTCGTTCGAATCCGAGCGCAGCTACCACGCCGCCTTCGGTGCCGTGGGCAAGGAGTTCCGCATCTGCATCAAAGGTGCCCCCGAAGTCGTGCTCCCGATGTGCAGCACGCGCACCAGTGGAACGGAGACGCAAGTCCTCACCGCGGAGCGACGCTCGAACCTCGCCGCCGAGGTGGCGCGCCTGGGAAGGCGTGGTTTGCGAGTCCTTGCGGTGGCAGAAGGCCGCTCCGGCGAGTACCTGGGTGAGTTGTCGCCCGACAAGCTGGAGCAACAGGAGCTGCATTTCCTCGGCTTCTTGGCGTTCACCGATCCCGTGAGGCCCAGTGCGGCCGAAGCCATCCGCGGCCTTCAGCGCGCCGGCGTCCGTACGGTGATGCTGACGGGTGATCACCCCAGCACGGCGAATGCCATCGCTTCCGAGCTGTCTCTGACAGACACCCGCAAGCTGATGGCCGGTGGTCAACTCGCTGATCTGGATGACAAAAGTCTCGATAGCGTGATCACGGACATCTCCGTCTTCGCACGCGTCACGCCTGCTCAGAAGGTGCGCATCGTGCGCGCGCTGCAACGCGCCGGGTGCGTCGTCGCGATGGTGGGAGACGGCGCCAACGACGCCCCCTCGATCCGCCTGGCAGACGTGGGTGTCGCCATCGGCGAGCAAAGCACGCCCGCCGCACGCGCCGCCGCCGACATCGTGCTGACGGATGGTCGCATCGAAACGCTCGTCGAAGCGATCGCCGAAGGACGCGCCATGTGGGCGTCGGTTCGAGACGCTGTTTCGATTCTTCTGGGCGGCAACTTCGGCGAGATCGGGTTCACCACCGCCGTCGGTCTGTTGTCAGGCAGACCCCCGCTCAACGCGCGCCAGCTGTTGCTCGTCAACTTGCTGACTGACGTCGCACCGGCGATGACCATCGCTCTGCGACCGCCAACTCGAGATACCCTCGAGAAGCTGGCACTCGCGGGCCCGGAGTCCACCCTCGGCAAACCGTTGACCAAGGAGATCGCCGTGCGCGCCGCATTGACGGCCCTCGGTGCCGGTATGGCGTGGTCGGCGGCGCGCCTCACGGGCGGTCGCGCGCGCGCCCGAACCGTCGCCTTGGCTGCACTCGTCGGTACCCAATTGGGGCAGACGATGAGTTCTGGCCAGGGCAGCCGCGGGGTGCTCGCCACGGGTCTCGGCTCCGCAGCGTTGTTGGCTGCCATCATTCAAACGCCGGGGTTGAGTCACTTCTTCGGCTGCCGCCCCTTGGGACCGCTCGGCTGGGCGACGGCCATCGGCTCGTCCGCGGCAGCAACGATGCTGCCGGGCGTCTCACATGTCGTTGCCGATTGGTTGCGCGAGCTCGCCGAGCAGAAAGCGGAGACGCCCCAGCCAGCAGCTCTCTCGGCCCCACCGGCGGAGCTCGCCAGCGGAGATGTGGTGGTCATCGAGAGCCCGTCGGGTTCCGAGACAACGGCGTAGGGCGCTTCACGGTGTTGGGCGCTTCACGGTGTTGGGCGCTTCACGGTGTTGGGCGCTTCACGGTGTTGGGCGCTTCACGGTGTTGGGCGCTTCA